>VENA01000047.1 GCA_009711785.1 Bacillota bacterium
TTATAGCCTTAAATGTATATGATGAACCTAAAGTTAAGGTTAAGGATGAAAAACTAATGTTTGAAGTGGTTAAAGCAGCCTTTGGAAAAAGAAGAAAGACACTTGCTAATTCATTAAGTTCTAGTAGCTTAAATATAGAAAAAAGTAAAATAAAAGAAATATTAAATTCAGTTGATATTGACCCAAGACTTAGGGGAGAAAAACTATCAATTGAAGAGTATGCAAAAATAGCTGATAAGATTGTAGAGTTAAACTTATAAAATTAGTAGCAAATATGATTATTGAATATAATTATATTTGCTTTTTTTAATAATATTTATATTTTTTTATAAATTTAGTTCACTTTTTGTCCCAGACACATATATTTATAATAAGGATTTAAAAGGAGGGACGAAAGGTATGTCAGGAAGTTATTTGAGAAAATTTATTATACTAAAGTCGTTAGCTAACAATACTAAAAAAAGCCCTAAGGGACATACTAAATTAGAGATAAGAGACGGAAAGGGTAAAGCATATTTTAATATAGAAGGTATAAAGGATATTAAAAACACAGATACACTATTTAAGGCTTTCTTTTTGTCTAATAAAGAAAATGTCTATGCAGGTTCAATAAAAATCAAGGATAATGGTAAAGGCAGCTTTGAGTGGAGGTTTAATCCAAGCTCCATAGGAGAAACTGATCTATCAATAGATGATATTAAAGGAGTATTAATAAAATCTGTAAGTGTAGATGGAAAAGATAATGTGGATATAAAATTAGCAGGATACATAGATAGGGATGATGGAAGTTTAGAATCTATGGTAGAAAGAGTAGATGAAAAATTAAGGAAGGAAGAGCCAAAGAAAGAAGAGCCTAAGAAGGAAGAGCCAAAGAAAGAAGAACCAAAGAAAGAAGAACCAAAGAAAGAAGAACCAAAGAAGGAAGAACCAAAGAAGGAAGAACCAAAGAAGGAAGAGCCAAAGAAAGAAGAACCTAAGAAGGAAGAGCCTAAGAAGGAAGAACCTAAAAAGAAAGAACCAGTGAAAAAAGAAAAGATAGAGGAAGTAAAAGAAGAAGCACAAAGGGATAAACTTAATGATTTAAGAAAAAAAGGAAAAAATTATCCTGAAATAGAAGATAAGAAGGATTATTTTACTAAAGATGGTGAAAAAGCTTATAAAAGATATCAGGAATTTAAAAATAATCAAAGTGAAAATATAGATAATTATTATGGTACAGAAATAAAAGATGATAATTATAAAAATAATGCTAAAAAATATTGTGAACAGATTACAAATTATGCTTTAAATATATTAAAATATTTCAATAAGGTAGAGCCATTTGAAAGAGGTCCTAAAGGTTATACATGGTGGGAAATCCAGTATGATAGAAGAAATGAATATAGAGGATTTCTACCCTTTTATAATTATATAGTAAATATGTATTATCCTTATATGTCCATGGGAAGAGTTACAACTTGTCAAAGACTTATGAAAAAATATAGGCATTATCTCTTTGGAATGAAAAAAGAAAATGACGAAGTAAAATACTATGTATATGCTATACCTGGAATATTTAAAAGGGAAGAACAACCCTATAGGGGTATGACTGGATTCACTACATGGTATGAAGGAAATAAAAACCCAGGATATTGGTTACTTCATATAGATCCTGTATCTGGACAGATAATGACACCATTAAAACCTACAAATCCAAAATAAAGATCCCAGGAAAAGGGGTCTTTTTTTTTACTAAATGATTAAAAAAGATAATAGCAGGGTAATATAGAAATATATGATAGAATAAAATAAGATTATAGAAAAATATTATAGAAGGTTTTAATATGGTCAATGTAACTATATACACAAGTAACACATGACCCCATTGTACTACTGCTAAGCAGTACCTTTCGGAGAAAGGTGTAGATTACAATGAGAAAAACATTCAAACAGATCCCAGTGCAAGAAAAGAATTAATAAAGAAAGGATATATGGGAGTTCCTGTTATTGTAGTTGATGACGAAGAGATAGTAGGTTTTGATAAAAACAGATTAGAAGAATTAATTTAGACCATGATTTTATGGTCTAAATTTTTTTATAAAAATACTTGATTAGACATACCCCTTGAGGGTATAATGATAATAGAAATAAAAATAGGAGGTTTTAAATATGGCGAATGTAACGATTTTTACAAGTAACACATGTCCACATTGTATATCAGCAAAGGAGTATTTAAATGATAAAGGAATAAATTATGAAGAAAAAAATGTTCAGACGGATCCTAATGCAAGAAAGGAATTAATGAAAAAGGGATATATGGGAGTACCAGTAATAATAGTAGATGGAGAAGAAATGGTAGGATTTGATAAAAACAGGTTAGAAGAATTATTATAATAGGAGGTTTTAAATATGGCAAATGTAACGATTTTTACAAGTAATACATGTCCACATTGTATATCAGCAAAGGAATATTTAAACGATAAAGGTATAAACTATGAAGAAAAAAATGTTCAAACAGACCCTAATGCAAGAAAGGAATTAATGAAAAAGGGATATATGGGAGTACCGGTAATAATAGTAGATGGAGAAGAAATGGTAGGATTTGATAAAAATAGATTAGATGAATTATTATAATTAAAGCCCCAGCGTATGCTGGGGCTTTAAAATTATTCATTTAATGCTTTTACTAATTCGTCTAAATCAAGACCATGAACTTGTGCTGCTTGTTCTAAAGTTTCCATTTGAGAAGATGGACACCCTACACAACCCATTCCAAATCTCATTAATATTTCTGCTGCTTCTGGTTTTGTTTTTAATATTTCACCAATAAGCATATCTTTATTTATAGCCATTTAAAATTCCTCCTTTTTATCTTTTTAAAGTAACTTATAATTATATATACCTTAAAAAGTTTTTAAAAAACAAAAAAATCACCTTAAAAAAGATATTATATTATTTTTTGTTTATTTTCAAGTCATTTTTATTATACTTATTAAGGAAATAATCATTACGATAATAAATATAATAGAAATTATATTAAAAGTAAATCTTTTATCAGTGTTTGAGTTTTTTATAAATCGTACCAAGATAAAACCTCCTAAAGGATATATTAAAAGTATTGCCAAAAGTAAATTTATTATTATATATATATGAATACATTTTTAAAAAAAGGACAGTATATAAATGAAAGGAGGGTTTTATTTTGGAAAACAGAACTAAAGAAACTAGAGTTAATATTTTAAGTATTATAACTAGAGTGGTTTTAACAGCTTTAGTTGTTGCTGTTGCAGCTTTTTTGACTCCTGGATTTAGCATTTCAAGTTTAGGAACTTTGTTATTAGCTGCTATTGTTATAGCTGTACTTGATTATTTAGTAGAAAGATTTACAGGGATAGATGCGACTCCTTTTGGAAGGGGAATAGTAGGATTTATAGTTGCGGCAGGTATTTTATATTTAACTAGTTATACAATTCAAGGATTTAATATTTCAATATTAAGTGCAATCATAGGTGCCCTTGCTATAGGTATAATTGATGCTATC
Organism: Bacillota bacterium; assembly: GCA_009711785.1. Classification (GTDB taxonomy): domain Bacteria; phylum Bacillota; class Clostridia; order Tissierellales; family MES13; genus MES13. Next base: position 3,521 of record VENA01000047.1, read on the forward strand.
CTTCCAGGAAGAGTTTTTTAAGATCGGCTAAGACCGATCTTTTTTCTTGTGTGCCCAGTATGGGCACAGTCTATAGGGTGAGAGTCCCGAACACCGAAGGTGATTTAGGTGTTAGCTTAAGACAAGGGTGCCCACCGTGAGGTGGGATCTGAAGAAAGTCGGCGGCAAAATTCTGGTCTAAGGTACACAAATCACATTTGAGGCTGAACATAGTTGGATAAGTTTGCAAGACAAAACAAAGTCCGTATCACCCGAAACTATTACAGTAAATGTGGTGGATATATGGAATGAAAGACTGTGTTCTTACCTGGGGAGGTCTCATGGACATGTGGAGATGTATTTCAAAACATGGTTGAAATAAGATTTATCATGAGAAGTCATCCGAGGTTATAGTACTAGAATAAATATAAGAATTCTAGGAAGGACTGAACATTAGGGAGGTGAGTACGATTGACAATCTCAATAAACATGAATAAAATGCAGAAAACCAAAGATTTGGGCTACCCTGTGGAAGTAGAGCTGGAAGCTCGAGATAAACAGGGAGTGCACAGTGATTTATCGGCGATGTCAAATCCGAAAACCAAATCAAATTTCAATACTGAAAATTTGCTCGAAAGAATAGTATCAAAAAGAAACTTTTATGAAGCATATAAAAGAGTAAAGGCTAACAAAGGAAGTCATGGAATTGATGAAATGAGAGTAGATGAACTCCTACCTTATCTTCAAGAACATTACGAAACTTTGAAAGTCAGTCTGCTAAATGGAACATATAAGCCAAAACCCGTAAAAAGAAAAGAAATATCTAAAACAAGTGGAGGAGTAAGATTACTAGGGATACCTACAGTAATAGATAGACTAATACAACAAGCAATACATCAAGTAATAAATCCAATATTCGATAAAGAATTTTCAGATAGTAGTTTTGGATTTAGAACAGGGAGAAGTGCTCATATGGCCTTAAAACAATCACAGAAATATATTAATGAAGGATATAAATATGTCGTAGACATGGATTTAGAGAAATTCTTTGATAATGTAAATCATGACCTTTTAATGCATCTTGTATCTTGCAAAATAGAAGATAAAAGGGTCTTGAAACTAATAAGAAAATATCTAAATTCAGGTGTAATGTTAAAGGGTATGTTAGTTAAAACTGAAAAAGGAGCTCCGCAAGGGGGCCCTTTAAGTCCATTACTTAGCAATATACTTTTAGATGAACTAGACAAAGAATTAGAAAGAAGAGGACATAGATTCTGCAGATATGCCGATGATTGTAATATATATGTGAAAAGTCTTAGGGCAGGAGAAAGAGTTTTAGAAAGTATTACTAAATTTCTAAAATATAAACTAAAACTTAAAGTAAACAAAGAGAAGAGTGCAGTTTCATCTCCTACAAAAAGAAAATTTCTAGGATATAGCTTCTACTACTATAAGGGAAAGGCTAAATTCAGAGTCCACAAAAAGAGTTATGAAAAACTTAAAGCTAAGATTAGAAATGTAACTAATAGAAATATTAGTATGAATTTCAAATATAGAATCAAGAAATTAAAAGAAATTATAGTAGGGTGGATAAACTATTTCAAACTAGCAGATATGAAAGGTAAACTAAGGGATTTAGATGGATGGATAAGAAGGAGACTCAGAGCTTGTATATGGAAGACTTGGAAAAGAATTAAAACACGCTACAGAAACTTAAGAAAATTAAAAGTCCCAAAGGATAAGGCGTGGGAATATGCAAATACAAGAAAAGGATACTGGAGAATCTCAAAAAGTCCAATATTAAATAAGGCCATAACTAATCAAAGACTGACTAATTATGGCTTTACAAGTTTATCTTCACAGTATGAAAAATTTAGATTGTCTTAATGAACCGCCGTATACCGAACGGTACGTACGGTGGTGTGAGAGGTCGGTAGATAAAATAATTATCTACCTCCTACTCGATTTTGAGCAAAAATAGTAGGTACTATAGCTTGTCGAAATTGGTCTAAGAATACTATTTAAAATTATCTATAGATTATAGTAAAATTTAAATAACGGAGAAAGGTTAAATAAATTTCCTTATTCCCCCAAAAGATATATATATTGCTTCGAAGGTATATGACAAATTTTTAAAAGGAGGACTAAAATGAATTTAAGAAAAATAATATCATTGTTGTTAGTAACTTTATTAATTGTTTCACTTCCTATAATGAGTTTTGCAGGAAAAGGAAACGGAAAGGCAAAGGGAAAAGATAAAGCTAAAGAGGAAGTAACTGTAACTGAAAGTGTTTATGGTGAAGATGATGTAGATGAAGAAGAAAATGAAGGTGAAGAAGAAGGAAATGGAAAAGGTAAGGGACTTAATAAGGACTGGAAGGAAGCTAAAGATCAACTTATAGAAGAAAAAAATACAATAGAAAAAGAGAAAGACAGAATAGAAGAAGAGAAAGATGCTTTAGAAAAAGAATTAGAAGCTGCAATAGAAAGTGGAGATACTGAACTTGTTGATGAATTAAAAGCGCAGGTAAATGAATTGAAAGAAGAAATGTTTGAAGCAAAAAGTGTTATGAAAAATATTAAACTTCAACAGAAAGCTGTTATTAAAAATAGATATTCAGTTGAAGAATTAGATGAAATAAGACAAGCTGGAGAAGAGATAGCTACTGAAAATGGAAGTGTAACAGTAATTCCAGTGGAAAACATACTAACTGATAAAAGGGATGTTAAATTTGATACTCCTCCTGTTATAAAGGAAGGAAGAACGTTAATTCCTGTTAGAGCCATAACAGAAGGTTTCGGAGCAGAAGTTGAATGGAATGGAGAAGAAAGAAAGGTAACAATATCTAAGGAAGGATTTAAACTTGAATTAACTATAGATAGTAAAAAAGCTTTAGTTAATGGAGAAGAAGTTGAGATAGATGTTCCTTCAAATATTTTAAGTAACCGTACATATGTACCTTTAAGATTTATAATAGAAAGTATGGGACTTAATATTGAATGGGATGGAGAAACAGAAACAATAGAAATAGATGAAGAAGAAGTAACAGATGAAACGACAGAGGATACAACTACAGAAGACGAAACGACAGAGGATACAACTACAGAAGATGAAACGACAGAGGATACAACTACTGAAGATGAAACGACAGAGGATACAACTACAGAAGACACTACAACAGAGAATACAGTAACTGAATAGTTAAATCAAGGAGGACTTAAAAGTCCTCCTTTTAATTACTTTTAAATATAAAACTTTACATTTAATTTACATATTTTTTCTTCTTAAGGAAGGATTTTAGCGATATTTGAAGAATATTAAACTGTAGTAACGAATTTGAGAAGGGGTGTAATAAACGATGAAAATAATGAGAGGAAAATTAGGAAAAATATTTTCACTTTTAATAGTGATACTATTTGTATTTGGCACTACATCTGTATATGCTCAATCATTTACTGATGTAAAGGATAGTCATTGGGCAAGTGATTATATTGAAAAGATGAATAAAAAAGGTATTATAACAGGATATTCAGATGCTACCTTTAGACCTAATGGTGATGTTACAAAGGAAGCAGCAGTAATTATGATTTCAAGATTATATGGTTTAGATGATGATACTAAAAAAGATTTAGTAGAAAAGTATCAGGCATTTTTAGATGATGTTAATGTAGCTAATTGGGCAGAGTCAGGAATTGCTATTGGCTTAGAAAAGGATATAGTAACTAAGGATATTGTTAGAGACTTTTATAAAAATGGAAAATCATTAAATGCAAGAAGAGATGAAGTATGTTTATATCTAACAAGGGCAATGGGATTAGAGGATGAAGCTGAAGATAAAGTAATTGTAAATTTAGATTTTATAGATTCAGATTTAATGCCTATATCAGTAAGAGCCTGCGTTCAAGTAATGGTAGAAAAGGGTGTAATAGCTGAAACTAATGGTAAATTTAATCCTAAAAACCCTGTGACAAGGGCGGCAATGGCTAAGATGTTAGCAGTTGCATATGATTATATGGAAGATAATGATGTAGTAGAGGATAATTTAGATGAAGAAGTTGAAGAAAATCCTTTTAAAGGTCAAGATACATTTAATGTAGAGGGTAAAATTAAGGACACTTTACCTGCAAAGAATGAAGTGTATATGACAGTTATAGATGAAGATGATGAAAAAACAACTTGTGTTGTTAATTCAAAGACTGATATTACATTAGATGGTGATGATGTTGATTTAGAAGATATAGTAGAAGGTTTAGATGTGGAAGTTGAATTAACAGAGGAATTAGAAGCTGTTGAAGTAATAGCTACTAGTGTTACAGCTAAGTATTCAGGTAAAATAGAATCCATATCCTCCGGAAGTCCATCTAAACTTGAGATAGAATATGAAGTAGAGGATGAAGATGGAGATACTGATACTGAAGAGGAAACATTTTATATAGATGAGGATTGTGATATTGAACTAGATAATGAAAATTCCCATATATCTAAGTTAGATAAGGGTGACATAGTAGAAATTGATGTAAAAAATAATAAAATAGTTGAAATTAAAGCTGAAAGTAAAAATAGAAATATAGATGGTGAATTAAAGGATATTAAATTTGATCCAAAGCCTATAATAGTTATAGAGGATGAAGATGAAAACACATATGAATTTGAAGTTGACGATCATGCAGACATAGAAAGAAATAATGATGACGTGGAAATAACTGATTTAAGGGTAGGGGACGAATTAGATATTGAAGTTGAATATGAAATAGTTGAAGAAATAGAAGCTGAAACTGTGGAAAAGGAAGATGAAGGAACTATAAAATCAATTTTAATATCTGATGAGCCTAAATTAACAATAAAAAATGATGATGATGATATAGAAACATATTTTGTATCTAATGATGTTGATATTGAATTAGCTAGAAGGACGTCTACTTTATATGATTTAAGGTTAGGATATTTTGTTGAACTTGAGATAGAAAGTAGCGAAATAGTTAAAATAGATGCCATAGAAAGACAAATTAATGATGATCGTAGTGGTATTGTTAAGTATATTAATAGAGATGCAGAGGTTATAAGTATAAAGGTACCTGGAGAAAGTGAGACTATAAGAATAGATGTTACAGATGATACTAATTTTATAGATACAGATGGAGATAAAACTAGATTTAGAACATTAGATGAAGGGGATGAAGTTTTAGTTATAGGATCTTCAGATGGTGGTATATACACAGCGAAAACTATAATAATAAAGCAAAGCTATTAGATAAAAAGGCGGTTATACATTTTGTATAACCGCCTTTTTTATCTTAAACTTACTATTGTCATTATGATTATAAAGGATATCAACATAAAATTTGTTGTTTCAAAGGATATATTTAAATGTCTTATTTTTTTCATAGGGTAAAAGTCTTTATCTATTATAAATTTAAATATAAAAAATCCTATAACTAAACTTATTAAATAATTAAATAAAGCGCTTAAAGAAAAAATATTTACAAATGATAAATCTATATCATAGAAAACATTAATAATAGGAGTATATAAAATACCCATTAGTAAACAGGATATTCCTAAAATAATCATAGAAGATCTACTGTGGATTTTTTTAAAGTCTGTTTTTTTAAAATCACCAAAGAATATTTGGGAAAACTTAATAAAGGATATACATGTTCCTAAATTTATAATAAAAAATAATATAGAGTGAAAACTATTATGTTTAATTCCATATTTAATAATAGTTTTACTTACAAATCCATTAAAAAATGGAGCACCTGTTATGGAAAACATTCCTATAATCATTATCACAGATACAACAGGGAGTCTTTTAAAAACACCCCTTATCTCTGTTATTTTTCTAGTATTATAATGATTTATTATAATACCTGAACCTAAAAATAATAAAGACTTAAAAAGTGCATGGTTAAATACATGTAATAAACCACCAATGTTTGCTTTAGCTTCGTAGCTACTAAGTCCCATTAAGATAATTCCTATTTGGGATATTGTATGAAAGGCAAGGATTTGTTTTATATCCTTTTGACTTAAAGCAAATATTATCCCTGATATAGCAGTGAGCATACCTAATATAAAGAATAAATTATTAAGATCATTAATATTAAATATATAATCAAGTCTTATATAGGCATATATACCACTTTTTATTAAAAGGCCAGAAAGTAGGGCAGATATACTAGCAGGAGCCGCACCATGGGCCTTAGGAAGCCAGTTATAAACTGGAAAAAAAGCTGATTTAACTCCTATTGATGCCATAATAAATACAAAGGCTAATTTTATTATTAGGGTATTATTAAGTAGTTCTATCCTTTCCTTTGCTATATCCATATTTAAAGTGCCTGTAACGGTGTATACTAATATTAACCCTAAAAGATAAAATATCATGCCTGTACTATTAAATAAAAGATAATAAAGGCCGGATTTTACTGAATAACCATCCTTTTTATAAATTATTAATATGGTAGATATAATGGTTGTTATCTCTATAAATATAAAAAGATTAAATAAATCATTAGTTTGAAGTAATCCAAGGAAAGCACCCTCTAGAAATAAAAGAAAGAATAAAAATTTAAAATCTCCCTTTCTATTATTCCAACTATATAAAAGTATTACCCACCATATAAAAATACTTAAAAAAATAAAAGCCATACTTAATCTATCATTTTTTAGAGAAATACCTATAGCCCTTTCCCAACCACCTAGATTAAGTATATTATTTTCTAAAAAATGATTATTTAATGAAAAGTATTTAATAGAAAAGTAAGTAATAACTCCTTGGGATAGAAATACTAAATAATTTACATATTTATTATTAAGCAGATATATTATCATCGATGCAATTATGGGTATGAATATTAGATATATAGGTATATATTTCATATTAGCCATTCCTTTCTATAAACTCTTTCCAGTCTAGGGTACCATAATAGTGAAATATTTTTATGCTTAACATTAAAGCAAGGGCTGTAATTGCTGCTCCTATAACTATTGTTGTAAGCATAAGGGCTTGGGGCAAAGGATCTACCATATTAGATGAATTTTCAGATATAATAGGGATACTACTTGGATATTCCTTTGAAAAGGTTAAAAATAAAAGTACTATTGCCCCTTGGGATATATTAAAACATATAATGGATTTAATAATGTTTTTACTTATAATAAGTCCATAGATACCTATTAATAAAGTTATAAATGCTAATATAATACTTATTTTCAATTTCTCCCCTCCTCTATAAAGGTTGCTATTATACTAATAAGTCCAGAAGCCACTTTAATTCCTATAAAAAAGTTTAAAGTGATTAAAAATATTGGTTTTAATTCACTATTTGTAGATAAAAAACTAGTAAATACTTCACCCTTTGTAATAAGACTAAACATTGCTATTAAAAGTATTATTAAAAAAAATATTTTTTCTATTTTAATTAGAAAGTTTAAATCTGTAATTTTTTTAAAATTCATAAAATATGTTGTTAAAAAGGCCGTTGCAAGGATAGCTCCCCCTTGAAAACCCCCTCCTGGGGATAGGTGACCATGTATTATAATATAGAAACCAAATATAAGGATAAAGGGAAATAAAACTCTACATACAGAAGCTAGAATATGGGATGGTTTCAATTTTTTTATCTCCTTTCTTTAAAGTACTTCATCATCTCTTTTAGACATGAATATAATACCCGTTACAGATACAAGTAATATACTTGCTTCAAATATTGAATCAAATAATCTATAATCAAGATAAATTCCAGTAACAAGATTTTTTGACCCTGTGTGTTTATAAGTATTTTCTATATAAAAATCTTTACTAAAGCTATTAGAATTTTCTAAAGCCTCAAAGGATGCTAAACTAAATACTATAAGTAATGATATAAGCATTAATATTGATAATATTTTTTTAATCATAGGTTTCACCTTCTATTACTTTAACTACTTTAATATCCTTTTTCCCCCTTGTCATATCCTCTAATTTATTCATTAATATACTTGTTTTTTTCCCCTTTAGGATATATTTATCTTTCTTTTTTTCTATTACTAAATCAACATTTTTAGATCTAAATATACCATATAACTCAACATATTCGCTATCTTGAATTTCAAGTTTTAGATTATATATATCTGTAAATTCCTTTAATATATCATAGATACAATATTCTATCCTTTCATTATCAAAGGTAGTATTATTTATTACTAAAAATTTTCGTTGTTTAGATATAGCTATTATAAATATTAAGGGTATAATAGCACTTCCTATGGCAACTTCTGCTAAGGCAAGGTCTGGAGAGTCAAGAAACAAATAAATACTTGCAGATACTAAGGAAGATGCTGAGAAGAATACTATTAGTTTAAGATTATTTTTAGATATTACTATAAATATTAAAAAAATAATTAAGAGTATTTCTAATAGATATATTATTTTCATTTTTTATCTTCTCCCTTTAAATTTATCCCATTTAAATAAGCAGATCTTGCTATAATATGATTACTTACAGGTCCAGTTATTAAAACAAAGGTTAAAAGTATGACTAATCTTAAAGTAAAAAAATTAAATCCTGATTTAAACATTAGGGCTAGTAATATTGTAATAGTGGCTGCAGTATCAATTTTGCTACTTGTAAGTAATCTTGCATACATATTAGAAAATCTAAATATGCCTATTATACCGAAGATAATATAAATCCATGATAATATAAGTAATAAATTAGAAATCATTTTTGTCTACCTCCCCTTAGTATAAATCTAGATAGTAAAGTTATTCCAAGGAAACCTATTATTCCGCAGGAGATAGATAAATCTAATAAAAATATATTATCTTTATAAACTGCATATACAGCTAATAAAAGAATTGTTTTTGCAGATATTAAATTAAGGGCTAATAACTTATCCCAAATAGTTGCTCTAAAAACCATACGTATAGACGTTGTAAGCATTGAGATAATAAGTAAAAAAATAGTTATTTTAAGCATATATTTGCTCCTTTATAAAAATATTTTTTCAAAACGCTCCTTTATTGTTCTAGCGTAGGATTCTCCATTTTCACCATCATCTTCTATACACAATACAGTTAGTTCACTACCATCTGTATCAACTGTTATGGTACCTGGAGTTAATGTGATTGAATTAGATATTATGGTAATTATAAAGGGGTCTTTAATTTCTAATTGAACCTTTATTATAATAGGAGAACAATCGCATTTTAAAACCCTTTTCATATGGGCAAATGAAGATTTGTATATTTCTATAAAAAGGATAATAGAATATTTTATTAGTATAAAAGCCTTTGGAAGCTTATATTTAATCCCTTTATTATCAAAGGATATCCTAAAGGATATAAAAACAACTAATAAACTAATAATTCCACCTATTAAAAGGTTTGTTATTTTAAAGTTTAATGAAAGTAATATCCAAAAGAGATATAAAAGTATAAAAAGTTTATAGCTTTTTTTAATAAACCTCATATTAATCTTAACCTTTCTTTAATTTTTTTCTAAGTACACATATTTTTAAACACTTAGAATTTATTAAATCCACACTAGATTCATCAATCATAGTTCCTAATAAGTTTAATTCATCATTAATATTCATATCACCGACTAATTCCCAGAAAAGCTCTTCTATTCCCTCTGCTCTAGAACCAATAAGTTTATTTTTTAGTTCATTAAGTTTATCTTTATTAAAGTCTTTCACATTACCTAAAATAGTAATCTTAACTTCATTATCAGAGTCTTTAATGTTTATGTGTATCGAAGTAGCATTTTCTTTTAATAAAAAACTTAACAGTTCGTTTATAATTTTATTTATTCTCACCTTTTCTTTATACAATAAAATCACCCCTTATAGGTTTTATTAAATTATATAGAATAAAGATAAAATTTATTTAGTTTTTAAAGAATTTTAGAAATTTCTTAGAAAGGTATTTTGTAGAAAATATATATAATATTTGAAAAATGTGTTAAATTTTAAGGAAAGTTATTTTATTATATTATATATATTTTTAGTAATAAATGCAATGATAAGAATTATCATTCATAATTTGTAATTGATGATTAGGTAAAATAACTAGATTTATATGTTAATTTTTAGTAAAAACTGTTGACACCTTTAAGTAAGTATTATACTATTAGATTAACTCCGACTGACTGGTCGGTTCTAGACTTGTACTTTTAAAAAACATGTTTAAAAATATAAGTATATGGTAAAAGTTAAATTGATAGGAGGTAGTAAATTTGAGAAAAATAATAGCTTACTTTTTAGTAATGATAACATTAATAGGATTATTATCAGGATGTTCTGAAAAGCAAAACAAAGAAGAGGGTAAAAAGGAAAATTATATTCCTGTGGAAGTAGGAAAAATAGAAACAAAGACTATATCAAATGAAGTAACATATAGTGGTAAGGTTCATGCCGATAAAGATGTTTTAGTAATGCCTAAAATAATGGGTAAGATATCAAATGTTTATGTTAGTGTAGGAGAGGAAGTTAAAAAGGGAGAAAAACTTTTTACATTAGATAAAGAGGATATTCAAAAGAGGGTAGACCAAGCTAAGGTAGCCCTAAACCAGGCTAAAGCAAACTATGAAATGACTAAAGAAAAAATAGAAAATGCTAAAACTAGTTTTGAAAGAACAAAAAAGCTTTATGAAGAAGGGGCAGTATCAAAAGCCCAATATGAACAGGCAAAAGTTCAAGCTTCAGATAGCTCTTTAGAAGCGGCAAAGGGTGGAGTTAATCAGGCCCAGGTTCAATATGATCAGGCCTTAGATTCCCTTGATAATACTTCTATAGAAGCACCAATAAGTGGGAAGGTAGCTTCAGTTAATATAGAAGCAGGGGAGTTTGCAACAACTAGTCAACCGTCAATGACTATAGTTGATACAGATAAAGTATATGTTCAAATAAATGTTACTGAAAATATAATTAATGAACTTTTCAAAGGAAAGGGCGTAAAGGTAGATATTGAATCTGCATCATCTAAGGATATACTAGGTAAAATAGATTCAGTAAGTCCTGCACCGGATAGTAGAACTCAAATGTATCCAGTAAAAATATATATGGAAAATAATAATGGATTAATAAAACCTGGAATGTTTGCCCAGGTAAGATTAGATACAAACATAAAGAATAATACAATGGTTGTTAAAAGTGAAGCAGTTGTTGAAGAAAATGGAGAAAAGGTTGTATTTATTATTTCTGATAATATAGCTAAACTAAGGAAAGTGAATGTAGGTTTAGATACAGGTGAATATATTGAAATATTAGGTGGATTAAAGGGAAATGAAAAGTTAATTATTAAGGGACAAAACTATGTGGAAGATGGTTCTAAAGTGAAGGTAGTAAGAGGTGATAAATAATGAATTTATCTAAATTAGCAGTTAAGCGCCCAGTTACTATTTTGATGGTAACATTTATAGTAATTTTACTAGGGGTAGTATCATTAACTAGACTCCCTATAGATTTGTTACCTAAAATAGAAGTACCAGTTGCTATAGTTTCTACTGATTATTCTGGAGTTGGTCCAGAGGAGATGGAAAAGTTAGTTACTAAACCCATAGAAGAATCCATAGCTACAGTTGGTAATATTAAAAATATACAATCCATTTCATCAGAGGGAAATTCTATAGTAGTAGCAGAGTTTAACTTTGGTACTGATATGGATTTTGCAACCCTTGAGATGAGGGAAAAAGTAGATATGGTTAAGGGATTTTTACCAGAGGATTCAAGGGATCCTATGGTACTTAAAATAGATCCTAATGCAATGCCTATAATGGAAGTATCCTTATCTGGAGGTAGAGATTTATCTAAACTTCAAAACTTTGCAGATGATATATTAAAGCCTAGATTAGAAAGAATAGAAGGTGTTGCCAGTGCAGATATTTCTGGAGGTTATGATAGACAGGTTACAATAAAAATAGATCAGCAAAAGCTTTTAGGATATGGGATATCCATTGACTATTTAGCAGGAATTATAGGTTCTGAGAATTTAAATCTACCGGGAGGTAGTGTTTATAAAGGAAGTCAAGAACTTACTATTAGAACAATGGGTGAGTTTAAAAATGTTGATGAAATAAAAAATTTACCCATACCTTTAAAGACAGGTGGAAGTGTATATTTAAAGGATTTAGCAGATGTTAGTATGGATTTTAAGGATATAACAACCATATCAAGAACTAATGGAGATAAAAGTATAAGTATATCAATGCAAAAACAATCCGGAACTAATACTGTTAATGTATCAAGACTAATAAATGAAGAGCTTGATAATATAAAAAATGATTATCCAAATATAAGTATAAAGACAGTTATAGACCAATCAGAGTATATAGAACAATCCATAAACAATGTTATTAAAAATGCAGTATTAGGTGCACTATTAGCAGTGTTTATACTTTATTTATTTTTAAGGAATTTAAGAACAACTTTTATAATAGGAACTGCTATACCGGTATCTGTTATAGCTACCTTTATATTAATATACTTTAATGATATTACACTAAATCTTATGACCCTTGGTGGTTTAGCATTAGGTATAGGAATGCTTGTGGATAATGCTATAGTTGTTTTAGAAAATATATATAGATTCAGACAAGAGGGTTATTCAAGAAAGGATGCAGCAATTAAGGGAGCTAAAGAGGTTGGAATGGCCGTTACAGCTTCAACATTAACAACGGTTGCAGTGTTTTTACCTATAGTATTTGTAGAGGGTATAACAAGTACTATATTTAAAGAATTAGCACTGACAGTTACAATGTCTTTATTTGCATCATTAGCTGTATCTTTAACATTAATACCTATGCTTTCATCTAAGCTATTAAAGGTTGATAAAGAGCAAGGTAAAAAGCATCACAGTAGGTTTAGACTATTTTCATGGGCATATGACGCCTTTGATAAATTATTTTTAAAGGTTGAAAATAGATATAAAAAAATACTACATTGGTCTTTAGGTCATAGAAAATCAACAGTATTTTTAGCCATTATAGTATTTGCAGGAAGTTTAGTTTCCTTAACAAATGTAGGTGCAGAGTTTTTCCCTACAATGGATGAGGGACAGTTTAATATAGAAGTTTCCCTACCAAAGGGTAGTGAACTTGAAAGTACAAATAAAGTTGTTACAGAAATAGAAGAAAGATTATTTAAAATAGATGAGGTTGAAACTGTATTTACAAGCATTGGCGGTGGTGGAAATATGGCTGTGGATGTAGGAACTACAGATTCAGCAACAATAAATGTTTTAGTTAAGGATTTAGATAAAAGAGAAAGAACCACCACAGAAATAGCAGATGAGGTAAGAAATCTAATATGGGATATTCCAGGAGCTAAAAAGGAAGTCTCTGTTGTATCAAGTACTATGATGGGCGGTGGAATGAATGGAGCCCCAGTAAGTATAAGTGTTAAGGGTGATGACTTAGATACGTTAAAAGAAATCGGAAATGATTTTGTAGATATTATTAAGTCCGTTGAAGGAACTAGGGAAGCTAATTCAAATATTAGTGAAGGTATACCAGAGGTACAGATAAAAATTAATAGAAAAATATCTTCACAATATGGTTTAACGGCAGCTCAAATAGCTACTTCAGTTAAAGGAACCATAGATGGAAAGACCGCTACTAGATATAAAGTAAACGGAGAGGAAATAGATGTAGTTATTAAGGGAGATGAAACTTTAAAGAAGAGTTTATCTAATTTAAAACAGGTAACTATACAAAATCAAACAGGTATGAACATACCCCTTTCCCAAGTTGCTGATGTTGATATTGAAAGGGGACCAACTGCTATAAATAGGGATGCCCAATCTAGGGTAATAACAGTTTCAAGTCAAGTTGTAGGTAGAGACTTAGGAAGTATAGCAGAGGATATTGAAGCTAAGCTTAAAAATTATGATATGCCCGATGGATATCATTATGAAATGGGTGGAGAAAATAAAGAAATACAGGATGCTTTCTCTGATTTAGCATTAGCTTTAATATTAGCAGTGATCCTTGTTTATATGATTTTAGCATCACAATTTGAATCATTACTGCATCCATTTACTATTATGCTTTCAGTCCCCCTTGCATTTGCAGGAGGAGCATTAGGATTATTTATTACAAGAAGGGCTTTAAGTGTTCCAGCCTTTATAGGGGTTATAATGCTTGCTGGTATAGTTGTAAATAATGCTATAGTTTTAATAGATTATATAAATACTAGAAGGGAAGAATACGAAGAAACAAGACATGATGCAATAACTAATGCAGGACCTATTAGACTTAGACCTATTTTAATGACAACTTTAACAACTGCATTAGGGCTAGTACCTTTAGCTTTAGGTATAGGAGAAGGTGCAGAAGCTCAAGCTCCAATGGCAACAGTTGTTATAGGAGGATTATTGCTATCAACAATCTTAACATTAGTATTTATTCCTGTTGTATATACAATATTTGATGATTTAACAGGATTTGTTAAAAGAAAACTAGCAAGGGAAAGCAACTAAGGGGGGTATAATATGCCATCTAAAGAAGAAAGAAGGAAATCAATCATAAAAGCTTCACTAAAGATATTTGCTAAATCTGGATTTCACAAAGCTAAAATGCAGGATATAGCTAATGAAGCTGGTATAGGTAAAGGAACTTTATATGAATACTTTGATAGTAAAAAAGATTTATTTCAAGAGATGATAAAATTTTGTATTAATGAATATAAAGATTCTTTAAGTAAGGCTTTGAGTGAAAAGAAAAATGTTAATGAAAAGTTAGAAACATTTTTAGTTTTTCATAGTAAGTTTTTAAAAGACCATATAGATATGGCACAATCAGCAATGGTTAATTCCTCTACTATGTCTGAGGATATGAAAAATTTTATATTCAAAGGAAAACATGAAATATTTAATGTTGTAAAAGATATAATAATTGAAGGAAAGAAAAATAGTGAACTAAAAAAAGAATTAGATGAAGAAATAGCAACGTTAGCCGTTATAGGAACTATAAATCAATATTGCGGTAAAAAGATTTTTCATGAAGGGGCAAATTTAGAGGATGTAGATCCTAAACCTCCTATTAAGACATTATTAGATGGTTTAAAATAATTTTAAGGCTAAAGATTAATTTCTTTAGCCTTTAATTTTTAAAAATTATCAATATTATACATAAACATATAGTATATAGGTTTAAAACATATGTTTTGAAGGAATAATTAAATGAATGTAGAATATACTTGTAGAAGTATATATTTTTAGGGGGCGAAGGAACTTGGATAATTTAAAGATGTTATGTGTCGATGACCAATGTGCTATTAGAACCTTACTAAAAGAAATCTTTGAAGAAGATTACATAGTAAAAACAGTTTCTAGTGGTAAAGAAGCAATTAAAGAAGCCAAGGAATTTAGACCCCATATCGCTATCGTTGATATGAAGCTTAATAATATGAAGGGTACAGAAGTAATAAATAAACTTAAAGAAATAGACCCGGATATAAGAAGTATAATATTAACTGGATATGGAGAAGAACGTACAGAGGAAATAATGAAATCTAATGTTGAAATGGTTTTAAAAAAACCCTTTGATGTAAATGAAATAAAATCTATTATAAATAAATTAATGGAAACTGCTGAAGCTTAAAGAACAGGATACCTGTTCTTTTTTACATTTATTTAATATTATTAAAAATAAATTAAATAGGCTTATTAACTCTGTTGAAAACCTTTTCTTTATGTTGAATCTAGACTATAACAAAAGTATCTTGTATAATGAAAATAGAGAAAATAAGGGGAGGAATAACAATGGAAAAAGCTATGATAAGAATGAGAATGAGTATGCATGATGCACATTATGGGGGAAATTTAGTTGACGGAGCTAAAATGTTACAGTTATTTGGTGACGTTGCTACTGAACTTTTAATTAGAAATGATGGAGATGAAGGTTTATTTGCTGGATATGAAGATGTTCAGTTTACAGCACCGGTATATGCGGGAGATTACATAGAAGCAGTAGGAGAGATAATAGAAACAGGAAATTCTTCAAGAAAGATGAAATTTGAAGCAAGAAAGGTTATAGTACCAAGACCTGATTTAAATGATTCAGCTTGTGATGTATTAGATGAGCCAATAGTTGTATGTAAAGCCTTAGGAACTTGCGTTGTTCCAAAGGATAAACAAAGAAAGTAGTATCTAGGGGGGAGAGTATGGAAAAATTAATTATAACAGCAGCATTAACAGGAGCTGAAGTAACTAGAAAACAGCAACCTAATCTTCCTTTAACACCGGAAGAGATAGCAGAAGCTGCATATAAAGCTTATAAAGCAGGAGCTTCAATAGTACATGTACATGCAAGGGATAAAGATGGAAATCCAACACAGGATAAAGAAACTTATAAAGAAATTAAAGAAAGAATCGAAGAGAAATGTCCTGTAATATTTCAACCTTCAACAGGGGGAGCAGTTTGGCATACTCCAGAGGAAAGATTACAGCCTGTTGAGTTAAAACCTGAAATGGCAACATTAAGTGCAGGAACATGTAATTTTGGAAAAGATGTATTTATGAATTCACAAGAATACATAGAAAAGTTTGCTAAAAGGATGAAGGAGTTAAATGTTAAGCCTGAGATAGAGGTATTTGAAAGAGGTATGATTAATAATGCAGTAGGATTAGCTAAAAAGGGTCTTTTAGATACTCCAATGCATTTTGATTTTGTAATGGGTATACCAGGCGCCATAACAGGAGAGATTAGGGATTTATTATATTTAGTTGAAAGTATACCTAAAGGCTCTACTTGGACAGTGGCAGGAATAGGAAGACATCAACTACTCTTAGCTAATATGGGAATTTTACTTGGAGGTAATGTTAGGGTAGGTTTTGAAGATAATATATACTATAAAAAAGGAGAGCTAGCTAAATCTAATGCTCAATTAGTTGAAAGGGTTGTAAGATTAGCTAAAGAACATAATAGGCCAATTGCTACTCCCGATGAAGCTAGAAAAATATTAAATATAAAATAGTTAAAGGGCAAATAGTTAAGCTATTTGCCCTTTTTTAGCATTATAGATAGGCAAATAAATAATTTTAAATGTATCAATATAATATATACTCTAATTTATTTCCAAAAATGTTTTTTTTGAAAATAATTGAATATAATAAGCATATGTATTATAATATTATATATAATGTGAAAATAAAAAAAGGTAGTGATTATAAACATGGAACCATTTAAACCACTTGAATTGCCAATAAAAGAGTATATTGATCCTTTAGAGTTTTATAATGAATTAATTTATGCTAATACTAATGTGGGAAAATTTCAAGTAATGTTAAAAAAATCAAAAATAAATGAAGATTTTCTTATTACTCCATTGAGTCTACAGGAAGCACTTCAATCAACTAAGATAGAAGGAACGCAGGTTACTTTTGATGAAGTTTTAGAGTTTGATATTGATAGAAAAGAAAAGAATGATGATGCACAAGAAGTATTAAATTATTATGAAGCTTTACAATATGGAAAGAAGATTTTATCTAGGCTTCCTATTTCAACCCGAATGTTTAAAAAACTTCATAAAATGTTATTAAGCGGAGGTGTAAGAGGAGAAAGTAGAGCACCAGGCGAATATAGATCAATACAAAATTTTATAGGTCCAGAAGGGTGCACGATGAAAACAGCAACATTTATACCACCAGAGCCACAGTCAGTAAATTTATATATGTCTAATTTAGAAAAATATATAAATGATCCTAAAGATGATTTACATCCTTTAGTAAGAGTTGCAATTATTCATGCTCAATTTGAATCTATCCATCCATTTTTAGATGGAAATGGTCGTATAGGGCGTATTTTGATTCCACTATTTTTGTATGACGAAAATCTAATTGACTCTCCAAATTTGTTTATAAGTGAAACATTAGAAAAAGATAAGCATAAATATTATAGATTGCTTAATGGTACAAGGAAAAAAGATGGTTGGAATTTATGGATAAAATTTTTTCTTGAAAGTGTAAACAAACAGGCATTGAAAAATATTAATATTATAAATGAAATCGATAAACTTTATGAAAAAGATTTAGAACAAGTAATGAATCTTATTAACAGTACTAATGTAGTAGATTTGATTAAAAGTATGTTTCGTAGGCCTATTTTTGATGTAAAAACAATCAGTTCATTAGCAGGAATTCCAGATTCTACATGTAGGAGATATTTATCAATTTTAGAAGAAGAAAGAATTATATATTCTGATAATAAAGTGAGAAATAGAAAATATTATTATTATAATTTACTAGATTTACTTCGTTAAAATAGAGAATATTCTTAATGAAGCTAGAAAAATATTAAATATAAAATAGTTAAAGGGCAAATAGTTAAGCTATTTGCCCTTTAATATATTGCAAAATACTTAAATGATGCCAATAATCCTGCTATTTAACTATAATTATCAAATATATCAATAATACTTAAGTTTAATATAGATACTTTTTATTTTTTAAATAATAAGTTTTATGCTAATCTATGTATAGATACATTTATATACGTAAATACAAAAGACGAATAAGGAGGAGAAATATGAAAAAAGAAGTTAGTATAAAGAAAATTAAAAATGATGCAGAAAATTTATTTAGAAAAGGTGATTTTTACTGTTCAGAGGCAATAGTAAGCTCTATTAAAAGTAATTTTGAAATAGATATGCCCGATGAAATGATAGCTATGGCATCAGGTTTTCCTATTGGGATAGGAAAATCAAAGTGTGTATGTGGGGCTGTTTCAGGAGGAGTTTTATGTATAGGTTATTTCTTTGGAAGAACGAAGGGAGGAGATTCTAAGGTTCAAAACACTCTTAAATTAGCAAATGAACTTCAAAAGAGCTTTAGAGATAATCATGGATGTTTATGTTGTCATGTTCATACTAAAGGTCTTGATATGGCTTCAGGGGAACATAAAGAACAATGTATATCCTTTACAGGTGAAATAGCTAAAAAGGCAGCAGAAATTATAGTAAGAGAACTAGAGCTTACAAATATAGATTAATGGAGATGAGTAGATTGGATAGAGTTATAAAAAAGTTACCTATCCCTATAGTAGGACTTATGTTAGCCTTAGGAGCACTGGGGAATTTAATTGGTAGTTATGGAAAAACATATAGAAATATCTTTGGATGTATTTCAGGTTTAATATTTATATTAGTGGTAATTAAAATATTTAAAGAAACTGAGGGTGTAAAAAAGGCTTTAAATAATCCAGTTGTAATGACAGTTTTTCCTACTTTTTCAATGGGAGCAATGATTTTATCAACTTATGTAAAAGCATATTTTCCATCAGTAGGGCATAGTATGTGGGTTTTAGCTATTATTTTGCATATAGGTCTTATTGTTTATGTAACTAAAAAATATATATTTAATTTTAATATAAAAAAGATATTTCCAAGTTATTTTGTTGTTTATGTAGGGATAGTTGTAGGGAGTGTGACTGCACCTTTATATAATGCCTTTAATATTGGAGAGATTCTTTTTTGGTTTGGATTTATATCGTATTTAATATTATTACCTATAATAGTTTATAGAGTTATTAAAGTAAAAGAGATTCCTAAACCAGCACTACCGACTATTACAATATTTGCAGCTCCAGCAAGTCTTTGTCTTGCAGGATATTTAAGTACTTTTAAGGATATAAATTTGGCTATAGTTTATTTTTTAACTTTTCTTTCCTTGACAATGTTATCTATAGTACTTATATATATGCCTAAAATGTTGAAACTTAAATTTTATCCTAGTTATTCAGCATTTACATTTCCGATAGTTATAAGTGCTATTGCAATAAAAAAGACAAACGGATTTTTAATAGGTATTAATAAGGAGATTTCCTTACTAAAAACTATTGTTAAATTTGAAGAATTATTAGCTATAGGTTTTGTATTATATGTACTTTTTAAATATATAAGTTTTTTATTAGAAAGTAAAAGAATAGAAAGTGTTAAAAAAGTCTAGGGGTTTCCCTAGACTTTACCATTTTATAGTTGCATATTCCCTATTATGGATAAATACAGGTTGAAACTTATCTTTTTTTAGTTTTTCTGTAAACATATCACACTTACATAGGAAAAGATAATAAATGTTTAAAGAAGAACCAAAAAGTGTCTCAAAGTTACCCTGGCCCTTTGAGATAATTAAATCTGATTTTTCTAAAGCTTTTTTACATTCTTTATCTATTTTATTAAGGTCAGTTCCTGGAATGCTTGTACCATTACCAATAACTTTAGCATATTTATTAATTCCAACTTGGTATGCATCCTTTGTAGTAACATCATTAAATACAGGTTCGCCTCTAGTTATAAAGGTTATGTCTAATGTGGGATGTTCATTTTTGATTTCCTTTATAAAAATACTATCAAATACTATTTCTCCAGCATTATCAGCAACATATGAGATATGATTAGCTTTTTTTAACTCATCTTTAAATTCTTTAAAAAGATCCATATCTATTTTAGCTTCTAAGGTTTTATTTATAACTTTTTTCACTGTTTTATCTTCAACTGTATCCATAGCACCAAAATCAATAATATTTCCTGCTAAGGCGTATTTAAGCCCTGTTAATAAATCTAAATCATTAGGTTCTATGTCTTTAAGCATATTTAATAATTTTTCGTTAAAATATGTTTTTTCTTCTAAGTATAAATCATCTATATTTATTTTAGATTTAAGTATATTAAGTAATTTAGAACTTAAACTAGGTGCTGTTTCAGTAGGAGAAGTTTCACTTATTTCTTTATAAACTTCTTTTAAAAAGTTAAATCTCTCTTCATCATCTTTTAAATATTCCTTTGATAATTTATAAGCTTTATTTGCTATACAAGGAATACAATCTAAATTTAGATTCAAAAAAATCATCTCCTTTAGTTTTAAGCATATGACTATATATATAGTATCATTATTTTACAATGTGTCAATTACCTTAAATTTTTATTTATAAAACTAGAAGGATTATATAAAGATTTGAAGAAACTTTAATATAATTGGAGGTGAAGAGCGTGTTAGTCAATTCAAATATAGCTTTGACAATCAAATGTAAAGAATGTGGCGATATAAGCACTGAAACCGTGTCTTTATTTAGATTAAAAAGAAATGATAACCATATTTTTAGATGCCTTTGTGGTAAGTCAAAGCTTGAAATTAAATATGAGGATTATGATAGTTACTTAATTAAAATTGACTGTACAGCTTGTAAAGAAACCCACGTATTTAAATATAACCTAAACCAACTACTTAAAGGAAATATAGTAAATAGATGCCTAGATGGAATGGAAATTTTATTTATAAGTAATGATAAAGATGCTTCTAAATTATTTGGAAGGGATAAATATAAACTAGATAATATATTAGATGAATTAAATTTTTATGATTATTTTATAAATTTCAATGTAATGGGAGAGGTATTTGATAGAGTAAGGAATTTATTAGACGAAGGAAGCATAGTTTGTGATTGTGGGAGACATAATATAGAAATGAGGTTATTTACTGACCGTATAGAACTTCAATGTAAAAGTTGTAGTTCTGTGAAAATGATTTATGCTGAAAATAAAAAGGATTTAAATATAATAAAGAAAAAAGAATTTATATTACTACATAAACATTCCTTTGAATGCTTAGATGCTATTAAATTTAATCCTGAGTAATTTTCATTTTATAAATCGAGTATAGTATGATATATTATAGTTTGAAAAGTTAGTTAAATAAAAATTTGTTATAAATTCATATAAAATATAAGGAGGTATATTCAATGTTAGTAACAGGAAAACAAATTCTAGATCATGCCCATGAAAATGGATATGCAGTGGGAGCTTTTAATGTAAACACTATGGAACAAGTCCAAGCAATAATAAATGCTGCTGAGGAGACAAAATCTCCAGTAATTATGCAGGCAAGTCAAGGTGCATTAAAGTATGCAGGAGTTGAATACATAGCAGCTATGGCAAAGGTTGCAGCGGAAAATGCCAGTGTACCAGTAGCTTTACATTTAGACCATGGAACTGATTTTAAACAAATAATTAAGTGTATAAGATATGGATTTACATCTGTAATGATAGATGCTTCAAAGCATGTATTAGATGAAAATATAAAAATAACAAAAGAAATAGTAGATATTGCCCATGCAGCAGGAGTATCAGTTGAAGCTGAAATAGGAAAAATAGGTGGAACTGAAGATGATATAACAGTAGATGAAAGAGATGCTACTTATACTGATCCTGATGAGGCTAAAAAATTAGTTGATAAAACAGGTTTAGATTCTTTAGCTATAGCAGTAGGAACTGCCCATGGACCATATAAGGGAGAGCCTAAATTAGACTTTGATAGAATTACTACTATTAAAGAAAAATTAGATATGCCTTTAGTATTACACGGTTCATCAGGAGTACCGGAAAGTAGTATTAAAGAAGCTGTAAAAAGAGGAATAAACAAAATCAATATAGATACAGATATTAGAATGTCATTTAATGAAGCTGTAAGGGATTTTGTTAATAACGATAAAGATACTTACGATCCTAGAAAGATATTAGGACCTGCAAGGGAAGCTATGAAAAATGTTATAGTAGAGAAAATGACTATGTTCGGTTCTAAAGATAAAGCTTGGAAATAAAGGGGGAGTGAGATGAAGTTTTTCATTGATACTGCTAATATTGAAGAAATAAAAGAGATAAATCAGTGGGGAGTTATAGAAGGTGTTACAACAAATCCTTCCCTTATTGCAAAGGAAGGTAGGGACTTTAAACAGGTTATTGAAGAAATAACTGATATAGTAGATGGTCCTATAAGTGCAGAAGTAATAAGTAGTGACTCTGAAGGAATGATAAAAGAAGCAGAGGAACTTGCTAAAATAAATGTTAATGTTGTAATAAAAATACCTATGACAAAAGAAGGTTTAAAAGCTGTAAAAGTTTTAAGTGACAAAGGTATAAAAACTAATGTTACTTTAGTATTTTCAGCAAATCAAGCCCTACTTGCAGCTAGATCAGGTGCAAGTTTTGTAAGTCCCTTTATAGGAAGAATGGATGATATCGGTAATAATGGTATAGATATAGTAGAAGATATATCAGAAATATTTGATATATATGGAATAGAAACAGAAATAATTGCAGCAAGTATAAGACATCCTATGCATGTATTAAAGGCTGCTAAAAGGGGAGCAGATATAGCTACTGTACCCTTTGGAGTGTTTGAAAAAATGCTAATTCATCCTATGACAGATAAAGGAATTGAAAAGTTTAATAAGGATTGGGAAGGATTAGAAAATAGTATATAGAGACATAAAGGTATTTTTACTAAGTAGTAAAAATACCTTTAACTTTTATAAATGATATAGCCCAGTGGGACATGAAAGGTCTAAAAAACAAAGGAGGAATTTAAATGGCTATGGATAGAAATCTTGCTATGTCAATGGTAAGAATAACAGAAATTGCTTCCCTAGCATCAGCAAAATATATGGGAAGAGGCGATAAGATAGGAGCAGACCAAGCAGCAGTAGATGGTATGAGAAGTGCATTTGATTTAGCAAATGTAAGAGCTACAGTTGTTATTGGTGAAGGAGAAAAGGATAAAGCTCCAATGCTTTATATAGGAGAAGAAATAGGTGGAGGCAGCGAAGATGATTTAGAGGTTGATATAGCTGTTGATCCATTAGATGGAACAACTTTAGTTGCTAAGGGACTTCCAAATGCTATAGCTGTAATGGCTGTTGCACCGAGGGGTTGTTTACTCCATGCACCGGATACTTACATGAAAAAGATAGCAGTTGGACCTAAGGCGGCAGGAAAAGTAGATATAGAAGCTTCAATTGAAGATAATATTAAAGCGGTAGCTAAAGCTTTAGATAAGGAAATATCAGATTTAACTGTTATTATTCAAGATAGACCTAGACACTATGAAATCATAAAGGAAATAAGAAGGGTAGGTGCTAGGATAAAACTATTTGGTGAAGGTGATGTGGCAGCAGCCATAGCAACTGGATTTGAAGATACTGGAGTTGATATGTTATTAGGTATAGGAGGAGCTCCAGAAGGTGTAATAGCAGCAGCAGCCCTTAAATGTATGGGTGGTGACTTACAAGGTATATTAAATGTAAGATCAGATGAAGAAATGGAAAGATGTAAAGATCTTGGGTTATCTAAAGATGATATAGATAAAGTTTTAAGATTAGATGACCTTTGTAAGGGAGAAGAAGCTTTCTTTGCAGCTACAGGAATAAGTGATGGAGAACTTTTAAAGGGTGTAGTTTATTCAGGTAATAATTCAGCTAAAACCCATTCAATAGTAATGAGGGCTAAAACAGGAACTATAAGATATGTTGAAGCTAGTCATAAACTTGATAAAAATCAGATATTAGTTGATTTAATGAAAAAACATAGGTAATTTGAAGGATGGTTGTATTAGTACAATCATCCTTATTTTTATAGATACTTACTTACAATCAATGGTATTAATATTAATTAGAGTTTCCCCAAAATACAAATTTAAAATCGCCAAAGCACAGTTAAACAAAAGCTTTAGACATAATTAACTGTTGTGATTGCTTGATTTTATACAAGGGCTTAGGTATGAAATTTTCTATACCA
>VENA01000033.1 GCA_009711785.1 Bacillota bacterium
TATCTAATAAAAAGGGTATTAAGTCCTTTTATTATCAAGCTGGTATAGCTGAAAGAACAGAAGGGTTTATACTATTTACTTTAATGATAGTTTTTAATAATTATATTACTTTTATAACTAATATATACTCTTTAATAGTAATAATAACGGCTTTACAGAGAATGCTAGAGGCTAAAAAAATATTTACTAAGTATAATTAGAAAAGCTTAATTATAAGACTTTGTTGAAATTAATTTCTACAAAGCTTTTTTATTTTGGTAGGTATATGTAACCGACAATTGTTTTAATTTTAATATAATTATAAAAAACAGCCATTACTTAGATGTATATTTAGAAATAAATCGAAATAACGAACATGAAAGATTTCAACAAAAATATGAAATTACAAATGGGGAAATAGATATTAATTATATTGAAAAATTATATAAAGAATTAGAGTTAATTAAATATTAAATTCGGTTATTCAAAAATATGTAAAAAACATCTAAAACCTTTTCATATAAAAAATATTCATGATAAAATATATATATATTTTTAAATTGGGAGTGGGGTATATGGAAGAAATAAATTCAATTAAGATAGATAAAAATTTAAAATATTTAAAGCTTTTATCAGAACAATATCCAACGATTTCAGCTGTAAGTGCCGAAATAATAAATCTTCAAGCAATTTTAAATTTACCTAAGGGAACAGAACATTTTTTAACTGATATTCATGGGGAATATGAAGCATTTAGTTATGTATTAAGAAATGCATCAGGGGTTTTAAAACTTAAAATTGATGATTTATTCGGAAATATTTTAAAGGATGAAGAAAAAAGAGCACTGGCAACTTTACTTTATTATCCTGAAGAAAAGTTAGAAATAGTAAAAAAGAATGAAAAAAGTTTAAATGAATGGTATAGAGTAACACTTTGTAGACTTATAGAAATATGTAGAGTTGTTTCTTCAAAGTATACAAGGTCTAAAGTAAGAAAGGCTCTACCAAAAGATTTTGCTTATATCATTGAGGAGTTACTTCATGAAGATGAAACAAGATTAAATAAACATAACTATTTTAATAAAATAGTAGATACTATTATAGATATTAATAGGGCAGATGAATTTATTATAGAAACTTGTAAATTAATTCAAAGATTAGCTATAGATAGACTTCATATAGTAGGAGATATATATGATAGAGGGCCAGGAGCTCATATTATATTAGAGGAGTTAATAGAAAGGGGCTCAGTAGATATTCAATGGGGTAATCATGATATATTATGGATGGGAGCTGCAGCAGGTTCTAAGGCTTGTATTGCTAATGTTATAAGGATATCTACTAGATATGCTAATTTAGAGACTATAGAAGAAGGCTATGGAATTAATTTATTACCCTTAGCAACTTTTGCATTAAAACATTATGAAAATGATCCTTGTACTCAATTTAAAACTAAATTTAATAAAGAGATTCAATATGGAGAGAAGGATTTAGAGTTAATAGCTCAAATGCATAAAGCAATAAGTATAATTCAATTTAAAATCGAAGGACAAATTATAAAAAGAAGTCCAGAATATAATATGGAACATAGATTATTGTTAGATAAAATTAATTATGATAAAGGTACTATAAACATAAAAGGGAAAGAGTACAAATTAAATGACACTCATTTTCCAACTATAGACCCTAAGGATCCATATAAACTTACAGAAGAAGAAGAAATTATTATAAATAAACTTAACACGTATTTTCAAAACAGTGAAAAACTACAAAAGCATGTTAAGTTTTTATATTCTAAGGGTAGTATGTATCTTAAATTTAATTCTAATTTACTATATCATGGTTGTATACCAATGAATGAGGATGGAAGTTTTAAAAAAGTAAAAATGGGAAATGAAGAGGTAGCAGGAAAGAAATTATTTGATAAATTTAATAGTCTATTAACTGACTTTTATTTCAATAGAGAAAAAATAGATGAAAAATTATATGGAACTGATATTATATGGTATTTATGGTGTGGAGAAAATTCACCTTTATTTGGAAAAGATCAAATGACTACTTTTGAGAGATATTTTATAAATGAAAAAGAAACCCATACAGAAATTAAAAATCCATATTTTGAGCATCGAAATAAGGAGAATATATGTAAAAATATATTAAAGGAATTTGAATTAGATCCTAATAATTCTCATATAGTTAATGGACATGTACCAGTAAAAACAATTAAAGGAGAAAGTCCAATTAAAGCTAATGGTAGATTATTAGTAATAGATGGAGGTTTTTCAAAGGCTTATCAACCGAAAACTGGAATAGCAGGTTATACGTTAATATATAATTCTTATAGCTTAAGACTAGCATCACATCAGCCCTTTGAGTCAACTGATAAGGCAATAAAGGAAGAAAGAGATGTATTATCAACCCTTGCAGTATTAGAAAAAGTTAATAGAAAATACGTTTCAGATACTGATATAGGAAGAGAATTAAAAAAACAAATTAAAGATTTAGAAATGCTTTTAGTGGCCTATAGAATGGGACGAATTAAAGAAAGAACTTAGGAAAAAACATTCTTATTTACAGGCATAGAAATAATGATAACATTTTGACAAACTATTAACAATATAGTACAATTATTTTAATATAATATTGATCTCCGAATCTTTACTTCTAAGGATTTTAATTTAAGAGGTCTTGATCGGTTAGGGTATAATTAGAAATGATTATGCCTCCCATTGTGGAAAGGAGACATTATACCTTAGATGAAGTATGCCCAATTTCAAACTCCTTCCATACAGGGAGGAGTTTTCTAATGAAAGGGGGTAGAAAAAATAAAAAGGATTTTTATAGTTATTTTAATTGTTTTTTTAACAGGTTGTAGCAATATTGAAGTTGAAGTTAAAGAGGATTTAGAAAAATCTTTTTTAGTAAAACGTATGAAGAAGTATGAGAATAATAAAGTTTTAGGTGCTTACGTTGTTAAAAACCAAACAAAAGAAAAGATGTTAGTTCAATTGATTAAATCTAAGGGTTATAAAGATGATATTTACATATTGACTTTTATAGATATTAAAGAAAATAAGTTAAAAAAGGTAGATGTTTATAAACATAAAGAAACACCAGCCTATGGAGGATATATAGAGGATGATTGGTTTTTAAAAAGGTTTAAAAATAAGGATGTAAACGTTAACCTAGAGTTAGTAAAAATGTCAGCTAATAAAGAAAATGAAATAGTAGCTGTAACAGGTGCTACTATCTCAAGTAGATCGGTTATAAACGGAGTAAATATTTCTTTTGATAATTATTTAAATATGCTAAAGGAGGAAAATAAATAATGAAACTTATAAGAAAAAATATAAAAGTATTAAGTATTTTACTTTTAATATTACTTTCGATGGGGTTATTAGCATGCAGTAATGAAAAATCTGAAAAGGCAGCTAATACAGGAGTTAAAGAAAATAAAGAAGTTAAAGAGATTAAATTATCAGGTTTAGAAAAAGAAAGTATAAGTGTTGATAAGATTAATGAGTTAGATAAAGTAAGTAAAGAATTTAGAAGTATTACTTCAAGTGGTGAAGAAAAGACATTTAAGGTTGAAGGTGTATTATTAAATAGATTACTTAAGAAATTTAATAAAAAACAGAGTAATTTTACTAAAATAAGATTTATTGCTACAGATGGATATTCAATAAATCTACCTAGTGATATACTTACAAAAAAAGATGTTGTGTTAGCATCTAAGGTAGATGGAGAAAAACAAACACCCTTTAGAGTGGCAGTTAATAATGAACGCTCAATGTATTGGGTTAAAGATATTTCTAAAATAGAGTTCTTAGAAGAAATGGAAATGTCTAATATAAACAAAGTTGTATTTTTTGAAACCTTAACTACATTAGAAGAAATTAAAAAACAAGATTATACATACTATGAAAGTACTGATAAGGCAATAAAGGTTAGTGATATGTTAAATAAAATGGGTTGTGCTGATTTTGAAAGTGTTTTCTTTAAAGCATCCGATGGTTTTAAAAAAAGTGAAGATGGTAAAATATTTAGAGAAAATTACATTAAAATTACAGGAGAAAATGCACCACTTTTTATTTCACCGGATCTACCTAAGGGTATGCATGTGAAAAACATTTTAACATCTAGTTATGGTAACACAGTGTTTTTCTCAATAGAAGAAGGATTTAAAGTATATGATAAAAAAGAGGTAAAAGAAAATAAAGGAATACCTTTAACTAAAATAATAAATGAAGTAGGACTTAAAAGTGCAGAAAAATATATTATTACTGCTACTGATGGATATAATGTTGAAATTTCAAGTAAGGATTTAAATAAGGGAATAGTTTATAAAAAAGACAATGTATATCAAGTAGTATTTAAAGAATTACCAAAGAATACTAATGTTAAGCATATATTAAAGATAGAGGTTAAATAAAAATTCCTGGAGGGTATTTTATGGAAAAAGGCTTAAATAGATTTTCAGCATTCGATCTTATAATTATAGCTTTAATGGCAGCTCTAGGAATAGCTACAAAGCCAGTGATAGGTTCACTGGCTCGTATTATAACAGGACCTTTATTTATTCCTGGAGGGGCTGTAGCCGGTGGTTTTTATATGCTTTGGATAGTGTTAGGCACAGGACTTATAAAAAAGAGGTTTACTGCAACCTTAATAGCCTTAGTACAAGCTATAATGGTCATAGCTATAGGGATTGTAGGGACCCATGGTATAATGAGTATATTTACATATACTTTACCTGGTATAATGATAGATCTAACTCTCTTTATAATAAGGAAAAAAGGGGATGGCTTAATAGATTGCTTTTTAGCAGGTATAGTTTCTAATATGACTGGAACTTTACTTTCAAATATTGTTTTTTTTAAATTACCATTAATCCCTTTAATTCTAACTTTAAGTAGTGCTGCCTTATCAGGTGGATTAGGAGGAATTATAGGATTTAATATAATAAAGCGTTTTAAAGGATTAAATATAGCAGGATTTAATTAAGTGGAGTGTTTAAAATGAGAAATAAGATTATTATATATTTTTTTATTTTATTAATAGGTGTTTTTTTAGGAAAACTAGCTTTTAATGATAAAATATATTTAGAAGATATAAAGATTATAGGTGATGTTAGAGAGGTTTTAAGTACTAAAGATATTTTAAATCTTAAAGAATATAAAATTAAATTAGATTCAACTAAGAAAAAAGCATATAAAATTAATGATATAATTAAATTATCAGAACCAGTAAAGAAAGATTTTAATATATTACTTGTTGGCTCCGATGGAATATGCGGTGAAATTAGTGGTGATAAATTAAATGAAAGTTTTTTATATTATTCTAAGGAAAATAAATGGGAAGTAATAAATTTTAATCATCCTATTAACGGAAATATAAAGAAGATAAAGAATATAGTTATAATTTCTCAAACTAAAGATTATAGTTATGGAGTTAATATAATAAACCAAGAAAAAAATATTGAAAATATTACACCGGGTAATCTATATAAAATGAGTAAGAAGTCATTTTTACATAAGCAGGGAGAGACCACTAAAGAAATTGAAGATATAAGTTATAATGTAAGCCAATTTAGAGAAAGAAAACTTTTACCTATTAAAGATATAATAGAATACAAAAGAGCACTTATTATGAATTCTAAGGGAAATGAAAAATACATAAACTCATCAGGGTATTTAGAATTAAAGGGAAATACTATTAACTATGTATCAAAAGGGTTAAAGGAAAAAATAAAAGATATTAGAGGAATTATCATAAACCCAACTTCTAATAGAAATATGAATCTATACTATGATACTTATCATTATATAGAAAATGATGAAAAGGTTTTAGCAATATTTTTAGATGGATTTGGATATAAGCAATATGAATATGCAGCTTTAAATGGATATATACCTTTTATGTCTACACTAGAGATTAAAAAAGCAATGAGTGTATATAAACCTGTAACAAATGCTGGATTTGCAGCAATGATTACTGGAAAAATCCCAAAGGAAAATGGTGTATTAAATAGAAGTTATCGTAAACTTAAAGTAGATACAATATTTGATAAAGTTGATAAATTAGGTAAAGAAGGGATACTTATAGAAGGAGATATAAAAATATTAGATACTTCAATCGAACCTAAACTTAATATTGATTTGAATAATAATTCTACTATTGATGATGAGATATATAATCTTGCCATGAAGGAAATAAAGAAAAATACTGACTTTTTAATGCTACATTTCCATGGTATAGATAATATAGGACATAAAACAGGCCATTTATCTAAAGAGACGATGGAAAGTATTAAAATTCATGATGAGTATGTAAAAAACTTAGTTAAAAACTGGGAAGGTAAAGTAATAATGACTTCAGACCATGGTATGCATACTGTTAAAGAAGGCGGAGACCATGGACAAGTTAGAGTTGAAGATATATTTGTACCTTATATAATTAAATAGAGGGTGATAAGATGAATGTAAAAAAACTAATAGGTTTAGTAATTGGAATTTTAATATTAATAGTATCAGTAACAGCTTATATAAATAAAAAAGACATAGAGGATAAGCTTACATTACAAAGGGAAGCTACCTTTATAATAAAAGATGAAGGAAAAGAAATTACAAGATATAATATGGAGGAAATTAGAAGTTTAGGTGAAGAGGAGTTTAATGCAAATTTAAATAAAGATGGAAAAGAACCTATAGCCTATAGTTATACAGGAGTATTGCTTAAAAAGTTATTTAAAGAAAAGGGTATTAAATTAAAGGATAAATCTACAGTTATTGTAAGGGCTGCTGATGGCTATACAGTAGCAATACCTATAAAAAAAGTATTACAAGAAGGAAATGTATATATTGCTTATATGAAAGAAGGAAAGCCTATAGGTACTAGAGAAGAAGGAGGAAAGGGACCATATCAAATAATAATAAGCAAAGATAAATTTAGTCAGCATTGGTGTAAATATGCTTTAGAGGCTGAACTAAAATGATATATCCAATAGAGATTAAAAATCTTTGTTATAGACATAAGGGAAAGGATGTTAATGTATTTAAAGATATTAACTTTAAAGTTAATGCAAAGGAAATATTAGCAATAGTAGGTTTAAGTGGATGTGGAAAATCAACTTTATGTTATTGTTTAAGTGGAGTTATTCCCCATGTTTATAAGGGAAGTTTTAATGGAGAAGTTTTAATAGATGGTAAGAAAACTACAAATATGAAACTTTCTAATATTTCTATTAATGTAGGTATAGTATTTCAAAATCCTGATATGCAGCTTTTTATGCCTACAGTTGAGGATGAAATAGCCTTTGGGCCTGAAAATTTATGTTTAAGTAAAGAAAAGATTTCTAAGAGGATTGATTACGCTTTAGAAAGGGTGGGTATGAAAAAACATAGATATTCTAATCCAAACAACCTTTCAGGGGGAGAGAAACAACTTATCGCTTTAGCATCGGTTTTAAGTTTAAAACCAAGGGTAATTATATTTGATGAAACTATGGCTCAGATAGATGATAAAGGTAAAAAGAGAATAAAAAGTGTAATAAAAGGTTTAAAAGAAGAGGGGAAATCTGTAATTATGGTGGAGCATGACTTAGAAAATTTAGATATTGCTGATAGAGTTTTACATCTTCATGATGGGAAATTAAAAAAATTTAGCGGTAAACTTTAGATAAAGGGGAACGTTTATGGCTTTTATTAAAGCATCTAATGTTAGTTTTAATTATAAAGAAGGAGAAAACGTTTTAAATAATTTATCCTTAGAATTAAATAAAGATAAATTCACCTCTATAATAGGACCTAATGGCTCAGGCAAAACAACTTTAGGTAAATTATTAATAGGATTATTAAAGCCTGTAAAAGGTAAAATATTAATAAATGATAGAGACATTTTAACTATGACTTTAGGAGAAATAGGTCAATTAATAGGCTATTTATTTCAAAATCCTGAGAAACAATTATTTTCCACAAGTGTTGAAGAGGAAATTACCTTTATTATGAAACTTAAAGGTATGGATAAAAAAATTATTGAAACTGAAAAAGAAAAAATTTTAGATAAATTTAGTTTAAAACACTTGAGAAAGGAATTTCCCTTTAATTTAAGTCAAGGTGAAAAACAGCGTTTAGCTTTAGCTTCTATTTTTGTTAATAAACCTAGATTTTTAATATTAGATGAACCAACAACAGGACTTGATATTAAAAGAAAGGAAATACTTTCATCTCATATAGATATTCTAAGAAAAGAGAAAATAGGCATGGCTGTAATAAGCCATGATAAAAGTTTTATTACTAAACACTCTGATAGGATTATTGAAATAAATAGAGGTGAGATAGTTGGAGATAGAAAAAAACAAATTAGATCCAAGAACTAAATTAACTTTGGTGTTATGCATATCTTCATTATCGGTTATAATACAGGATATTAATATATTAATAGGAATATTAGTAATATCTATTATCATAAGTAATATATTAGGAGCTAATATATATAGTGTTATAAAAAAGATAAAAGGTTTAGTAAAGATATTTATTGCAATAATAATAATACAAAGTTTGTTTATTAATTATGGAGAAACTATTATTCAAATTAATGGATATAAAATACTTACAGACGTAGGTCTTATAAAGGGTTTAGAGTTTATTTTTAGAATGGCTATTATTATAGTATCTGCTACAATTATAACTACATCTAGTTCCCGGGAAATAGTACAAGGTCTTATTCAATTAAAGATAAAATATGAAATAGCTTTTATGGTATCAGTAGGGATAAGATTCTTACCAATACTAACACAAGAGATAAAAGATTCAATAAAAGCAATACAATTAAGGGGGATAGAAATAAATAAACTTTCTATAAAAAAAAGAATAGAAATTTATTCTTACATATTTATGCCAGTTGTCGCAGGAAGTATTATAAAGGCACAAAACTTATCTACTGCAATGGAAACAAGAGCTTTTAGGGCATATAATAAAAGAAGTAGTTTTAATGAATTAAAATTAAATAATATAGATTATTTAATAATTATAGGTAGTTTTTTATTTGCTATTTTAATTTTAGCTTTATATTTAAAATAAAGGGAGGAAATATATGAGGGTTTTTTCAGTTTGTGGAATTACTCAATCTGGTAAAACTACAACTATAGAAAATATTATAAGGGAGTTTAAAAAAAGAAAATATTCAGTAGGTTCAGTTAAAGAAATTCATTATGAAGAATTTGAAATAGACGATGAAGGGACTAATACTTATAGACATAAAACGGCTGGGTCGAGTTTAGTAACTGCTAGAGGATATAATGAAACTGATATTTTATATCAAAAGAAATTATCTATAGAAGATATACTGAAATTTTATTATCATGATTATGTTGTTTTAGAGGGAGTAATGGATTCTAATGTACCTAAAATCATTACAGCCCATACAACAAAAGAAATTGATGAAAAGTTAGATGGACTAGTATTTGCTATTTCAGGAAGAATAGCAGAAGATATTACTGAATATAAAGGTATACCAGTAATAAACTCAATAAAGGATATTGAAAAATTAGTTGATTTGATAGAAGAAAAGGTTTATAGAAAAATTCCTGATTTTAAAGAAGAATGCTTAGGTTTTGATACAAAAGAAATAGGTGCTAAAATATTAAATGACGAAATAAATAGAGAAGATATTGATAATAATTCTAAAATAAAGTTATTAATTGATGATACTGAAATAGATTTAGTTCCATTTGTTCAAAATATTTTATATAATAGTGTTATAGGAGTTGTAAAAGAACTAGATGGTTTTAAAAAAAGTAGCAAAATAAAAATAGAAATAGAAGAAGTGAGGTAATATGGTGATACTATGGTTATAAAAGATGAGTTTTTGTCAAATGAAAAAATAAGTGAATATGAAGTAGAGAAAGTGTTTGATAGTAAAAAGAATACTGTGGAACTTATTAAAGCAACAAAAACTAATGGAAATGGGGTTTATTATGTCCATAAAATCTTATCAAACCATAAGAAAATGCTTAAAGAGATTGAACTTTTAAATTATCTCTTTGAAAAAGGTTTAGATGTACCTAAGGTATATTATGAGGATGAAGAGAGCTTTTTAATTGAATATATAGAAGGAGAAACTTTACTTGAGCATATAACACGTCTTGAAAAGGAACAAAAAGAAAAATTCAATTACAGAAGCAATAATAGACTAATTTATAAATTTTTAAATTGGATTGAAAAGTTTTATGAATTAGTTAAGGAAAAGACAGGAGAAAATATAATTCTTGAAGATATGAATTTAAGAAACTTCATATATGCTGATAAACTATATGGGTTTGATTTTGAAGATTGTCATGTAGGTAAAAAAGAACGGGATATCGGAAGGTTCTGTGCATTTTTACTTACATATTCCTTTGCATTTACTAATTGGAAAGTAAGATTTACAAGACAGATGTTAAAAGCTGTTGAAGATTATGGATATGATTTAGATTTAATTAGGGAAGAAATAGATAAAGAATTCATAAGTATCACTAAAAGAAGGGGTACAAAGATTCCTAGATCATTAAGAGATTTAATATTAGGGAGAGTATTTTCTTTTTATAATGGATAAAGTTAAGGCTATTATTGCCTTAACTTTTTTTAATTTTTTACTGATGGATATCTATAAGTAAACCTTGTATTTTACTTACCTTATCTACTACTTTTAATGTTTCTTTTTCTTCTTTTAATATTAATTTAACAAGACTATCTAATTCATCATTTATTGTATCAATTAGAGATAGTGGTTCTCCACCCCACATTGAGTTTAATTTCTTTACATTATAAGAACAATTAAGGACATATTCTAAGTATTCTTTTATGTGCTTTTTATATTCATAGGCGGCTTTAATATTTTGAGTATCTATTACTTGCTTACCCTTTTTCTTTATTTTATTAAAAAGTTTATTTAAATGTTCTTTATCCTGTTTATGTTTAGCATTTTGAAACTGCTGTGAGAAAGAATCTAATTTTGATCTTGATTTGATTTTTCTAGAAGGTATATTTTTCTTTTTAGATAAAGACGAACGTGATATCTTCATAGGATCTCTCCTTTTATTTATATCTTTATAAATAGTATAACATAGAAGTAATTATAATCTAATAAATATGTCTATAATAACATTAAGTAGGTTAAAAAGAAACCCTTAGATGATCATCTTAGAGTTTCTTTAGTTTATTACCATCAAGCATTATTTGTATATTTTTAGGTATATTATTTAATCTAATTAAAGTATAGGGATATGTTACTACCTGTGAAACTAAAGTATCTTTTTTAGGTGTATTTTCAGTTGTTTTGATTTTTAGGGTTGAATCAACTTCTTTAACGCTAGTTATATTAATTGAATATCCTGAGGTGTTTCTTTTTCCTAATCCTATGAATATAATATTATTTTCTCTAAATACTTTATAGCCACTGTGTTTTTTTAACTTTTCTATATCAATTGTATTAGCTAAATCATTTTTAGTTATGTTTTCGTATGATTTTTGCTTAAATAGATTTACTTCTCTATTTTCTATAATCCATTTATCATTTATAAGTTTATAATTAATAACTAATTCATAATCCCCTATTAAAGAATTTTTGTTATATTGAATGGCTTTATAGTTTTTTTCATTGAGTTGTTTAATATATATTTTTTTATTTTCTATAAGCCATGTAGGGGAATCTTTTGGAATTAAGTATAAATTATTATCATTTTCTTTAAAATAGTTATTTATATATTTTTTTGCAAGGTCTTTTTTCATGACTTTAGATAGTTTATTTATTAAGTTCATTTTATTATTATAGTTTATTACCTTTTGGTTTGAATCTGTGTCTTGAAGTACTATACTTTTAAATTCTTGTTCTAATTTTAATGCTTTAATTTTATTAAATCCATTAATTGGAGCTTCAAAACTTTTCATAATGTTAGATAGTATACTTTTATTTTGTAAAAAGTAATAATAGGGTATTTCGGATACAAAATTATATTTTTTATTATTTTTTTCAAATATCATATTAAAGTGAACTTTATTTTTAATAATTCCCCAGATAAGTTTAGCCTGTTCTTTTGTGTCTAGGATTAGGGTGTCTTCATTTAAGTTATTTTTGTTTGTTATATTGTTTTCTCCTACAAAAGTTTTAATTTTAATGTTTTTATTATCATAAAAGGTTATTCCATCTTCAAACTTATTTTTTATATTCCAGGTACTAGGATATTTTATCTCGTAGTCAAATCTCTTATTAGTATAGGTATTCCAATTTGTTTTACTTATAGCATATTCATTCCTTCTTTTAAGAAATATAGATATTATTTTACTTGCTTCAGCACGGGATATAGTATTATTAGGTTTAAAGGTTTTATCAGTATATCCCTTTATAATCTTTAATTCCACTGCTTTTTTTATTAGGGGTTTAAACTTTTGTGAAATTTTAGAGTCATCTTTAAACTCAGTTTTACCCTTAAGTCCATCTACATTAAGAGCTGTTAATAAAATTTTAGTTGCTTCTTTTCTTAAAATAGGTCTTTCATAATTATAAAACCCATCAGTTATTAAGTTTAGTTTTTTAGCTTTTAAAATATAATTATCGTACCAATTTAATTTAGATGATTTTTCTTGAAATCCTAAGGAGTTTACCATTAATTTAATAAATTCTGCAACTGATATATCTTGATTTGGTCTAAAGGTATTATCAGGATAACCAGAAATAACATCTAATTTTATAAGTTTTGATACATATTCTGAATACCAAGAATTACTTTTTAAATCAGTAAATTCTTTTAAAGTAGTATATCCTGAATTTTTTTTATCTAGTGAGTAATTGACGTTGTAATAATTATTATTGTTTTGGATATTTTTTTCGAAATAAATTACACCTATATTTTCTTTGATTTTTCTGATTTCATAATACTTACTATTTATATCTTCATATTTTACTGTATATACATTTTTATTATTAACACTAGTTATATCTATTATAGTACTTTTTAGTGTCGTATTTTTTTCTGAAGGGTTTAAAACTTTTTGCTGCCAAGTATTTCCCTCTTTTAGGGGCAATTTTAGAAGTATTAATTTATCAAATTTTGAATCCATCATATTTTCTTCTTTCTTATCCTGGATTAAAGATTCATCTGTTATCGTATAACTTAATTCAAAGGGATAATCCTTAGAATCTTTTAAATTATAGACTTTTCCTTTAATTTTATAAATTGTTTGATCATTTTCACTAAGTTTATTTTCTATTATCATTTCATGACCATATTCAGCTAACCCTTTATATGTCCATTTGAAATCTTTACTACCAGGTAATATATTAAATAGTGGGTTCTGATTTTCAGCACAAACATTAGTAGGGAGGATAACTGAAATTATAATTATTAAAAAGATTAAAGAAAGTCTTTTATTAAACAAACTTACACCTCCTGTTTTCATGGAAGTAATATCCATGTATTATAAATGTTACCCTTTAGATAGTTTTTTAAAAGTTAAGTAAAATTTATACTGTTGACTAAAGTAAGTTTAAGTGTTAGAATTTCTATGGATAAAAAAGAGGTGACACAGATGATTAAAAATATAAGCTTTTTTATAGTTTCATTACTTTTAGTAGCTTTAATAGGTTTTTCAGATATGTCCCATGGAGAAACTAAGGATAAAGCAACATATGATATTTTAGATAAAGACCTTAAATTTTATGGAATTAATTTTAAAACAAATCAACTAAAATCAGATAAAACTGAGAATAAAAATTCATTAAAAGACACAGCTCATTTTTGGGGATTACCTAAAAGTCTAATAGAAAGTTTATAAAAAATAAGCAGTCATTAATATTAATGACTGCTTATTTTTTATAAATATATATTTGTTACTACGTTTATTTACTTAGCAGCATGTGATTTTTTACACCATAAGCTACAAATGGAACGAATTATTAAAAAGAAAAAGCAAAAGTTATAGAAAAAATATATAATGTAATACAAATCAGCTAGGAAATAAAAAATGCTTAGAATAGGGAATACTAAGCATTTTTTAATATTAGTTTCCTAAGTCTTATTCATCAGCTTCTGCATCAGCTTTAGTTTCATGAATCGTACCGCGGGGATGTTCAGGAGGTGCATAGATAGCATATAATTTAAGTGGTTTATCACCTGTATTGATTAGATTATGCCATTTACCAGCAGGCACCATGATGGCATAGTCATCGTAGACTTCTTCTTTATAATCTAAATTATTTTTACTATCCCCCATCAGAACAATGCCTTGACCTTCTTCAATACGGATAAATTGATCAACTGTTGGATGAACTTCTAAACCTATGTCATCTCCAGTTTCAATACTCATCAAAGTAACTTGCAAATTATCTCCTGTCCATAACGCGGTACGATAATTACTGTTTTGTTTAGTAGCCTCAGTTATATTAACTACAAATGGTTCTGGGCCATAATCCTTTAATTCAATTAAATGCTTCCAAAAGTCTGGGTTATACATTGGAGTGTTAATCCAGTAAGGATAGGGATATGTTCTATAAAGACTATACATATTTTGTAAGTTATACATAGGTATATTAACGTTGTAATAACATGGATATGGGTTATAAACATTATACATACTACTCATTCCTTTCATGGGTTTTGTAATAGTATATGTTTTTAGTTAGAGAAGGTGCTTTATTTATGGCAGTTTGATAGTTAATTAACTGTTTTGTAAACTAAGGAAAGAAGGGCATAATAAAAGTATTTACAGGACTTGTAAAATAGTAAAATTTGATATAATTGATTAACTTTTACTAGCTATATCAAGGTAAAAAGATTAAATAACCATTAATAGCTATTTAATCTTTTCTTCATAGATATATGTTTTATGTTTGCTTCTTTAAAAACTTTTCCAAAAGGCATAAAACCTAATTTTTCATAAAATTTCTTAGCATGAAGTTGAGAGTGTATAAAAACTTCTTTAACCCCTAAATCTTTAGCTTTTTTTATAAGTTCATCCATAACTATTTTACCGTAGTTTTTATGTCTATATTCTTTAATTACAGCTACTCTTCCTATCGAGTATATATTATCCTTTTTAAGTAGTCTACCAGTTGCTATAGGTAGGTTATTTTCGTATATAATAACATGATATGAATCTTTATCTAAACCATCCATTTCTATTTCCTTTGAAACCTTTTGTTCTTTAATAAAAACTAAAGTCCTAACTTTATATGCATCTTCAATAAGTTTAAGTCCTTTAAATACACATATATTCATTTTATCACCTCAGATTAATCTTTAATTATAGTCTATTATTAAAAAGATATATAATCAAGAGCTTAATATTTAGATGGTTTAGTGATAAAATAATAAAAAAATAGAAATAATATCCTAATTTCAGGGTATAAAATTAATAGTAAGTAGGAGGGGTTTTATGGATCGAGATATAAAAGTTATGGTTATAGATGATGATAAGAATATAGCTGAATTGATTTCTCTATATTTAGAAAGGGAAGGATATCAAACAAAGGAATATCTCAGCGGGGTAGATGCTTTAGAGGACTTTAGTAATTTCACTCCGGATTTGGTAATATTAGATATTATGCTTCCTAAAATAGATGGATATGATATGTGTACAGAGATTAGAAAGAAAAGTAATGTACCAATTATAATGGTAACTGCAAAGGGAGAAACCTTTGATAAGGTTTTAGGTTTAGAATTAGGAGCTGATGATTATATAGTAAAGCCCTTTGAAGCGAAGGAATTACTAGCAAGGGTTAAGGCTGTATTAAGAAGATATAATAATAAATCACATAATAAAAAAGAGATTGTTTTACCTAATTTGTCTATAGATTTATCGGAATATAGTGTTACATACCATGGTAAAAAAATGGAAATACCTCCAAAGGAACTAGAATTATTATATTATCTAGCATCTAATGTAAATAGGGTATTTACTAGGGAACAACTACTAGATCAAATATGGGGTTATGATTATATAGGAGAAAATAGAACTGTAGATGTACATATTAAAAGATTAAGAAAAAGATTTAATAGAAAGGATAAGTGGGAAATAAAAACTGTCTGGGGTGTAGGCTATAAGTTTAATCTAAATTAATGGAGGGTAAAATGTTGAAATCATTATTTAGTAAGTTATTAGTAATATATATATCTATTATTTTAGTTGGATTTATTTTAATAGCCTTTGGTATGTCTGAAACTGTTGAAAATTATTTTATAGAAAAGAAAGAAGAGACTTTAATAAAACAAGCTAAAAAAATAGAAAGGGAATATAAAAAAGCCTATAAAACAGGAGTAATAGATACAGATAGGATTAATTTTGAAATGGAGGCTTTAAATAGGTATTTAAATGCAAAGATATGGTTAATAAATAGAGATGGAGAGATATATGTAAATTCTAGAATAGAAGATATATCTATTTTAGATGAAAACCTAAAATATAAAGAGATAAATAAAGTGTTTAATGGTGAAATACTAAAAAGGCAGGGTTATTTTAAAAGGTTTTATGATGAACCTGTTTTAACCATAGGATATCCGATAAAACTTAATAATGAAGTTGTATTTGCCCTATTTATGCATTCATCGATACCTGAAATAAATCAAACGGTTAGTGACATTTTAATGATTATTATAATGGCACTTTTAATATCTACATTAATAGCCGTAATTTTAGTATTTTTTATGTCTAAAAATATTACAAATCAAATAAAGGATTTAAATGAGGGAGTTAAACTTATTTCTCAGGGTAACTTTGAGAAAAGATTAAAAATTAATAGAAAAGATGAGCTAGGAGAACTTGCTAAAGGTTTTAATGATATGGCGAAGGATTTAAATAAACTAGAGGAACTTAGAAGGAAATTTATATCAAATTTATCCCATGATTTAAGATCGCCCCTAACTTCTATAAATGGTTATGTTAATGCAATTTTAGATGGAACTATAGATGATGATAAACAAGATAAATACTTAAAAATAGTAAGGGATGAAAGTAAAAGACTTACTAATTTAACAAATGACATATTAGATTTATCGAAGATGCAAAGTGGAGAATTAGACTTAAAAAAAGAGAGATTTAATATAAATGAAGTTATTATAAATGAGTTAGATAAATTTGAAGATAGAATTTATGATAAAGATATAAATATTGTTGTTAATTTTATGAAAGAAAAAAAGGAAGCTTTAGGGGATATAAACCATATAAAAAGAGTTATATATAATTTATTAGATAATGCTATAAAATTTGTAGATTGTAAAGGTGATATTGAAATAAAAACAGAGTATAAAAATAAAAAAATAAATGTAAGCATTAGAAATACTTTCGGAGAAATACCAAAAAAGGAACTTAAGCATATCTTTAATAGGTTTAATAAACTTGATGTTTCAAGGGGAAAGGATAAACATGGGTCTGGTTTAGGACTTGCAAT
Organism: Bacillota bacterium; assembly: GCA_009711785.1. Taxonomy (GTDB): domain Bacteria; phylum Bacillota; class Clostridia; order Tissierellales; family MES13; genus MES13. Next base: position 17,401 of record VENA01000033.1, read on the forward strand.
TGTAAAAGAAATTATAAAGGCCCATGATGAGGATATAAAAGTTACTAGTAATAAGAATTTAGGAGTTATTTTTACATTTACATTAGAAACTTAAAAGGAGGCATATTATGGATTTAAACAAATTCACACAAAAGTCTTTAGAAGCTTTACATGAGTGTCAAAATATAGGTAATGAGTATGGAAACCCTGAAATTTATAATGAGCATATACTATTAGCTTTAATACGTCAAAAAGAGGGTTTATTTCCTAGAATTTTAATGAAAATGGATAAAGATTATGAAAAATTAGATAAGGATTTAGTAGATTTAATTAATAAAAAGCCTAAAGTTTCTAGTTCTAGTAGAGAGTTTAATCAATTATATATTAGTCAAAATACGAATCAAGCATTAATAAAAGCAAAAAAAGAAGCTGAAAATATGAAGGATGAATATGTTTCTGTAGAACATATTATAATAGGAATAATAGAAACTTCAAAGGGAGAATTAAAAAAGCTTTTAAATAAATATGGACTTAAAAGAAAAGAGTTTTTAAATAATTTAGTTAAGATAAGAGGAAATCAAAGAGTAACGACTGATAATCCTGAATCGTCCTATGATGTATTAGAAAAGTATGGACATGATTTAGTAAAAGAAGCTAAAGAGAACAAGTTAGACCCTGTAATAGGAAGGGATGATGAAATAAGACATGTTATAAGAATACTTTCTAGAAAAACTAAAAATAACCCTGTTTTAATAGGTGAACCTGGTGTGGGTAAAACAGCGATTGCTGAAGGATTAGCCCATAGGATATTAAGGGGAGATGTCCCTTCTAGTTTAAAGGATAAAAAAATATTTTCCCTTGATTTAGGAGCTTTAGTCGCAGGAGCTAAATTTAGAGGTGAATTTGAAGAAAGATTAAAAGCTGTATTAAATGAAATTAAAAATAGTGAAGGTAAAATAATTCTTTTCATTGATGAACTCCATATGATAGTAGGTGCAGGGAAAACAGAAGGAGCTATGGATGCTGGAAATATGTTAAAACCCTTATTAGCCCGGGGAGAATTACATTGTATAGGAGCAACAACCCTAAAAGAATATAGAAGATATATAGAAAAGGATGCAGCCTTAGAAAGAAGATTTCAGCCTATAATGGTAGATGAACCCTCAATAAAGGATACTATTAGTATATTAAGGGGACTTAAGGAAAGATATGAAATCTTTCATGGTGTAAAAATTCATGATTCAGCATTAATTTCAGCTGCTAAACTATCTAATAGATATATATCAGATAGATTTTTACCAGATAAGGCAATTGATTTAATAGATGAGGCATGTGCTTTAATAAGAACTGAGATGGACTCTATGCCTACTGAGTTAGACCAAATATCTAGAGAGATTATGAAACTTGAAATAGAAGAGGCAGCACTTAAAAAAGAAAAGGATAGATATAGTCAAGAAAGACTTAATGAAGTACAAAGTACATTAGCTAACTTAAGGGACGAATTTCAAGAAATGAAGGCTAAATGGGAAAATGAAAAAGAGGGAATTACAAAGGTTCAAAAGTTAAGGGAAGAATTAGATAGTATTAATCATAAAATAGAAGAAGCTGAAAGAAATTATGATTTAGATAAGGTAGCAGAATTAAGATATGGAAAGTTACCTGAAATAAAAAAAGAAATAGAAAAGGAAGAAGAAAAACTTAAAGGAAGACAAGAATCAGAAGCATTATTAAGAGAATCAATAACAGAGGAAGAAATAGCTAAGATAATTTCAAAATGGACTAACATTCCATTATCAAAACTTGTAGAAAGTGAAAAAGAAAAGCTACTTAAATTAGATGATATATTACATGAAAGGGTTATAGGCCAAAATGAGGCTGTTAAAAAGGTAAGTGATGCTATAATAAGATCAAGATCAGGAATAAAGGATCCTAAAAGACCGATAGGTTCATTTATATTCTTAGGTCCTACTGGTGTAGGTAAGACTGAGCTTGCTAAAACATTAACTGAAAGTCTATTTGATACAGAGGAAAATATGATTAGAATTGATATGAGTGAGTATATGGAAAAACATTCAGTATCAAGATTAATAGGTGCTCCACCTGGATATGTAGGATATGAAGAAGGTGGACAGTTAACAGAAGCTGTTAGAAGAAAACCATATTCTGTAGTATTATTAGATGAGATAGAAAAAGCCCATAGAGAAGTTTTTAATGTATTATTACAGGTATTAGACGATGGTAGAATTACAGATTCCCAAGGTAGAACAGTTGATTTTAAAAATACCATAATAATAATGACTTCAAATATTGGTTCTGAATATTTACTTAAAGAAATTACTGATGATGGTAATATACCTAATGAAACAAGGGAAAAGGTAATGAAAAGGCTTAATATGAATTTTAGACCGGAGTTTTTAAATAGAGTTGATGAAATAGTACTTTATAAAACATTAACCCATAAAGAGCTGTTTAAAATTATAGATCTTTTAGTTAAAGATTTAGAAAAACGATTATCTGATAAAAATATTACTATTAAATTAACAGATAATGCTAAGGAATATATCCTTGAAAACGGATATGACCCATCCTTTGGGGCAAGGCCACTTAAAAGGTTTATACAAAGAAATATAGAAACCTTAGTTGGAAGATTAATAATAGAAGGTAAAATAACAAGTGATATGGATTTAACTGTTGATTATGATAATAAGTTAACTGTTAAATACTAAAATAAAAGTTTAGCTAAAACCCCAGCGAGTTATCGCTGGGGTTTTCAATTATTTTTTTATTAAGTTTCAAGCAGAAACCCTGTATAAACTTTTTTTGTTCACAATTTATTCATATTTAAGACACATTATGTTGTTAGTATAGTTAGTAAGAAAGGTAGAAATAAATTCGGAGGTGTAAATATGGATAAAGATAATATAACTAATACTTATTATGATAAAGGGAGGTATATAAAAACAGAAAGTAAAAATAGATTTACATTTAAAAATATAGTTATACTTGTACTTATTATATCCCTTGTGGGAGGAGCTTCTTTAGGAGCAGGTTATGGAGCGATTAAATATATAAATGATAAACCAAAGGAAAAGATAGCTGAAAATGAAGAGATGAAAAAGGCAAATAATACATCATTAACTAATATTTCAAATGAATCTAATGATTTATCGATAGTAGATATAGTTGATAAAGTAGGACCTTCTGTAGTTGCTATTACTAGTAAAGTAAAGGTAAGTGATTGGTTTGAAAGGGAATATACTAAGCAAGGTCAAGGTTCAGGGGTAATTTTTAATATAAGTAATGATTCCATTATGATATTAACTAATAGCCATGTTGTTAATAATGCAGAGGATTTAGTTGTTACTTTAGCTGATAATGTTAAAGTGCCAGCAACAGTTGCAGGTCAAGATAATAAAACTGATTTAGCAGTTGTAAAAATAGATAAAAGTGATGTAGACAAAAATGCTTTTGATAAAATAAAAGCTATAGAATTTGGTGATTCAGATAGTTTAAAAGCAGGGGAGCCAGCAATAGCTATAGGTAACCCTCTAGGTTATAATAATACAGTTACTGTAGGTGTTATAAGTGCTGTTGATAGAGAAATAAGACTTACAAATAAAAACATGAAATTGATACAGACAGATGCAGCAATTAATCCAGGTAATAGTGGAGGAGCATTAGTTAATAGTGAAGGAAAACTAATTGGTATTAATACAATTAAAATTTCTAGTACAAAAGTAGAAGGTATGGGTTTTTCAATACCTATAAACGAAGCTAAACCTATAGTTAGTGAACTTCTTAAAAAAGGTTATGTTACAAGACCATATTTAGGTATATTAGGAAGGGATGTAGATAAAAATACATCTGAATTATATGAAATACCAATAGGAGTAGTAGTTTTAGATGTATTAAAAAATGGAGCAGCAGATATAGCAGGCATTAAAAAAGGTGATGTAATAATAGGATTTAATGATGAAAAAATTGTTAGCATGGAACAGTTATCTGAGTTAATAAGTAATAGTAAGGTTAATGAAAGGGCAAAAATAACTATAGTAAGAAATGGTAAAGAGAAAAAAGAATTAACAGTTAAACTAACTAACAAAGGGATAGAAGAGAAATAAACTTAAAGCCTACTTTAACAGTAGGCTTTTTAATATGATATAATTTAATTAATTATTTTGAGGAGGTTTTTATGAAAACAGTTTATGAAACCGATAGATTATTATTAAAAGTTTTAGATGAATCCTATAATGATATTGTACTTGATTATTACTTAAGAAATAAGGATTTTTTAAAAGAATGGGAGCCAAAGAGAAGTAAATTATTTTTCACTTTAGATTATCAATATAAATTACTTAAAAGAGAGTTAGATTCTATATATAATAAAAATTCCCTTAGGCTTTGGATATTTAAAAAAGGGGAAGAAAAAACAATAGGATGTATAGGATTTAATAATATAGTAAGGGGCGCTTTTTTATCTTGTTTTTTAGGATATAAGTTAGATAAAGATGAGTTAAATAAAGGATATATCACAGAGGCTATAAAAATGGGAATAGATATTATGTTTAATAAATATAAACTTCACAGAATAGAAGCTAATATATTACCAAGAAATAAGGCTTCTATTAGGGTTTGTGAAAAACTTAGATTTGTTAATGAAGGTATATCTAGAAAATATTTAAAAATAAACGGTGTATGGGAAGATCATATACATATGGTTTTATTAAATGAAGAAATAGAGTAAGCGACTAATACTTATTAGTCGCTTAAAATAATAATTCTAATTTTTTTAATCTTTCCTTTAATGTATTAATTATTTCTTTTTCTTCTTTATAATCCTTTGCAATAAAGGTAACTGAAAATCTTAAATAAGAACCTGCATCATCCCAAGGAACTGTGGAGATTAAAGCTTTTTTAAGAAGAAAATCAGAAACTTCTTCTGCATTTTTAAATATTATTCCTGACTTTGTACCCTTTGGAATTTTTGTATAACAAAAGTATGTGCCCTTTGGTTTTTCTAAAGAAAATCCAACTTCCTTTAAAGCATTAATTAATAACTCAAATCTTCTTGAGTACCTTTTTATATTGCTTTTGACAATATCAGGATTATTAAGGGCAGATATTCCTGCCTTTTGTATAGCTCTAAATTGACCTGAGTCGCTGTTAGATTTTATAATGCTATAAAGTTTTATTATATCTTTATTACCAGCAATAAATGCTAATCTCCAACCGGTCATATTAAAACTCTTTGAAAGTGAATGTATTTCAACCCCTATATCTTTAGCACCATCTATAGAAAGAAAACTTAAAGGGGATGTATCATATACAATGTTAGCATATACTGAATCGGATATAACAATCAAATCGTTTTTATATGAAAAATCAATTAATCTTTTATAAAAGTCTTTATTAGCTATTTGCCCTGTAGGATTATTTGGATAGTTTATATATATGAGTTTTCCATTCTTTAATATTTTTTTAGGTATAGAATCTAAATCAGGTAAAAAATTATTTTCTTTGGTTAATTTAAGGTTATAAACTTTACCATCTAAATATTTTGTATGGGTAGCTAATACAGGATAGCCTGGAATTGTAGTTATTGTTATATCACCTGGATTAATAAAACAATATGGTAGTAAAGATAATATTGATTTTGCTCCGAGACCATGTAATATTTCTGTATCAGGGTCAATATCTACATTAAAGATATTTTTTAGATAGTTACAAGCAGCTAATTTAAACTCATATATACCATTGTCAGAGTACAATCTATTCTCAGGTTTATAAGCTTCATCTTTTAACGTATTAATAACTTTTATATCAGCAGGTAGGTCGGGCTCTCCTATACCTAAATCTATAAGGGGGATATCAGGATATTTATTTACTATTTCTTTTTTTAATTTTTTAATTTTACTAAATTTAAAATTATTATTAAGTTTATTAAAATCACTTCCTCCGAGTCTTTTTGAAACGTTTCTTAATATATAATCCATTCATCATAACCCTCCTTTAAGGATTTATGAGATAAATATCACTACATGATATATTATTCTTTATATCAGTTAAATGTTAAATTAGCTAAAAATAAAAAACAGCTAAAAGCTGTTTTAAATGTTATATGTATTTATTTTATTAGATAATACTGCATTAAGTTCTCCACCGATTAATATAACTAAACTACTTATATATAACCATACTAAAAGTGCGATAATTCCCCCTATACTTCCATACATTCTTGCAAATCTACCAAAGTTATTTACATAAAATGAAAAGCTTAAAGAAATTATTAACCATCCAACTGTGGTGAATATAGCACCTGGTAAAACTTCACTAAAGGATAGAGGTTTATTCGGTGCATATACATAAAAGAAAATAAAAATAAAAAGTATCACAACAATAGGTATAATAAATCTTATAAGATCCCATATAGATTCAAACAAACCAGTAAGGCCAATTAGACCAAATATATAATGACCTATAAACTCACCAAATATTAACATGATAAAGGCAAGCAAAATAACTAAAGTTAAAGCTAAAGTAAAAACTAAAGCATAGGAGCGTAATTTAAAAAAACCTCTATTTTCTTTTTGATTGTAGGCTTTATTTATTCCCTTTATTAATGCTGCTACTCCACTTGAAGCTGTCCATAAAGTAGCAATCATACCTATTGATAATAAGGCTGTACTTCTAGTAGTTATAACTTCTTGAATAATACTATTAATCATATTATAAGTGCTATTAGGTAATAAATTAGATAGATTTGATACCACCTCATTACTAGCTATAGGAGTATAACTTAAAAGGGTTATTAAAAAAATTAAAAAAGGGAAAAATGATAATATTAAATAAAATGTCATTTGTGCTCCTAAAGCCGTAACTTCGTCTTCTTTGAATTTCTTTATTAATATTTTAATTATATTAGAAATCTTATATTTTTTCATAGCTCACCTCACTTTAAATTTAGTTATATATTAATTATATCTAAAAAGCGAAAAAATGAAAGTGCTACCATAAACATGTTTTAAATCCTTTATTTAGGTTATATAAATAATAAGAGAGTATTGTTTATATATTATATTCATATAAAATCAATATAAGAATTACAAATCTGAAGGGAGGATATGTTTGAATAAAGAATTAAAAGACAAATCAGAAAAACCTGTGGCTTTAATTAGAAGTAAAGATCTTAAAGACATCAAGGTTATAAACAAAGATTTAATAGAGATAGGTGAAATAGAAGATATAATTGTAGATTATAATCATGGTGTTTTAGCATATGCAGTAGTTTCTATTGAAAATATCTTAAATGAGAAACTTCATATTATACCTTGGCAGTGTTTTGAGTTTAATCCTATTGAAAATGCCTTTGAATTAAAAGTAGAGAAAGATAAACTTAAAAAAGCTCCTAGTTTTAATAAAGGGGAGTGGCCAGATTTTCAGGATTTAAAGTGGCAGACAGATATTCATACTTATTATGCTATAACTCCCTACTGGAGAGTACAAGGTGAACATGTTGGATAGATTAAAAAGGATGGTTTCCATCCTTTTTTTAATTTTTGTTATAAATTAAAGAACATCACTAAATACTTAGGGAATCGAAAGTTTTTTAGACCTAAGTAAATTTAAACATAAATTTAGTAGTAAAATACTGATTGATTGAATATGCTAATTATAATACACTGTTATTGATTAAGTTTTAGGAGATGATATTTATTAGTAATTTAGCTATAGATAACAGTGATGATATAAAAAAAGAAATTCCAATAAAAAAGCAAGCCTCTTTTTTTATACCGCTAGGGTTGACTTTTGTTTTAATAGGTACAACACATTCATTATTTAATGCAATATTAGCAAGATTACCATCCCAAGAGATATTAATATCAGCTTTTGCGGTGGCAAAAAGTTTGATGCAAGTTATTCAAAATCCAGTAGCCATGGTAAGACAAACTGTAACTGCCCTTGTTAAGGATAGACTTAGTTATTATCAGGTAAGAAAGTTTAGTATGATTATGGTTTCTATTGTTATTTTTATATTTTCAATAATAGCCTTTACCGATTTATCTAAATTAATATTTAAAAATATTATGGGATTAAAGGGAGAAGTTTTACAAAAGGCGATAACTATATTTAAAGTATTAGTACTTTTCCCTATGGCTGTAACATTGAGAAATTTCATGCAAGGAATAGCTATTAAATTTAGATTAACTCCCCTAGTTACTTTAGCTACAATTGTTAGGGTTATATTTGTAGGTAGTATTCTTTTATTTATTGATAAATTAAGCTTTATTCCTGGAGATATTTTGTCTGGGGCAATGTTTTTAGGAGCAATAACTATAGAAGGTATCATAATGTTTATAGGTGTAAAAATACCGATAAGAGATATACCTAGGGAGTTAGAAAAAATAAAATATAAAAAAAATATAGAAGTTAAAGAACTTAGTTATAGATTTATATTTAGTTTTTTCTGGCCTTTAATAATAACATCAACTATAAAAGCAATGGCTAAACCTATAATAAATGGAGGATTAGCTAGAACACAAAGCCCTGAGATTGCTATATCAGCATATGCTGTTGCCTGGGGATTAGGCGTAATAGTTTTAAGTCCTTTATTTATGTTTCATCAAGTTTCATTAAATTTTATAGATGAATTTAACCCTTTAAGTAAAAAAAGTGTTAAGAAATTTGCCATATACGTTAGTGTTACCTTATCATTTATTATCGGAGTAATTGCTTTTACATCGGTGGGTGATTTTATATTAATAGATTTAATGGGGATAACTAAAAATATACAAGTTATGTCAAAGGATGTTTTAAAAATAATGACACTACTTCCTTTAGTTGTTGTTATAAGACAATTCTATTGGGGTATATTAAT
>VENA01000071.1 GCA_009711785.1 Bacillota bacterium
CTGGTAATCCACTCCACATGGTTAAAGATCCAAATTGTCCAGGTAAACATATCCCTATGAAGGATGTTGATAATTATATAGTTGATGAGCTGATGACACTTAAATTAAACAAAGAAAAAATAGTCTCAATCCATCAAAACCAAGATAACAATGCATCTCCTCCAGTAAATATAAGCATTTTAAAAGATAAGAAAAAAAACATAGAAAAACAAATTACTAAGTTGATTGACCTCTATCAATACGAACATATACCTGCAAAAGAACTCTCACAAAGAATTGAATCCCTCTACAAAGATAAAGAGAAACTACAAAAAACTATTGAAAGAAACTCCCAACTTAAAAAAAATAATTCCGATATAAAACTAAATGAAATTTTAGAATATGTAGATAAGATTGATTTAATATGGGAAGAAGCTACCTTTGAAGAAAGAAGAATAATTCTAAAAAATTTTATTAAAAAAATATATGTTAAAAATAATAATGATATAGATATTGTATGGAATCCTATAAACTTATAATTTTAAACTTTTATAAATAACCCTTTTTGGATACTAATTCTAATACTTAAAACATACATATTACTATGGATGCTTATAGAGTTATTTATAAAATAATTAAAAGGATTATAATTAAAGAAAGAACAAAAGAACAAAAGCAACAAGAAGGTCAGGTATAATCCTGACCTTAATATTTAATTAAGAGTGTTATAAACTGAATTCTTAATTAAACTGTATTCCGCAAAATATTTTCTATCCTTAGTTTTTGTATTTTAAAATATCGTATGCTGTTACTAATTTTTTCAAGTCTGTTTCATACTTCATTTCATAATCTTTCTTTATTTCTTCTAAAGAATTTCTAGATTCAAAGATTTCTTTTAAAAATTCTTCTAATTCCTCCAAATCTACTTCATTTTCTTCTTTAATCTCTTTTAACCAAAAGTGTAAGCGTTTGGTAATACAACTTGAATACTTATATGTACTATCAACTGATCTACTTACATTTATGTGGAAATTATCTAAAGAGAGTTGGTCAATACCATTTTCTATTAGTTCTTCTTCTGTAAAGTACTTATATCTAGGATAATAAGTCCCTCTTACAGTCTTTTTGTAATTCTCTATAAAGCCTGAAGTTTCTTTAGAATATTTAGAATTGTTATTACAAACTATATCTTTCATAAGTCCAAAATAATTGACATTAAGAAATTCTCTTGTGGTTCCAAAACTTAGTAATACTTGCTGACCTTCTTTAAAAGCCTCTATCATTTCTTCAATATCTTCAGTAGCATTAACAAAAACCTTACCATCTGGTTTTAACTCATATTCAGTAATCATTTTTTTTACATATTTAATGATTTTTTTCTGAGGAGGTAAAGTAAAGTTAATCTTACTTATTTTTTTATATAATTCTACATAATTATCAGTTTCAATACAGTTGAAGATTAATACATTTCCGTTCTCAAGTTCTATTCTTCTTTCATTTAATAATAATTCTTCTTCACCTTTTTTATACTCTACAAACAGCCATTTTTCAGAAATCTTTTTCAATTCCTCATATGTTAAGGAATTCATTAAATCTTTTAATATGCTTTTAATGTTTTTATCTTCTAATGAGTATCCTATAAATATTAATGGAAATTCAGCAAAAATGACAGTTAATTTACCTAAGATATATTTTTGTCTACTATGAAATTTATTATAATCTTCCTCTGTTAATATTATACTCTCTCTATCACTAACACAACCATGTATTTTATAAATTTCATCAGAAAAAACTAGGTTTTTACTAATAAGTGAACTTTGTCCAATAAAAGATTGAAAATCATAATCTTTAGTTAATTCTTCTAAAATCAAATCATAATTCGTAGTTATTATTCCCGATATTTTAGATAATATATTTTTGAACAATTTAATTTCTTCTGATTCATAGTCAACTTCTCTATGTATATCTAAGAGAGTTTCAACTACTTCTTCTTTTATTGCGGTAATATTCCTGAAATCAAAGTCTGCATTAGCGCGTACTTTTTTTCTTTCTAATACAGTATTTAATAAGCTCCCTAACTTAGGAAAATTAATTTTATGTGGGTTATTTTCGTCTCTAGAGTCTAGCATTAGTTCTCCCAGATTAATATCATATCTTTGTGCAATGGATTTTAACAAAGTTTCCCAATCAGGTGCTTCTGCATATCTTATAGAAAATCCTGAACCTATAAACAAATATGGTGGTGCGTACTCAGACATTACTTCGATTATATCATCTACCTTCGTAATCATTTTTTTCCCCCTAATATCACTTTTTAGCAAATTTAAGAATATTACAGAATTTATAATTTATTACTAAGTTTCTAACATATAAGTACCTACCATACTTTTACTATGTATTCTTTTTATTAATATCTCACATAAGTATTAATCTTTACCATTTCATTTAAATGATATATCTAAACATTTGTTTAGTTAAACTTAGGTTGTCTTTTGGTAATTTCATATTTCTCTGTATTTAGAAATTTAAATGATTTGACAACAACAATATATTTAATTCTAACAATTATAATACATTATCAAATTCGGTCATATTGGTGTATCACTACAAGGCAATTCACTTTCCATCAAAGAAAAATCCTTCAAGAAAATTATCTCTATTCCCATATAATACTTTTTTTATAAAACTTTTAACCACCTATACCTCCTTCTATTTAATCCTATTTAGTTAAAGCATATTGATATTACTAAAGATAGTTGTTTTCAATCAAAAACATTTATAACTTTTCATATCTACTCAAAAATTATTATGGTTTTATTTTCTAATATACACATATTATAACAAAAGTGTAGATATAGTTACAAATATTATTAATTTATAACCTTACAATAACCATTTAAACCTTTACTTATAATACTAGTAGAAACTTCTACCAACCATTCAAGCTAAAGGTATATTAACTGACATTGGAACCGAAGAATTAGCCCATTGGGAAATGATTGCTACAATTATGTGGAAACTTGTTAAAGATGCTCCTTTATGTAAAATAAAAGGAACTCCTTTTGAAGCTCACTTTATTTCCCACGGTAGAAGTCCTTTCCCTCATAACGCTGCAGGCGTTCCATGGACTGCTACATTTATTCAATCTAAGGAGGATCCTATTGCAAATCTACATGAAGATATGGCAGCAGAGCAAAAGGCCCGTGCCACTTATGATAAGCTAATTCAAGTCAGTGACGATCCTGGAGTTACAGATGCATTAAGATTTTTAAGAGAAAGGGAAGTTGTCCATTTCCAAAGATTTGGTGAAACCTTAAGAATAGTTGAAGAATTTAAAGATAGTAAGAAATACCATTAAATTTAAGTGGCCATTTGGCCACTTTTTTTAATACTAAATATTTAATGACTTCATTTCTATCAGGTCATAAGTATCTTACACAATAACCTTCAAAATTTCTCATACTCTTTTTACTCTATATAAGTGTTATTAACTTATTATACTCATCTAATCTTTCTTCTTCTAAATATTTAATAACTGACTGCCAATATTTCTTATCTTGAATTATAGTCTTTGATAACGATTGGATTAGTTTTAGTGCTAAATCATCATTCATTTCTTTATGATAGGTTGCTAAACCAATTAAGTTAAACTTAAGCAAACCATAAATTACACATAATTTTAAATATGAAGTCCAAATGTTACCCAGTTTAAAAAGTTCGATACCATAAATAAAAACATAATTTACAAGAAAATTTTCTAATATATATGACTTTTTATCTAAATAAGGCTTTAGGTTTTTCTCATAGTTTCTATTATACCTCTTATTAAGCTCATTCTCTTCTCCCTCAAATGCATCTAGGACTTCCATTAAGCACTCTATATAGCGCTTTGAAAAAAAACTAATACTATCGCCTTTATTAAATTTCATTGAAAGTATATTATTTAGATGGTGAAAAGATTGTTTATTTTGATCTTTATTGTCACTTTTCTGAATCCCTACTTTTCCCTCTTTAAATGGTGCCTTTAATTTTTTAATTCTTGATAATATTTCTTCAGTACGATTTGAAAAATTATTACTACCAACAACTTGATTTAAGAAATCTCCTATAATTGCTACCCTTTCACTTAACCTAATTGTTTTCATTTGTAAGATATCTATAACTATTGTTCTAATTTCTTTAATTATTTCTTTTTCCTTTAAGTCAATGGAAGGTGTAACTACATACATATCATTAAAATTTACTGTATCCATTATATACTCAAATTTAATACCATTTTCATTTAATAAAGCTAATTCACTAGCAACAGAACAAGACATTTCTAATCCCCGTTCTATTTCATCCTCTAATAAAATAATTGCTCGAGGGTAGCTTTTACATGTCTTTGATAAATTACTCTCCCCTATGTTGATAAATATTTCACAAAGGTTTTCTTGATTTAAAAATGGACATGCCATTTCATTATTAAGATTTATAATTGCAAAGTCATCATCATTAATAGATTCTTCATTAATAGAAAGTCCAGTTTTTACAATTTCTTTAATTATTTTATTTTCACTTTGTATATATTTTTCATATGTACTTTTATCGATAATTATTTTCCATCGCTCACAACAGCTTTCATGGCATTTGATAGGATTACACTTAAACTTACTATAATATTTAGGCTGTAATATTTTAAATTTTTTATTCATTTTAATAATCTCCTTTTTTACTCAATAACTTAAAAGGCTATACTTCTTTAGAAATTATTACCAAAAAAAACACCTGCATTTATAGTGGTAAATAATAAAAAAGTTTAAGCTAAATATTATAATATCATATTTATAGTGGAATATTATAGAAATATTAGTTAAAAAAGAGTATAATAATAAATAATACATAAAAAAACTAATGTATACTGTCTAATATCTTTTGTATAGGGGGTAAGTTTTTATGAGAAAATATATTATTAATGCATAGCAAAGGCTATTGCATAATAAAAATTAAATAATGATAGCCTTTGCTCAAACCTTTACTTATATTTAAAAGGAGGAGCATTATGAGCTATGTTAATGTTGAAGATATTTTTCCAAAAGAAATCATAGAACTAATTCAAAATTATGTAGATGGTGAGTATATATACATACCAAGAAAAGACTCTAAGCGGAAAGCATGGGGAGAAAATACCAATACAAAAAACGAAATAAAAAAAAGAAATAATATAATATACAAAAAATATATAAAGGGTATTAAGGTTGAAAATCTTGCCACTGAATACTTTTTATCTAAAAAAAGTATTTATCGTATTATACTTCAACAAAAAAGAAAAATAAAAAATGAAAACATATAGTAATGAGAAAAGCATATGCTTTTCTCATTTTTATTTAAGAAAAATATTTAAGGTTGTTTTGTTAAAATCATTATGCTAAATTTACTTATAGAGAATAAAAAAATATTTAATTGAGGTGATTATATGAGTAATACAATAAATATCACTATAGATCGTATCAATAAAAAAAATTACCATAAATTTAATGACATGGTATATTGGAGAATAAATGGAGTTGAAAAATCTTACGAAGAAAAAGAAAAAAATAAAAAGACTATCTTTAAAGAGGTTTATAAAGAATTAGAACATGAAGGATTTTATGTTTATGCAGCAAAATATAATGAAAAATTTATTGGTTGGATTTCCTTAATGTACATTCCTAAAATTGGTAAATGGCATAAAGGTGTAATTTATGTAGACGAACTTTGGACTGTTCCAAAGTTTAGAAGAAAAGGTGTAGCTTATAAGTTGATGAATAAAGCTAAAGAATTAGAAAAAGAACTAGGAGCTGTAACAACCAGATTATATACAGATAATATTATTGCCCAAAAATTATATGAAAAATGTGGCTTAGAAGTAACTAATAATGCAGTTTTCATGGAAAGAATACAATAAACTTTTATATGAGAAATTTCTGCAGTAGTGTACTTAGTTTTTAATTTTAAAAAAACCTTCAATCTAAGATATTATCATAGTTGAAGGTTTTCAAAATATTATTTAATAAAATTACTTAGAAAAATATTTATCTAATCCATCGGCAATAGCCTCAGCTGCCTTTTTTTGATAGGTTTTAGTTCTTGCTAGTCTTTCGTCTTCTTCATTAGTTAAAAATCCTAACTCCATTAAAACTGCTGGCATTTTAGTTTCCCTTAATACAACATAACTTGGCTTCTTTAAAAGTCTTCTATTTCTTCTATTTAAATTACTAGATAAAGTATCCTGCATCACTCTTGCAAAGGATATCTGATCCTTTGGATTAATTTTACTTTTTTTATTTGATGGACTTAAGACAGCGAAAAAGTAGGAATAAAAGAATCCCCCCATTTTTTCTATAATAAATTACTAAACTTATTTTTAAATTCAATCTAACCTTAAAATGAGTATAACAAAAATGCTAAATGATACTTAGTATGTATTAAAGCGTGTGAAATCTAGTATGTTTTTTTCATGGCAATAAATTCTGTTTCTTCATTATTTACATTCCATATAAACTCATCAATTATATAAAAACCTAGCTTTTTATAGATTCTTATGGCTCTTTTATTAAATTTTGCAACTAATAGTTCTATACTTTGAAAATTATATCTTTGTCTACCAAAATCCAATATAGATTTTACTATTTCTGTACCCATACCTTTTCCAGTCATTTGTGGTTTCATTTGTACACCTAGCATATACTTATTATCATCATATTCAAAACTACAATTGCCTATTAATTCATTTTCCTTATTATAAATAACAAATGTATTATCTTCTTTATCAATATTTAAAGCCCATTGATTTTTAGCTTCTGTTTTATCATTGTTATAAAAAGAGTATATCCCTTGATATTTCCATGTTGATATATCGATACCATCTTTTGATGTTGGTTTTCTAAACTCAATATTCATTATCATATCATCCCTTTCTTTGATTCTATCAACGTTGTGTTTTTATTTTATCATGTGGATTTTCAGGATGAAATCTCATAAACAAGTATAAATAAACTTGAGATTCTCTACATTTTTTAAAGGATGTTCATTATTTAAGCAAATCAAATAACAAACACCCTTTAATCTATCTATTTTTAGTTTTTTCTTTACCTATTATTCTTCTTATACTCTTTTGTGAAAGATAATATTTTTGTGTTAATTCCATTATTGTAATTCCCGATATATATTTATTAAATATCTCTTTATTCCTCTTTTTATAATATTCTTTTGTTCCACTCTTTTCACCCCAAGATTTTTTATTTTCATTTTTTCTTGGAATATATAAGAATTCACCATCAATATACTTTTGTATTATTTTTATCACTTGTTTAGGTAAAACATTTTGTGCATTAATATAACTCATATCTTTGCCCTCCTTATTAATCTCACTTTTTGAGCAAAGACTACTGTTAAAATAATTTTTTATTAGTAATTTAATTTCATAGCAGCCTTCGCTATGAGATTAAAAATACCTTTAAAGAAGGATATTTCATATGAATCACCTCAATTGTCTTTATTATTGTTTCACTACTAATTTTAATATTACTTATATTTATAAATAAACTTAAGTATATAGTATCACCAATCCTATAAAAAATCTATTTAACTTAATATAAAAAACCCCAAATCAAGACTTTTTAAGTCCAAATTTGGAGTATATATCATTCTAATAATCTTATTTATCTTTGTTCTTCATATTTTCTTAATAGCTTTACAAATAGCTCAGGAATTTTTTCTATATTTTCAGGTGTTTCAACAAAAGAAATTCTAAACTGTGTGCTTCCTGGGTTATTTTCACTTTCTTCTATATCATAGAATCCTGACATAGGAGCTACTAGTAGAGTTGTTTCTACACCATCAATATTAACTGAACCTTCACCTGCACAGTATAATACAAAATCACTACCGTCGAAACCAGGTTTTACAACGTTTCTAACATCTACAACTGTATAAATAGATGCATCTGGACTAGAAACAATTAAATTAGGCTCTTGTTCTTTTAATCCATTATAAACCTTTAGGATATGTTCTTTATAATACCCTCTGATTTCTTGGCACCATCCTAAGATATCTTCTTTACTTTCATGGGCTAAAGCACCAAATATATGCTGGCCAATAGCATTAGCACAAAGATTAGCTGTATATTCAGCTACTGAACGTTTGTTAAATTCAGCGTTATCTGTGATTAATGCACCAATTCTTAAACCACATGCATTCCATACTTTAGAAGCAGTCTCAATACTAATTCTTCTGCCTTCAATTCCAGGAACGTCTTCATCAGTTACACCCCAAATACTTACAAGTGGCTTATCTGGATCGTAGTAAAGTTCACGGTATGCTTCATCACTTACCATCCACATATTATACTTCACACAAAGCTCTGCTAACGCTTTCATAGAATCATAATCATAAAGCTGACCAGTAGGATTATCATATGGTATTACTAGTAATGCTCCTGGCTTATTCTCCTTAATTACTTCTTCAATTTTGTCAATGTTTGGAAGAGTGAAATTACCATTATCATCTAATTGACGCTTTACAGTAACTGTTTTTCTTCCGGTTCTTTGAGCAAATGAAATATAATTTGTATATGCTGGGTCAATCATTAGTAAAGGACTTTCATCTGTTCCTGCTGGACCACATGCACCTATAAGTAATAATTCCATTGCTGATGATCCACCATCTGTAACTTGAATGTTTAGTTTACTTGTATCAAAACCTTCAGAATCTAAAATGTTTCTAAAAGCATTTCTACATTCCTCAGTTCCAGCAGTTGTGGTATATCTTATAACACCCTTAGCAAATGGACTGTCCGATGCATCTAGTGCAAACATTCTCTTTTGCATTGCTTTGTTTGCTGGAAGAGAAACGTTTCCAATTCCGACATTAATAACAGCTTCAGGCTTTACTTCTCGCTCTTCATACTTCATTTGTGCAAGACGAACCGCCGATGGTTTTCTTGACTTAAAATGAGCAGATAAAATTGGTTTTTTCATTGGCTTAGTCTCCTTTTCATCTATATATTTTTTACGTTTAATATTCTATCATAATGTTACAAAAATTTCACTATTTTTATCTACATTATACGATGATATATTCACTTTATCATAGTTTATAATAAACTAAATACCAATTTTGAGTGAAATTTCATTTATTATCCTTGCTTTTAGTTTCAAACATAGTATTTGTAACCTTTTTTAATTTATTCTTTAACTATAAAAAATACTATTAACCGGATATAATGCCACACCAAATAATTAAATCAATAATTCTATGATCCTGTACTTTTATAATTATTTACACCTAAAAGCCAAACTTTATAGGATAAAATAAAAAGTAATATTCCTACTATAGGTGTAGCATATTGAAATAAATAATGAAATATTTCATCATTTGATTTATTTAAGAAGTATTTAGAAGGATAAAAGCTAATAAAACCATAGGGCAATATAAAGGTTAATAATATTTTTAATCCTTTATTGTAAATAGAAATAGGATAATCAATGAAACCTCTTAAGCTATTTAATATTGAGCTTGCTACTGATGTGGAATTTGTATAAAAAAAGCTTAGACTTCCTGTAATTATCATGAAAGCTCCTTGTATTAATGTAGCACCAAATAAAACAAATATTAGCCAAATTACTTTTAACACAGACCAGGTTATATTTAAATTACCTAAACAAATAAGAAACACGATACTACTTAATATTAAATGTCCTATGAAAATATGTTCAAATTGCCTATTAATTAAATGTAAAAATGGATTCATAGGTTTAGTTAAAAACATATCAAAATCCCCTTTTTTTACTAAACTATCCAAAGAACGCATTGGAGTATAAAATATTATTCCTGCTAATCCATAGGAAAATAAATTTATGGTATATAAAAACATAATCTGATTAAAATCCCATCCTCTTATTGAACTAAATCTATTTAATATAATCCAGATTGTTAAATAATTAATACTATATGAGAATATAGGCATTAAAATATCTAAAATAAAAGCAACTCTATATTCTAATCTGCATTTAAGATAAATCGAAATAAATTTTAAGTATAATGTTAAACTCTTCATAATTTAACCTCCTTGTACTACTAATTTTTTAATACCTTTTTTCCAAAGTATCATATCTATAATAAATAAAATCAAAATCCATCCTATCTGCTGAATTAATATATTACCTACCTCAATGCTACTTACTTTTTCAAGATAAATAGACATTGGTGAAAAATATATTAATCTAAAGGGTAGAAACGCTGAAATAGTAATAAAAATCTTAGGAAAAAACCAAAGTGGTATAAATCTTCCTGAAAATATTTTTAACATATCATTTAAAAGCTTATCTAAATGCCATACTGTTAATAACCAAAAGGATAATTGACCTAAAATACAGGTAAGGATAAAATATATTATCATCCCATTTATTAAAGTTAAAAAAAAGAAAAAAGCATTTTCCTTAGAAGGAATATCTATCCCAAAACATAATATGCCTACTATCACAACCGGAATTAATTCAAAAGTTATTTTAAATAAATTATTACCTAAGTTTTCAAAAAACAAATATAACTTAAATTTCATAGGTTTTATTAAATCCATTGCTATCTGACCTGTTCTAATTTTATTTTCAAATTCTAAAATAGTATTACTACTTATTATTATTGAAATACCCGTACTTAAAATCGCATAGGTTACCATTTCTTTTAAGCCTATCATCCCCATTACAGTGGATATTTTCCCTGTTTGACTAATGATAGCACTCCAAATTGAAACCTCAACAAAAAGTGATGCAATTCTATGTAAAATACTAAGAAATACATTCATTCTATAGGCTAATTTACTCTGAAAAACATTCTTTGCAAACTGTAAATAATATATCATTGTCTTAATCCTCCTTACATAAAATTTTTCATAGGTTTTTCATACATTTTTCTTATAACTTCGTCGATATTAATACCATGTACTAAAAAATCATTTACTTTTCCCTGCTTCATAAACCATCCAATTATTGTCGCTGAATTTATATACTCTTTATTATATTTAATAAGTATCTTGTTTTTCTTATGGTTTATTTCGTTAACACCCATTTTATATAATTCATCAAAATTTTTAATATTTGATTTTATTTCAACTTCAATTACTTCTTCAGTACCATAAATATTTTTAAGCATATCAAGTTTTCCATCATACATTAGTGAACCTTGATCAATAACAATAACCCTTGATGCAAGTTTTTCAATATCCTCCATATCATGGGTAGTAAGAATTACTGTTGTTTTTCTAGATTTATTTATCTCTTTAATAAAATTTCTTATCTTTTCTTTTACTACTACATCAAGACCTATGGTAGGCTCATCAAGAAATAAAATCTCTGGATTATGAAGTAAGGATGCACATAAGTCTGCTCTCATTCGCTGTCCTAGACTTAACTGACGTACAGGCACATTATAAAACTCAGATATCCCAAGTATATCTGAAAACATTTCCATATTCCTTTTATACTTAATAGTTGGAATTTTATACATATGTTTCATTAATGAAAAGGATTCTGAAATTGGTATATCCCACCACAGTTGAGTTCTCTGCCCAAAGACAACTCCTATATTCCTTGCATTTTCAATTCTATTTTCATAAGGTATAAGTCCCTTTATTTTGACTAGTCCACTTGATGGTACTAATATTCCTGAAAGCATTTTTATAGTAGTTGATTTGCCAGCTCCATTAGGTCCTAAATATCCTATTATCTCTCCTTTATTAATTTCAAAAGAAATATCATTTACTGCTTTTTTTATAATCTTTTCATTACTAAACACTCCTTTAAAAGCACCTAATAATCCGTCTTCTCTTTTTCTTATATGAAATTCTTTATTTAAATTTTTAACTTTAATTATAGACATTTTTATCAACCTTTCTTTTTTATAAGTTTTATTTAACAAAAAATAGGCTGCAAATGGAAATACTCCATTTACAGCCTGTAATCTTTTACTTATAAGTACATAAAATTAATCAAAGTAATCTATAAACCATTAATTAATGGTTTATCAAGATTAATATGAAATTCTTTATATACTAATAAAAAAAACCGTTATAGTAAACGGTTTTTTCTCACAATAATTTATTATTGATATATTTATCAATAAATTTATTTAAGGCATTGTTATATGAGAGTTTTACCGAATTTTCCACTTAGCAAACAAAAAGAAAGCATCATAAACAAACCTATTCACAGACAGGTTTTAAAATTTTGTTACTATCTTTTTGATTAAATTTTTATTATATTATGCTAAGCAAAAAATCAATTTTCTCATATACCCACTTACCTCCCTTATATATTATATGACTAATTATATATATATTTAAAGCCCTTGTCAATATATTACAGTTAAAAAATCTGAAAATTCTTTTAATTACCTACAGGTTACATTTTTTTACCATAACTCTTTTCGTAGAGAATTAGGTTGTTTTCCATCAATGTCAGTAAATCCATAATGCTTAGCTATCTCTGCAGTTATTAGTATTTTCCCTGTATCCTTAATAGCATTATTATCAGTTGCCAAAGCTTGAATACACCTTCCTACAAACTGTGGAGACTCCATTTTATTAAGATCTACAGAATCATCATATTTAGCATATTCTATCATTCCCTCAGTTCTAATTTGCCCAGGATATAAAGAAAACACAGATACTTTATGATCTTTTAATTCATATGCCATATCCTTTGACAATCTATCTACTGCTGCCTTACATACTCCATAGGAAACATTATTCATATATCTTCTTCCCCCATAAAAGGATATATTAACTATTAATCCATTTTTTTCTTTAGTCATAATTTGAGCTGCTAATCTACTTGCAACATAATTTGACCTTAGACCTACAGTATAGTTATCATCCCATAAGGAAACCGGTTGTTTCCAAAAAGGCGTATTAAAGAAATACTCTTTAGTTGCATGAATTCCACCACCCCAAGCATTGTTAACTAATATATCTAACTTACCTTGTTCATTAGTAATCCGTTTAAACAAATCTTTAACCTCATTATCATTAGAATGGTCGCATTTATGAGCAATTCCAACACCGCCTAGTTTTGTAACTTCTTTAGCTGTAGTGTGTATACTTGTTTCTTTTAAAAAATCTGGTAACATTTCACCTTTTTCAGTACGGCCTGTAACATATACAGTTGCACCAGCTTCGCCAAGTCCTAATGCTATACCCTTTCCAACACCTCTACTTGCCCCTGTAACAATTGCAACTTTTCCTTTTAAACTTTTCATAAAAATCTCTCCTTTCAAAAAAAATAGCTAATATAGATATTAACAGATTTAAATCTGCTAATATCTATATTAGCTATTTTCAGTCATAGTTTCATGACATTTCTTGCTACTTATTTTGGATTCTTTATAGGTACTAAGATTTGAACATTTCCTGTATTAAAATAATCTTTATCATATATGTTTAACATTCCTACCCCATTATTTTCAAGCTCAATCTCTTTTATCATTATCCACCTATAAAGGTCATCAATGAAAACTTCTCTTATATCAAACATATCACCACTATATAAAAAACTTGCATACCAACCTTTCGGAATAATACGCGATATAAATTTCGATTCATCACAATAAAACTTAGCCTCTTTTCCATAAAATACTGTATATTCTCCATTATTCTTTCCATTACAACTTACTACTGTATAAAATTTATCGTGATTTAACCCACTAACTTTTTTCGATTCTTTAAAAAAAGTTTCTCCAGTGGACTTAAGTAATGATTCGAATTCTTCACTATTTTCATCTACTTCTACAGGCATACCTTTTAAATCTAGTGCTTTATAATAATCGAAACTCCCTTTTAAAGTGGGAATACCTTTATAGTTTATAATGTCCCTTTCTATTATTGTGGCCTCTTTAACTAAATTTACATCATGTTTTTGTTTCCTATAGGTTGATGGTGGAATACCAAACTGTTTTTTAAATGCCCTACTAAATACCTCTGGATATTCAAAACCATAATCATAGGCAATATTAATTACAGATTCATCACTACTTTTTAAACGATTTAGAGAAAGTGTCAGTTTTCTTCCTAAAATGTACTGCTTTAAAGTCTTTCCTGCAACAATTTTAAATATCCTATTAAAGTGAAATTCAGACATACAGAATTTGCTTGAAATTTCTTTAAGTGACAATCTCTCTTGTATGTTTTCTTCTATATAATTAATGGTATCATTTACTATACTTACATAAAAATTCATATTATTCCCCTCCCATGAAAGAATTCTTTATAAAAGAATTTTATCCTTCTATTAAATATCTAAATTTAACTATCAAAAGTGGCATTTAATTATAGTAATGCATATCTTGTTATTAAATAGTAGATAAAATATATTTGGAGGTCTAAATTATGAAATCTTTTAAGTCCTTTTTAGGAGTTATTACTATGATAGACCATTTTTGGAGAGGAGGTGTAGGAAGGGTAGGATGTACTAAATTAATTACTGTTGAAAATTTTAATAAGGGAGTAGTAAATTTCGTAGTTTCTCCAGATACTTACTTTGTAAATCAAGAAATAGTTAAAGTAGGAGATACTGTAACTGGATTTTACGATGCTCTTGCACCTACTCCTTTGATTTATCCACCTCAACTACAAGCAATTGTTATGTCTAAGGCTTCACAATTTTATAATGTAAAGGTCGACTATTTTGACAACGATTTAGTAAGTAGCGATAATAGATTAAAATTAAATATATCCCCATGTACTCAAATATTACTAGAAAACGGACAGCCATTTATTAAAAATCCTAAAAACCGGGATCTAGTTGTTATATATGGACCTACAACTAGAAGTATACCCGCACAAACTACACCATATAAAATTATTGTTTTATGTTAAAAACCTTTAATAAAGCGGCTAATCAGAATATGCTTTGATAGTGAAAGTTTTAGGGAAATTAATTAGTTTTTATATGTTGTAAATATAAGAAATGCAAGTCTTATATTGAGAGTATAAAAAAAGTTAATGTACCTAAGAACCCCCTGCCTTTAGGCATGGGAGTGTCAGTTAACCAACCATTTATTTTCAAATAAACTCTATCTTTGTATTCTTTATCGTTAAGCTTATAAGTTATTCCTTCACTTTCTATATGTATTTTTCTAGGATATGAATAAATAAAATATCCTAAAATACATAGTAATATTAAAAATAATATTAATTTTGACTTCATAAAACCCTCCAAAATCCTACCTTCAATTTATCTTCATTTTCTTACCTTGAATTTTTTTCAATTCATACTCTTTATTAATCTCTTTAAATCCTAAAGACTTATAAAGAGATTGTGCTTCTATATTTTTATAATTTTTTTTACAAAAAACTTTGATATACCTACTTTATTTAGACGTTTAATCCCTTTTAATATAACTTTTTTACTTAAACCTCTACAACGATAATTAGGATGACTTCCTAATGGTTCTAATATAGAAATGTTATTAGTTTTATCAAGTCAAATAGTTACAAATGAAGTTACTTTCTTATCCGGTGAAATAATTACTAAATCAAAATCTTTATTATATGTCTCTTCTTTCATCATTTTTATATACTTATAATTTGGATGTATAAATATATCTATATCAGCTCCATCAGGCCAAGCAACATATAAGTTTATCTGAATCAAACCAAAGTTTTTGAATGTAATTTCATCTAGTAACAGCCCTTGAACTATTTAAATAGAACTTATTAATTTTTAAACGCTTTTATTACTTCCTTTTCAAACTTTTCACATTCTTCAATCATTGGCATATGGGCTGAATTTTCAAACCAAATAAATTCTTTATATGGAGCCTTTAGCTTTTGTAAATATTTAAATGCAATTTTTGATGGGGTTGTATAGTCATGTTTTCCCCCAAAAAATATAACTGGTATTTTTACTCTTTTAATCTCTTTAAATAAGCTACTTTCTAGTATTTCATCAAGCATATTAATTGCTGAAAATGTACCGCCTTTTTCCCATTTTTCAATATCCTCATCATTATAATATTTTGATTTTTCCATACCCTTATACATAGTTGGAACTAACTCTCCATTTTTCATAGTTCCATCATATTCAGAAACCCATTTTCTTATCACTTGGATACCTTCTAATGCTTTATCATAGGGAGGTGGGGCTATTTCATCTAATTCCTGTAATGCTAACTTATTATTCTCTTTCGTTGCCATTTCTTTAACAAAATCATAGCATATTTTCTCGCCTTCCCACATATCGGCTACTTGACCTATTCCTATATACTTATAAAAAAACTCAGGATATTTATCTATAACTTTCATTCCTAATAAACTTCCCCAGGAATGACCCATTAAATATATTTTTTCTTTATTGAATTTAGTTTTTAAGTAATTTGTAACTTCTATTGTATCGTTAATAAATTGTTCTATATTCATACTTTCTTTTTCGATATTATCAGAATATGATAAACCCGCACCTCTTTGGTCCCAATTAACGACTATAAAATGTTTTTCTAACTCTTTTTGATAATCTGTAATATACCCTATTTGCCCATTTCCAGGACCTCCATGTAAAAATAAGATTAATGGATTTTCCCTATTATCTCCTCGCTGTAATATGTATTGATTCATCCCCCCAATATTAAGTACTTCTAACTTATCTACTTTCTTTTCAACCTCTTCTAAACTTATCCCCATTTTTATCCCCCTTTTTATTTTTAATATACCTAAAAATCAAATTATTAATTTTATTATGTCATTTTTAAATTTTGTTAGTTTTTATATTAAAAATATTAAATATTTAATTAAATATTTTAACTTTAGTTATATATTATTGTGAATTACATTAAATGTCAATATTTTTCTAGGCTTTCATATGGAAAAACTATTATAAAGAGTTTAAAACTCAATATAATAGTTTTTTTACATAAAAAGTTATTTAATTATTAGATTCTATACTTTCTATAATTTTAAACATCTCATTGATATTTAACTCATCAGGTTTATCAATTCTTATAGTCCAAAGTTCATCATCTATATAAACATATGTATAATATGATTTAAAATCCGTTAGATATTTTTTTCCATTATGTTTAATTATCTTTGTCTTAAAATCATTAGGATAACGATTATCATGCAATAGGGTTGTTTTTCCTTTTTTGAATTGTAAAAATAGTCTTTGAATATACTCTTTATTATTAGTATATTCAATCCAGAAACTTGATAACTCACTAAATCGTTTATATTCTTTATAATAATAATCCTTTCCTTCTTTCTTTGCTTCTTTAAATAATTTATTAAGGTATTGTTTATATGTCATTTCTTTTTCATAGGGCTTATAAAAATTTTCATATTTATAATTAACAAAAGATCTATTAAATTTAAACCCTTCTGGAATAGCTTTAGGTATTGGATTATCTATTGTAACTGTATCTTTAATATCTTTTATTGTATAGTCTTTTTCTGTATTATTTAATATGTCAAAATCTGTGAGTTTATCAAGGTCTTTAACAGGAATAAATAAAGCAATTTTATCATCTGGTAATTTCCTTTCAAGGGATTTAGATATATTTTCAAACTTTTGTGAGACTTTATATCTTTTTTTAGATTCATTTTTCCGTTTATCATAATCTTCATTATCCATGACACCAACTTGAACAACTATGTTTCCTTTATTATCTATTAGTTTTCCTTTAATTTCTCCTTTATGAGCTTTTACAAATTCTTCATGTTCACGTATATACCCATAAGTGAATGCTAAAGAAGTAATTAAAATTAATAAAATACTACAAACAAGGGCTATTTTTTTAGTTTTATATCTTTTATTATTAGATTCTATACTTGTTAATATTTCTTTTTTATTATCTCTAAAAGGTATTTCTTCTTCTTTTAAGAAATCTTCTATTTCTTTATAGGATTGAAATTTCTTCATTATTAATCATCACTCCTTTTTTATTAAGCTCTTTTTCAATTTTTGTTTTTGCCCTTTGAAATTGTTTTCTCAAAGCAGATTCCTTTTTATTTAAAATATTTGACATTTCCTTATATGTAAATCCATTAACACTTTTTAACAATAAAACACTTCTTTCATAACTAGTTAAGGAATTTAATGCCTTTTTCATTTCTTTACTATATTCATTCTGTGAAATAAGGTCTTCAGTAGAAATTTCATATGTTTTTCTTTTATAACTTCTAATAAATAATTTTTTCCTCTTTTCCCTTCTAATATAATCAATACACTTACTATGGGCTATTGAATATAAATAATTATTAGAATATATCTTTTTTTTAGATATTTGACTAAATTTTATAAAAACCTCTTGAGTAATATCCTCTGCTGCTTCTTTACAGCGTAGCATTTGAAAACAATATCTAAAAATACTAAATTGATATTTTTCTATAATATCTTCCATATAATCTATTTCCAAATATATCTCCCCCTTTTTTATGAAATTTATTATCTACTTATATAACGAATACTAAATTATAAATGTGACGTCTTTTAAATTTTTTTAAAAAACAATGATAAACCTCATTTTATATGTTACTATTTTTTTCTTTAAAATACCTTTTTAATAAGTGCTTTATTCTAATTTAATCTACTTATAAATATAAAAAAATCACTAAAAAGACAAATCTGTCTCTTTAGTGATAAGTAAATTTATTATATACTGATTTTTAAAGCTTGATATTTTATTCTTTTATGATATCTTTAACTACTTCAGAAGCAATGATAAGTCCTGCTACTGAAGGTACAAATGAAGTACTCCCTGGAATTTGTCTTTTTTGAGCATTAATTTTATCTTCGTTAGTCTTATAATCTCCCTTTATCTCCTTAGGTTTAATAGGCTTTTCCTTTGAGTAAATCACTTTTAGTTTTTCTATATTTCTTTTTCTTAATTCCTTTCTCATAACTCTTGCTAAGGGACACATAGAAGTATCATAAATATCAGAGACTTCTAACATAGTTGGATTTAATTTATTACCTGCTCCCATACTACTTATAATAGGTATATCTTTCTTAGTACATCGTTCTATTAAATCAAGTTTAGCAGAAACCATATCTATAGCATCAATTACATAATCATATTTGCAGGATAAAAGTTTTTCTGCACTTTCACTATTATATAACTCTTTATAAGCTATAACTTTAGCATTAGGGTTTATATCATTAATTCTTTCCTTCATTACTTTAACCTTCGATTTACCCACTGTTTTTCTTGTTGCATGAATTTGTCTATTAATATTTGTAAGACAAATATCATCATCATCTACAATAATAAATCTTCCTACACCACTTCTTGCTAATCCTTCCACAGCGAAGGTACCTACACCACCTATACCAAATACTGCTATCGTACTCTCTTTTAATTTATTTAAACCTTTAGTTCCTATAATTAACTCTGTTCTTGAAAATTCATGTAACATATTTACACTCCTAAATATTTTTAGTTGCTTTCTTCTACTGCTTTAGATTAGCATATAAGCAATCTTTAGTCAATAACTCTAACTTTAGAATATCCATAATTTTATTTTCTAATTCATGTATATAGCTACTATTACTTTGCTTAAGACATTAATATTTATAATGCTGAAAGTAATCCTTTGTTTCATAAATATATGTATATGTATTCGGAACTCTGAGGATATTAATGAAAAATAGAAAATGTTATTAAATTCATATTTAGTAAATCTTAGAATTATTAAAGCACAGAAAACTTCTATGTTAACAAGTTTTTTGTGCTTTAAATTAATTTTTAATATTTATATAATTTCATTAGATCAAATTAACTATTATTATAAGTTATATCTTTTAATTCTTTACTAATATGTTTAATATTTTTCATGTCATCATGAAGTCTAATTATTCTTTCATCCTGTTCTTCTATAGAAGATAACATTTGTTCTGTAGTAGCAGAATGTTCCTCTGTTATACTAGCTATATTCTCTATAGTCTCTTGTACATTTACAAATGTCTCTGTTACAGTATCCATCATTTTAACTTCAGAATTTATATTATCTTTTATATTATTAAATGTAGTTTGAATATCATCATATGAAGAAGTAATGTTTTTTACTATATTACCACCAGTAAATACTGCGTCATTACCTTTATTAACAATTTCTATAGCTTCTTTAGATTGATTGTTAATTTTATTAATTAAATTAGTTACATTATTTGCTGTTGTTTTACTTTGTTCAGCAAGTTCTTTAATCTCATTAGCAACAACCGAAAAACCTTTACCAGCCTCCCCAGCTCTTGCCGCTTCAATAGAAGCATTTAAAGCAAGTAAATTAGTTTGTTCTGAAATCATAGTTATGTCTTTTAAGGATTTTGTAATACTTTCCATACTTCTTTCTAATTCACTTACAGTTTCTACAGAAGAATTTATAGCATCTTTAATTATTTTCATCTGTGTGTTTATATTTTTAACTTCAAATGTTCCTTTAGTAAAGGTATCATTGGCATTGTTTGACATGCTAAGCAGATCATTTGAAATCTTTTGTGTTTCAACTATTAATTTTTTTGCATCTAACATTTTTTTATTTATTTCACTAATACTATAAGCCTCTTCTTCTACTCCTTGAGCAATTTCTTGGATTGATGTTGTAACTACACTACTAGTTTCTTTAGTATGACTTATACTTTCATTACTACTGATAATATTTTCATTTAATAAAATAGTATTATTTTCTATTGCCTCCATGGTATCTTTTAGTTCATTTAATAATTTCTCTGATTCTATAGTTTTCTTTGTAGCTGTTTTTATTACCTCATTTCCCCACTTAGTTAAAAAAAACAACCCTAATATAAGGGAATCTATATATATTAGTCTTGTTACAAATTCATTTAATGTCCAATGAGATCCAATAACATATTCAGGCGCTATTATAAAATATGTTATTAAAAATACATTAAAGATACCAGCAAACATTAATAAGATATCTTTTCTAAAATAAAATGAAGCCATTACTGAAGCACATGGAAAAACTAAAAAAATCCTTGGAGGTGCATTTAAAAAATATAAACATAACATAGCTGATATTGTAGGTAAAATTGGTAATCCAACTGCGATTACTCTATCCGGTATAAGTTCTCTTGAATATAGTAAATACAAAACCAAACCTAAAACCCCTGAAGAAGCTACTAATAAACTTGCGATTTTTCCTTCTTTAAAACCAAATTCTAATATAAGTTGTATTCCTAAAATAATAGCAACGAAAAATAAAATTAAACAGTTTACTTTAGTTATTCTCTTAAACCCTAAAACTTTTTCATTCTTCATGTCATACCCCCTAATTGTATGCTATTTTAGATTAATTTGCTAAATTACTTAAAAAAATCTCCTATTTCAATTAATCTTATATATGCTTAGATATATCTTCTGTAATTACATACTATATACCTTTAATAAATATATTTTTTTCCTCTATCCTTTTATTTATCTACTTTTAAAAAATGAGCTAAAGATAAACTTTAGCTCATTTTAATTATATAGTTAATGCTTTTCTATAAGCCGCTGTAACTGCTTCAAAAACCCTTGCTGGTATATTAGAATCTCCTATATTATAAACTTCCTTTGCTACATGTTCTTTTACACAATTATAATAAATCATATTATCACTTTTTATACCAGTTGAAAGAACAACCATATCTGCCTTTATATTCATATCTATATTTTTATTTTCTATTTCTTTTGAAAAAGGAATTTCAATATTTTCAGGTAATATAGGTTGCCAAGTATTATAAGGATTAGGTACTGTTTTTGAAATGTTTTTTTCTACATCTACACTATCAGTATTTATCTTTTTTAACTTAGTACAATTGTGTAGTTTCGTATCTGATTTTTCTAGATAGTGAATAACATGACCTCTATTAGCAGTACATGTATGATTCATAAAATAAGGTGACATTTCTACTACATCTACCTTTTTATTAAGTTCGTAATTTAAAAAGTAAGCTGTTTCACATCCTACTACTCCACCACCTACTACTACTATGGAATCTGCCTTATTAACTATAGATGGATCTTTTAATACATCTATAGCAAAAACTACATTTTCTCTATCTATACCTTCTATAGGAGGTTTTACTTGTTTTGCTCCAGTTGCTAATATTACCACATCATAATCCTTAGACTTTAATTTCTCAATTTCTACATATGTTGAAAGATATAAGTTGAAGTTTTTATTATCTTTATGTTTATCTAATCTATGTTTTAAATATGTTAGATAGTTTTTTAATTCATATTTTATTTTAGCACTTCCTCCAGGTATTAACATACCTCCTACTTTATCATCTTTTTCATAAAGATCTACTTTATGTCCTCTTTTTAAAAGAGTTAATGCAGAAACTATCCCCCCAGGTCCTGCTCCTATAACAGCTACCCTTTTTTGTTTATCTGCTTTTTTAATTTCACTATCTAATTCTGATTCAAAACCAGTTCTTGGATTGACTGCACATTGAGGATGTCCACCTTCTATAAATTCATTAATACATGCTTCTTGACAGCCAATACAAGGTATAATTTCTTTTAAATCTCCTTTATATGCTTTATTAGGTAATTCTGGGTCTGCCAAAAGTGGTCTTCCTAACATTACCATATCACATTTATTTTCCTTTAAAGCTTTCTCTGCTAAATCAGGATAACCAAGTTTTCCTACTGCAACTATAGGTATATCTAATCCTTTATTAGAAACTATTTTTTCCTTTCTAAAATAATCTTTTACTATTTTTGAAATTTCTAAATAACATCCAGATGGCATTGTAGCAGGTGGATGTGGAAGCCACCAATTATCATAACACCCTAAGTCAACATCAAAGATATCCACACCTGCTTTTACAAGATTTTTCATATAAATTAAAGTCTCTGAAATAGTTCTTTCATTTTTAAATTTCTTTAATGCTTTTTCTGTATCCATTTTGTCTTTATAAGTTTCATTAAGAACTAAAGAAAGATCTATTCTATACATAATAGGATAATCTTTTCCACATCTTCTTCTTATTTCTTTTATCATATCTATTCCAAAACGTTGCCAATCAGAATATTTTCCGATTTTTCTTCTATTAAAAGCAGTGTTAGTTAACTGTTCCATTAAATATCCTTCATGACCATGTAAATATACCCCATCTATATTAGCAGATTTACTATCGGCTGCTGCTTGCCCTGTATTTTTTATAATTTTATCAATACTTTTATCTGAAAGTCTTTTACAAGGTATTTTATCCATATAAAAATTTGGATTAAAGGAAGCACTTACAGGAAATTTGTGATTATTCACAAGACACTGAGGATTTCCTACCCTCCCCATTCCTGGTGTTAATTGAATAAAAATCTTAGATCCATGGGCATGACACATAGAAGTTAAATTTCTCCACCCTGATAACACTGTTCTACTTCTATCTATCCTTGGAAATATAGAAAAATCTCCTTTTTCTGATAAAGAGTTATCTATTCCAAAACTAGTAGGTATTAACCCTGTAGTTATTAACCCTACTCCTCCCTTTGCACGTTCATTAAAATAAGAAAGCATTTTTTCACTTGGTCTTCCTGTTTCGTCAGCCATAGAAATATTACCCATAGGGGCCATGACTAATCTATTTTTAACTTTTAAACTGTTTATTTGTATCGGCGAAAAAATATTTTCATAAGGATAAAATTCATCGGTCATTTCAGGTATATCAAATTTACCATTAAACCAATCACCAAAACTATTTTCTAATTTTTCTAATACTTTCTTGTAATCTTCACTCATATTATAACTCCTTAATATTATTTATTATCCTTTATAGGTTTAGTTATATACTCTTTACCAAAATATATAGGACATGCTCCTCCAAATTTACCTTCTAAAGCTTTTATAGCCTGTATTGAATGGGGAAGTCCATTCGGTATGTATACCGCTGAAGGTGTCGTAACCTCATATTCTTCATCACCAAGGGTTACTTTAATAGTTGCAGCATTATCTTCTCCTAATATAAGATACATTTCGTCTTCATCATGTATATGGGGAACTGCTTTTCCCATCATTCCACTTTCAATTGCTTGACTTACCTTTTTATCTGCCTTCATTAATGCTGGACATACCCATACATTAGCCTCATCAACTAAATCATTACTCATAAGTACCGGAAAGCCCTTGCCGTTTATTGAACCTTCATGGTGGGGTAAATCCTTTATCCACTGAATACTATCCACTACTAAATGTTTTGTAGATTCTAACTTAAGTGGATTTTCAGGAACAGGTTTAGTTATATATTCTTTACCAAAATATATAGGACAAGCTCCCCCAAATTTACCTTCCAAAGCTTTTATCGCCTGTATTGAATGAGGAAGTCCCTTTGGTATATATACGGCACTTGGAGGTGTTATTTCATAATAATCATCACCTAAAGTTACTGCAACAGTAGCTGAATTTTCTTCTCCTAATATAAGATACATTTCATCTTCATCATGTATATGGGGAGTTGCTTTTCCCATCATTCCAGTTTCAATTGCTTGACTTACCTTTTTATCTGCCTTCATTAATGCTGGACATACCCATACATTAGCCTCATCAACTAAATCATTACTCATAAGTACCGGAAAGCCCTTGCCATTTATTGAACCCTCATGGTGACTTAATTCATCTACCCAATTAATTCCTCTTACAATTAAATGCTCATATTTATTTGACATAAAAATCCCCCTTTAGTTAAATAATTGTTTTAACATACTTTAGTCGCCGACTCCGGTATGTCGATATGTTAATAATATAACATATCGTTAAATGAGTTTCAATGTTTTTTTTTGAATTATTTTAAAATTATAACGTATCAATATTTGACTCTTCTTTATCAATTGTGCTATAATTGCCTTTGGTGTTTATATGTAAGTACTTTTGAAAGGAATGTAAATAAATGAATAAAAGAGAGATTCAAGCTTTAGAGACTAAAAATAAAATAACCGAAATCGCGGTAGATATGATATTAAATTCAAATTTTGAAGATATTACAATTAATCAAATATGTTCAAAGGCTAATGTATCAAAGGGTGCGTTTTATCATCATTTTAATTCAAAATCCGATATCGTAGTTGAAATATATAACACCCAAGTTTTAGAATATTTTGATATAGAAAAAGAAATTAGCAAAGCTACATCTATTATAGATAAAATACATAGAGTAATTTTATCATTTAATGTATTGATACATAATTGTGGTTTTGAATTAGTAAAGCAGATAATAATTCATCAAATACAAACTGATCGCAAATATTATTTATCAGAAGGAATATTTAATTTTGATCGTTTTAGCTCCCTTATTAAAGAAGGTCAAGATTTAGGTATAATAAAAGATGATTTAGACAGTAAAGATTTAGCATTATATATTATAAAATTTTCTAGAGGTTTACTTTATGATTGGTGTATATACAAAGGTGAGTATGATTTTTCTAAGCAGGCTAGTAAAGATTTAAATTTACTTTTAGAATCAATAAAAAAATAATTATACATTAAAAAGCACCCATTATTTAAAGTTAACTTAAATGATGGGTGCTTTTTAATGGTCTAGTAATTCTATTATTTCATAGGCTATTTCTGACACTCCCATGCCTAAAGGCAAGGGGTTCTTAGATAGATTAACTTCTTTTATACTCTCAATTATTTATACTTAAAATAACCTACAACATATAAAAACTAATTAATTTTTCTAAGACTTTCACTATCAAAGCATATCCCAATGGATTACTTTAACGATATTT
>VENA01000048.1 GCA_009711785.1 Bacillota bacterium
CTGGTATAGAAAATTTCATACCTAAGCCCTTGTATAAAATCAAGCAATCACAACAGTTAATTATGTCTAAAGCTTTTGTTTAACTGTGCTTTGGCGATTTTAAATTTGTATTTTGGGGAAACTCTAATAATACTGAGTATTGACAAGAAAATAAAAGTATAATATACTAAAAGCAAATAGTACGTAAAACGAAGTATTTAAAGGGTGAACTTTTATGAATCAAGAGAAAGTAATAAATGCAATTTTAGATAATATGCAAAGGATTTTCTATCCAGAAGAATGGATAGATATAGACTTAAAACTATCTAAATCAGAGCTTTTTGCAATGTTAATTGTAGATAGGCACGGAGAAGTTATTATGAGTAAGATAGCAGATAATGTAAATGTTTCAATGAGTACGGCAACGGGAATAGTTGATAGGTTAGTAAAAAAGAGCTATTTAAAAAGAGAAAGAAGTGAAAGTGATAGAAGGGTAGTTGTAATTAAGTTAACTAAAAAGGGAACAGAAGTTATAAATGCCTTAAAAGAAAGTATATCTCATTATATAAATGTTGTATATAATTCTATAACAGATGAAGAGATTAAAGTATTAAATGGAATAATTTTAAAAGTAATAGAAGCTGTTAATAAGGATAATATAAAAAAGAGTGAAAAAAATGAAGAAGAACCTTCATTAAAAAGTATAGATATAGAATAAAGCCCATTATAGATGGGTTTTTCATCAAAGAAATACTTCGTAATTCGTAATATTCGCAATTAAAACATTTGGGAGGGGTTTTATGAGAATAATTCTATATACCGGAAAAGGTGGAGTAGGTAAAACAAGTGTAGCTGCAGCTACAGCAGTAAAAAGTGCTAAAAAAGGAAAAAAAACTTTAGTTATTAGTGCAGATCCAGCACATAGTTTAGGTGATGCTCTTGATAATAAATTAGATTCTGAACCAGTTGAAATAATAAAAAACATGTGGGCTCAGGAAGTTAATTCTTTATATGAGATGGAAAAGGGATGGAAAAAAGTACAGGATTATTTAACATCATTATTTACAGCTAAGACAGTAAAGGATATAACTTCAGAGGAATTAACAATATTCCCAGGTATGGAGGATTTATTAAGTCTTTTAAGGATTTTAGATTACTATAAAAATAACACTTATGATGTAATTATAGTTGATTGTGCACCAACAGGGGAAACATTGAAGCTTTTAAGTTTCCCAGAGATGCTTAGATGGTGGATGGAAAAGTTATTCCCAATAAAGCGTAAAGCTATAAAGGTTTTTAAGCCAGTGGCAGAACCTATATTAGGCTTACCAATGCCTGATGATTCAGTAATGGGAGAGATTGATAGGCTTTATAAAAAGCTTGATGAAATGAGGGATATTTTTATAGATAAAAAGGTTACAAGTATTAGAGTTGTAGTAAATCCTGAAAAAATGGTCATCAAAGAAGCTCAGAGAAGTTTTACTTATTTAAATATGTATGATTTTAATGTGGATTCTATTGTTGTAAATAGAGTTATACCTGAGGATGTGAATGAAGGGTATTTTAAATCTTGGAAGGATATTCATAAAAAATATATAAAAGTTATTAAAGAAAGTTTTTCACCTGTTCCTATCTATTATGCACCATTATTTGATAAAGAGGTAGTTGGTGTTAATATGCTTTCAAGAATGGGTAATGAAATTTTCAAAAATGAAAATGCTATTGATATAAAATATAGCAAAAGAATACAAAAGATTGAGAAAAAAGATAATGAATACATTTATTCGGTTTATATGCCTTTTATGGATAAAAAAGATTTGTCTTTAAATCAAAAGGGAGATGAAGTTATCATTAAAGCAGGTAATTATAAAAGAAATATTATACTACCAAGAAAGTTAATTAATTTAAAAATAAAGGGTGCAAAATTTAAAGAAGAAATATTAAAGATACGTTTCGGTGGTGAAGAGGATGAATAAAAATGTTCTTAAAGAGATAGTATCTTTAAAAATTAAGCTAATAGACAGTAGTGTAAAATATATAGATTCAAAAGTGGGCTTACCAATGGAGAAGCATTATAAAGATTTGATTGAGGTTATTAATGAAAGTACAAATGAGTTTATTAATAATGATACTAAAGAAAAAAAGATAAAAGAAATTAAGATTAATTAAGCGGTTATCACTTTAATTTATGTAATATATTTTTAAATAAAAAAACGATAAAGAACTTATTTTTGACTGGCTTAATGAAGAAACAGAAAGTGTAATTAGTAATAAAAAAGGGCAATATTATTTGCTCTTTTTTTATGTCTATTATTTTTGAAAAAATAAATGAATGTAATAATAAAGTACAAATAGGGATATGTTTATATTTAAAATAAGGATGATGTAAGAAAGAGGAAAAATATTATTAGTATAGAATTAAATAACATAAAGGAAGTCAAAAATATGAAATTTATGGTAAAATAAATATATTTTAATTAGGGTGGTTTTCATGTATACAAATGGGTCAAAGAAAATTAAAAATAAAGAAAGTGAAATAGAATATAATGAAAAACTTCTAGAAGCTATAATAGATACAATTCCAAATCCCATATTTTATAAAAATACTAACGGGTATTATATATATTCAAACAAAGCACATTTAGATTTTTTAGGTTTGAAAAAAGAAGACATAATTGGAAGTAATATTTATGATATATTACCTAAAGAGACTGCTAAAGAACATGATAAAATAGATAGAAATCTTCTAAAAAATAAAAAGAGGGTTACGTATGATTCAAAATTAGAAAATATAAAGGGATTAGTAAAAGAAATAAATGTAACTAAAGATGTATTTACAAATAAAAGAGGAGAATCCTTAGGAATCGTTGGAGTAATATTAGATATAACAGAGAGAAAAAAGGCAAGGGAAAGAATTAATAGATTACTTAAAATAAAAGATGCTATGCTTGAAATTACCCACGGAATAATAGGAACTAAGAATATATCTGAACTTTATGATTTAATATTAGAAAAGGTTTTTCAAACAATGAAAAATGCCGATGTTGCATGTGTTTTAATACTTGATAATGAAAACAATCTTAAAATTGAAGCTACTAGAGGTTATAATAAGGTAAAATCTAAAGACTTTAGTGTGAAACTTAAAGATTCATTTACATGGAAAAAGACTAAAGGAAATATAGAAAAAACTATTATAATAGAAGATATTCAAGATATGTTAATAGAGCAAGTACCAGATATAATTGAAAATGATCTAGATATTATCATAAGATCATCCTTAAGTGCTCCTATAATAATAGATGGACAACTTTATGGTTTATTAAATGTTGATAGTTGTAAAAACAATATTTTTGATGAGATAGATATAGAACTTATGGAAAATATGAGAAGTCATATAGAAATAGCCATAGAAAAACACAGATTATATGAACAAAATTTATATCTATCTAGATATGATAATCTTACTAATATATATAATAGAAGATATTTTGAAGAGCTTTTTGAAAAAAAATTAAAAGAGTCTAATGAATCTTTCTTATTAGTAATATTTGATATAAACGGACTAAAAATAATAAATGATACAAATGGACATTTAGCAGGGGATAAACTAATTAAAACATTTACTGAAAAAATGAAAAATGAGATGAAGAATGTAGATATTTTTGCAAGGTATGGTGGAGATGAGTTCATAGCAATATTTTTTGATATAAATGTTAGAGATTTAAAATTAAAATTTGAAAATTTATCTAAATATTTTCATGATAATCCTATTACCTTTGAAGGCGATAAGTTCAAATGTAGTTTTAGTTATGGTATTTCAAGCTTTACTGAGGATAGCGATGATTACAATGGATTAGTAAAAATAGCCGATGAAAGGATGTATATATATAAAAAGAGGCTTAAAAGTAATAAAGTGCTTTAGATATAATACTGCTACTTACTATAGTAAATAGCAGTATTATTTATAGAAGTCTAATTTGTTATATATATTTGTTAAAGGAGATCTAGAGACGATTAAGAGAAACTTTTTTTATAATATATTTGTATGATATAGAGTATGAAAAAGGGGATGAGTAAAATTAGGGTTAATAGATTACTTTCAATTTTACTAATACTATCAAATAAGGGTTTAGTTACAGGAAAAGAATTAGCTCAACACTTTGAAGTATCGGTAAGAACGATATATAGAGATATTGATAAAATATGTGAAGCAGGTGTTCCAGTTGCCTCTGATGGTGGTAAAGGTGGAGGCTTTTATATAATGGAGAATTATGACTTAGATAATCTTTTTTTTAATGAGGAAGAATTACAAACTTTAGTACCTTTAATGGATAATTTAAGTTTTTTATTTGGAAAAAATAAAAATTTTAATGATATAGTATTAAAATTTAAAAATAAATATGAGAAATTAGAATCTGATAGATTAAAAATAGACATGTCACACTTTAGTATGGAAAAAGAGCTAAAGGAATTTTTATTCCTAATAAATAAGGCTATAGAAGAAAGTAAACTTCTTAAATTTCAATACATAAATAGAAATATGGAACATTCTAAAAGAATTGCTGAACCAATACAAATAAACTTTAGTAGTGGACAATGGTATTTAACAGCCTTTTGTAGAATTAGAAATGATTATAGAAGATTTAAATTAGTTAGAATGAGAAATCTATCTTTAGGTTTTAGTTTTAATAAAAGAGATATTTCACAAAAAGAATTAGATAAAATATTTGAAAAAAGTTATGAAAAAGGAAGTATTAAAGTAAAACTTAAATTTAATAAAGAAATTGGATTACAGCTTACTGAATATTTTGATAAAAATAAAATTAAAAAAACAAAAGACGATACATATATTGTTGAAGATGATTTTCCCTATGAAGAAGGGCTAATAAAATATATTTTAAGTTTTGGAAAGAAATGTGAAGTTTTAGAACCTAGTTATTTTAGACAAGAAGTAAAGAATTATTTAAATAATCTTTTAAAACAATATAATAATTAATATTAATAGATGACATACAGATGTCAGTTAATATGTTTTATAATGTTATCAGATGGAGGGATAAAAATGTTAATAGATAGTCATGCACATTTGACATCTCCTAGATTTGATAAAGATAGGGAGAAATTAATAAAAAATCTAAGAAAAAATAATATAGAGGTTGTGATTACTTCCGGAAGTTCAGTAGCAAGTTCAGTGGCTTCAGTATCACTAGCTAAGAAATATAATAATATATTTGCTAGTGTAGGAATACATCCAGTAAATACTAATGAGATGGATGAAAACACTATTGTCTTATTAAAGACTCTAGCAAATAATAAAAATGTAGTCGCCATAGGAGAAATTGGATTAGATTATCATTATGATTATGTTTCTAAAGTTATTCAAAAGAAATGGTTTAGAAGACAAATTAATTTAGCTAAAGAATTAAAATTACCTATAGTAGTACATGATAGAGAAGCTAATATTGATACATATAATATTATAAAAGATGAGTTAGATAGTAATCTAAAGGGAGTAATACATTGTTATTCAGGTGATGTAAAATTAGCAAGAAAATATGCCGAAATGGAATTTTATATTTCAATATCTGGACCAGTTACATATAAAAATGCTAAAAAGCTTAAGAAAGTAGCAAAGGAAATTCCTTTAAGAAATCTTTTCATTGAGACAGACTCTCCTTCCCTAACACCAGCGCCTCTTTATAGAAAAAGAAATGAACCTTTGTATGTTAGTTATGTGGCAGCTATGATAGCAGAATTAAAAGATGTTTCAGTTAAAGAAGTTGAAAAAAGAACTACTGAAAATGTTAAAAGATTATACAAACTAAAGAGTATATATTAATAAGTAATAGATTAAAAATGATAGTTTTATTAATTGTATAGGATGAAATATGTTAAAAGAAAAAATAGAAAATGATATTTATATGTATACTTTTGATCCAAAACCAGGTAAATACTTTGGTAATAATTATTAGCTATAGTAAATAGTGAAGAAGTTTTACTTATCGATGCAGGTTATGAAAATCAGGGGTTTAAGGTTTTTAATGATTTAAAAAATGAGAATTTAACAATCAAGAGAGTAATAATTTCCCACTTTCATGATGATCATATGAATGGCCTTAAAAAGTTATCCGAGATATTAATATATGGAAGCTATAATTATAAAAAGACTTTAGATATGTGGACTAAAAAAGAAGATCATAGATATTATAAACCTGATATTCTTATAAAAGAAACAAAAGAAATTAATTTTGGAAGGCATAAATTAAAAATGATTTATTTTCCAGGACACTCGATATGTACTATGATAATTATTATTAACGATAAATATTTATATATAGCAGATGAATTAATGTTTTCAAATGACGGTAAATCTTTATTGCCATCGGTAGAATTTGAAGGGTTAAAAAGACATATTAATTCATTAAAGAGTTTAAAAAAATATATAAAATATGATTTTATTCCAGGACATGGTATTGTTTTAAAAGAGAAAGAAGAAAAAGAAAATCATATAGAAAATAGAGTTAAGTATTTGACTAAAGTTTATAAAACTAAGGGAAAAATAAGCTATAAGAAAGCTATTAAAGATTGTAATATAAGTTTTTTACATAAAGAATGGCATAAAGAGCTAAATAAATAAGATGGGGAGATTTTCCCCATCTTTTAATGTTAACCTTGGAAATTATTAAGAGAAGTATTGGCTGTTTGTAAAGCTCTATCTACTTCATTTAATGTGTTTTGAAGTTGTTGTCTGTTTTGTTGCTTTTCAACAGTATTTAAAGCCTGTGTTAAGTTGTTTCTTGAATTTTGAAGTTGATTACAAACATCTTGAAGTTGTTGTCTTGAATTCTTTTGCATAATATCCCTCCATAATTTTAGTATGGGTTTATTATTTGCTTTTTCTTTTAAAAAAATACTTAGAAATTTATATTAACCTAAAATTGCTTCAAGATCTTTGTCAGCGGTGGATATAGGAGTTAATTTAAATTTATCAGTTAAAACTTGTAATATATTCGGTGTTACAAAAGCTGGTAGTGTTGGTCCTAAATATATATTTTTTATATCTAGGTGTAATAATGTTAATAAAATTGCAACAGCCTTTTGTTCGTACCAAGATAAAACTAAAGAAAGAGGAAGCTCATTTATATCACAATCAAAAGCTTCTGAAAGAGTTTTAGCAATAACAATGGCATTATAAGTGTCATTACATTGCCCTACATCTAATAGTCTAGGCAATCCTTCAACTGTTCCAAATTCGAGTTTATTAAATCTATATTTGCCACAGGCCAAAGTTAATATAATGGTATCCTTTGGAGTTTTTTCTGCAAATTCAGTATAGTAATTTCTACCTGATCTTGCTCCATCACATCCACCTATAACAAAGAAATGCTTTATAGTTCCCTTTTTAACTGAATCAACAATTTTTTCAGCATGACTTAATACAGCTTTATGACCAAAACCTACTGTTATTTTTTTATCTTTCTCATCATCTGGAAATCCACCTAATTTAAGTGCTTTATTTATTACTTCACTAAAGTCTTTTTTTTCATTTTCCTCTGAGATATAAGGAATATTGGGAAAACCAACAATACTAGTTGTAAATAATCTATCACTATAACTTTCCCTTGGTTTCATAAGACAATTTGTTGTCATTAATATAGCACCAGGAATATTATCAAATTCTTTTTGTTGATTTTGCCAAGCTCCTCCAAAATTACCTACTAAATGATCAAATTTATTTAATTCAGGATATCCATGGGCTGGTAACATTTCTCCATGGGTATATATATTTATACCTTTACCTTCGGTTTGTTGTAAAAGCTCATGTAAATCCTTTAAATCATGACCTGAAACTATTATAAAAGGACCTTTCTTTTTAGTGATTGAAACCTCTGTAGGTGTAGGATGTCCATAGGCATCTGTATGGGCTTTATTTAACATTTCCATACATCTAAGGTTAACTTCACCTAACTTCATATTAAGATTGAATAAATCATCTACAGTTAAAGAGTCATTTAAGGTAGCTGCTAAACCCTTATAAAAGAAACCATTTACTTCATCATCAAATTTATTTAAAACATAGGAATGATGGGCATAGGCAGCCATGCCTTTAAGTCCATAAATTAATAATTCTCTTAAGGACCTAATATCCATATCTAAGTCTTCATCAGACATTATTCCTATGTTTTCAGAAGCTAATAGCATACCCCTTTTATTTTCAGGAGCTAAATAATCTGCATCCTTTGGTACATCTGAGATATCGCCAGCTAATCTCATTAGCTTTCTTTTAAATTTATTGGCTTTTATATTATATTCAACAAACCTTTCTGGATCAAAATTTACATTTGTTAATGTAGAAAACATAGTATCAGCAATAAATTTATTAATTTTTTCAGGGATTTTTTCTCCCTTTTCTAAACACTTTTCTCCATAAAAGCCAATACCTTTTAATTGATGTATTAATAAATCTTGTAAATTAGCAACTTCAGGACTTTTTTCACAAACACCGAATTTAACACAGCCTTTACCTCCGGCTGTTTGCTCACATTGATAGCAAAACATATCATTTTCCATAATATCTCTCCTTATAAATTTTTCTACATTAGTATGTGTTTTTTTCTTTAAAAAATACACACGTAACATTTGTTACATACATATTTCTTTATAATATATATAATTTAAAACAATAAATAAAGTATTAAAAAACGTAAATGATATTAATATAAAAAAGACGAGGAGGAGTGAAATTATGGATAAGAAAGATTTTAAAAAAGAAATAGGATTTGTGCCACCAGGAGTAATGGTATCTGAATCCTTTGGTGATAATTTTCAAGATATATTATCTAAGTATCATCATGAAATATGGTCAGAGGGAGTTATTCCACTAAAATATAGATATCTTATAGCGTTAGCAACTGCAGTATTTGACAAAAACGAAACTAGAGCTAAATTAGAAATGAATAAGGCATTGAAATATGGTGCTAATAAGGAAGAAATTATTGAAGTGTTAAAACAACAAGTTTGGATGAAAGGAGCACCTACTTTGGTTCAAATTGCACCACTTATTAAATATTTAGAAAATAAAACTAAGAGTTAAAAAAGCATAGGAAATATTTGAAAATTAAGGAAAGTGATTTTAAGCTTTTCTTAATTTTTTTATTAAATAATTAAAAGGATTTATTTATAAAATATAGAAATAAAGCATAATATGACTAGTTAGTGATATGTTTTTTAATGGCAAATAATTTTAGAAATTAAATTCATTAAATAATTGAGAAAGGATATAAAACTTTACAAGAGGTGATCTTATGGATATAATTTATCGTCAAACCCAACTTTATAAATTTTTAAGATATTGTAATGGGAGTGATTTAAAAAGAATAGTTCTTGACTGTGGTGCAGGAGGAGACTGTCCACCTTTAGCTTTATTTAATGAATTTAACTACGAGACCTATGGTATAGAAATAAGTGATAAGCAGTTAAATAAAGCTTATGAATTTCAAAAGAGGAATGGAGTTAACTTAAATATCTTAAAGGGTGATATGAGAAATTTGACATTTAAAAATGAATCTATAAGCTTTATATATTCTTATAATACTATTTTTCATATGGGAAAAAATGATATTTCTAAAGCAATAGAA
The DNA here is from genome assembly GCA_009711785.1 of Bacillota bacterium. GTDB lineage: Bacteria > Bacillota > Clostridia > Tissierellales > MES13 > MES13. The sequence goes on from VENA01000048.1 coordinate 9,618, forward strand.
GAAATAAAAAGAGTTTTGAAACCAGGAGGTCTTTGCTTTATAAATTTTGTTTCAATTAATGATTATAGATGTGGGTTAGGCAAAAGGATAGGAAAAGATGAATACATAGAAATAGAAGATGGAGAAAAGGTAATACATTCATATCATACAAGTAAGGAATCAGAGAAGTATTTTAAAGACATGAGTATAGTATTTAAAGAAGAAAGGATACTAGAAAGAATATATAATGGTGATAAAATAAAACAGGGTTATATTGATTATATCTTAGAAAAATAAATTTAAGAGCATTAAACACTCCTACTAGTTTTAAGGGGTGTTTTGTTAGTTAAAGATTTAATAAAGCTGTAAGTAAAAATTATTATTAAATGATTTAAATATAATTTTTCATAAAAGTATATACTAATAAAAGGTTAAAAGGAGTTGATAAAATGTTAGGAGACTTTGTTTTTATTTCAGATTTTGATGGAACTATAACAAAGAAAGATTTTTATTGGCATATTATTGATATGTATTTAGAAAAAGAAGGTAATGATAAATATAAGAAATGGCAAAGGGGTGAAATGAAAGATATTGATTTTTTAAGTTATATTTTTAAAAATATAGGGCAGGATGAAGAACAAATATATAAGGATATAATAAAAATGAAAATAGATCCTTATTTAAAGGATTTTATTGATTTTATACATAGTAAAAATGGTGATTTTATAGTATTAAGTGCAGGAACTAGATATTATATTGATATATTGTTTGAACATTTATCATTACAGGATATTACAGTGTATTCTAATAAAGCGGTTTATAAAGATAAAGGAATACATTTTGATATTGACCCTACTGATAAATTTTATTCAGAAAGATATGGTATTGATAAGAAAAAAGTAGTTAAATATTTAAAATCTAAATATAATAAAACGTTTTATGCAGGTGATAGTATGCCTGATTATGAACCAAGTTTACTCTGTGATGAAAGATTTGCAACTAATAAACTCATTTCTATATTTAAAGAGAAAGGGGTAAATTTTCACTCTTTTAATTCATTTAAAGATATTGAGTATATATTAAAGAAAAGGGAGCTAAAAGATGAAATCTAAATTTCATAGAATTTCTATACCTTCTATAGTTGAATCAGGTCCTAATAGTTTAGATAAATTAGGTTATTTATTAAATAGGGAAAATTTAAATAATATAGTTATTTTTTTCGATGAACATATGAAAAAATTATTAGGGGAGAGGATAGATAAAATATTAAATGAGGCTAATATTAAGTTTAAAAGTAAAATAATTAATACTATAGATTATTGTAGTATTACCCAAGAAGCTTTTTCAATATCTAATGATGTGGATGCTATTTTAGCTGTAGGGGGCGGAAAAGTTTTGGATGTGTCAAAATATATGTCGTTTTTAAGGCGTATGCCTTTTATAAGTATACCAACCTCTACTTCTAATGATGGCTTTGGGAGTCCTGTGGCTTCACTTTTTATAGATGGAAAGAGAACAACTGTACCGGCAAAAGTACCCTATGGAATTATTGTAGATACAACAATCATTGCAAGTGCTCCTGATTATTTTGTTTATTCAGGAATAGGTGATTTAATATCAAATATAACAGCTTTATGGGATTGGCAATATGAAGAAAGAAACAAAACTACAACAGTTGATGACTTTGCTGTTATGATTTCTAGAAAAGCAGTAGAAAGTTTTTTAAGCTTACCATTTTATTCTATAAAGGAACCAAATTTCATTCATAATTTAGTTGATTCATTAATAATGAATGGTATATCTATGGAAATAAGTGGGACGTCAGCTCCATCAAGCGGGAGCGAACACTTAATATCCCATGCATTAGATAAGATTGTAGAAAAGCCTCAACTCCATGGAATACAAGTGGGAATATCTACATATATAATAGGCAGATTACAGGATAATAAAGTACAGGAAATTATAAATATATTGAAGGCAACAGGATTTTGGGAGTATGCTGAAACATTAAATTTAAAAGCAAAGGATTTTTTTAAGGCTATAGATATAGCTCCTACTATCAAGCCACAAAGACGTACAATTATTCACGATGAGAAAAAGCGTGATATGGCTAAAAAAATTATAGAAGAAGATACTCTTTTAAAGGGTATGTTAAAATGATATTTCATATTTTCTTTAATTTATAAATTTAGATAAAATAAATGGATTGCAATATTGCAATCCATTATTCTTCATTTCTATATTCAAAATTTTTAAACTCCCCACTTTCATTATTATCATAGGGGATAATAATTTCACCATCTTCAATATTTTGATTTTTATAATTAGCAGAAATACAGCCGGATTCATTGCAAATCTTCATATATTTTTTATATTTAGAATTTTTTCTATCCCTCATTAACTACTCTCCTTTCTAACATTTTTCCATCCTTTAAAAATAATATTTATATTATTTGGTTTATTAGGTGATGAAGTATTTCTTTGAACTAAACCTTCAAATAAATACAAATCGGTTCTTTGTTGACTTTCTATGATTCCACTACTAACCTGAAATCTTCCGTTTGTGTTTGAATTTTCCTCAGGAGAAAATGGTTTTTCTAAAAGTAGATCTTTTTCATATTCCTTATATAAATTCCATATATCATATTCTAATTCTTCATCAGGATATTCTACAGGTAATTTAATATCATTTTTCGCTTCTCTTCTACTGATCATATAATTATGAGAAAATAATTTTTCAGTTAGAAAATCAACTATATTGTTAACCTTGTTTTCCTTATCATAGCCCATATGGGATAACAAAATTTTCTTTGAAACTTTTCTTATTAAAGAATATGTTCTATAAATACTTCCTAATGCTAAAGGATGGACAGATTCTAGAAGATGGGAATATACTTTTGCTAAAGACTGATCATCTTCTATTTTCATAATATCTTTAACTAAAGAAATAAATGAGTATACATCTTCAACGCTTATAGGAATCTTAGCAGAAGGATTATTAGGATCCTTTGGATTAAATACATTTGTAACATTTGGATCTACTGGGCTTAATTCAGCCATTTTTGTCATTACTATTTCAGATGCACCTAGGGAAATAAGAGTTCCTGCGCTATAAGCTTTATGAGGAATTAATACAGAAAAATTATTAGTATATTCATGTATTAGTTCTACTAATCTCATAGCAGTAAGAACATCTCCACCTTTAGTGAATAATAGTAAATCAATTCTTTTATTTTTATCTTTGAAATCTTCTAAATGTTTATAAAAAACAGGAATAATATCAGGAGCTATTCTAGTACTTACATTTTGCCTATCTCCTGCAATATAGCATATTAGATTAGAATTTCTCTTTCTTGATATTTCTTCAATTAATTTATTTCTTTTATTTATGTCCATTTTTTTATCCTTTCTTTATGAGATTACTTAAATTATTATAGGTAGAAATTTGTTATTTATTCTAATAATTATTTGAATATTTTTAATGGGCAAAACACATAATACTTTTTGTGACAAGAGATATTAAAAAATTATTAGGAGGAATTTAAGTGCATAATCAAATTAGATTTTCACCAGTATCTAGAACAATTTCAAATGTAGGTTCTACAGTAACTTATAGTCTTAATCCAACTACAACAGTGAGTGCTTCCCATACTCAGCCAGAAAACTATAATAGTATATCAAGTTTTAATAATCATTTTAATGGTTCTGGATATACTGATATACAGCATCAAACTAATATGAGTAATTATGAACCAACACATACAGCACCTATGGTTAGTGCTAGTCAATATAATAATCAATTTAGTGGTAATTTCACACCAAATCAATTTCCACAAAATAGATGTTGTGTAAGAAGTGCAATGGTTCAACCAAGTATAGATATATCAGAAACATCTAGTGATGTTATAGTATCAGCAAGTGTATCTAATGTAGAGGTTGAGGATTTAAATTTAAATGTGACAGATAATTCTGTTACAATTTCAGGAATGGCTTGGACTGGACGTGAGCATATATCCCTTAATAGAACAGTTGCTTTACCAACAAGTGTAAGAGCTGAATTAATAGATGCAAATATTCAAAGTGGAGTTCTTGAAATAAGATGTCCAAAGAGTGAAAGAATGATAAGACAAAGAAATACAATAAATGGTGATACGATTCATACAGAACAAGAATAATATGTTAATCTCCACACGGAAATAGTGTGGAGATTTTTAATTGCCAAATTATAACTTTTTCTATTTAACAAATTAAATTGAAAAAATGTTACTTAGATGATATAATACAAACTAGTATTAATACCAGGTACTAAAATAAGATGCCAAAATTAGGAGGTTTAAAATGAACGTTAATGAAATAAAGGATTTAATTTTAACTATTGATAGAACAAGTATTGAAAAAGTTGATATTGATAAAAAAGACTTAAAGATAAGTATTTCAAAATCATCAGATAAAAAAGAGACTCATAAAAATATAGAAAATAACGAGATTCATTATAAAGAAGAAGTTAATAAACCAGAGGATAATAAACCTATAGAAGAAACTAGTGAAGATATATATATAGTAAAATCCCCTATAGTAGGAGTGTTCTATGAATCTTCTAGTCCTGATTCTGATCCCTTTATAAAGGTTGGAGATAAAGTTAAAAAGGGACAAACACTTTGTATATTAGAAGCTATGAAGATTATGAATGAAATTGAGAGTGAAGAATCAGGAGAGGTAATAGAAATAATGGTTGAAAATGAAGAACCAGTCGAGTATGGACAACCTTTAATGAAAATTAGGAGGTAATTTAAGTAATGTTTAAAAAAGTACTTATTGCTAATAGAGGAGAAATTGCCTTAAGAATAATAAGAGCATGTAAGGAGTTAGGAATAGAAACAGTAGCTATTTATTCAGAGATAGATAGGGATTCATTACATGTTCATATGGCAGATCATGCAGTTTGCATAGGTCCAGCAATCTCTTCAAAGAGTTATTTAAATATAAAAAATATAATTAGTACAGCTATAGTATCAGGGGCAGAGGCGATACATCCTGGTTATGGTTTCTTATCTGAAAATCCAAAGTTTGCTAAGATTTGTAAGATGCATAATATAAAGCTTATAGGACCAAAGGAAGAACATATAAATAAAATGGGAAATAAATCTGAAGCTAGAAAAGCTATGATAAACGCAAAGGTACCTGTTGTACCAGGTTCAGAAGAAGGTACAACAGATGGTTTTAAAGCATTTGAAATTGCAAAGGATATTGGTTTTCCTGTAATTATAAAAGCTTCAAGTGGCGGTGGCGGCAGAGGTATGAGAATCGTCTATGATGAAGATCAATTTATATCTAAATTTAATATGGCCAAATCAGAATCTTCTAAGGCATTTGGTGATGACTTAATGTATATAGAAAAGTTTATAGAAGAACCTAGACATATTGAATTTCAAATTTTAGCTGATGAACATGGTAATATTATTCATCTAGGAGAGAGGGACTGTTCTCTTCAAAGACGTAATCAAAAAGTATTAGAAGAAGCACCATGTAATGTAATTAGTGAAGAATTAAGAAATAAAATGGGAGAAATGGCAATTAAAGCAGCAGAGGCTGTTAATTATGAAAGTGCAGGAACCGTTGAATTCTTACTAGATAAGCACAATAAGTTTTATTTTATTGAAATGAATACAAGAATACAGGTAGAACATCCTGTAACTGAGTATATTACAGGTTTAGATTTGATAAAAGAACAAATTAAAATTGCCTGGGGAGAAAAGCTTAATATTTCACAAGAGGATGTAAAAATAAATGGACATTCTATAGAATGTAGAATTAATGCTGAAGATATAAAAAATAACTTTAGACCTTCACCTGGTACCATAGAAAATGTCTTTTTACCAGGAGGTAATGGTGTTAGAGTAGATAGTCATATATATAGTGGTTATAAAATACCACCTACCTATGATTCTATGATAGGAAAGCTTATAGTATGGGATAAAGATAGAAAAAAAGCAATAAATAGAATGAAAAGAGCCTTAGATGAGATTATTATTACAGGGATTTATACTAATGTTGATTTTCATAAAGAAATACTTAATAATAATAAGTTTATTGAAAATTGCATAAATACATCCTTTATAGAAAAGGAAATAATGGAGGAGGAATAAAATGTTAAAGGCTCTGTTTAGAAAGAAGAAATATGCAACAGTAAGTGTTGATAATGATAATAATTATTCAAATAATATAAAGAAAAACGAAAATAAAAAACAAGATGATATTGATAATAAGTTGTGGACAAAATGTAAAAAATGCGGTGAAATCCTACTTAAAGAGGATATAAAAGAAGATTTATACACATGTGGAAAATGTAATTATTATTTTAGGATACCTGCAAGGGAAAGAATTAATATGATATTTGATAAAGATACATTTATTGAATACGATAAAGAATTAAAAGCAGGTAATCCTTTAGAATTTCCTGAGTATGATAAGAAGTTAAAAAAGGCTGCGGATAAATCTAAGGAAGTAGAAGCTATAGTAACAGGAGAGGGAGATATAAAGGGCATAAAAGCTATTTTATGTGTTATGGAAGCAAACTTCATGATGGGAAGTATGGGAAGCGTTGTTGGCGAGAAAATAACAAGAGCTATAGAAAAAGCTATAGAAAAAAAACTTCCTGTTATTATCTTTTGTGCCTCAGGAGGAGCACGAATGCAGGAAGGAATATTATCATTAATGCAAATGGGTAAAACTTCTGCTGCCCTTAATAGACTCTCTGATGAGAAACTTCCCTTTATATCAGTTTTAACAGACCCTACCACAGGAGGAGTTACTGCAAGTTTTGCAATGCTTGGAGATATAATCTTAGCAGAACCAAAGGCTTTAATAGGCTTTGCAGGACCTAGAGTTATAGAACAAACTATAAGACAGAGACTACCTGAAGGTTTTCAAAGATCTGAATTTTTAAAAGAAAAGGGATTTATAGATAAAATAGTAAAGAGAAAGTATCTAAAGGAGAAAATTTATAAAATATTATATATTCATACAATGGGAAGTGAAAGATATGAGTAATGATTTAGAATTTGAAAAACCTATAATAGAACTTGAAAATAAAATAGGAGAATTAGAAAAATTCTCCAAAGAAAATGAAGTTGATTTATCTAATGAAATAAAAATATTAAAAAATAAGTTAGATAATATGAAAGATGAAATATATGAAAATATAACTCCTTGGCAAAAGGTGAAAATAGCAAGACATAAAGAAAGACCTACGACACTTGAGTATATTGAGAAGATTTTTACTGACTTTATTGAATTTCATGGAGATAGAAACTATGGAGATGATAACGCCATTGTAGGTGGTATTGCAATTTTAGAGGATACCCCGGTTACAGTTATAGGACATCAAAAGGGTAAAGACACAAAAGATAATATAAAGAGAAATTTTGGTATGCCCCATCCTGAGGGTTATAGAAAAGCTTTAAGACTTATGAAACAAGCAGAGAAATTTAATAGACCAGTAATTATGTTTGTTGATACTCCAGGAGCATATTGTGGATTAGAAGCAGAACAAAGAGGACAAGGTGAAGCGATTGCTACTAATTTACTCAAAATGAGTGGTCTTAAGACACCAATTTTAGTTGTAGTTATAGGAGAAGGTGGAAGTGGTGGAGCACTAGGACTTAGTATTGGGGATAGAATATGTATGCTAGAGCATTCAATATATTCAGTTATATCTCCGGAAGGACTTTCAAGTATTCTTTGGAAAGATGCTTCATTAGCTGAAGAAGCAGCTGATATTATGAAATTAACTTCTAAAGATTTATTAGATTTAAAAGTGATAGATAAAATAATAAAAGAGCCACCTGGTGGTACTCATAAGGATTTAGATTTAGTATCTGAGAATATAAAAAATTATTTAAACGATGAAATATCAAAGTTACTAAAGTTAGAAAAGAAGGAATTATTAAATAATAGATATAAAAAGGTAAGAGAAATAGGAATCTATAACTAAAAATTTTAAAAGCTATTACTAGAGTTTTCTAGTAATAGCTTTTTTATTAAACTATATTTTTATACATAAAAAGTATTTATATAGAAAAGGTTATATATAAGTACTTTTTAGGAGGAGTGAATTTGTTTAAAGAGATTAGAAATCCAGATTTGTATCATGGAAATAATAAAAAGAAAGTTTTTTTTGAAGGGTGGTATTATAAAGTTTGTGATAGGTTTAATGATAGGGTTTTTGCCTTTATACCTGGAATAGTTAAAGGTAGAGATAAAAAAAGTTCCCATTCATTTATTCAAGTTTTAGATGGAAAAAATTCAAATTATAATTATATTAAATATAGTGAAAATGATTTTAAATACAATAATAAAGTGTTTCAAATAAATATTTGTGAAAATTATTTTTCATTGGATAAACTTAATTTAGATTTAAAATTTAATAATGAAACAATTAAGGGAAATTTAAAATTAAAAAACATAAAAAAGTGGCCTGATACATTTATCAATCCAGGTAGTATGGGCTTTTATAATTACTTTTGGTTTATGGAATGTTATAGTCAAGTATGCGCTCAAAATGGTGAAATAGAGGGAGTTTTAAATATAGATAATGAAATGATAGATTTTACCGGTGGAAAGGTATATATAGAAAAAAACTGGGGTCATTCTTTTCCTAAGTCTTGGATATGGATTCAATCTAATTCCTTTGATAATAAAAACATAGCTTTTACATGTTCTGTAGGAAAAGTTCCTTTTTTATTTGGAAGTTTCAGTGGTTTTTTAGTGGGGTTAAATATAGATGATGTTTTTTATTCTTTCACAACTATAAATAGAAGTAAAATGAAGATAAAAGAATATGAAAATGATGTAGAAATAAGTTTTAAAAGAAAAGATTTAATACTTAGGGTGAAAACAAAAACTAGAAAAGAAAAATTTATTAGTTGTATGGGACCAAAAGAAGGTAATATGATTCCCTTAGTAAAGGAAAACTTAAAAGGAGAAGTAATATTAGAACTTAAGGATATAAAAAAATCAAAAGTTATCTACAAAGGAATTGGAAAAAGTACTGGAATAGAGTATGGTGGAGATCAATTATATTTTAGAGTATAAGGTAATTTTAAAATAACTAGAAAACCCATTGTTATCATTTGTTTTTTTGTCGAATAATGTTATAATTAAAAGGAGAGATTTTCAAAAAAAATCAAACAATTAGGTTTAGTCATATAGTTTTAAAGTAATACATATATTTAATATGAAAGATGAATTTTTATTATCTTTGGAGTGATTATAAGTGAAAAGGGAAAAATTATTTTTAACAGGTTATGCAAAACTACCAGAAGGTATAACAGCTTGGGAACTATACAAAGTAATAGGTGTAGGAATGACTGTAGATAAGGAAACTGGAAAAATATTAGAAACTGAATGCACTTTTGCAACTGAAATGGCTAAGAATTTTATAAATGATTTAGTAGTGGGAAAAAATATAAAATGTGTTAAGGAAATTGAAGAGGAATTAGAAAAGTATTACTATGGTTCTGCAAAGAAACCCATAATATCAGCTATTAGAAGCTGTAGTAATAAGTATAAACAAATAAAAAATAAATAATTTCACTTATAAGTCAAAAAGCACTTGATAGATTAATAACTTTATATTATAATCATAGGCGAATAAAAAAATAAAAATAATAGGCATATCACATATAGCTATGGGATGAAAAGACCTTTTATCTAGAAGTAGTTATTGCACGGTAGAGTAAGGAAGACGACCTTACTTTACCGTGCTTTTTTATTGAAGTATTTATTAATAGTCCAATAAGTAAAGGAAGATCGATATGTTAAAAGAAAGATTAAGATGTGAAAAATTAAAGAAAAAATTAACAACAGCAAAGGAAGCTTCAATGTATATAAAGGATGGAATGCTTGTAGGTACCAGTGGGTTTACAGCTGCCGGATATCCAAAGGCAGTACCATTAGCTTTAGCAGAAAGGTCTAAAACTGGAGAGGATTTAGAAATTTCAATAATAACAGGTGCTTCTGTTGGAGATGAGTTAGATGGAGCTTTATCTAGAGCTAAAATAATAAAAAAAAGATATCCCTATCAAACAAATAAAGATAGTAGAAATTGCATTAATGATGGAACCATGGAATATTGTGACATGCATTTAAGTCATACATCCCAGTGGATTAAATATAACTTCTTTGGAGATATCGATATAGCTTTAGTAGAGGCAGTTGCAATAACTGAAGAAGGAGGAATTATTCCATCAACTTCAGTTGGTAATACAAATGTATTAATTGAAAAAGCTAAAAAAGTCATAGTAGAAATAAATACATCACAACCCTTAGAATTAGAGGGAATACATGATATATATACTACAGAAAATCCACCAAATAGAAAACCAATACCAATAGTAAAAGTTAACGATAGAATAGGAATTAATTTTATACCATGTGATATAGAAAAAATAGTAGCTATAGTAGAGACTGATATTTCTGATAAGACTAGAAAAGTTTCTGAAATCGATGAAGTTTCTAAAAAAATTTCTAATAATCTAATTAATTTTTTAGAAAACGAGGTTAAGGGGCAAAATAAAAAATTATTACCATTACAATCAGGAGTTGGAAGTGTAGCTAATGCAGTATTAGGAGGATTAGTTAAATCGGATTTTGAAAATATAACATTGTATTCAGAAGTTTTACAGGATTCTGTACTTGATCTTATAGATTCAGGGAAAGTAGATTTTGCATCTGCAACAGCTATAACTATATCACCTAAAAGATTACAGGATTTTTATGAAAACATAGAAAAATATAAAGATAAAATAATTTTAAGGCCTCAAGAGATAAGTAATAATCCTGAGGTTATTAGAAGATTAGGAGTTATATCATTAAATACTGCAATGGAAGTTGATATATATGGTAATGTTAATTCTACAAATGTTTTAGGTAGTGGAATGATAAATGGCATAGGAGGTTCAGGAGATTATACAAGAAATGCATATTTATCTATATTTACTACTGAATCTATAGCAAAAAATGGGGATATTTCCTCTATAGTACCAATGGTTTCCCATCATGACCATACTGAACATGATGTAAATGTCATAGTAACTGAACAGGGAGTTGCAGATTTAAGAGGATTATGCCCAAGGGATAGAGCTAAGGTTATTATAGAAAAATGTGCTCACCCAGATTATAAAGAAAAATTATTAGATTATTATACTAAAGCATTGAAAGGAGGTAAATATAAACATACACCTCATAACTTAAGTAAAGCATTATCATGGCATGAAAAATATATAAAAACAGGATCAATGAAATAAAAAATAGGGGGCTTAAAATGTTTGATAAAAAGAAATTAACAAAAATTAATGAAGATAAACAGAAATGGGAGGAAACTACTTTAAATAAAACTTTAGAAAGATTCCCAGAAAGAAAAGATAAGTTCACAACAGGCTCAGGAGAGGAAGTAGAAAGATTATATACACCAAACGATATAGAAGAGATTGACTATAATGAAGATTTAGGATTCCCTGGGAAATACCCATATACTAGGGGAGTACAGCCTACAATGTATAGAGGAAGGCTTTGGACAATGAGAATGTATGCTGGATTTGCAACAGCAGAAGAATCTAATAAAAGATATAAATATTTAGTTGAACAAGGTTCTACTGGTCTATCTGTAGCAATGGATTTACCTACACAAATTGGATATGATTCAGATCATCCTTTAGCTCAAGGAGAAGTAGGAAAGGTTGGAGTAGCGATAGATTCACTAGCTGATATGGAGGTTTTATTTGATGAAATTCCTCTAGATAAGGTTAGTACTTCGATGACTATAAACGCACCTGCTAGTGTTTTACTTGCAATGTATATAGCAGTTGGTGAAAAGCAAGGGGTTTCAGAAGAGAAATTAAGAGGAACTATACAAAATGACATATTAAAAGAATATATAGCAAGGGGAACTTATATATTCCCAACAGAACCATCAATGAGGCTTATAACTGATATATTTGAGTATTGTTCTAAAAATGTACCTAAATGGAATACAATAAGTATTTCAGGTTACCACATTAGAGAAGCAGGGTCTACAGCTGCTCAAGAGGTAGGATTTACCCTTGCAAATGGTATAGCTTATGTTGAAGCTGCAATAGAAGCTGGATTAGATGTTGATAAATTTGCACCGAGACTATCATTTTTCTTTAATGCTCATAATGACCTATTAGAGGAAGTATCAAAATATAGAGCTGCTAGAAGATTATGGGCTAAAATTATGAAAGAAAGATTTAATGCTAAAAATGAAAAATCAATGAGACTTAAATTCCATACTCAAACTGGAGGATCAACTCTAACTGCACAACAACCGGATAATAATATAGTACGTGTAGCTATTCAAACATTAGCAGCTGTTATGGGTGGAACTCAATCATTACATACTAATTCTAAGGATGAAGCTTTAGCATTACCTACAGAGGACTCAGTTAGAGTAGCTTTAAGAACTCAGCAAATAGTAGCCCATGAAAGTGGTGTAACTAATACTATTGATCCTTTAGCAGGTTCATACTATGTTGAAGCTAAAACTAAAGAAATTGAAGATGAAGCAATGGAGTATATCAATAAAATAGACAATATTGGTGGAGCACCAAAGGCTATTGATATGGGATATATACAAAAAGAAATAATGGATGCTGCATATAAGTATCAAAAGGAAGTTGAAACAGATGAAAGAATTGTAGTTGGTATGAATAAATATAAAGTTGAAGAAGAAACACCTAAGGGATTATTAAAAGTTGACCCTGCTGTAGGAGAAAAGAAAAAGGAACAATTAATCAAATTAAAACAACAACGAGATAATGAAATAGTTAAACAAAAACTTAGCTCTTTAAAGAAGGCATGTGAGGGCGATGAAAATGTTATGCCTTATATAATAGATGCAGTTAAGGTTTATGCTACATTAGGTGAAATTTGTGGAGTAATGAGAGAAGTATTTGGTGAATATGAACAGTCTGTAAGATTATAATTAAAATTTTAGGAGGTATTTAAAATGGAAAGACCTATAAGAGTTTTAGTTGCAAAACCAGGATTAGACGGTCATGATAGAGGTGCTAAAGTTATAGCAAGAGCTTTAAGAGATGCAGGTATGGAGGTTATATATACAGGATTAAGACAAACGCCTGAACAAATTGTAGCAACATCAATACAAGAAGATGTAGATGTAGTTGCTATGAGTATTTTATCTGGAGCTCATAATCATTTATTCCCATCAGTTGTAAAGTTATTAAATAAAGAGGGAATAGAAGATATTTTAGTTATCGGAGGAGGAGTAATACCAGAGGATGATATCCCTTCTTTAAAAGAAGCAGGAATAGCTGAAATATTTACACCGGGAACACCAACAACTGAAACTATTAGATACATTAAGGAGAATGTTAAAAGATAAGGCTTGTTAGGTGGTGTTTATTTTGGAATTAGACAAAAGAATATTAAATGGAGATAAAAGAGCATGTGCTCGTCTTATAACAATGGTAGAAAACAACGAAAAAGAAGGTATAGATATAGTAAAAAAAATATATAAGCATAGTGGTAATGCACATGTAATAGGAATTACAGGACCTCCTGGTGGAGGTAAAAGTACCCTTACTGATAAATTAGCTAAGGAGTTAAGAAAAAGAGGGAAAAAAGTAGGTATTATAGCTGTTGATCCTACTAGTCCCTTTTCAGGGGGATCTATTTTAGGAGATAGAATAAGAATGCAGGATTTAGCAACTGATCCTGGGGTTTTTATAAGAAGTATGGGAACTAGAGGTAATTTAGGGGGGCTATCAAAATCTACACAAAGTGCTATTAAAATCCTAGATGTATATGGTGCTGATTATATATTTGTTGAAACAGTAGGTGTAGGCCAGTCAGAAGTAGATATAGTTAAAACAGTTGATACAGTTGTTATGATTATGGTACCTGGACTTGGAGATGATATACAGGCTATAAAAGCAGGGGTCATGGAAATAGGCGATGTATTTGCAGTTAATAAAAGTGATTTAGATGGAGCAGATAAAACAGCTCTAGAATTAGAAATGATGCTTGATATGGGATTTAAGGATGATAAAAAACCTAAAGTATTAAAAGTTTCGTCAAGTAAAAACGAAGGGGTTAGTACTTTGTTAGATGAAGTGATAAGCCATATGGATTATATGGTAGATACAGATAAATTACAAAAAAGAAGAGAAGAAAATGCTAAAGTAGAAATTTTAAATTTAGTAGAAGAAGAAATAATGCAAATGGTATTAGGAAAGACAAAAACAGGACAGTTATTAGATGAAATTTCAAAGAAAACGGCATTAAGAAAGACAAATCCATATGACGGAAAAGATATAATAGTAAAATCAATAAAGGAATAGGGAGTGGATATTATGGTAGGTAAAGTTGATCACATAGGAGTTGCGGTTAAGGATTTAGAGGAAACATTAAAATTTTATAGAGATGTTTTAGGACTAGAATTACAGGGAACAGAGGTAGTTAAAGACCAAAGGGTAAAGGTTGCTTTTTTACCTGTTGGAGATACTGAAATGGAACTTTTAGAATCAACTGACAAAGAAGGACCTATTGCTAAATATATAAATAAAAAGGGTGAAGGGATTCAACATATAGCTTACAGAGTAGATGATATAGAAAATGCAATTAAAGAAATGAAAGAAAAAGGAATTAGAATGATAGATGAAAAACCAAGATACGGTGCTGGAGGAGCAAAAATAGCCTTTTTACATCCTAAAAGTACCCATGGTGTTTTAGTAGAGCTTTGTGAAAGAGACTAATCTCTAAAGGAGGGTTTTCATGTCAACAAATAAAAAGGTAGAAGAACTTCGAGCTTATAAAGAAAAAATGAAGCAAGGTGGCGGAAAAGAGAGAATAGAAAAACAACACAAAAAAGGAAAATTAACAGCTAGGGAAAGAATAGAATTATTATTAGATGAAGATAGTTTTATTGAACTAGATTTATTTGTTAAACATAGATGTACTAACTTTGGTATGGAGAAAAAAGATGCACCAGGAGAAGGTGTGGTAACAGGATATGGAACTGTTGATGGAAGGTTAGTTTATGTATTTGCTCAAGATTTTACTGTTATAGGTGGATCATTAGGAGAAATGCATGCAGCTAAAATTTGTAAAGTTCAAGAAATGGCACTTAAAGTTGGAGCACCTTTAGTTGGTATTAATGATTCAGGTGGTGCTAGAATACAAGAAGGTGTTGATGCCTTATCAGGGTATGGAAGGATTTTTTATAACAATACAATAGCTTCAGGGGTTATACCTCAAATTTCAGTTATAATGGGTCCTTGTGCTGGAGGAGCAGTTTATTCACCAGCTTTAACAGACTTTATATTTATGGTTGATAATACAAGTAAAATGTTTATAACAGGACCACAGGTAATAAAAACAGTTACAGGAGAAGAGGTTTCAGCAGAGGATTTAGGTGGTGCAATGACTCATAATAATACAAGTGGAGTTGCCCATTTTATTCATAATAGTGAAGAAGAATCTATAGAAAATATTAAAAAACTTTTAGGTTTCTTACCTTCAAATAATTTAGAAGACGCTCCAGTTGTTGAAACAAATGATGAAATTAATAGATTAGAAGAAAGTTTAAATTCAATAGTTCCAGAAAACCCTAATAAACCCTATGATATGAAAGAAATAATTACAATTTTAGCTGATGATGGAGATTTCTTTGAAGTTCAACCATACTATGCTCAAAATATAATAACAGGTTTTATTAGATTAAATGGTAAATCAACAGGTGTTATTGCAAATCAACCAAGGGTATTGGCAGGTTGTTTAAATATAAACGCATCTGATAAAGCAGCAAAATTCATAAGAGAATGTGATTCCTTTAACATACCAATTCTTAATTTAATCGATGTTCCAGGATTTTTACCAGGAACTGATCAAGAATATGGTGGAATTATAAGACATG
>VENA01000076.1 GCA_009711785.1 Bacillota bacterium
ATTAAGGTTCTGTCAAAGGACCTAAAAAGTATACTACCTGGATTTTGACAGGTTCTTATAATACTTATATAATTTTAAATCTTCCCAAAGCTCCCTGGGGATTCTATGCCCTTTTTTACGCTTAAACTTAAATAAAATTTGACTTTAGAGTACCAAATTTGCTAATCTTAAAATAAATACAATTATAAAAATTATTATTTGGTGTTTATTTACCATTTATTGGATGTTTTCATTCTTTATTTAACGGACTCTTATTTACTAATTTTCACTCCCGGCTAAGGATAATTCATTTATATAAAAATTTTCAAGCATTTTTTCTGCATCTTCTAAAATTTCTTCATCAAGTCCCATAAGCTTTGCTATATTTATAGCATCCCTTGGAACTTGCCCTAGATTATGAACCTCTTTAAGTCTATAATCCATATATTTAGCTATCATTTCCATTCCATAGTCACTTTCTTTTTTAAGTTTTTCTTCTAAGCTCTCATAATCAACATTTTCAAGTCCCACAACCTGAAGATGTTTTATACCCGGTATAGTCGATACATTATCATAATGGGTAGTTATTACGCTCATTGATGGTTTCTTTTTTAAAAAGTTAACTATGGCCATGGAAATTGCACTACCTTCCTGGGGATTAGTTCCATTGGCAAGTTCATCTATTAATATAAGCCCGTACTCATTACTTCTTTTCATTGCCCTTTGAACCTTTTTAATTTCCCCACCGAAGGTGCTAAGTCCCATATCTGTCGATTGATAGTCCCCTATTGAAACTGATAAAAAGTCAAATAATCCTGTACTCATATACTTACATGGCACATATAAACCATATTGCGCCATTGAAGCATTTAAAGCCACAAGCTTTAAACTAACCGTTTTTCCCCCCATGTTAGCTCCTGTAATACAAGTTACTCCATTTTCTATATCTAAATCTATAGCTACAAAATCTCTCCCACTTTCCTTTAAGGCATCTTCAACTTCTATATGCCTACCCTCTTTAATTTTAAGTTTCTTATCATTTATTATATCTGGCTTTATCCCATCTATATCTAGTGCTAAATATGCCTTTGCAATGGTTAAATCTAAATTACCTATAGCCTTCATGTTTTTAAGTATACTCTCATTAAAGGAAGCTATTTTTTTACTAAGGAAAGTCCTTACTTTATATTCTTCCTCTTCTTCCATTTCCTTTAATTTTTCAAGTTGTTTAGTTAAAATCCTTATAAGTTCTGTAGGCTTTATAATATATTTTTTATTCATATATGTTTCAGAGCTATATTGAAGCAAGGAATAGTTATCGACCATTTCTATAAAGTTTTTTTCATCCTTAGGTATTATAACTTCACCATTAGGTTTAACATTTAACTTTAAGTCTTTTCTTATTTTTTCTTTAATCTTTTTATTTTCCCTTTTTATATCCTTAGAAAGCTTTCTTTTATCATCCCTTATCTCTTTAAGGGTTTGAGAGTACTCATCATATATATAAAATGTTTTAATCCCTCTATTCTTTGGATCAAATAACTTTTCTAACTCATTTATTGGCTCTACTTTTAGCCTTTTAGGCACCTCCCAATTAAGGGAAGTTATCTTTTCATTAATCTTTCTTAAAAGTAATATAAACGTTTTCATCTCAAAGAGTTCTACTACAGTTAAAGTATCTCCATTAACAGTTCTTTTTAAGGATTTTCTTAAATCCTTAATCTCAGTGAATAATGTATTTAGCTTTAGAAATGTAAGTTTATCTTCATCTATTAACCTTAATATCTTTTCTATTCTTTCAAATTCCTTTTTAAGTAACTTTTCTTCCCCAGGCATAAATGGTTTTAATTTACTCTTATACTCCTTACCAAAGGGTGTTGCAACCTCAATATTTTCTAAGACATAATCAAAACCTATTATACTTTTAGTATCTTTATCTAGAAATTTCACACTATTCACCTCCTAGCATTACATCAAACACATCAACATCCTTTAAAAAGCCCCTTGTTTTTTCTAAAAATTCCTTTGGATTAAAATAATACCCTGTTGGTGAGTAAGGATTTATTGTAACTGCTACTGTTTTTATACTATATAATACATTAACCTTTAAACCATATCTTCTAAATTTAAGCCAGTCTTTAGATTTAATAAAAATTTTAGTTCCATCCATTGCAATAAGCTTAATATCTTTATATCTTTTATTACTTTTTATAATATCTTCAACTGTTTTTTTAACTAAAGCTCCAGGAAAAACAACATATTCAGTATCATCATCTATATTAGATGCTATTATACTTCCTGAATTTATAGCTGTTTTTATATCTAGATATTTAACAGTTAAATCCTTATTTACTATAGCAACCTTTTTATTATCCATTATGTCTTCTATTAAAGATTTATGGTTTTTTTTAACTTCTTCTAAACTAAATAGATTCGTTGTGTGTATAGTTTCTTTAATAACTTTATTCATATTTCTACTTACAACAGCCCCTGTTGCAAGGATAGTTGCCTCAGTTACTAAAGGGGATGCTGATGAAATTCTATTTAAAGAACCATCAACAATTACAAGTTCAGCCCCTAATTCAAGCATTAAATCAGATACTTCCTTTATCCCCTTATTAGTCTGAGGTCCTGCTATTTGTACATACCCATCATCTTTAACACGACCGATAACAATATTTCCTAAAGGAGTCCTGTAATCAGTTACACTTATAACCTCCACCTTAGCATCCCCCATGCTAAGGTTTTCAGTTGTTGTTGCTATTAATACACCCTCTGTGACGTATATAGTTGGCTTTTCAGTATTAGTTACAACATCCTGTCTTTCACCGTCTCTTCCTGTGGATGTTATACCTATTATAATATCTTCATTAAAAGCCTCTTCTATTATCTGATTAAGTGTAACTGTCTTACCTGAGTTTTTAGCCATTCCTACTATTGATATTTTTTTATAATTTTCATATATTAAATCAATCAGTGCCATATTAAACTCCTTTCAGAAAACTTACTTACCTCTTTTCTTTCTTTCAAGGTCCTTTGGCTCTATAGCAGTTTTATTTCCCTCTAATAAACCTGCTACTCCATTTAATTTATCTTCCCTTTCACTTTTGCAAACTTCACAACTACATTCATGTTCTGTATTATTTGGCTCTTCATAGGTTGTAATAACTCCTTCATAGTTTCTTAAAACTATTTTATTTGGTGACTGAGATATTACATAATTAGGACCAACTGGTGTTTTACCTCCACCACCAGGAGCATCAACAACAAAGGTTGGAACTGCATAACCTGATGTATGTCCTCTAAGTCCTTCTATTATTTCTACACCCTTAGCTACTTTAGTTCTAAAGTGTTCAATTCCCATCGATAAGTCACACTGATAGATATAATAAGGTCTAATTCTTATCTTAACAAGCTCATGCATAAGTTTTCTCATTATATGAACACAATCATTTACTCCCCTTAAAAGTACTGATTGATTACCTAAAGGAATACCAGCATCAGCTAATTTTCTTACAGCTTCAACGGATTCTTCAGTTATCTCCTTTGGATGGTTAAAGTGAGTATTTAACCAAACTGGATGATATTTTTTAAGCATATTAACTAAATTATCAGTTATTCTTTGAGGCATTACAACAGGTACTCTTGAACCTATTCTAATTACTTCAACATGATCTATTTCTCTTAATCTTTTTATAATGCTTTCTAACTTCTCATCAGAAACTAATAATGCATCTCCTCCTGATAATAAAACATCCCTTACTTCAGGAGTATTTTTAATATATTCTATAGCCTTTTCTATTCTATCAAAGGGCATTTCTGAATCTTTGCCCCCTGCAAATCTTCTTCTTGTACAATGTCTACAATACATTGAACATTGATCTGTTATAAGAAGTAAAACTCTATCTGGATATCTATGGGTTAAACCTGGTACTGGAGAATCTTCATCTTCATGTAAAGGATCTTCCATATCAGCAGAACCTAAATGGGTTTCCATTATAGTTGGTACAGCTTGCATTCTTATTGGACAATTTTTATCATCTTTATCCATTAATGATGCATAATAAGGTGTTATACCCATTCTAAATTTATTAAGGGTTTCAGATATTTGTTTTTTCTCTTTATCATCTAAATTAATTATACTTTCTAATTCTTTAACATCTGTAATTCTATTTTTTAATTGCCATTTCCAATCGTTCCACTCACTTTCAGATACTTCCTTCCATAAGTCAATGTCTTTATAAGATTTCAAAATGACTCCTCCTCTAATTTTTTATGTACACCTATTTATGCATAAAGATCTTCATATATCTTTCTTAATTCTTTACTTTCTCTCATTATTTGTAAAGCTATTTCAGAATGGTCTTTAGTATATCCATTTCCTATAATCATTTTAGTATCTCTTCCTACACCCTCAGCTCCTAAAGCTGCCTTTGTAAAGTTAGTAGCCATACTAAAGAAATAAATTAATCCATCATCCTTAGTAGCTAATATACTAGACATTTCAGTATTATCAACATTTACAGTATTAATTGTTACATCTGCCATTTCTCCGTTTGTTTCTTCACTTACCTTTTCCATAACTTCCGTTGCATTAGTTGCATCTGCTTTTATGTAGATATCTGCAAGGTCTGCTTTTCTAACCCTTTCAAGACTCTTTTCACTATGTCCTAAACAAATAACCTTTCCTGTAACTCCAACTCTTTTTCTAGCTTCATATAAACAAAGCATTCCTGATTTACCTGCACCACCTATTACTAATACATTATCTCCAGGACTAACTAACTTAGCAGCCTGTGCCGGTGCTCCTGCTACATCTAATACTGATAGTGCTAAATTTTCTGGTAAGTCTGTAGGAAGTACTGCATATATACCACTTTCAAATAGTATTGCTTTTCCTTTAATATCTACCTGGTCAATATCCTTTCTAACTTCTAATATTTCATCTATTCTTAAAGGAGTTAATGATAAAGAAACTAATGTAGCTATCTTATCTCCTTCTTTTAAATCTATTTTTCCCTTTAAATCTGGGCCTATTTTTTCTATAGTTCCTATAAGCATTCCCCCTGAGCCTGTTACAGGATTTTGATGTTTACCCCTTTCATCAACTATAGAATTCATTATTTCTTTAATTTTTTCTACATCTCCACCTGCTTGATTCTTAATTTGTGTAAAACTTGCAGAATCTATATTTAATGTTTGTACATCAATTAAAATTTCATTACTATAGATTCCCATATCATTATCAATTTTTGTTGCAGGTTGTGGTAACTTCCCCTTTGGTTCAATTACTCTGTGAGTTCCGAATGGACACCCTTTTTTCATTTAAAACGCCTCCCCTTATTAAATATATTTTTTAAATAACTGTTAGCACATACTAACAGATAATATCCACCTATATATAGATGCAACTTACATACCAGTATAGTTTGTGTTGAAAAATTATATTTAATGTAACTTTATGTTTATAGTTTTAAATTCAGTAAATACCTGGATTTTAGAAATTTAAATTAAAATATGAAAAGTTATTAATAATTTTAAGGAAGGTTTTTATTAAATAAAAAAACTTAAAAGTGCCAAATTTTAAGCAGTCATATTATAATAAAAGGAAAGCTAAGCTTTCCTTTTACTTTAAATTATACTTTTTTATTTTATATTGAAGGGTTTGTCTAGGCACTTTTATAAGTTCTGCTGCATGGGTTATATTAAAGTTACTTAAGCTTAAGGCCCTTTTTATAATATCCTTTTCAAGTTCAGTTATAGACTCATTTAAAGGCTTAATATCTAAATTATCTTTAGTTGTATTAGATAAATGTTTAGGTAAATGCTTTAACTTAATTTCATCAATATCTAAAATAGAAACTATACCCTCTAGGATATGTTCTAATTCCCTTACATTACCTGGCCATTGGTAATTTAAAAATACGTCCATAACTTCTTTCGAAACTTTTTTAACATTTATTTTAAATTTTTTATTAAACTTATTTATAAAATAATCAACTAATAGAGGGATATCATCCTTTCTTTCCCTTAACGGGGGTAATCTTAAATTAATTACATTTAATCTAAAATAAAGATCCCTTCTAATTAGCTTTTCCTTTAATGCTTCTTCAGGGGATATATTAAGGGCAGTTATTATTTTTACATCAACATCCCTTGTTTTAGTAGAACCTACCCTTCTTATAGAACCATCCTGTAATACCCTTAGTAATTTAGCCTGTAACTCTAAGGGCATAGAATTTATCTCATCTAAAAATAAAGTCCCTCCATTTGCTAATTCAAATAGACCTAATCTATCCTCTGCTCCTGTAAATCCCCCTTTGACTGTACCAAATAATATACCTTCTAAAAGATTTGCAGGAAGGGCTGCACAGTTTTGGGCTATAAAGGGCTTATTTTTTCTTTTACTAGAATTATGAATTGATTGAACAAATAATTCCTTACCTGTTCCTGTTTCTCCATATATAAGAACTGGTGATGGACTTTGGGATGCCTTTAAAGCTAATGATTTTAAATCAAGCATTTCTTCAGATTGTCCTATGATATCTACAAAGGTAAATTTAGCTGAAGATTTATTCTTTTTTGGTTTATCACTATCACTTTTATAAAGTTCTTTTTGTAAATCTACTATCCTTTCAGAAAGCTCTTTAACTTTAGTTATATCCTTTGATATTTCTAAAGCTCCTTTTATCTTTCCATTAGACTTTATAGGAATAGATGTATTTATTGTTGTTATTTTATCCCCTTTATAATTTGTAAATGTTTGCTCTTTATTAAATATAGCCTTTCCTAAATTAACTGCTTTAAGTAATGTACTAGACTTATAACTAAGGGATGGATATATCTCTAGGATATGTCTTCCTACAGCCTTTTCACCTTCAATTTCATCTAAACTTTGGGCAAGCTTATTATAATATACTATCTTACCTTGACTATCTATAATGTGTATACCTTCATCTATATGATCAAGTATCTCAAATATATTCTCTCTAAAAAAAAGATCCTTCATCCCATCACCCCACTGCTTAAATTTTGGCACCATGTGCTTAAATTTAGGCACCTGATAGTGCCTTTTTCATAATTATACCATAATTTTTTATAAAAAATAAGAGAACAGAAAATATGGATTTTATCAAAATATTATTTAAAGTTTACATAAATATTACGAATTAACTGAATTTTAAATTATACCCATTTGGTTATGTATCTAATTCACTGTAGTACAACCTTTGACTATCTGTATCAAAAATGGCATTTGTAAAATTAAATGATTTGCGATTTAGTATATCCTTATAGAATAGAAATTTAAAGAAAGTATATTTAAAAAAATCAACCCTATTAAAGGTTGATTTAGATTTATTATTTGTTTTTTGGAGTTATTTTTAAATTTAATTTATTACGACTCTCTACTGAATTAGATATATTAAGCCTATAGTCTAAATATAGACTTCCTGTACCCTTTTCATCTAAGTCTATATCTATTTTACTTGTCATAATCTCCATTAACATTTCTCCAAAGTCTGTTTTATATTTAGTATTATGCTTAACTCCCTTTTCAAATATAAGTTTTGATTGATTAGTGCCATATCTTTTCATTGATACTTTTTCATCACTAATTTTAAGGGTAGTAGTAGTACCTTCCATCCCTGATACTTCAGTTTCTTCATATATAATATAGTATATTCCCTTCTTTTTATAAAACTTTCCCTCTGTTACTAACTCTATATTATTTTTTTCTCCCTCAGGGGTTTGCTGTTCTCCGTCTATCCTAACTGTAACTATCATAGAAACAT
Source organism: Bacillota bacterium (assembly GCA_009711785.1). GTDB lineage: Bacteria > Bacillota > Clostridia > Tissierellales > MES13 > MES13. Next base: position 7,773 of record VENA01000076.1, read on the forward strand.
CCTTTCTAGCTTTATTTTATAAAATCTCTATAGTTTCATTAATATGCTTTCTTAAATCTGGATGAATAGATTCTATAGTTGATACATCAATATTCCTTTTTAAAATATCATTTACCTCTTTTTTAAATGATAAAAGGTCATATAATGTATTTTCACCATTAAAAGATATTAATAACTTAATGTCTTTATCTTTAAATTTTTTACCCTTTTTTGTTAAAGCAGATACTTTAACCTTTTCTATATTATATTTTTTCGCTACTTCTATTATATTTTTTTTGTTTTTATCTATCAAATCCATTATATTCATAATTTCATCCTTTCAATAAATATTAACATATGGCCCTATTACAATCATATACTATAATATATCATTTTGAAAACCTATAGGGGCGTATAATATGAAAAAAATAAAAGTTTTGTTTATATTACTATTTACATTTTTAATTATACTTTATCCATATACCCATAAAAAAGATAATAATATTAAAGAATTTAATAATAATTACCTAGATAATGATAACCTTCATAACTTAATAAGTAAAGTTAAAACCTTAAATATCAAAAACAAAGAAAAAGAAAAAATAGAAAATAAAGAAATAAAAAATACTAAAAATGATAAACCTTTAATACTAGCCCTTTATGGTACCGATGAAAGAAATACAGAAAAATCAAGAAGTGATGTTTTAATGATAATTAAATATACTCCTAAGAAAGATTTATATATACTTTCAATTCCTAGGGATAGCAAAGTTAAAATCCCTGGAAAATGGATAACTAAAATTAATGCAGCCCATGCATATGGTGGTATTAAACTTCAAAATGAAACTATAAAAAATTTATTAGATATTAATATTGATTACTATTTACATGTAAATTTTAATGGTTTTATAAAAATAATAGATTCTTTAGGTGGAGTTAAAGTTAATGCAAAGAAGGATTTTTATTATAATGATGAAAAGTTAATAGTAAAAAAGGGTATCCATACTCTAAATGGTGAGAAGGCATTAAAATATGTCCGTTTCAGACACGATAGTGAAGGGGATTTTGGAAGAATTAAAAGACAACAGGAAGTTATATTATCAATAGGTAAGCAAATTTTAAATCCTAAAAATATTTTTAAAGTCCCTAGCGCTATAAACATAGTAAAAGGAAATGTAAAATCAAATATAGATTGGAAATTATTATTAAATACTGCATTTAAAATAAAAAATATTGATTCATTAAATATAAAAACCCATACCCTTAAAACCTATTCTAAAAAAGAAAATGGAATATGGTATGAGATTATAAAACATGATGATCTATTAAGGGTAAAACAAGTTTTAAAGTGATTTATTTTTTATATATCTTTTAGCAAATGAAAATAAAATATTTATCTCTTTAAATCCCATAATAATAATTGTAACTAAATATATAAAGGCACCTAAAAATATTGTTAATATTAAGTTAAACCCATCTATAATAAATATATTATTAACATACATTATAAATACACCCATAGGAATACTTGCAAGTATAACCATAAAAAACTTTTTAAAAATTTTCTTTTCATTTAATGAGCCCACTTTTCTTTTTAAGCTTAAAGATAATAATAAAACACCAACTATTGTTGAGAGACTTGTGGCTAATGCAAGACCTTTATGTGCCATGCTTTTTATAAGTAAAAAGTTTAAACCTACATTTATAAAAACAGTTAAAACTCCATTTATTAATGGGGTTTTAGTATCCTTTAATGAATAAAAAACCTTCGATAAAAAATTTCTTAATCCAAACCCTACTATACCTATGGAATAATAAAACAAAGCTTCAGATGTCATAACTGTTGAACTTATATCAAATTCTCCCCTTTGAAATAAAAATTTAACTATAGGCATACTTAAAACCATTGCTCCAATTGTTATTGGTATAAGTAATATAAATAATATATTTATAGAGTTTATTATACATTCTTTAAATTCCTTTTCATTTTCCTTTAAAGAAACTTCCGATAATTTAGGATATATTACCGTTATTAAAGATGCTGCAAAAACAGCAAATACAAAGGAATTAAGCTTCTCTGCAAAATTAAGAGCAGATATACTTCCCCTTGTAAGGGATGAAGCTAGAGACCTATCTATAATTACATTTAACTGATTTACCGATGTTCCTATAAAAACAGGGGTTACTAAATAAATCATTTTATGCATTATTTCATCTTTAAAATTTAAAACAAACTTATATCTATATCCTTTTTTATATGAAAAATATAATAATATTACCATCTGAATAAAAGATCCTAATAAGCTTCCATATATTAAAATTTTAAAATCATATATACTAAAAAAAAGGGATATTATTATTATTATATTATTAGGTATTTTAACAAAGGTAGGTATGGAAAAATTTTTATTTGCATTTAAAAAGCCCATTAATATAAAATTAATACCTATTATTATAACCCCAGGAAAAAGTATTCTAGTAAATTCTATGGTTAACTTTAGTATTTCTTCATTAAATCCCTTAGCAAATATATTTACTATTTTTTCAGTAAATATTAATCCATTTAGGGTCATTATTATAGTTATTAAAAAAACACTATTAATTATGTTATTTGTAAATTTCATTCCTTTTTCTTCACTTTTCTTTGAAATACTTGTATATAGGGGTATGAAAACTATTTTTAAAGCAATTCCTATACTAGAAAATATAACTACAGGTATCATTGTAGACATTAAATATGCATCGGTAAAACCTGTAGTCCCATGGATATATGCTAAAATTATCTGTCTAATAAATCCTAAACTTCTAGAAAGTAAAGTTATTATCATTATAATAAAAATACTCTTTCCTTCTTTATACATTTTTACTACCTAAGACCTCTTCATACATATTAGCTATATCCCCCATATTTTTAATAACTAAATTTCCTTTTTTTCTTTCCTCATCTACCCTTTGAAATATAGATTCTAATCCAAATAAAAGTTTTTCTTCATTAGTTGCAATGTTAAATGGATGAAACCATAAATGAAATATACCCTTTTTTTCTATACACCTATCTATCCCTTTATAAGCTTTTTTTATCCTTGATTTAAGTGGAATATATTTTCTAAAACCATTCATAGGTAAATATAACATTGAACCTTTAATATTAATAAGTCCACATTCAACCTCTAATAAATTTATTGGAGGTGTAATATAAAAAGATTGATCTATAATATGACATATCTTTTTTAAACCCTTTGGATAATTAACATACCAAGTTTGTTCTACACCTCTAAATGAATTAAAACCATAACTTTTTAATTCATTTAAATGTCCTTTAAGATTTCTAGGGAAAACAAAACTTCTAAGCTCTAAATTCCATTTCTTAGCCTCTTTAATGGATCTTTTGATTTCTTCATTAATGTTTTCATTACTAAATAGCTTATGGAAAAAACTATGACAACCTATTTCTTGATCAACATTACAATCTAATATCCAATTTAAAATGTCTCTCCCATACCATAGGGATTTATCTTCCTTTTTAAAAGGTATATTTAGTTCATTTTCACTTAAAAATAAACTTCCCACCAAAGCCCAAGTAGCTGATATATTATATGTTTCTAATAAATTAATAATCTCTTTTATAACATTTCTAGTTTTAAAATAATACTCTTTATTTTTATTTAATAAAAAGGGCTTATCTATTATCCCCCAAGCTAGTTCTGTATCAAGACTTAGTGTGAATATACCTTTATTAAATTTTAAATTATCCATAAAAAACACTTCCTAAGGGTAGTTTTAATTAATCTTTTTAATTTTTTAAAAGCTAATTTAACTAATCCAAAAAAGGGTTTTATATCACCTAACTCTATTACATCTGTAATTATTGGCTTTTTAAAGTATTCATAATAACTTTTAAATAAATACTTTAATGATTTATTTTTAATAGAAATCTTAATAATACTTACTGCATCAGTGCTTAAATTAACCCATTGTACTTTTTTATTTCTTATATTAAACTCACTTATTTTAAGTAATTTATTAAAACTTTCATATTTCTTTTTTAAAATTTTAATAGATGACCATGGTCTTGGGTTAACATCTAAAACAAAATATTTTCCACTGCTTTCATTTACTAAGATATCAAATTGTATAAAACCTATATATTTTATTGCTTTTAGCATTTTAATAATATTTTCTTTAATATATAAAGTGTAATCATTTTCTATTTCTACTATAAAACTTGATATGCCACTGGGATATTGTCTTTTTGCTTTTACAAAAATATCTAATATTATTTCACCATTTTTTAGAAAACATCCATATCTATATTCTTTAAATCCATCTGATAAATATCTTTGTAAAAGTAATTTAGTATCATTTAAATCTATAGATTTAAAAATATTTTCTAATTGTTCTTCTGTTTTTATTATCTTAATTTTTTTTATAATCTTTTTACTTCTATTAAGTTCAACTGAACTCCATTTTAAAATTAATGGATATTTATATTTATTCTTATCTAATAAGGGGTAAGTATCAGGATAGGGTATATTAAATTTTTTTAAAAGGTCATAGGTTTTATATTTATCATTTAATATTTTATAAGTATTAAAACTTGGTCCGATAATATTTAAATCATTAAAAACCTCTGGGATATCTTCTAAAATCATTGTTAGAAAATATCCCCCTGCTATTATTGCCCTTGGTTTTTCTCTTTCTTTTTTTAATATATTTTTTAAAATAATTCTTAAATCCTCAGAAGTATCCACTTGATATTTAGTTCCATATTTAGACATAAGACCTATTTGCTCCTTTTTCCCTATCCCTATAACATTTTCACTCTTTGATAATTCCCTTAATAAAAAAAGTCCCCCAGATGAAAGACCAAAAACAATAACACTAGCCATTTTTCTTCACCTCAATTATAGATAATAGGGCTAATAAAATCCAAAACATTGAATGTCTTATCCCATTATGGACCATATTATATATAAAAACATATATAAGGGGATGAAATCTTTTAAATTTAACTTTATATATGGATATATATATTATATTTAAAAACATAATAAATCCTATTATTCCATAGGAAAATAATATATTAACTAAAACTGAATGAACTTCACCTAATAATTTACTATTAAACCTTTTATATACACCTTCCCCTGCACCTAAAATTAAATAATTAGAGTGATTTATAAATCTATCATAGCCTCTATAGCTTAAATTATCATCATAATCTAAGTTAAATACTCTAAATTTAAAATATCTATAATGTTTAAATGTATCTATTTCAAGTTCTAAATAAACTATTGAAATTAAAATTACAAATATAATAATTACTAAGAAATATATCTTTAAGAAATTTCTTTTGTTTATACTTAAGATAATGTATGTTATAACCATTAATATAGCACCTATAAAAGCTCCCCTAGATAAAGAGGCTACTATTAATATTAAGTTAATGCCTATTAAAGGATAGACATTAATTTTTTTATCTAACTTATAATTTATTACTAAACAAATAGCAATAGATAACAAAGAAAAGTACCCTAGCTGGTTTGGGTTATTAAAATAAAGATATCTTCTCATTTCAGTACTATCTTTAAATAATAAAATTATAAATTGTAATAAAGAAGAAACAAATATACTATTAAATATTACTTTTAAAAATTTATTCCCTTTATTTTCATATAAAGCTATTATAGTAATTAATACTAAAAAATTATATAAATAATATACTGATTGCTTTATTAATTCTAACTCTCCCTTTAAAATTAAAGCCCATACTCCATTTACTATAAAAATATATACAACAAATAATAAATTCCATACTATTAAGTTCTTTTCTTTATCAGTAATCTTTATTTTTTTAAAAAAGGTAATTAAAAAAATGAAAATCATAAGAATATCTGCCATTTGTGGCATTCCACTTTTAAATAAGTAAAAGGGTTTTAATAAAAAAAATAAAAATATTAATATATTCATACTATTCACTTCTTAGATTTTAAATATCTTTTTATTATGTCAATTTGTTTTTTCACTATTTTTTCCTCATTAAAGTGATTTTCTGCCCTCACCCTAGCTCTATTTTTCATTGCCTTTAAAAGATAAGTATTTTCACATAGAAAAATAATCTTTTCTTTAATTTCTTTAGGAGAATTAACATTTACTAAAAAACCTGTTTTTCCATCTATAACTTCCTCTCTACATCCCCTTATATCAGTGGCTATTACAGCGCATTCCATAGCCATTGCTTCAATTATTGACCTTGGCATACCTTCTCTATAGGATGGAAGTATGAATATATCTGTTAAAAATAAAAAGTCTTTTATATCCTCTCTAAAACCTGTAAATATAATTCTTTCATCCTTTTTATATTTATCAATTAAAATATCCTTTGTTTCTTTGTCCCTAGAACCCTGGTCTATATCCCCAATTACTAGTAACTTTATATTTTTTTTAGTAATTAATTCAATTGCTTTAAGTAAATCTAGTATCCCCTTTTCTTTAACTAAACGACCGATAAAGGTAATAACTATATCCTTTTCACTTATTTTAAAATCCCTATAAAGATTATTTATTTTTTCTGGATCTATATTTTTAGTATTAAATTTATTTTTGGTATCAACACCATTGCCTATATATATAATCCTTTCTTTTTTAAGAAAGTTATTTTTTATAGCAGTTAATCTATCCTCTTTACTTTGGGTAAATATCAAATCTGTGAAAAATCTTCCTATATATTTTTCTATATTTAAAAATATTTTATATTTTAAGCGTTTCATATTTTCATGAAAATAAAATCCATGGGCTGTATATATAATTAATTTAACTTTAGCTAATCTTGCTGCAATTCTTCCTAAAACAGACGCTATGGGAGTGTGTACATGTACTATATCTATTTTTTCATCTTTAAATAATTTATATAATTTATAAATACTTTTAATATTAGATACTAAAGATATTTTTCTATCTATTTGTATATTCACTATATTATATCCTTTAGATTTTAATTTCTCAGTAAAAGGGCCCTTTGAACAAACTAAAGTAACTTCAAACCCCTCCTTAACTAACCCTTTATTTAGTCTATCTAAAAATATATCCATAGTTTGGTCTATAGCACAAAGCTCAACTATTTTCATAATCTATCACTATACCAAGTACAGGTAATCTTTAAACCCTCATTAAAATCATATAATGGTTTATAATTTAAAATTTCCTTTGCTTTAGATATATCAGCCATAGATTCCTTTATATCCCCTAATCTTTTAGGGGCGTATTTAGGATTACTTTTTACCTTTAATATCCTAGATATTTTATATAAAAGTTCATTAATAGTAATTTTATTTCCTAAAGCTATATTAAATACTTCTCCAAAGGCTTTTTCATCAGCTAAACATGCCTTTAAATTTGCATCAACAACATTTCCTACGTAGGTGAAATCCCTAGATTGCTCTCCATCACCATAAATAGTAGGTGCTTTTTCATTTAATAGCTGTTTTATAAATATAGGAATTACTGCAGCATATAAGGAATTAGGATTTTGTTTTTCCCCAAATACATTAAAATATCTTAAACCTATGGTAGGTAGTTTAAAAAGAGAATGAAAATTTCTTGCATATAACTCATTTACAAGCTTTGTTATGGCATAGGGAGATAAGGGACTACCTAAATTATCCTCTTTTTTAGGTAAATCTATATAATCTCCATAAACTGAAGAGGATGATGCATATACAAACCTTTTAACTTTTCTTTCCCTTGCAGCTATTAACATATTTAATGTGCCCTTTATATTTACATCATTAGTAGTTAAAGGATCTTTAACTGATCTTTGTACTGAGCCTAGGGCTGCATTATGAAGAATGTAATCTATACCTTTACAAGCTTTTTTACAAACATCTAAATTACGTATATCCCCTTTAATTAAAGAAAAATTTGGATTATCTAAAAATTTTAAAATATTTTCTTTTTTACCAGTAGAAAAATTATCTAAAACTACAACCCTTTGTTTTAGATTTAATATCTTTTCAACTATATTAGAGCCTATAAAACCTGCTCCCCCAGTAACTAAAAACTTTGAATTTTTAAAATTATAATCCATATTAAAGCCCCCAATATATAAAGCCTCTATTTAAAGCCTCAAATCTATCAAATAAACCCTTAACATCTATTAAAACTTTACTTTCATTAAATTTATCTTTAATATCTTCTAAATTAATACTTTTAAATGTGTCATGTTTTACTGCAATAATTAATGCATCAATACCTGAAATATCTTCAAAATCTAAAAGTTTTATATTATATTCTTTATAAACCTCATTTTTATCTGCTATTGGGTCTGTAACTAAAATTTCTATATTATATTCTTTTAATTCCTTAATAATATCTAAAACTTTAGTATTTCTAATATCAGGACAATTTTTTTTAAAAGTTAAACCCATTATAGCTACCTTAAATTTTTTCATTGATGTATTTGCTTTTATTAGATTTTTTACAGTATTTTCAGCTACATATTTAGCCATATAATCATTAATTTGTCTTCCTGCTAATATTATTTTAGAGTGATATCCTTCCTTTTCACATTTATATGTTAAATAATAAGGATCCACTCCTATACAATGACCACCAACTAAACCAGGTTCAAAATTTAAAAAATTCCATTTTGTTTTAGCTGCCTTAAGTACTTTCTTATTATCGATATTAAGTTTATTAAATATAATTGATAACTCATTCATAAAGGCAATATTTATATCCCTTTGGGAGTTTTCTATTATCTTTGCAGCCTCGGCTACTTTTATGCTTTCTGCTTTATATACACCTTTTTTTATAATAAGTTTATAAACATTAGCTATAATATCTAAGGATTTACTATCAACTGAAGAAACTACCTTTTGTATGTTTTCTAAAGAATGTATTTTATCCCCTGGATTAATCCTTTCCGGTGAATATCCAACTTTAAAATCTATACCACATTTAAGATTTGATTTTTTTTCTAATATAGGGATACATACCTCCTCTGTTACCCCTGGATATACTGTGGATTCATATACTACAAAAGACCCCTTTTTTAGATTATTACCTACAATTTCACTTGCTTTAATTAAAGGCTCTAAATTAGGTGTCTTATCTTCACTTATCGGTGTGGGAACCGCTACTATATGAAATTTAGCGTTTTTTAATTTTTCTTCATTTGAAGTAAAGCATATATTAGAATTATAAATTTTTTTATCTCCCACTTCCTTTGTTATATCTAATCCCTTTTTAAATAAATTAATTTTTTCTTTATCTATATCAAAACCTATAACATCTATTCTTTTATCAAAGGCTACTGCTAAGGGTATACCAACATATCCTAATCCAATAACTGATAACTTCTCTTTTTTATTTATTAATTCTTCATATATATTCATTTAATTACCTTTTCCTTTCTCACCTAGCTCCCTCCAAAGTAAAAATAACTTTTATAGTTTTAATAATAATTTTAATATCAACTAAAAGATTTTTATTTTTTATATAATATAAGTCTAAATGAAGCTTTTCTTTAGGGGTTAAATTATAACCTCCATTTACCTGGGCTAAACCTGTTAATCCTGGCTTAATAGTCAATCTTTCTTTATACATTGGTAGCTCTTTATTAAATATTTTAATAAAAAAAGGTCTTTCTGGTCTCGGTCCTACGATACTCATATCCCCTATTAAAATATTAAAAAGCTGGGGTATTTCATCTATCCTAGTTTTTCTAATAAATTTACCTATTTTTGTAACCCTAGGATCATTTTCTTCAGTCCAATGAATTCCATCTTTTTCAGCATCTTTAAACATTGACCTTAACTTATATATAGTAAATTTCCTCCCTTTAACCCCTATTCTATCCTGTTTATAAAGCCATGGTCCCTTCGTTTCTAATTTTATTAACACTACTATAAGTAAAACTAAAGGAAAAGTAACTATTAACCCTATTAAAGAAAAAAATATATCCATTGTTCTTTTTAAAATCCTAAACTTTAAATCAAAAAAAGATGACAGATTAAAAACTTTATTGCTTAACACATTTTTTTTTGATGTCATATCATTCATCATCACCCACCCCATTTTTTTATAATAAAAAACTTACTTTTATTCTATTCAATAAAGCTTTTAATCGTTCTTATTTATATTTATTCACAAGGATTTAAAATAATTACAAAGAGCTTGCCCTTGTTTTAGCTATAAAACTAAGTTTTTTAAAATGTATATTTAAACATTAAAAAATACCCCCTTAAAAGGGAGTATTTTAAATCATCAACGTTCCATCTTCATCTTTTATAATTTGAAGTATCTGTTCTTCTCTTCCATTTAATGCATTTATATATACTATATAATCTGAACCCATATATTTACCACTAAATTCATAGCATAATACTTCCTTACTACCCCTAGAAGGGATGACTGTAAGTCTTATATTTTCTATATCAAAATCCTGTCTTACACTTTCTTTTGCCTCTTCTTTAGTAAGTTCTGGCTTAGGAATATCTCTTTTATGATGACTTTTTAAATATTTACTTGCATCATACCCTATAACCTCTCCATCATCTAAAGCAACCTTAACCTTTATTAGGTCAGTATAAACAGTTACTTCTCCATCTTTATAGGCATAGTTAAATAAATTAGCATCACCATATTTCAATGAATAATTAGGCTCCATATTTTCATAACCTTTTTCTTTTAAAAATTCCAATGCCTTTTTTTGAGCTTCTTTTTCAGATAACTCTTTCTTTTTTATTTTCCTTGGATTCTCCATCCATATAACTTTTCCACCTATTTTACTTACTCCTATATAAATTGCCTGTTCCTTTTCTTTATTCTTTGGACTTACACTAAAGGTATACGCACTTATATTAGCACCCTTTTTATTTTCTCCCTCTTCAAAGGCTGTTACCTTTGTTACCTTTTTATCCCCTAAAAAGTCTTTAACAATCTCTATAGCTTCCTCTTTACTTACCTCTTTATCCCCTAATCCCTTTGGTTTTATATTTAAAACCTTATCTGAGAAAGGTCCATCATATATAAGTTCAGGATACTGAGTCATCTGATCTTCTTCATATTTACTTAATCCTGTATTTAACATGTCTTCATTAGCTTTTTTAAGTTTACTATCTTCCCTTCTTCTTACAATATTAAAATTAAGCCTACCCTTCATTATTTTATCGTGTATATCTTGAAGTTCACTGGAAAAATTTTGTGTATAATCCTTTAATTTAAATAAATTTTGTCTTTGCTTATCACTTAAATCCTTTCCATTTACATGATTTTGTATCATAGCAAAACTATAATCTGCCACTTGGTTTAAAAATTTAGATGTCTTTTCTAAATCCTTATGTTTAACAGGCATCTGAGAAAGTTTTTCTTGAGCAAAATATGCCTGTTGATATATTTGAGTTAATAAAAGAATATTACTTTCCTTTGATTTTGATAATAATGCTTTTCCTAAGCTAGTTTGTACTGTTTCTATATTATCTTTCATATCATAAAACATTCTTTGATATTGACTATTTAATCTAGTTCTATAATCTCTTTTTATTTTATATTGAGTAAAACCCCAAGCTCCAGTAAAAACTAAAGCTACTATTAAAAAGGTAGGAATTAAACCCTTTTTATATTTATGTCTCAATCAAATCACCTCCATTAATTCCCAAACCAATGTTTTCCTATCTTTATAACAACTTTTCTTGACCATATCCACCTACTAGTTGCAGTAGCCGGGTTCCAATAATATCTACATCCATAGGTTGGATCCCATCCATTTAAAGCATCCCTAGCAGCTTTTACAGATTCATCATCCGGTGGTAAATTAATTTGACCATCACTTACTGCAGTAAAAGCCCCTGGTTGATAGATAACACTTGCTATTGAATTAGGAAATGAAGGGTGCTCAACTCTATTTAAAACAACTGCAGCAACAGCTACTTTTCCTATGTATGGTTCCCCTCTAGATTCACCATGTATAGCCCTTGCTAAAAGATAAACATTATCATTTCTACTTACACTTCTATTACTAGTTTTAGTTTTAAAACTTAAACCTAAAGCTTCTGCAGTTTTAGGACCAACTATACCATCAACTGTTAATCCATTTTTTCTTTGAAATCTTCTAACAGCTCTATAGGTTCCAGCTCCATATATTCCATCTACTGTACCATCATAATAACCCCATCTGTATAGCTTTGATTGTACATCTATTACATCTTGACCCCTTGCCCCCCAATACAAAACCTTTGATATCGGAGCCTTAGTTAAAACTTCCCTTGTTTTTTCCTCTTTATTAATTGTCTCTTCAGGCTTTAAATAAATTTGAGAATATAAAGCAACTGATGAAAATATAATTATTGTAACTATGGATACTAATAAAATTACTTTCCTTTTCATCTATGTCCTCCTTCCTAAAGTTTATTTTGATAGTAGTATTTTCTGTAAAACTATATATTATTATTCAACAAAAGAAACTTTTACATGAAAAAAAGAAGGGAAATCCCTTCTTTAATTTTGGCCTACTAAAAGATTAGCAAACCTCATTTTATTTTTTTCTATAACTTCAACTATTTTAAATTTTAATTTTATTGGAATTTCGTTATCTTTTTTTGCACTAGATATCATGTCAAACTCTTCTTCTGATAAAACATTTTCTAATTCGTTCTTTGTTGTTTTATCAGTTAACCCATGGTTTATATCTATAAAGCACAGTGGAGGAAACATAACGCACCACCAGTTCTTACCATTTCCTTTGCCTATTACTATTCTAACAGCTTCATATTCCCCTGCAGGCAATGTGAAATTACCATAGGATTTAGTTGGAAAATCATAATCTCCAAAATATACATTCACATCATATTTACTATCATTTTTCATTAATTCATTTTTAGCTATGTATTTTATTTCATCTAAACTTTTTTTAACTATTACCCTTGTTTCACCAATAGATTCCGATGACTCTAATTTATTAGTCATTTCTTTAATAACTCTATCTCTAACTCTTAATTTTAAATCTTGATCGGCCTTTGAATCGCTATTTGCAATAACATGAAATCTAATTAAATTATCTTTATAACTATTCCTATTTGCATATACATCTTTAATATAAATATAGCCTATCATTGTTGTAAAAACAAAAGTTGTTACTATAATAAATACAATTTTTTTCATATGCCTTTTAATAAAATTCATAATCTCACCCCATTGTTATACTTTTTTCCCCTACATTTTAAGTATTACCAATAAGTGAAATTTTTAAACTAAGTTACTTATAGTTTCCAAATATTTTACCTAGTCATTCCAATTCTTCTTATCTTTGCATCTACATTAACGCTAAACTCTACTCCTTTAAATTCCTTATCCCAATTATCCTTGATTTCATTCCAAACCTTTGGTTTATATTTACTTAAATAATCATCTACCCCTATGATATCAACACTAAAATCCTTTTGTAGTTTTTCTAGTGTTCCCATGATCTCTTCTTGTAACTTTTTTTCAAATTTCTTTTCTAATTTTTCAATTAATTTACTATCTAATAAATTTCCCTCTTCATGCTTATAATTATCTAAATAACCTTCTACTTTTATATTATAAATAAATTTCATTCTATCATCTATTTTCGATTCCTTCTCCGTTTTTGCATATGTCATAACATAGGAAGTACCTATACCTTCAGGTTCTAATACTATAGTAATTTCATCATGCTGAAATTTATTTTTTAAAATCATTATAGCCTTCGTTTCTAATTCTCCTAAATAACCTATTAACATATAATCTTTAATAACTGCTGAACCAGCTATCTTAAGCTCCTCCTTAGCTGGTATTATCCTAGGCATTAATGCATTACTATTACTATGCAAAGTAGTTAGTAACTCTCCTGATGTTTGGGAGTTAAACCTTGCACTAATTTGACCTTCTAATAACTGAGAAGTATAGGTCCCTACCATAGGCTCTGTCTTTGGTTTTATATTTATTATTTCCTGGGCTTTTCCACTGGTTATTAATACATTTATTTTTCTACCTATATTGGTATCCCTTTCCATGCCATCTAAAACTTCCATAAATAATTCTCTATCCTTAGCAAGGTCTTCTCCTATGATTATAGCCTTAGTATGGGCTAATGTAAGAGTCCTATTAGTCCTTGTAGTTATTTGATTTGTTATTTGAGGCATTGTTCTTCCTATACTACTAAGTACAAATTTAGGCGTACCTGAAGCGTCTTTACCTATACTTTTTAAATTAGGATATTCATATGTTGCTAGTATTTTATGACCTAACTCCTCTTCAGTATATTTATCAATTCCTATAGCTGTAATGAAAGCCCTATTATTTATTTCTATTTTATCCCAACAACCTGATAAAAAAATAGTTAGTAAAAGTATTATTGTTATCTTTTTAAATTTAAGCATTTCTTGACTCCCCTTTCTTACCCTTAAATAATGAAACTATAAACAAAAACACAGGAAGAAAAATAGCAACACTAGGACCAAAATACTTAGTAAATATATCTATATATTCATACACTTCAGCTAAATTATCAGGCATTAAAGAAAGTATATATATAATTGGTATTAAGGGTAATACAAACTGTTTATATTCTTTATTTCTAGCAATCTTACTTAGTGCTAATGATCCATTAAAAAGAGCTGGGGATATATTAGCAAAAACAACTAAAACCCACAGGCCCATTACAACCCCCTCTATATTCTCTAAAAATGCCCCCGGAATATCAACAGTTTTCATAAGGGATAATGTAGGCCATAATAAATGTTTTACTTCTTCTTTACCAAATTGAACATAGGTTGTAAAATATACAAGTATATAAGATGTTGTAATAAATGATATTGCAGATAGATTATAACGTAACATTTTCTTATTATTATCTACAAATGCTGTTGTAAAAAATATTAGTTCATACCCTAAAAAACTAAATAAAACTAAGGGTATACCTTTTACAATTTCTCCTATTCCTATTTGAAAAAAGGGAAGTAAATTATCAAGTTCTGCATCCTTTAAAATTGTTAACATAAGTAACGCTACAGGTATTGTAACAAGAGGAATTACTATTTGAACTATCCTTGCTATACATTCAATACCCTTTCTAACAAGATAAGTTAACGATAAAAGCATAGTCATAATTATTACTTCCGTTGGAGTATTTAATAGCAAAAACATTTTAACAACCTCTGCAAATATTCTAACTATATAACTAATAACTACTACATAATATATTACAAAAATAATCAATATTATCTCCTTAAAAAACTTACCTAAAAGTCTTTCTGATATCTCATCAACAGCCTCTCCCTTATACTTTTCTAATAATTTAGTCAATATAGTTAAAAATAAAGCCGCTACTAACCCCCCTATTAAAATTAGTAAAAACCCATCGGATGCAAAATCCTCAGCAAGTAACCTAGGTAAGGAAAGTATCCCCACCCCGATAGTTTGTGTTATAATCATTCCAGAATTTTGAGCTCTAGTAATTTTATCGTTACTTCCTATCATTATCTTCATCCTTCTCATTATAAATTTCTTTACTTGCTTTCATTCTATTTTTATCTTTAAGTTTCATATATACAGGTCTCTTTCTCATAAAGTTTACAGGCACTCTAATTAAACTATCCTTTAAATCACTGGCCATATCAACTGCGCTGGTATAAGGAGCAAAATAAGGTACTCCAAAGCTTTTAAGGCTAACAAGATGAGTGCCTAAAAGTACTAATCCAAGCATTATTCCATATAAACCTAATACTGCAGCTAATAACATAAAAAAGAATCTTGCAAGTCTAAATCCTGCTGCAAAACTATTAGAAGGTAAAGCAAAGGAAGCTATAGTAGTAACAGCAACAATAATAACCATAAGTGGACTAACTATACCAGCTTCAACAGCTGCCTGACCTATAACTAAACCACCAACAATACCAATCGTTGTACCTATAGGTCCAGAGAGTCTTGTTCCAGCTTCTCTAAGAATTTCTAATGTAATCTCCATTATAAAAGCTTCTATAAAAGCTGGAAATGGAACACCCATCCTTGTGGATGCTACATATAATGCTAAAGCTGTAGGAAGCATTCCTGGATGATAAGAAGTTATTGCTATATATAAAGATGGTAATAATAAAGCTAGTGGTAATGATAAATACCTAATTAATCTTATTATTGATACTATAGGCCACCTGTCATAATAATCCTCTGAAGACTGCATAAATATTGAAAAAGTAGCAGGTGCAAGTAATGTAAAGGGTGTATTATCTATTACTAAAGCAACCCTTCCTTCATATAATGCAGCCGCAACTGCATCAGGTCTTTCAGTACTTTCTAGTTGAGGAAATGGTGATAGCCAATTATCCTCTATTAATTGTTCTATATAGGAACTTTCTAATATTGCATCTATTTTTATTTTTTTAAGTCTAGTTTTAACTTCTTTTAATATAGAATCATTTACTATATCCTCTATATACATTACTGCAACATCTGTTTTTGATCTTCTTCCTATTTGCATATACTTAAGCTTAAGTTTAGGGTCTCTTATTCTTCTTCTTATTAAACTAGTATTAATTTTTGAAGTCTCTACAAATCCATCCCTAGGACCTCTAATCACAGTTTCTGTCTGTGGTTCTGATAATCCCCTCATAGGCCATCCCCTAGAGGAAAGAATCATTATTTTTTTAAACCCATCTACTAATAAAATTGTCTCACCTATCAAAATAAAATCTATAGCCTTTTCTAAGGATTTAACCTCAGAAACTTCTGTAACAGCTACATTTCCTTTCTTAGAAAGTTCATATAAGTTATGTTTAAAATTATCAGTTGTAGGTTTCATTCTTGATTGATGCATTAAAGATTCTAATGCATAGTCACTTATTAATTCTTTATCAGTTAAACCATCTGTATATACAATTGCAAATCTATGTTCTAAATCTTCTCCACCATTAATTTCTCTATAGATGATATCGTCACAATCAACTAGTATTTCTTTCATTTTCTTTAAGTTTTCATCTATATCTTTAGATATTGGTATTTCTATTTTTTCTTCCTTTTTATCATTCATTTCTTTTTCTTTTTTTTCTTTCTTTCTCCACGGACGCCTATTATATCTTTTCATATCCCACACCTCCTTAACAGTTACATAAACTTAATAAGTATATAAAAAGCAGGCCCAATTATTACATAAATAGCCCCTATTATTTTTGCAATTATTGCTTCTTTTTTTAATTTTTTTTTCTTTAATTCTGTTCCATCTACAAAAAAAGTAAATAGCCCAATAGCTATTACTAAAAATACAAAATATAAATTTATTATACTTTTAAATTGAGTCATTAAATAATCCAAAATCATCACCTTTTTATATTTACTTATGTTTAATATTTACAATAAAGCTCTTTGTTATACATCAAATCGAGTAGCTAGAAAATAGGATAATTAATCCTATTTTCTTTGCTCTCACAGAACCGGACTTACGTTTGCCGTATCCGGCTCCTGAAATTTCTTACCTAACTAGTAATAGTTAGACAACAACCC
>VENA01000045.1 GCA_009711785.1 Bacillota bacterium
TGTCAGAATTGTGATGGGTTAATGGAACCTATACACTACAAAAGTGTACACGGAATAACTTATAACATTGACGATTAGTGAAGAGCCAAGAATAAGCGGCGAAATCATTTAATCGCCGCCTTTTTTATTCTGTTTTTTATAGGGTAAAAGCTTTAGAACTTTTAAAATTATTTTTGATATGAAAAAGTAAAGCATTATAATATAATGATAATATATGGAAGAATGATTTATATTAGCATAATAGTGGAAGTAAGAAATTTTATGAATATAGTTTTAGTAATAAAATAAGTTGTTAAAGAAATAAGAGGAACAAAGGAGTGTTAGATTATGAGAAAAACACTAGTGGGAGACCCTGAGATTAATTCTTTATTTATTTTAGCAGTATGTTTAACAATGGGATTTTGTATTTTGAGTTTTTTTTATTTTAATAGTATGTTAGAAGGTATTAATAAAAAATATTTAGATAGAAATTACTTTTTAGTAGGTAATATTGTAGAAAGACATCCTGAACTTGAAGGTGAAATAGTTAGTTTAGTTTTAAATGAATATGATATAGATAAATCATCAAAGGGAAAAGAGATATTAAGCAAGTATGGTTATACTAAAAAAATCAAATCAAAATATAATAAATCCTTTAATGGTATATATAAGGAACTAATAAAAAGTTTAAGTTTTTATTTAATATTAACACCTATAATTTTTATACTCTTTTTATATTTAATAATAATTAAAATATATAAAAGATTAAAGATATTTTCATTAGGAATTGAAACAATTATGAATGGAGACTTTGAAACTAATCTTCCGGTTAATGGAGAGGGACAACTTTCAATGATAGGATTTCAGTTTAATCAAATGTCAAAAAGACTTAAATTGACTATGGAAGAATTAAAGGATGAAAGACTTAAATTAAAAAATTTAATTTCTGATATATCCCATCAATTAAAAACACCATTAGCTTCTATTAAAACATTTAATGATTTATTATTAGATGGGGTTGATGAAGATAAAAAAATAAGAAGAGAATTTCTTTATAAAAGTGGGGAACAAATTGATAAAATGCATTGGCTTATTAAAAATTTACTACAGCTATCAAGGTTAGAATCAGGGGTAATTAAAATAGAAAAGAAAGATAAAGATTTATTTAAAACTGTAAAAGACGTTATAATATCAGTTAAAGTAAAAGCTGAGAAAAAAAGTCAAAATATAAAATTTCATTATAATAGTGAAAATATTATCTTTAAACATGATAGTAAATGGTTATCTGAGGCCCTTAAAAATATCATTATTAATTCAATTAAGTATACTACTGAATTTGGAGAAATTAAGATAACTATAAAAGATACAAAAACAAGAATGAAAATAATAGTTAAGGATAATGGTATAGGTATTAGCAAAAAAGAACTCCCCTATATATTTAATAGATTTTTCAGGGGGGATTTTGCTAAGGATAATTCTATAACAGGAACGGGAATAGGTTTATCTTTATCTAAATTACTTATTGAAAAACATCAAGGTATAATAGATGTTGATAGTAAGATAAATAAAGGTACAAAATTTATAATAACATTTCCAAAGTCCTCTTAATTATATTTAATGCATCTTACAAAATAGTAAGATTAGTTGAAAGTTAAATGTAAGATAGTTTTGTTATTATTTAACTAGAAAAAATTAGGAGGGACAGTAATGGATATATTAAAGTCTGAAAACTTAAGTAAAACATATGGTAGTGGAGAAATTTCTGTAGATGCTCTTAAAAACGTTGATTTTACAGTAAAAGAAGGAGAATTTGTTGCAGTTGTTGGTTCTAGCGGGTCAGGAAAAAGCACATTACTTCATTTGCTAGGAGGACTCGATAGGCCAACTAACGGAAAAGTATTAATAAATGATAGAGACATATATACACTTAAAGAAAGGGACTTATCGATATTTAGAAGACGTGAAATTGGTTTTATATTTCAGTTTTATAATCTAGTACCTGTACTTACGGCTAAAGAAAATATAACCTTACCATTATTATTAGATGGTAGGATTATAGATAATGATTACATAGACGAACTTTTATCAACACTAAAGATAAAGGATAGAAAGGAGCATCTACCAAGTGCACTATCAGGAGGCCAACAGCAGAGGGTGGCAATTGCTAGGGCTTTAGCTACTAAACCATCTATAATATTTGCTGATGAGCCAACAGGAAATTTAGATTCAAAGATAAGTAGTGAAGTTTTAGATTTACTTAGGATATCAATAAAAAAATATCATCAAACTCTAGTTATGATCACCCATGATGAAGAAGTCGCTAAAACAGCAGATAGAATAGTAACATTAGAAGATGGAAAAATCATCTCTAATGAGGTGGTGGTAAAATGAGAAAATATAATGGATTAACATTTAAATATTTAAAGAAACAAAAACAAAGAACTGCTTTGACATTATTAGGGATTATTCTTTCTGTTGCACTTATTACTTCCATAGGCATATTTGGAGAAAGTATAAAGCATGGTATGGTTCAACAAGTATTAGATTTAAAAGGAAAATATCATGGAACATTTGATAATCTTGATGATAAAGAAATATCAATACTAAAAAAACATACTAAAGTTAAGAATGTTGGAATACAGACTCCTTTAGGAGGATACAGAAGAGAGGATTCAAGTTTAACTATCTCAATAGAGGGATGGGATAAAAATTTAATAGATATGATAGGACGTTCTCTTCTAAAGGGAAGGTGGCCAAGGGATAATAATGAAATAGTTTTAGAAAGATGGCTATTAGAACAATTGGAGATAGAACCAAGAATAGGTAATAAATTTACTTGGAAATATGATATGACATATATAGATGAAGAAGGTAAATGGAATAACTATGAAAGTGAAGCAGAGTTTACACTGGTGGGAATAATGAAGGATAGTCCGGGAGGAAAAGCTACGGGTTCTTCCCTTTCTTTAGTTTCTATAAATACAGTAAAAAATTTATTGCCTAAAGCTTTATTAAATAAAAATGCATTCTTTTGGGTTAATGATACTTATAGCATAAAGGATACTTTAGATGAATTACAAAGTAGTTTAAAAATAGATGATGATAATGTTAGAGTAAACTATGAATTATTAAATATCCTTGGAGAAAATGATAAGGTTAATTTTCCAATAATATTTTTAATAGCTATAGTTTTAATTGCAACTATCGGGGCAATATATAATATATTTCATATATCAGTTATGGAAAGGATTAAAGAGTTTGGAACTCTACGTTCCATTGGAACAACTCCAAAACAGATTAAAAAGATGCTTTTTACAGAAGGATTTTTTTTAAGCGTTATATCTATCCCAGTAGGGATATTAGTTGGATTTATTTTTTCTAAGCTATTAATATCTAATTTATCCATTGTAAATAATGTAGCTAATGAAGTAGTGGTATCCTTTAAAGTTATTATTACTTCAAGTATTGTAGGTCTTTTGGCAGTTTTTATATCTATCTATAATCCAGCACGTTTAGCTAGTAAAGTATCACCTATAGAAGCTATGGGAAATGATAGTGCTGTATTAAAGGAAGGGACGACTAAGAAAAGAAAATGGCATTCTTTATTAAATTCATTATTTGGAGTAACAGGGAAAATGGCATATCAGAATTTATGGAGAAATAAAAAAAGAAGTGTAGTTACCATTTTTTCAATGACCCTTGGTTGTATACTTTTTATAGTTTTTAGCTTTATTAATTCTAGTGCTGATTTTGATAATATTTTAGATGATCATTTACATGGAGACTATTCTATAATGGTAAATAGGGGAATGGAAAAATACTCAGTAAAGGATTTAGAAAGTATCAATAATATCGAAGGAATAAAGGAAGTAAAGGCAATTAAATTTAGAGGGTTTGGATTTAATTTAATGTTTAATGAAGAAAATGTAAATTCTGATTTTTTAAAATATTTTAAAGAGGAGATATTAAAATTCCCCCATTATAATCAAAAGAAGAAAAATGGACAATATCTTTTAGAGTCTGATGTTTTTGGATATGATGATAAAACCTTAAGTAAAATAGATAAGTATTTAGAAAAAGGAAATATAGATATTAAAAGAATGAAAGAAAAGCCTTTAGCTTTATTTATTAATAGTCGTGTAGACCCTGGATATAGAGTGGGTGATAAAATAAAGTTTAATGTATCATTATTTGATAGTGATGATGGGAAATATATTAGGGATAAAGAAATTGAGTTAGAAATAGGAGGGATATTAAATTTTTATCCTATTAATATGGGTATTTACTCAATGGGTCCTGGAATTGTTTTACATGAAGATATGTTTAAAGATATATTAGAAATCGATGGTTATTCTCGATTTGATATAAGTATAGAACCTAAAATTATAAGAGAAAAGATAGAAAATAAATTAGAAGGGATTACAAATAAAATCCCTGGGGGAACTTTTGTTGATTATGAAAAGGAAAAGAAACTACTACAAAAGCAAAAAAGACAAATAAAAATAATGGTTATAAGTTTAATAATAGTTATTGGACTTATAGGATTTTTTAATATAGTTAATACAATAACAACAAACTTAATTATAAGAACTAGAGAATTTGGTATGTTAAGGGCAATAGGAATAACAAATAAACAATTGAAAAAAATGGTTAGATTAGAGGGAATGTTCTATGGAATAGTTAGTGCCTTTTGGGGGTCAATATTAGGAACTATATTATCGTTTATTTTATATTTATTATTTAAACAAGAAGCAACCTATATGAAATGGAATACACCTTGGATTTCTATCTTAGGAGTTTGTGTAGGAACTATAATTGTAGGTGTTTTAGCAACTTTTATTCCACTTAAAAGAATTTCCTCTATGAATATAGTTGAATCAATAAGAAATGTTGAATAGATTATAAGTTAATAAAAAACGATATATTACCTATGTGTAATATATCGTTTTTATTAATTTACTTATTCTAATAGTTTTAGATAGTCCCCATTAAAAAGGAAAATGAAAAATTAATATATTTAGAAGAAGACTATGGGTTTATGACATTTGATATTTATTATAATAAATATCAAATGCTGTGTAATGAACAAATGTTATTGAGGTAGACATACTAAAGTTATATACTGGATTTAGGGATGATATGGTACGTTAACAAAGTTTTTAAATCAAAATATAAAATTATTTAGTAAACTAAACAAAAGAGAAAAGAAAGTATTACTAAATCATATTCAAGAAATAATGGGTTTAGCAGATAATAAAGACAACTTACTTCTTCAAATCATGAGTGAAAGATTTGAAGAAGGTGTTAAATGTCCTCATTGTAAATCTACATATGTTATTAAGCATGGCAAATATCAAGGAAAACAACGATATAAATATAAAGAATACCAAAAAACACTTTCAGATGTTACTTTAACTCCATTTGAATATAGTAAAAAAAGTCTAATCAAATGAAAAATATGCTAAATATATGACAGAGGACTACTCTCTTAGAAAAACTGCTGAAATCGTTGAAATCAGTTTGGATACGGCTTTTATGTGGAGACATAAAATTCTTAATGCAATTAGATTTAATGGGCGTTATTATTTTTTTAATGGAAGATATGTAGGTTACATATTAAAAATATTGTGACATAATAAGGCTAATTTACATTGAACAATCTTTATCAGTGCATTTTGTGGCAAACCATACTTTCTTTTTCCCACATTTACAAGTATGTTTTTCTTCTTGCTCTAAAATCCATTGTTCTAGTCCAATCTCTTTGATTCTCAACATGTTTTTATATGCTAATTGGTGATGCTTCATACCATCGTTGTAAAATTCATTTAATACACTACACGGGAAATCTTCACATAATCCGCAATGAAGCAATCCTTTAGCAATACAACATGCACGAGTAGGACAGTCATTAACAAGGTCCTGTTCATTTTTACATCCCATGCAATTATAATTTTCTTTGTAGTTCTTGCAACCACCACAATATAAGCCACAAAGAGATAGTTTTTCATATTTCTCCATCATAATCCCCCTTATCTTCTTCAAATATGAAAATGATTTTAACCAACATTTTTCGCATTAAAAACCGTAATAGTTGATTCGGAACACACTATTAATGCTAGATAATAATATATTAATTCTATCAGTAATTTACATAGTTATCAAAATAAAAAATATTAAACCAATATTTTATTTGATTATAGGATAATATATAATTAAATTAATAATATTTATAGTATATAGGTTTGTTTTTATAACTAGAGTACTTAAAGGTCTATGACCTAATCGAGGAGGAAATAATATTGGATGTTTTAAAGCTGCCAAAGAACTTCTTAATAGGTACTTCAACATCCCCCATTCAAATTGAGGGAGGAGATATATCTAGTAATTGGCACAAGTGGTGTGATTATAATCATATTAAAGATGGCAGTCATTGTTCTAATGCCAATGATCATTGGAATAGATATGAAAATGATTTAAAGCTTTTAGAAAAAATTAATGTTAACACATATAGACTAGGAATAGAATGGAGTAGAATTGAACCTAGAGAAGGTATGTTTGATAAAGAAGCTATAGCCCAGTATAGAGATGAAATACTGAAACTTAAAGAAATGAAAATTAAGCCTTTAATAACGCTACATCATTTTTCTAATCCTCTATGGGTAGAAAATAAAGGGGATTGGGAAAATAGTGAAATAGTTAATTATTATTTAAGATATATTGAATTTATTGTAAGTCACTTAGGTGATTTAATAACAGATTGGATTACATTTAATGAGCCTTGTGTTTATTTATTAGCAGGGCACTTAATAGGTATATGGCCTCCTGGGAAGAAAGAAATAAAATCTTTTTTTAAGGGAATGAATAATATAATAACTGCCCATATTAAAGGATATAAAAAAATACATTCTATTCGCCGTAAATTTAATTTTTCAGGAGAAACAAAAGTAGGATTTTCTAAACATATAAGATGTTTCGAATCTAATAAAAATAATATTCTAAATAATATGTTAACTAGATTAATAGATTATTTGTTCCATGATTTAATAATGGAAGGAATGAGTAAAGGAAAATATAAATTTCCCATTGGTTTTGGAAGATATCCTTTAGATAAGGGTAAGTATTATGATTTTTTAGCTATTAATTATTATTCAAGGGACATTTTAGAATTTAATATTATGAAAAAACCTTTTATAATAAGGAAAACAGTAAAAACATCGAAGAAAAATGATTTAGGTTGGGAGATATACCCGAAAGGACTTTTTAAAATATGCAAAAAATACTATAATAAATATAAGATGGACATATATATTACAGAAAATGGTATTTGCGATAACACAGATAAAAAAAGGATTCAATTTATATACGATCATTTAAAAGAAATAGAGAAACTAATTAATGAAGGAATACCAATTAAGGGATATTATTATTGGACATTTATCGATAATTTTGAATGGCTAGAAGGAGAAAGTGCTAGATTTGGCTTAGTTTATAATAATTTTAAAAATCAAGATAGAACTATGAAAAGAAGCGGTGAATTTTTTAGTAAGGTATGTAAAGATAAAAAAATAACTGAAAATATGATGAAAAGTTATAATATAAAACCTTAACACACAAATTTTGTGTGTATTTTTTTTGATATTTAACATGGATTTTATATTAATATTATATCATTTAGTAAAGAGGGAAAAATATATTTACAAAATAGATAAGTGGGGAGATAAAATGATGAACAAAAAAGATGAAATATTTGCTGGTATAGATATAGGATCCCATTCACTAAAAATGAAAGTTGCCTATGTGAATAAGAAGGGAGAGATATCAACTTTAGAAAATTTAAGAAGAACAATACCCATAGGAAGTGATACATTTTCTAATGGGATAGTAAGTTTTGAAACTGTAGAGGAGCTGTGCGAAATACTAAAGGGATATAAACGTATTATGGAGGATTATAAAATAAGTAATTATAGAGCAGTTGCAACCAGCGCTGTTAGGGAAGCGAAGAATAAAGACTATATAGTAGATCAGATAAAATTAAAAACTGGCCTGAGGATAGAAGTGATAAGTAATTCAGAAGAAAAGTTTTTAACCTATAAAGCAATAAGGGAGCAATTAGATGATTATCGTAGACTAAGAAAAGAAGGCACATTACTTGTAGATATAGGTGCCGGAAGTTCTGAACTTTCTATATATAATAAAAATAGACTTATTTTTAGTCAAGGAATAAAAATAGGCTCATTAAGAATTAATGAAATATTATCAGAGATAGAGAAAAAAACACTAGACTTTCCTAAAATATTAGAAGAATTTATAGAAAGTAATATAGAGAGTTTAAAAGCTATTAAACCTAGAGTCAAATTAAAAAATTTCATAGCAATTGGGGGAGAAATTTCAGTTATAAATAATATATTAACCCATGGTAAGAATGAGAGTAAATACATAAATAAAACTGATTTCTTAAAACTATATGATAATATCTTATATAAGTCTAATAATACATTAGTAAAGGAGTATAATGTTCCACAGAATCGAGTTGATATATTACTACCTTCTATGATATTATTTAAAAAATTTATTAACTTAACTGAAGCTGAAGGTATTTATATACCCTTAATTTCATTAAGAGATGGTTTAATATCTGATTTAGTAGATAGGAAATTTAATACATTAAGAAATAAAGAATTTAATAAAGATATTATTTCATCAACTAGAAACATGGCAAAAAAATATAAAAGCGATAACAAGCATATTAGGGATGTAGAAAAAAAGTCTTTAAATATTTATGATAAATTAAAAAAAATCCATGGTTTAGGTAGTAGAGAAAGATTTTTAATGCAAATTGCAATTATTTTACATGATATAGGTAAATATTTAAGTTTTATAAATCACCATATGAATTCTTATAACATTATTATTTCTTCTGAAATAATTGGAGTTTCAAAGGAAGAAATGAGAGTAATAGCCAATGTTGCAAAATACCATAGTAAGGAAACACCAAGTTTATTACATAATAATTATGGTGCTTTAAGTGAAAAAAATAGAATAAAAGTATCAAAATTAGCAGCAATATTAAGACTTGCTAATGCATTAGATAGAAGTCATAAACAAAAGATAAAGATTAAAGATATTTATATCAATAACAGATATTTATATATAGATACTTATTCTAAAGAAGATTATTTATTAGAACAATGGACATTTAAAAATGAAGCAGATTTTTTCAAACAAGTATTTGGACTTTCTCCTATACTAAAGATAAAAAAGGGTGATTTAATTGATTAGAGATTTTAACAATAGTGAGTATTTTATTAATAGGGAATTAAGTTGGTTAGAATTTAATGATAGAGTTTTAAATGAAAGTATAGATATCGATAATCCATTATTTGAAAGATTAAAATTCTTAGCCATAGTAAGTTCTAATTTAGATGAGTTTTTTTCAGTTAGAGTGGCATCTTTAAAGGATCAAGTAAATGCAGGATATGATAAAAAAGACCCAGCAGGTTTAACACCAAAAAGGCAATTAAAGGAGATCTCAAAGAGAGTCCATACGATGGTTAATGAAGAATATCTTTATCTAAATAGACTATTTCCAGAGCTAAGGAAAAATAATATTAAAATATTGAAAATTAATGAAGTAGATAAAGAGGATATTTTGTACTTAGAAAAATATTTTCAAAGGGAAGTTTATCCTGTTTTAACACCTATGGCTGTAGATTCTAGTAGACCCTTTCCATTAATACTTAATAAAAGTTTAAATATAGGACTTTTACTAAAGGATGAAGAAGAGGAAGGTAATATATTTGCAACTGTGCAAATACCATCTATTTTACCTAGACTTGTTAAGTTAGAAAATAAGGATGATAATGAGAGATTTATTTTACTTGAAGATGTTGTAAATATATTTATTGATAAACTATTTTTAGGAAAAAATGTATTATGTTCATATCCCTATAGAATTACAAGGAATGCAGATTTAACAATACATGAAGAAGAAGCAGAGGATTTACTTATAGAAATTGAAAAATCTATAAAAAAGAGAAAATGGGGAGAAGCTATAAGACTTGAAGTAGATAATAATATGGATGATAGATTAGTTGAGGTGTTAAGGAAAGCTCTAGAAATACATAGAGGAGAAATATATTATATAGATGGACCTATAGATTTAACTTTTATTTTTAAATTAGTATCTAAAAATACTAAAAAGAAATTAACTTATAATAAATTTATGGCCCATACACCAAAGTATTTAACAAAAACAAAGGATATATTTAAAGAAATCACAAAAGGTGATATTTTACTTCATCATCCCTATGAAAGTTTTAAACCGGTAGTTGATTTTATTAAAAAGTCAGCACACGATGAAAATGTATTAGCAATTAAACAAACCCTTTATAGAGTAAGTGGTGATTCTCCTATTGTAAATGCTTTAGCTAAAGCTGCAGAATTAGGCAAACAAGTTACTGTATTAGTAGAGTTGAAAGCAAGGTTTGATGAAGAAAATAATATTATTTGGGCAAAGAGGCTAGAAAAAGCAGGGTGTCATGTAATATATGGACTTTTAGGCCTTAAAACCCATAGTAAAATAACCTTAGTTGTTAGAAAAGAAGAAGATAGAATCAAAAGATATGTTCATTTAAGTACAGGTAATTATAATGATATTACTGCAAAATTATATACTGATATAGGTTTATTTACTTGTAATGAATATTTTGGAGCAGATGCATCTGCAGTATTTAATATGTTATCAGGCTATTCAGAACCTCCTGAATTATATAGATTTTACGTAGCACCTTTAAATTTAAGGGAAAGGTTTTATGAGTTAATAGAAAATGAAATCGAAAATGCTAAAAAAGGACATAAAGCATTAATAATAGCGAAGATGAATTCTTTAGTAGATCCAGATATAATTAAAATGCTTTATAAAGCTTCTTCTAATGGGGTAAGGATTGAACTTATAGTAAGAGGAATATGTTGTTTAAGACCTGGAATTAAAAATGTAAGTGATAATATTACAGTTAGGAGCATAGTAGGTAGATTTTTAGAACATAGTAGGATCTATTATTTTTATAATGATGGAAGAGAGGATATTTATCTATCAAGTGCTGATTGGATGCAAAGAAATTTAAATAGGAGAGTAGAATTATTATTTCCTATAGAAGATAAGAAAGTAAAAAAAAGAATTATAGATATATTTTCAATAACTTTAAACGATACAGTTAAAACTAGGATTCAAAAGACAGATGGAAAATATAAAAGATTTGAAAGTGAAAGATTTTCATTAAATTCACAGGAATTTTTTATGAATTCAAATATGAATAATCTTAATGATAGTTATATTAAAACTAGCTATGAAATGAAGGGGATTTTTAATGAATAAAAAATGTGCCATTATAGATTTAGGTTCAAATTCTTTAAGAATGATTATTATGAAGGTTTATGAAGATGGTTCTTACAAGATGATAGACCAAGCTAAGGAAATGGTAAGACTCAGTGAAGGTATGGGAGAAGAGAAAACTTTGAAAAAATATCCTATTGAGAGGACTTTAAATACTTTAAAGATTTTTAAAAAACTTTTAGATATAAACGAAGTAAAAGATGTATTTTGTGTGGCTACAGCGGCTGTTAGATTAGCAAAAAATAAAGATTATTTTTTAAAACGGGTTAAGGATGAAACTAACTTTGAACTTAATGTTTTATCTGGGGATAAAGAAGCCTATTATGATTTTTTAGGAGTAGTTAATACTATAGATGAGGACAATTATGTAATGATTGATATCGGTGGAGGGAGTACAGAAATTGCCCATATTGAAAATAGAAGGATAAAAAATTCTTATAGTTTTTCTTTTGGAGCTGTAAATTTAACAGAAAAGTTTTATGATGAATCTTTAAAGGATATAGACATAAAAAAGGCTCAAAGGTATATTAAACAGGAATTTGATAAAATAAAATGGATAAAACAATTAAAGGATTTGCCAGTTATTGGATTAGGAGGAACTATACGTACTGTAGCTAAAGTAGATAAAAAAAGAATAGATTTCCCTTTAGAAAATTTACATAACTATAGATTAACAAGGGAAAATATGGTTGAAGTATTTAATATAATAAAAGATACCAAGGTAAAGAAAAGAAAAAAAATATCTGGAGTTAGTAAAAAAAGAGGAGATATAATCTTAGCAGGTCTTACACCTTTAAAAACTCTTTTAGAATACATAAATGGAGAAAAAATTATAATTAGTGGTAATGGATTAAGGGAAGGTGTTTTCTTTGAAAAATTCTTATTAAAGGATTCTGTTATAATAAAGGATGTTCTAGATTATAGTTTAAAAAATATAATAAAAATTTATGATGTGAATAAAAAACATGGTAATCATGTTAAAAAACTAGCTTTAGAGATATTTGATCAAACTGTTGAAATCCATAAATTTAATAAACAACACAGAAAACTTCTAGAAGTTGCTTCTAAACTTCACGATATAGGATTGTTTATAGATTATTATTATCATCAAAAACATGGATTTTATTTATTACTTAATTCGAGACTATATGGATTAACAAATAAAGAAAAGATACTTTGTGCATACTTAGTAGCTATGCATAGGGAAAAATCATTTAAACATAGTTGGAAAAACTATAAAATGATCATAAATAAAAAAGAATATAAGTTAATAAGAAAACTAAGTTTATTTTTAAAAATTGCAGAAAAATTAGATAGAAGTGGATATGGTAATATAGAGGAAATATTTTGTAGTTATGATAATGAAACAGTAAATATTATTTTGAAAGCACAGAAAGGAACTGAATTAGAAATAGCTGCAGCAAGTAGAATTTCTAAAAAGTTTTATAAAAGATATAAAAAGAAACTGATTTTTAAAAGTTATTAAAATAACAGGGATTTTATCCCTGTTATTTTAATTTTAATTTTGTTTTTAATTTCCTTACTCCTTTAATATCCATTGCAATATCCTTGGCTAATTCTACATCTTTTCTACTTTCAACTACTCCCTTTAAAGTTACCGTACCATTATCTACATTACAGTCTATATTATCTATCTTATTTAAACTGAATTGTTGTACTATATTGTTTGTAATTGAAGAATCATCAACTCTTTTAGGTGAAACTATACTTATGTTATTAACTACATTTTTTAATCCTCTAGTTTTAGATGCAACATCTAAAGCTATGTGACAATCTTTTAATGTATTTACTGTTCCTATTAAACTAGCAGTACCATCATTAACCTTTGCTCCTACATTAGATATTCTATCTCTATATTTATTAGAATTTAGATTGTTTGATAATTCTTTTTCTATATGTTTATCATTAAAATTACCATCCATACTAATAGTAAGGTTATTTTCTATAGCTTTAACACCTTTTATATATAAAACAATATCTTGTGCATATTTTTTTTCTGATAAGACATCTACAAATCCTGATAATTGTACTATTCCATCTTTACAGGAGACGTTAATATCCATTGATGAAGCTTGCATTTTTTCTTCAAGTTGGTCTTTAATTAAATCTACTATTAATTCATCTTTAGTAGGATTTTTATCATCATTTTTTAAATACAAAATTAATACCTCCTTAATCTTTTTATTAGTTTTTCTGAAAGAGCATAAAATTATGTTGAATTTTCAAAAAATATAATAAAATTAAATATTAAGAAAATTAAATAAGTTTAGCATTGCTAAACTTATATTTAATCTAGTATAATATGGGTGATGGGAAATATTATGAAGGGGGGATAATAATGGCAACAACAACATTAGTTAAGAAAAAGAGGAAAACGATTGCTTACTTTGATACAATGATTTTTATAGGGATAACCAGTCTATTTTTTGGTTATATAGGTAGCAAAATGGGTGTAAGTAAGATGTTTGAGACTATTATGCAAACTGCATATAGTTTACTTATTGATACTGTTTTTTACATTATGGCTATAGCAGTTTTAGCAGGGGCTTTTGGTAAATTAGCCACAGAATTTGGACTTGTAAAATTATTAAATAAGATTTTTTCACCTTTAATGAGACCTTTATTTAATATGCCAGGAGTAGCATTTTTAGGAATAATAACAACGTATTTATCTGATAATCCCGCAATAATATCCTTGGCAAAGGATGAAGGTTATTTAGATTATTTTGAGGAAAATGAAATCCCTTGTTTATGTAATCTTGGAACAGCTTTTGGAATGGGACTTATAGTTACTACATTTATGATAAGTCAGGGTTATGTAAGGGAAGCTTTAGTAGGAAATTTAGGTGCAATCGTAGGTGCTTTAGTTAGTGTTAGACTTATGGCTAAGAAAACTAAAAAGCATTTAGAAAACAAAAAGGGTAAGATTAAAAACAAATATGAATATAACAGAGAGGACCTTGCAATTACAAGTGATATAGATTTAGAAGAAAATGAGGAAAGTAATTTCTTTGAAAGATTTTTAACTGCCTTTTTAGATGGAGGAAAATTAGGAGTAGATATTGGATTAAATATAATACCTGGAGTTATAGTTATATGTACTATTGTTATGTTACTTACCTTTGGGCCAAATGACCCTTCAATTGGATATCAGGGAAAAGCATATGAAGGAGTAGCATTATTACCCCAGATTGGACAATATTTATCACCTATTTTAAAACCACTATTTGGATTTAAAAGTCCAGAAGCGATAGCTTTTCCTATAACTGCTCTTGGTGCAGTGGGGGCTGCTTTAAGTCTTATTCCAAAGTTTATTCAAAGTAATATCATTGGAGGTAATGAAATTGCAGTTTTTACTGCCATGGGTATGTGTTGGAGTGGTTTTTTAAGCACCCATGTTGCAATGTTAGAGGAGTTAGGGAATAGAAAATTAATCTCAAAGGCAATAACAAGTCACTTAGTTGGAGGATTAGTTGCTGGTATATTTGCCCATTATTTTTTAATGATAGTTAATATAATAATATAAAAGAACACTAACTTTTGACAGAGCTTATTTATGACAAACCCACGATGAAAATCGTGGGTTATATTTATGTAAATTCTAATATCTATCAAATAAAAGAAAAGGAAATCCTTTTTAATAAGGATTTCCTTGAATTTACACTTCTATATTTTATTTTCCATTCTAATAAATACAGATTTTAATGTTTTTGTTAACCAAAAGGCCATAATAAATGAATTTACCAATTCAGATAAAGGGAAAGAATACCAAACAGCATCTAAACCACCTAGTTTTCCTAGTATATAAGCTAAAGGTAAAAGTAAAATAATTTGTCTTGAAAAAGACATAATCAAACTAGGAAGCCCCTTTCCTATAGCTTGAAAAGTTGTAGAACCAATTATCGCTGGTCCAATAATAGGAAAAGCTAAACTAATAGATTTTAATGTAGTAGTGCCTATTTTTAATAATTCTGTATTATTACTAGATTTTTTAATAAATAAATTAACCAGTTGTTCAGGGAAAATTTGAAATAATAAAAATCCTAGTGTAGTGAATGTAAAAGCAACTATAAACCCATATTTAATAGTTTTTTTCATTCTATGGGGATTGCCATGACCATAATTATATCCAATAATAGGCATATATCCCTGATTAAGACCAAACACAGGCATAAATACAAAGGATTGCAATCTAAAATATATACCTAACGCTGCGATTGCAGTTTCATTATAAGATCCTACGATTATGTTAAGTCCACCAATCATAAAGGAAGCTAAAAACTGCATAACCATAGCCGGTAGACCTACTTTATAAATATCTTTAATTATTGAAATATCAAATTTAAAATGTTTAAGATTAAGTTTGATTTGATTTTTATTTCTTAAAAGCATAAAAAGAATAAACATTCCACTAATAAGTCTTGAAAAAACAGTTGCAATAGCAGCTCCTTCGATATCTAGTCTAGGAAAGAATCCTATACCTAAAATAAGTAATGGATCTAGGATAATATTTAATATTGAACCTATTAACATTGTAACCATAGGTATAAACGTATTGCCTTCACCCCGTAATATATTGTTTGATATCATAGGTAAAAATAGTGCAATAGAACCCATTAAAATTATTCTTATGTACCTTGTGGCTAGAGATATTAATTCTGCATCTTTAGTAAATAGGCTTATTAAATTTTCAGAAAAGAAAGCTCCTAATAAAAACAGTATTATACCATAACAAAGGGATAATAATAATACATGCTCAGCCACATTACAGGCTCTTTTTTCTTTTTCTTGTCCAAGTAGTCTAGAAATTAGAGAACTTGTTCCTATTCCTGTACCTACAGCTATGGCAATAAGTATCATTTGAATAGGAAATGCTAAGGAGAGAGCTGATAAAGCTTTTTCCCCTACATATTTACCTATCCATATACTATCAATTACATTATAAAGAGCTTGTATTGCCATAGATAAAATTGAAGGTATGGATAGTTTAAATAGTAAACTTACTATAGGTTCAGTACCTAAACGGTTTTGTTTTTTTGAATGTTGCAAATAACTTCCTCCTTAAGTTAATCTTTTAAACATATATATTGTATCATAAAAATGTTTGAAAATATTATTTTTTACTAGTATTCTATTACTATGGTTATTATATTACAAATATAAATCAATTTAAAATATATTAAATTAAAGTAATATATAAAGGGAGGTATTATTATGAAAAATGGGTTATTAGATTTAAGAACATACTTACAAAATAAAAATATTACTTATTATGATATATTACCAAAACATATTTATTTTGATGAAAAAATAAGGAGCTATTGTAAAGATAATAAGTGTAGGGAATATGCTAAAAATTATATGTGTCCACCCTATGTTGGTGAAGTTAAAGAAAATGAAAAAATATTAAAATCATTTAAAAATGGATTTATTATTTTAGTTAATGAAAAAATAAATTATCAAAAAAATAGGGATAAATACATTAAACTCTGTAATAAATTACATAATATTATGTTAGATACAGAAAAAGAAGCTTACAATTTAGGATATAAAAGTTTTAAAACGTATATAGGAGGAAGTTGTAAACTATGCACTCCTTGTAAAATAAATCTAAAAGAGAAATGCAAATATCCTAATAAAGCTAAAACTTCAATGGAAGCTATAGGTATAGATGTAATAAAAAGTTGTAAAAATATAGGGTTAGACATAAAATTTATTGATAATAAAATTACTTTAATAGGTTTAATAATGTTTAAATAGTGGCATAAGCTACTATTTTTTTCTCTAAAGTTATTGGCAAATGCCAACAAAAAGGTTATAATATAAATAGCATATGCCATAAACTAAAAGGAGAGGATATATAGTGAGTAAAGAAATAAAAAATATAATAGCAGTTATGAGTGGTAAAGGAGGCGTAGGTAAATCCTTTGTATCAAGTTTATTAGCAGTTAATTTAAATAGAGAAGGTTATAGGGTTGGAGTCTTAGATGCTGATATAACAGGACCAAGTATACCAAAGATATTTGGAGTAAATAAATTAAGAGCAAATGTAATTGACAATGAAATACAACCTGTTGAAACTAAGACTGGTATAAAAGTTTTATCACTAAATTTATTAATAGAAGAAGAGAATAAACCTGTTATTTGGAGAGGACCTTTAGTTGCAAATACTGCAAAACAATTTTATGAAGAAACTTCTTGGGGAGAATTAGACTATTTAGTTATTGATTTACCTCCAGGAACATCTGATGTTACTTTAACAGTAATGCAATCTATTCCTCTACATTCACTACTAGTTGTGACTTCGCCACAGGATTTAGTAAATTTAATTGTTGAAAAGTCAATAAATATGAGTAAAAAAATGAATATACCTGTTTTAGGAATAGTTGAAAATATGAGCTATACACTATGTCCTAAATGTAATGAAAAAATTGAGTTATTTGGAGAAAGTAAAGTAGATGATGTAGTTAATAATTTAGAAGTTGATTTAATTTCTAAATTACCTATAGATTCTAAATTTACAAGTTTATGTGACAATGGTAAAATTGAGGAATTTGAATATGATTATGGAGAATTTTCAAATCTTGGAAAAAAAGTATTAGATAAAATTATGGAGAGTGAATAAAATGAAAATATGTTTAACAGCTACAGATAAAAATCTTGATAGTAAGTTACATTCTAGATTTGGAAGATGTGACTATTTTTTAATATATGATAGTGAAACAAAGGAATATTACACATTAGAAAATGATCCTAACTTAGCCCATGGAGCAGGTGTTAATGCTGCCCAAAGAGTAGTAGATGAAAATATAGATGTATTAATAACAGGAAATCTTGGCCCTAATGCAAAGGAAATTCTATTAAAAGCAGAAATCAAATGTTATAAGGGAGAAGATAAAGAATTAAAGAGAAATATAAACTTATTTAAGGAAGATAAATTAAGTAACATATGCTAAATGGAGTTGATAATAATGAATATTTCCGTGCTAAGTGGAAAAGGTGGAACAGGAAAAACTACAGTAGCTACTAATTTAGCTGTATATTTATCAAGTAAAGGTAAAAATGTACAATATTTAGATTACGACGTTGAAGAACCTAATGGTTTTATATTTTTAAAACCTAAAATTCAATCTGTAAAGGATGTAAAGGTAAGGGTTCCAAAAATTGATTCTGATAAATGTATAGGTTGCGGCGAGTGTAGTAAAGAATGCAGGTTTAATGCATTAGCTGTAATCAATAAAGGTGTAGTTTTATTTGAAAAACTTTGTCACAACTGTGGATTATGTAGTTTAGTATGTAAAGAAAATGCAATTACAGAAAAACAAAGAAAAATAGGTGAGATTGATATAGGAAATAAAGAAAGATTAAAAGTATATAGAGGAAAAATTGATATAGGTGAACCTATGGGAATACCAATTATTAAAGAATTAAAAAATTATTTATATAAAGATTCAATAAACATAATAGATTCACCTCCAGGTAGTTCTTGTAGCGTAGTTAATACTATTGATGATTCGGATTATTCAGTAGTAGTTACAGAACCAACTATTTTTGGATTACATGATCTAGAAATTGCAGTAAATGTAATTAGACAAATGAATATACCCTTAGGAGTTATTATAAATAAATCAGGTTCAGAGGATAATATAATAGAAGAATACTTAAATTCTGAAAATATTGAATTACTAGGGAAGATTCCTTTTTCAAGGGATATAGCAAAAGCCTATTCAAAGGGAGAGTTAATAGATAATATCCCTTTGGGAGCATTTGAAAAAGTATTAGAAAAAATTGAAATGGGGAGGTTATAAAATGAAAAAACTTGTAGTCATTAGTGGTAAAGGTGGTACAGGTAAAACAACAAT
Organism: Bacillota bacterium; assembly: GCA_009711785.1. Lineage (GTDB taxonomy): Bacteria > Bacillota > Clostridia > Tissierellales > MES13 > MES13. The sequence continues at coordinate 19,255 of VENA01000045.1, forward strand.
AACCTCTTCTCTTGCTTATTTGTCTAATGGAAAAAGAATTGCAGACTGTGATGTAGAAGCACCAAACTTAAATTTATTGTTAAATAACAAAATAATAGATGAAAAATTATATGTAGGAGGAAGTATTGCAAAGGTAGATGAAAGTTTATGTATAGACTGTGGTAAGTGTAGAGAATACTGTAGATTTGATGCAATTTCAAAAGAAATATTAATAGATCCTTTAAAATGTGAAGGATGTGGAACTTGTAAATATATATGTCCTAAGGATGCAATTAAAATGGAGGATGAAGAAACAGGATATATATATACAAGCGAAATTGAGAAGGGAAATTTTGTCTATGCTAAATTGAATATAGGTGCTGATGCAGCAGGAAAAGTAGTTACTGAGATAAGAAAAGAAATAGATAACTATTCTAATGAAAATGATTTAATAATAATTGATGGAGCACCTGGTGTAGGTTGTGTTGTTATTGCATCTATTACTAACTGTGATATGGCAGTGATTGTAACAGAACCAACACAGTCAGGTTTATCCGATTTAAAAAGAATATTTTCTCTAGTAAAACAATTTAATATTAAACCTTATGTGGTAATAAATAAATATGATATAAACAAAGATATGACTAGAGAAATAAAAAATTATTGTAAAGAAGAGGGGATTAAAAATATAAAGAAAGTACCCTTTGATTCTGTGGTTAATAAATCATTAAAAGAAAATAAAACAATTGTAGAATATTCAGATAGTAAAGCATGTAAATCCATAAAAGATATATGGGTTGATATAAACAAAAAAATGGGAGGTAATAATTATGAAAATAGCAATAGCTAGTGATGGAAAAAATGTATCAGGACATTTTGGTCATTGTAAAGGATTTGAAATAATAGAAGTTGAAAATAGTGATATTAAGAGTAAAAACTTTCTAGAAAATCCAGGACATAAACCAGGTTTTTTACCTAAATTTTTAAGTGAAAAAAATATTGATGTTATTATTTCAGGTGGTATGGGAGCAAAGGCACAAGTATTATTTAATGAAAATAATATTAAAGTAGTAACGGGAGCAAAAGGAGAAGTAGATAGTGTTGTTAAAAATTATATTAAAGGTAATTTAACTAGTACAGATGAAGTATGTAATCGACATGAACACGAAGGAGATTGTCATTAATTTTTCTTTAACGTAGAGAGGGGTTAGTATGGAGGAGAAAATAAACTATATTAATAGTTTATTAAAAAGAAAAGGATATAAAATGACTTATACCAGAGGGTTAATAGTTGAAGTTTTTATAAAAAATCCCGATAAACATTTTACCAAGAAAGATATTTATTTAAAGTTAAAAAAAGAGGGAAATAATATAGGTATTGCAACTGTATATAGAAATATTGAGCTATTTAAAGAAAATAATATAATAGATGAATTTATTAGAAAAAATGAAATACTATATGAATTAAAATTATTTTCAAAAAAAATAATACATGCTCATTTTATTTGTAATAATTATAAAAAAATCATTGATTATAAAAATACTGATTGCTCACTAAAAATAATAAAGGCAATTGATGTTTTAGAAAAAAAACATGATTTTCAAATTACTAATGTGGATGTAGCTTTTTCGGGAACATGTGAAAATTGTATAAATTAATTAATTTATGATAAAATACCGTAATGAGTAATTACGGTATTTTTTTTATAAAAGGGAGTTGAAATACAAATGATAAAAAATGTTTGTCCTCTTTGTTTAACAGAAGACAATGTATTATTGTATAAGGCAGATAAAAGATCTGATTTTAGGGAGTTTTATAATTGTAGAAACTGTGATTTAGTATATGTAGGTGAAAATTTTCATTTAAATAAGCAACAAGAAAAGAAAAGGTATAAAAGTCATAATAATGATCCTTACGATGCGGGATATAGAAATTTCTTAAACAGGTTATTTAGTCAATTAAAACCCTATCTTAATAAGGAAATGGAAGGACTTGACTATGGAGCAGGACCAGGACCATGTTTATCGATAATGATGAAGGAAGAAGGTTACAAAGTTGATATTTATGATCCATTTTTTCACCCAAATAAAGAAGTCTTAAAAAATAGATATGATTTTATCACTTCGACAGAAACAGTGGAACATTTTTATAAGCCAAGACAAGAATTTAATAAATTTCAAAATTTATTAAAGAGTGGCGGATTTTTAGCTATAATGACAAGTATGTTAGATGATTGGAGTAAGTTTTCTAATTGGCATTATCATATAGATCCTACCCATGTAGTATTTTATAGTAAAGAAACTTTTAAATGGATAGCAAGGGAATATGATTGGGACGTGACTTTTCCCAAAAAAAATATTATCATATTTAAAAAATAGGTTTTGTTAATGATATATGTTGATATTTTAGAAAATAAAAAAAGAATGTTTATATTACTATATTTTAAGTATATAACCATTCTTTTTCATATATTTTGTGTCTCATAGAAAAGAAATCATGCTTTATTGTATATAAATGAAAACATATTGAATTAACTTATCCATGCAATTCCTTGTTTCTCTATTTTCCATTTTCCGTTTTTATACTTTAAAACTGTATCATGATAGCCAATTGCACCAAGCCCAGAACGCCATTTAGATATATTCATAGTTATAGAATTTCTTTTTATAGGCTCATCTTTAATTTTAAATAATATGCCTTTTTTAAAGTATAAATCCTTTACATACCCTTCTTTTTTGAGTTCTTCAATTGTCATATCTAAAATTGTGAAACCATACTTTTCAAGATCTTTTAATAGTTCTTTTTTTTCTTCATTATTTAAATTTACTATTAAAGATGTATCTATAGCAATATATTTTATATTGCTATTAAGAGCAGTGTCTTCTTCATACAGCTTATCAATAACTGTTGTATATGCGTCTACTTTATCAATTTTTTCACTTTGCGTACAGGCTATAGTAAATACAGTAATAGATAAGATAAATAGTACAAATATTTTTCTTACAATGAAATTTTTTTTCATTATATCTCCTCCCAAATTGTTTATATAATTAGACGGAGATTATTTAGTTTTGTTCCATCTAGATTTTTTGGCGGTGTTTATTCTACTTACTTGCACGATTTTACAATAATGCTAAGAATGACCAGAGATATGAAATATGGCATGATATTATCTTATGAATATAAATTTACTTTGCTTAATTTATCTTAATTTCTTTAAGTTCATCAATAATCCTTTTGTGATGGGGATAGGTAGTTTCTATAGATTTTTTTAGGGGATAATATTATGCTTTTAATTATGGATTATATAATAACAATAGAATTTAACATAGTAAAAAAATAAAAGCTAGGGAGACCTAGCTTTTATTTAGAAAAAGTCAAAACCATTGAATAAAACTAAAATTATAATTACTATAAAGATGATAAATATAGAATTACCTGAATAACAAGATTGAATAGTTTGTTTATTTTCAATTTCATTTTCATTTTCAATAATAGGTATTGTTCTTCTGGGCATGTAAAAAAACCTCCTTAACTATATTTATGTATTAACTCAATGTACTACATATTATGAATATTTCTTAATTGTGTTACTTAATAATTAATAAAGGTTTTTTATGTTTCCTATCGAATAAATTTTATAAAGGAGGTTTTTAAATGAAATATAGATCTTTTGGAAATACTAATAAGAAAATATCATCTTTAGGTTTTGGCTGTATGAGATTACCTAAACTAAATAATGATGATATGAAATCAAAATTAGATGAAGAGAAGTCAATTGAACTTTTAAGAAAAGCTTATAAATTAGGTATTAATTATTTTGACACAGCTCCATTTTACTGTAATGGTCAAAGTGAAGAAATGGTTGGAAAAGCTGTAAAACCCTTTAGAGATAAAATTTATTTATCAACGAAGAATCCTATAGAGGATGGGAGTATAAAAACCTTTAGAAAGTATTTAAACCAATCATTAAAAAGACTAGATACTGATTATATAGATTTTTATCATATGTGGGGTATAAACTTAAAAGAGTATATAGAAAAAATAGATAAAAAAAATGGACCTTTATATGAAGCTTTTAAAGCTAAAGAGGAAGGATTAATTAGGCATTTAAGTTTTTCTTTTCATGATGCTTCTGAAAATTTGTTTAAATTAATAGATACAGGACATTTTGAAACAATGTTAGTTCAATATAACTTATTAGATAGAAAAAATGAAGAGGGGATAAAATATGCAATGGAGAAAGGGTTAGGTGTAGCAATAATGGGTCCTATAGCAGGTGGACGCTTAGGAAAACCTTCTAAAGTTATTCAAAATATAATATCTAATAAGACCTATAGTAGTAATGAATTAGCATTGAAATTTGTCTTAGCTAATCCTAATGTAACAACTGCATTATCTGGTATGGAAAATATTAAAATGTTAGAAGAAAATGTTAATATAGCTAATAATAGTGGATATTTATCTATTGAAGAAATCGAAAATGTTAAAAAGGCTATGGAGGAAAAGAAAAGTTTAGCTAATTTATATTGTACAGCCTGTAAATATTGTATGCCATGTCCTAAAAATGTAAATATACCTAGAATATTTGAATTGATGAATTATTATAAGATATACGATATAAAGGATTATGCTAAAAAAGAATATAAAAAGCTTGACGGTAGTGATAAAAAAGGAAGTAAAATAGATGCATGTATTGAATGTGGGGAATGTGAAAGAAAATGTCCTCAAAATATAAAAATTGTTAGTCAGCTTAAGGAATGTTCTAAAGCATTATCTTAAAACTAAGGGTATTTTTCCCTTAGTTTTTTTAATGATCAAAAGTATAAATAATAGCAAAAACAAACATACTATAACTATATGAAATGTAAATAAAAAGGAGTGTTAGTATGGAAAATAATAATCCAGATTTTGGACAAATCAAAAGAAAATTTAAAGATTCGGATTTACAAGGTAAAATAGAAATTTATACTACTACACAGGGACTTACAGTAGATCAATTTAAGGAACTATTAAGAATGTTCCCAATTCAACATCTAGACAAATTAGAAAGAGCTATGGCATAACCCGGGTATCCCGGGTTTTTTTGTTTGCGAGGCATGTTGCCGAGTCAATGGTTTGAGAGAAAACCTATCGCCTAGTTAATGGGAAGATAAGCTGTAGGCAAGGGCATCTTTGGCGACGAAGAGGTCTGAAGGAAGCTGATGGT
>VENA01000039.1 GCA_009711785.1 Bacillota bacterium
TGTCAGAATTGTGATGGGTTAATGGAACCTATACACTACAAAAGTGTACACGGAATAACTTATAACATTGACGATTAGTGAAGAGCCAAGAATAAGCGGCGAAATCATTTAATCGCCGCCTTTTTTAATGGGGGGTTTGTATGTTAAATAATATAAAAGGGGTAATATTTGATTTAGATGGTACAATCGTAGATTCAATGTGGATATGGAAACAGATAGATATTGAGTATCTTGAAACTAAAGGTTATAGTTTACCAAAGGATTTACAAAAGGATATAGAAGGTATGAGTTTTACTGAAACAGCAAGTTACTTTAAAAATAGATTTAAATTAGAAGATGAAATAGATGAAATTAAAGAAGAATGGAATCTTATGGCATTAGATTTTTATAAAAATAGAATAAAGTTAAAAAAAGGTGCTAAAGATTTTTTAAAATTATTAAAAGGTAAAAATATTAAACTAGGTATAGCAACGAGTAATTCTAAAAGATTAGCAACTGCTGTTTTAGATAGTAATAAAATATATCATTATTTTGATACCATAAGAACTTCCTGTGAAGTAAATAAGGGTAAACCTAATCCTGATGTATTTTTAAAAGCAGCAGAAGATTTAGATATTTCCCCAGAAGAATGCTTAGCTTTTGAAGATACTTATGCTGGAGTATTAGCAGCAAAAAGAGCAGGAATGAAAGTAATTGCCATAGCTGATAACTTATCTCTTCCCTATAAAAAAGAAATAAAACATATAGCAGATGAATATATAGAAGATTATTTTAATATAGCATAACGAAGGTCTTAATTAAGTATACCTTCGTTATATTTTTTATTTATAAAGGGAATTTTTGTATAAAAATAGAAGTATAAGGAAGAGGGGGTTTAAAGGGGGGAGTGTTATGTTAGGGGAGTTATTTAAAAAATATTATAAAAATATAACGAACTTATTACCATATTTATTAATAAAATCTATTTTTGATGTTGTTTTGTTAAGACTAAGTTTTATTAATTTTGAGATATCACAACTTATGTATAAATATCAAGATAGAGAAGAAATCACAGAAATTTTATCATCAGGATATAAAGATTATATTATAGGAGGTATAATATTTTTATTAATTAGTTTTCTTACTACACCCATTTTTGGAGTATTTATAGGATTAATTAATAAAAGAATTTTAGATAATGAAAAAATAGATCAAATTAAAATATTAAAAGAAAGTTTAAAATATTATTTTAGATATCTTGGAGCAGTTAGTGTAATTATATTAATAATTATAGGATTTTTAGTAATGATTGTCCTAAGTGGAATAGTTCCTATATTAGGAATACTTCTAATAATAGGTTTGTTTATATTTATGATATATGTAATGACTATATATGATGTATGTACTGAGTATTTAATTTATTATAATTCAACTGTAGGTGAAGCTTTAAAGGAAGGTTCAACAGTAGGGAAGAAATTTTTCTTTAGAATACTTATTTTATCTATTATAGTAAAAGGGATAAGCAAAATACTAGATAAAATACATACTAATAATTATTTTATTATTTTAATTATTATCATTTTAACTATAGCTATTGATATATTTCAAGTATTATATCGTATGAATTTATGTAAGATTTCAAAGAAAAAAAGTGAAAGTTATTAGTACTTATTAGGGGATGATTATTTGGAAAAAAGAAATAACTTAACTAAATATATAATAATTGGTGTATTGTTAGTAATAATAGTTGCCTATCTTACACTTATTGGGTTTAGATTAACATTAAAAGGGGCCCTAAATACAGGGATTAATTATAACTATAAAGAAGATAAAAAAGTAAAAATAGTTTCAAAGGAAGAGTTAGATGATGAATATTTTGTCGTTTATGAAATAGAGGATAGTGATATATTTAAAACTGCAAATATAAAAAAATACATATTTGGACTTTTTAAAAATTATAAAGGAGGAGCTACTTATTTAGATGAGGAAAATAAGCATAAACCATTTAAGGTTATAGGGAGAATAAGGGATAATAAGTATTATATGGGTGTTAAAGTTTACGATCCAAAAATAAAATATATAGCATTTGGTTCTAATAAAGAGACTTACAAACCTAAAGAGGTCTATAATTTGAATATAGATTATATAAGGGATAATTTAGACTCATTTACATTAAAAAAAATTAATAATGGTTATGTTTCTTTTGCAGGGAATGAGTATACTAAAGAAAAATATACAGTAAGAGCTTTTAGTGAGAATGGAAATGTAATAGCTGATTCATATTATGATTATGGTGAAAGATATATTAAAAGTAAGGAAGATAAAAAAATAAAAATGAATGAATATATAAGGGGATATTTAGATAGGGATGGAAGGATAACATTATATATTACAAGGAATTATAATAGTAATTTAAATGAAAAAAAACATATAAAAGATAAATATATTGATAGACTTAATGGTTTTAGTTTAACTAATATTGAAATTTTAGATCATACTAAAGGCTTAGATGTTAAGAAAGTTAAAAATGGGGTTATGATAAATGGAGAAATTAAAGAATATGCAACTGTTAGTTTTATAATTGAAGGATTAACTCAACTTAACCATAGTGGATGGAATAGAGAATATGGAGAAAGAATAGAACAGAAATTTCCTATATATAATAAAGAGGATTCAAATATTCCCTTAGAGGAATTATCAATAAGATTAAAGTTAACTCAGATGGCAAAAAATATAAAAAGAAGTTATATAGAAGGATACTTCATAGATAAGAGAGTTATACAAAATAAAAAAATCCATGTTTCAGCTAGGGATAGCAAACCTACTTTATATTTTAAATCCAGTAGTCTAAAGAATGTTATGAAACTTAATGGAGTTATAGATTATTATATTGATGAAAGGATAAAAGCGAATAAGAATGAGATTTTAAAATATACAATTATAATATTATTAATTGGATTAATAATATCAAATTTAATACTTTGGAGAAAAATAAAGGATAACTATAAGGATAATTAATATTTTTAGAATTAGGTATTGACTGAAAGATTTAAAATGTCTATAATAATGAATAATTTTAAAATAAGATTATTTCAAACAATTACAAAGGATAAATATTTATAAGGAGTAGATAAAATGACTGAAGAAGAGAAAGTTTATAAAGTTTTAGATGAATTAGAAATTAATTATACTTGCCATGAACATCCACCTTTATATACAGTTGAAGATGCAAAAAAGTTTGATATAGATATTCCTGGTGCCCATTGTAAAAATCTTTTTCTTAAAAATAAAAAAGGAAAAAAACACTATCTTGTAATATTAGAGGATTCAAAGAGGTTAAGTTTCAATGATTTATCCGATGCATTAAATGAAAAATTAAGTTTTGCTTCAGAAAGAAGATTAGAAAAATATTTAAAACTTAAACCAGGTTCTGTATCAGCATTTGGATTAATTAATGATATAAATAATGAAGTGAAAGTTATAATAGATTCTGAACTTAAAAAATTTGAGAAAATTAATTTTCATCCCAATGTAAATACGAAAACGTTAACTATAAATTTTTTAGATTTTGAAAACTTTTTAAATTGGTGTGGGAATGAATTTTTTTACTGTGATATGATTACTTACTATATAAGACCTTAATTAATTGACACTGATTAATTAAGGTCTTATATTTTTAATAAATCTAGATTAAAGAGGTTAGATATAAAAAAATGCAGTGATATATTTACAAAATATTCTTTAGAAACTTTTGTAAATTAAAACAAATTATTATAAAATATATATATAATACAAAGTGATGAGGTGGGTTTATGAAGTGTGATTACAAAGAACTAGAAACACCAGAAACTAACCCTGTTTTAACAGATTATTTAGTAGATATTATGGAAAAATTATTTGATCCTATACCAGTGCCAATTATTTTAGTAGATTCTGAAACAAGGGTGAAAATGATAAATAAAGTATTTGCTGAGTATTTAGAGTATCCTAAGGAAAAAATATTAGGAAAGAAAGTTATAGAAATTGATAAAAACACTAGATTCCCATATGTTCTAAAAAACAAAAGTCCAGAAATTGCGTGGAAACACCGTTTTGAAAATGGACATACTGCTATAGTGCATAGAATACCGATTTTAGATGAATATAATGAAACCCAATATGGTTTTGGAATGGTACTTTTTCAAGATATGGAAGTTTTTAAAGAAGTAATAGAAAAGAATAAATTATTAGAAAATGAATTACATTACTATAAAAAAGAATTAAAGGAAATACGAGGGGCAAAATATTCCTATGAAAATATAATAGGAGATAGCGATAAAATGGCACAGGCTAAGTATATGACAAAAAAGGCTTCTGAAACTAATTCTAATGTTTTAATTTTAGGGGAAAGTGGTACAGGCAAGGAATTATTTGCCCATACTATACATAATGCAAGTGTTCGTAATTATTCTCCCTTTGTAAAAGTAAATTGCGCAGCAATACCCTCAGAACTTTTAGAGTCTGAACTCTTTGGTTATGAAGAAGGAGCATTTACTGGTGCAAAAAAAGGAGGAAAAATAGGAAAATTTGAATTAGCAAATGAAGGGAGTATTTTTTTAGATGAGATAGGGGACATGCCTTTAAAAATGCAAGCTAAGCTTTTAAGAGTATTACAAGAACGGGAAATAGAAAAAATAGGAAGCAGTAAGCCTATAAGTGTAGATATAAGAATAATCGCTGCAACTAATAAAAATCTTAAAGAGTTAGTAAAAACAGGAGACTTTAGAGAAGATTTATACTATAGATTAAATGTTATGACTATTGAAGTACCTCCATTAAGGGAAAGGTATGATGATATAGAAAGATTAACTAATATATTAATAAAAAAACTAACTAAACAATTAGGAAAATATGTTTCTAATATTTCGGTAAAAGCTATGGAATTTTTAAAAAGTCATGATTGGCCTGGTAACGTTAGAGAATTAGAAAACGTTTTAGAAAGGGCAATAAATTTAGCTGATAAGGATACAATTAAGCCAGCACATTTACCAATATATTTAACTGAAAACAATGGGAAACCAAGATCTAATGGTCCTATTAGACAACTAAAAGAAGTAGTTGAGGATGCTGAAAAAGAAGCAATTATTAGATGTTTAGATTATACAAATAATAACAAATTACAAACTGCTAAATTATTAGGAATAAGTAGGTCTAGCCTTTATGATAGGATGGGTAAGTATGGTCTATAATATGTATGATAATTTGGACAATGTACAATATTATGTACACTTTTTAATATGTAATATAACAGTAATTTAACAAAAAGTCTAAGGAACTGTATTAAATTTGATACAGTCCTTATTTTTTTTTATATCTAAAGAGGGTTAAAAAAATAATAGAAATAAGTAAATGACTGGTTTTTAGAAGAAATGAAATGATGGCATACCTTTTGCAAGTTAATATATAAAAAGCAGAAGGGGGAGAACAAATGAAAGGAAGAGAAATTAATGAGTTAAAAATTAAAGATAAAGAATCTATTCAAAAGACTATTTCAGAGACAGATGTATATTTATATGCAGGTATTACAGGGGATTTAAATCCTGCTCATATAAATGAAGAAGTTGCAAAGAAAACTTTTTTCAAAGGCAGAATAGCTCATGGGATGTTAACTGCAGGATTAGTTTCTGCTGTTTTAGGGATGAAGTTACCTGGGCCTGGAACTATTTATCTTAGTCAAGAATTAAAATTTACAGCACCAGTAAGATTTGGGGATACTGTTAAAGCTGAAGTTGAGGTAATTCAAAAAATTGAAGACAAAAATATTGTTAAGCTAAAAACAACTTGTACTAACCAGTTAGGAGATACTGTATTAGAAGGTATAGCTACAGTTATGCCACCTAAATAATATTAATAATCATTTTTTTAATAAAAAGGGGGATAAATTAATGAAAAATGATCTTTGGGTAAAGGTTTTATTAGTAGGTGCAATAATAATGTTAATTGCACAAGTAGCAAAATTACCACTATTATTTGCCATATCATTTCCTGTTGTTATATCAGCTTGGATGATATTAGGGGCACTAAGAAAAAATAAGTTAGGTAAAGGATTAAAATTTTCAATTAGTATTTTATATTGTATTTGGACAATCGGGTTTGTAGCTATGAATTTAATAGATCATAGTGTATTTAATGGTACAGTTTTAGGCTTTATGCCAGGAACAGCAATAATGATTTATATTGTATGGTTATTACCTTTCTTTGTAGGTACATTAGTTTATGGTTTAAGATTTGATAAAGATTATTTAGCAGATGAAGATATTAAAAAGTTTGAAAATAAGACTGATGAATCTATAAATTTAAATTAGATAAAAGGGGGATAATTAATGGGAGTTATTATAGGAGTAATAATTTTTTATATGTGTATAGTTTTAGGTATTGGTTACTGGGCAATGAAAAAGACAAAAAGTTCATCTGACTTCTTTGTAGCAGGTAAACAATTAGGAATATTAGCAGTAGCATTAGCATCATTTTCTGCAGCTATTTCAGGTTTTGTTTTTGTAGGAGGACCAGGACTTGAATATAAACTTGGCATAGGAACATTATGGCTAACTTTTCCAACATCAATATCTTTCATGATGGCTTGGTTAATATTAGGCAAAAAAATGAGATTTTTAGCAGAAGTAAGGGATTGTATGACTGTTTCAGATGCCATATATGCAAGATATGAAAGTAAAGGAGCAAGTTTTTTAGCTGCAATAGCTTCTTTAGTTGGATTGATTCTATACTTAGCAACACAAATCAGTGCATTTGCATTTATATTATCACCAATATTTGGGTGGAGTTTTAAAACAGCTGTACTTATAGGAATGGGAATAGTTTTAGCATATTCAGTTGCAGGTGGTATGTTAGCAGGAGTTTATACAGATGTTTTTCAAGGATCAATAATGGCTGTAGCTTCCATATTTGTATTTGCATATACTCTTTTACATGGTGGAGGTATGTCTAATATGACTTCAACTTTAGCACAAAATGTGGCTCCAGAATTTGTTGGTCCCTTTGGGTTAGTAGGACCAGGACTTGCTATGGGATGGTTTTTCTGTTTGTCCATAGGAATTGTAGGTCAGCCACATATAGCTCATAAATTTTATATGATAAAGGATATTAAAAAATTAAAATGGGGACCTACAATCGCAGCAGTAGCAGGAATGTTAGGTGGATTATTATGGTTAGGAGTAGGTTTAGTAGTAAGATATAAAACTTCCATAGGCGCATTAGATGCTTTAAGTAGTCAAGAGGCGGTAAAACAGTTATTAGCAGGAAATTCGGATTATGCTATAGCGGTATTTTTAAATAATTATACACCTAAAATATTAGCAGGTATAATCTATGCAGGAATTGCATCGGCTGTTATGAGTACTGCAGATTCATTTATTAATCTAGCTTCAGCAGCAATAGTTAGAGATATTCCTAAAGTATTTAATAAAAGATTAAAGGCTAATCAAGAATTAAAATATGGAAGATTTGCAGTGGTAATTTTATCAGTATTAACTGTAGTAATATCATTTGTATTTGGTAAAAGTGGTGTAGCTATTTTAGGAGCTTTTGGTTGGGGAACTTTTGCAGCAGCCCTAGCGCCTGCCTTAGGTATAGGACTTAATTGGAAAAGGGCTACAAAAGAGGCAGCCTTTAGTTCTATATTAGTAGGACTTAGTCTAAATTTAATACTAGAAATAGGAAGTAAAACCGGAGCAGCATTCTATACTAAGTTGTTTAAACCTTTAGGAATTTATAATGGTACTTTTTCTTTAGTTATTTCAATTATTATTTTCATTGTAGTTTCTTATTTAACATCACAAAGTAAGCTTAAAGATGATATGTTAGCAGTTATGGATGCTTAAATTAAAGTGAGGTGAAAAATGAATAGCTAAGTTTTTCTTAGCTATTCATATCTAATATGAATAAACGATTTGTGAAATCAGGGGAAGAAATTATAGGTGAAATTTTAAAGTTTTTTGAAGTAGGCTTTTACGATCAAAGATATTATGATATCTATATAACAAATAAAAAACTTATTTTAGTATGGATGGGTGAGAGTTATAAACCCTGGATGTTAAGGGTAGATCCAGGTCAGAATAAAAGAAAAGATTTTTCAGATTTAAATGTTAAAGATATTATTAAGCATCATGAAAATAATATAATTATACCTTTTAAAGATATTATTAAATTTGATATAAAGAAAAAAAGTTTTTTGAAAAATTGTTGTATCACAATAAAAACAAAAAAGAACAAAATAAAATTATACTCAAAAGATAAGTCTATTGATTATATAAAGCACTATAAACTATTAACAAAATATCTAGATGAAAAAGTTAGCTTAAACTAACTTAAGTTTAATAAAAGATGCTGTATATTCATTGAGGTATTTGTATACAGAGGAGGATTTTTATGAATATGTTTTTTCAAAGTATTATGGCTGGTCTAGAGACAGGAAGTTTATATGCCCTAGCAGCCTTAGGATTAGTATTAATATTTAGAACTTCAGATGTAATTAACTTTGCTCAAGGCGAAATGGCAATGTTTAGTGCTTTTATTGCATTTAAACTCTTTGATGGAATGAAATTACCATATCCTTTAGCTTTTCTAGGGGCTATAGTATTTGCTATTTTATTTGGTTTTATAGTAGAAAGAGTATTTATTAGACCAGCAAGTAAAGCATCATTAGTAAGTAAGATGATAATAACATTAGGGTTAATAATGATAGTTGGAGGTTTAGCTAACGCTTTATTTGGTATAGATTCACATTATTTTAGAAAGGCAATAGTGGCGGATAATATGAATATAAAGGGAGTTGTTATACAACCTAATGCAATATTTATTATAGCTATAACTTTCTTTATAATGGCAGGGCTTTTTTATATGATTAATAAAACAAAGATGGGAATTGCAATAAGGGCAACAGCCCAGGATGAAAATACTGCTAAAATGATGGGTATACCTGTTTCTAAAGTGTATTCTATGTCTTGGATTATAGCAACTATATTAGGAGCTATAGCAGGTATTTTAATAGCACCTACAACTAATGTATCCACTGCTATGATGGGAGAAGTACATTTGAAATCATTTATAGCAGCTGTTTTAGGTGGATTTGGATCATTTTATGGACCTGTTGTAGGAGGACTTATTATTGGAGTATTAGATAATCTTGTAGGCATGTATATTTCACTTACCTGGAAGACTGTAATTGTTTATGGCTTATTAATACTTACTTTAATTATAAAACCTACAGGAATATTTGGAAAAACTCATAGGAAGAAGGTGTAGATTTATGAATATTTTAAAAAATAAACCAATACAATACATACTTTTAGGATTAATTATTGCTATTACACCTTTTATATTTAACTTTCAAAGAGGAACGTTAACAATGTTTAATACGGTTATTATTTATTCAATAGTAGCCATAGGCTTTAATATCCTTTTAGGATATGCAGGACAAATTTCTCTAGGTCATGCAGCTTTTATGGGGCTTGGGGCTTATATATCAGGATATTTAACTAATATGGGTATTCCTTTTATTTTAAGTATTTTAATAGCAGGAGTTATACCAATGATTATAGGACTTATATTAGGGTTAGTAGCATTAAGACTTGAAGGGCACTATCTTGCTATAGCAACCTTAGGTTTTGGAGTTACTATCCAACAAATATTTAAGGAATGGACATCTTTTACAAATGGATATTCAGGAATGAGAGGTCAACCTGCTAGTATATTTGGATTTTCCTTTAGAAGTAGAGAATCTTTTTTTGTATTAGCTATAGTCATTTTAGTTTTATTATCAATATTTGCTTATAACTTATTAAAATCTAAAACAGGAAGAGCCTTAATAGCAATGAGGGATAGTGAACATGCAGCTCAAGCCATGGGGATTAGTCTTTTGAAATATAAACTTATAGCCTTTTCAATAAGTGCTTTTTATGCTGGTATAGCAGGAAGTTTATATATACATTTAATAAGATTTATTGAACCAAATCAATGGGGAGTAGAATTATCATTAAATTTACTTGCTATGGTAGTTATTGGTGGTTTAGCTTCAATTGAAGGAAGTATTATAGGAGCATTCTTTTTAACTGTTATTCCAGATATATTAAAAGAAATTCCTATGCTAGGAGAAATAAGAAACTTATCTACAATACTTACTGGGGTCTCTTTAATATTAGTTATTATGTTTTTACCCCTAGGAATAGCAAGGATTAATATTCAAATTAAAGAAAAATTAAATAATAAAAATACTAAGAAAACAGCGCTAAACCAGTAAGGTTGATAGGAGGAATAAAATGAGCATTTTAAAAGTTAAAGATTTATCTATAAGTTTTGGTGGATTAAAAGCTGTTGATAAGCTTAGTTTTGAAGTTAAAGAAAACTCTATTTATGGGTTAATAGGACCTAACGGTGCAGGTAAAACTACAGTATTTAACTGTATAAGTCGTTTTTATACACCGGATGAAGGAAAAATTAACTTTCATCCTAGGGATAATAAGGAGTATAATCTTTTAGATTTAAAAGTATATGAAGTTATATCTAAAGGATTAGTAAGGACATTTCAAAATGTAGAGTTAGTTAAGCATTTATCTATATTAGATAATTTATTAATAGGAATGCATACTACAACAAAAGGAGGTATAATTTCTCAAGGGTTAAAACTTTTAAATGTAAGAAAGGAAGAAAAACGCATTAGAAAAAAAGCTATGGAAGTTATAGAGTTTTTAGGTCTAAAGGGTCTTGAAAACCAATTAGCAGGTTCTCAACCCTATGGTATACAAAAGTTAGTTGAATTAGGTAGAACTTTAGTTTCTGAACCAAAACTAATTATATTAGATGAACCAGCAGCTGGAATGAATAGTAATGAAACTGAAACTTTATCAAAATTAATAAAAAGGATAAGGGATGAATTTAATATTACTATACTCTTAGTAGAACATGATATGGGCTTAGTAATGAATATTTGCGAAGAGATTTGTGTTATTAACTTCGGGAAAAAAATAGCCCAAGGAACACCAAGTGAAATACAAAATAATCCTGCTGTTCAAGAGGCTTATCTTGGAAAGGGGGAAGTATCTTGCTAAAACTAAAAGATGTATCAGCCTTTTATGGATATATACATGCTTTAAAGAATATATCAATTGAAGTCAAAGAAGGAACTATAGTGACATTATTAGGGGCTAATGGAGCTGGTAAAACTTCAACATTAAAGACAATATCAGGAATGTTAAAGCCTAAAAAGGGTACTATTGAATTTCAAGGAAGGGATATTTCAAAGAAACGTCCTGAGGATATTGTTAGCTTAGGTATTGTTCAGTCACCGGAAGGAAGACAAGTCTTTCCTGAATTAACAGTTTTAGAAAATTTAAAGGTGGGTGCTTATACTAGAAAAGATAAAAATATAAAAAACACATTAATAAAAATATATGATTATTTTCCTATTTTAAAGGAGAGGAAAAATCAAATGGCTGGAACTCTCTCAGGTGGAGAACAGCAAATGTTAGCAATAGGAAGAGCTTTGATGGCAAAACCTAAGCTTTTATTATTAGATGAACCATCCCTTGGATTAGCACCGTTGATTGTGAATAATATTTTTAAAATTATAGAAGAGATTAAAAAGGAAGGAACGACTATTCTTTTAGTCGAACAGAATGCTTATAAAGCTTTAGCCATTGCAGATTATGCTTATATTTTAGAAACTGGAAAAGTTGTATTACAAGGAAATGCAAAAGAACTTAAAAGTGATAGTAAAGTTAAAAGTGCTTATTTAGGGGGATAGGTAATTTAATTTTTAAAATAAAAGAAAAAATAGGAGGGGTTTTAATGTTAAAAAATTTAAAAAAAAGAAAAAGTATTTTGTTAGTACTTAGTTTATTATTAACATTATCTTTATTAGCTTGTAATCAAGAGGCGGCTGTTAATAATGAAGCAGGGGATAAGGTAGAATATGCACAGGGTATAACTGAAGATACAATTAAAATTGGAACAATAGCAGTTCAGTCAGGTGTTTTATCCTTTATTGGAACACCCTATGTTGCAGGTATGGAATCTTATTTTAATATGATTAATGAAAATGGTGGAGTTAACGGTAGGAAAATTGAATTACTAAAAAAAGATGATGAATTTAAACCTGATAAGGCTGTAGCAGCTGTAGAATCATTAATATATGATGATGAAGTATTTGCTATAGTAGGACAATTAGGAACACCAGGTGTTGTAGCAGCTCAAGATATAGTTAAGGAAAAAGGAATACCTTCTGTTTATTTTGGATCAGGAGCCGTTTCATTAACTAAAGCAGGAGAAAACTTCTTTCCAGTACAACCTAATTATGTTTATGAAGGAAAGCTTATGAGTAAATACGCTTTTGAAGAATTTAAGGCAGATAAGGTAGTAGTTATGTATCAAAATGATGATGTCGGAAGGGATGGACTTGAAGGTTTTAAAGATGGATTAAAAGAACTAGATAAATCAAGCATGTTACCTAGTGAAGGAGAAATAGCCTTTGGAGCCTCAGATACTGACTTTACTGTACAAATTCAAAAGGCAAAAGAACAGGATCCTGATTTAATTATTATATATGGACTAGGTGGAGCAACTTCAGGTATATTAAAGGGAATGGAAGGATTAGGAGTTAATAAGCCTATGTTAACAACATATTCTAATGCAGATGCTTCTTTTCTAAAAATGGCATCTAAAGGAGCACCGAATGTTATAGAGAATTTAAATGTTATGGGATGGTTAGAAGTTAACGGTGAAAGTTTAAAACCTTTAAATGAAGCTATGAAAAAATACTATCCAGATGTTCCAGTGAATGCTTATACAATGGCAGGTTGGGTTGCAGGTGAAACTTTCGTTGCAGGAGTTAAAAAAGCTGGGGATAATTTAACATGGGATGGTTATATAAAAGCTATGAATAATCTTAAATTTACTGAAGGTTTAGCTCCAGAGATATCCTATGAACCTGGTGTACGCCAAGGGGTAACTAAAATGGCAGTTAGTAAAGTTGTAAAAAATAATGGACAGTATGAATTTAAAGTAAAAACAGCTTTTAAAGAATTTGAATAAATTTAAAAAACTTTAAGCAGATTCTGCTTAAAGTTTTTTTGCTTTTTTTCGAACATCTTTTATTCCCAGGCGTTAAATAAGTGTGGAAGGAAAAAAATTAAAGAAAGGGGATAAAAATGAAATTGAAAATTAAATTATTGATAAGTCTATTAATTATAACATTAATTACAGGGTGTTCTATTGACACTACAAAAAAGGTTTCAAAGGAGGAAGATATATATAGTTATCTTAAAAATAACCATAGTTTAATAGATGTTGATAGTAATGATTTTACTGATTTAAATATGATTAATACAGATGGAAAAAAGATTATATTAACAGGAGAAAATCATGGAGTTAAGGGAAATGTAAAACTTAGGAAAAAGTTTTTAAAATACTTTAAAGAAAAAACTGACTTTAAATATTATCTTTGCGAAATATCTTTTAGTACAGCTTATTTTATAAACAAATATTTAGAAACTGGGAATGAAGATATTCTAAAGAAGGTATATGCTCCTTTAAAGGGTACATATGAGTGGAATAAAGATAATTATAATCATTGGATAAAACTTTTTAAATATAATAAAACTCTACCTAAAGATAGAAAAATAAAGGTAGTAGGTATTGATATAGAACATCAACCTATTAATGCATTTAGGTATATGTATTCAGTTTTACCTAAGAAAAAAGCTCCCGGGAAGATAAATAAAATATTAAATGAATTTAATGATATATTAAGTGGGAAAAAGAAGTTAGATAATGAGGGATTAAAGGAATTTTGTGAAAGATTAAATAATGATATAGAAAAAAATAAAGATGTTTATAAAGATTATTTAAAGGATGACTATTTTGGCTTTAATTTAGTAAATAAAAATATAATATATAGATATGAAGTTTATGAAAGTAATAAATTTAATGTTTTAAGGGATGAAAAAATGTATGAAAATTTTAAAAAGGTTTATAATAATTTAAATGATGGGAAGTATTTTGGTCAATGGGGATTAAATCATATATTTCAAGAAAACCAAATGGATGTAAATTGGTTAGCTACATTTATTGATAATGATGATAGATTTAAAAATAAAGTATTGTCCATAGCCTATGTTTATGATGATTCGATATATATGGAAAAAAGAAATGGATATTCCACTGAAAAAATAGATACATTTAATTCAAATATGGATTTTGGTTTTATAAAAAATTTTACATTGCTAAAACTTAATAGTAAAGGTTCTCCATTTAAACAAAGGAATATATGGCCCTTTAGTCATACAGAAAAAGGAGAAAATCCCACAACGGAATATTTTCAGTATTTAGTTGTAGTTAAAAATGCAAAACCAACTGAACCATTGAATTAAACATAATGGATTGTTGGAATAAATAGTTAATAAAAGACAGTATAATGAATATTCATTATACTGTTTTTTTCATGCAAAAATACTGAAAAAATAGCTTAGTAGAACTTTATTTTAAAGGGAGCTTTAAATTTTTCACATTTTCATATTTTCTACCAACCGAAATTTTTATTTCTCCAGTATTCATATTATAAACAGAAGACCATTGGGTTGAAGATTGACTAATGGATTTCATAAGATTCATTACATCTAAATTACTAAACTCTCCGCTAGCTTTTGAAAGTGTTTTGTAGGCTTTATCATATCTAATACAATTACCAAGTAAATCATCATTTGACTTACCATAGATTTGAAAATTTGTAGCTATTTGATATGGTTTAGAGTTTTTAATAACTTTAAGCTCACCGTTAATAAATTCTATAATTACTGAGTTGCCGGAAGGATCAGAAACCATATAGTGCATAGGAGGTGCTTCATCATCAAGAACAATGTTATATTTTTTAAAGAGTTTTATTGCATCATTAGTATTTTTGGCATGATCTAATACTAATCTCATAACTTCCATACAGCTTATAGATATTTTTTTTCGATCATAGGAAAATTTAGTGCTTCTCATAGCCATCTCACCTATACAAACTCCATATTCATTCATTCCATCAAAGGGAAGATAAGGACTATATAAAAGACTTTTTTTATCTTTTAAAGACATTTTTGCAATGTCATCTTTGTTATTAAAACCTAAGTGTTTTATATCGACTATAGATACTGAAGCATAACCATCCGGTGGGTCTGTAAATAATATAAGTACTGGACTATAATACCAATCTAAATTTCTACCAAAATATGAATCTCCTTTATCATTAAAAATTGATACACAGCTACAGGCCATATTAGAATTTTTTATTTGTGATTTATTTGTTGCACTCCTCCCTCTTTTAAGATATTCTTCAAAACCATACCCACCCTTATAATGCATAACATAAAGTGGATAATCATCTATTTTCTTTAATGAATTTAGAGTATTTATTTCACTTTTTAGTAATTCATTTTCATTTTGAGTTTCTAATGATTCATTATCTTTTAAAATTAATATAATTATAGCTAGTAAAAAAACAATTACTAATAAGCTTATTAATAATTTTCTTTTCATTAAATATCCCTCCCTTTTAATACTAATATTATCATTATTTTACTATTTATTCCATTAAGATATATTCATATTTATTTATGATTCAATAATTAATAAAACTACTACAATTATATCAACATATTTATGTTTTAAATTCCAACATTGTATGAAATTTGTACAATAACAGTTAAATAGAAATCTAGGGATTGTAAATATAAGTGTAGTAAAAATAACACAGCTTATATTTACTAAGTTAAAACTGATATAAATAATGCTGATGATTTAGCCATTTAAGACTAATTAGACTTGGCATGTTAGTTGCAACATTTTATTATTATAATATTTATTAGCTATAGATTATAAGGGGGGATAAATCATGAAAGAAAATATTAATGTTGGTATCGTAGGCACAGGACTTTACATACCTGATAATAAAATGACCGCAAAGGAAATATCAGAAAAAACTAAAGGAAATTGGACAGAGGAGGCAATAAAAACTAAATTAGGAATAATAGAAAAACCTATTGCAGGAAAAGAAGATGGAACACAGGAAATGGGAGCTAAAGCGGCTTTAGATGTCTTAAATGAAACAAAAATAGATCCTAAGGATATAGATTTAATATTATGTATGGGGGAAGAATGGAAGGAATATCCTTTAACAACTTCCGGTATATATATTCAAGAAAAAATTAATGCAACTAATGCATGGGCTATTGATTTACAGCAAAGATGTTGCACTACGGTAGCTGCTATGAAAATTGCAAAGGATATGATGATTGCAAATGAAGATATTAACACAGTTTTAATAGCTGGAGGATATAGAAATGGAGATTTCGTAGATTATAGCGATCCTAATATGTCAATGATGTATAATTTATCTGCTGGTGGTGGTGCAATTATATTGAAGAAAAACTATAATCGCAATATATTATTAGGAACTCATATAATGTCAGATGGATCTTTATCTAGGGATGCTGGTGTGGAATTAGGAGGAACGGTTAATCCATTAACAAAGGATAATGTAGATGAAGCTTATAAATCCTTAAGAATTTTAAGACCTAAACATATGAAAGATAGATTAAATAAAGTATCAATGAAAAATTGGATAAAATGTATCGATAAAGCATTTGAAAAGTCAAATATATCAAAGGATGAATTGGGATATTTAGACGTTCTTCATTTTAAATATTCCATGCACAAATATATGCTTGAACTTCTTGGTTTAAATGAAAATCAATCGATATATTTAAATAATTATGGTCATATGGGTCAGGTGGATCAGATTTTATCTCTACATTTAGCAATAAAAAAACAAAAGATTAAAGAAGGTACTATTATATCAATGATAGCAGCTGGTATTGGTTATGCCTGGGCTGCTAACGTAATTAAATGGGGGTCTGTATCTTAAAAAAAGGGAGGATAATTATGGATATAAAAAGAATTTACAAAAGTAAGGTAATAAATGTAGAAAAAGTTTTAGAAAAAATTAATTCACATGATAATATAGTTTCAGCTTTAGCTGCAGCTGAGCCAAAGGAAATACTATCAAAACTTCACACTATAGCTAAAAATGTTGAAAATGTAAATGTTACTACATGTTTGCCTATGGGAAGTTATGATTATTTTGAAAATCCTAAATATAAAAATAGTTTTTTTATGGATGGATGGTTTTATAGCCCAACAATAAGAAAGGCTCATAAAAATGGGAATGTATCTTTCATTCCTAATCATCTTCATTTATCAGGAACAAAGAGACTTTTTCACAGGAAGCCTAATGTATTTATAGGAACAGCTGCGCCTATGGATAAACATGGGAATGTTTCCTTATCATTAAGTGCTACTTATGAAAGGACAATGATAGAAAATGCAGATTTAGTTATTATAGAAATAAATCCAAATATGCCAAGGACTTTTGGGGATACAATAATACATATAAACGATATAGATTATATTGTAGAGGCGGATTATAAAGTACCAGAACTCACTGTAGTTGAACCTACACAAAAGGATAGAATTATCGGAAAAAATATTGCTAAACTCGTTGAAGATGGGTCTACAATACAACTAGGAATTGGAGGAATTCCAAATGCTGTTACAAGGGAATTAATGGATAAAAAGGATTTAGGTATACATACAGAAATGATGACAGATGGCATGGTAGACCTTTATAATGCTGGCGTTATTACTGGTAAAAAGAAAACATTAATGCCTGGAAAAATGGTAGCTACCTTTGCTTTAGGGACAAATAAATTATATGATTTTATAGACGATAATCCTGCAGTTATGATAATGAATGGTAATTGGGTTAATGACCCTTATATTATTGGCAAAAATAAAAAGATGGTTTCTATTAATACTACTTTGCAAATTGATTTAACAGGACAATGCGCTTCAGAATCAATAGGACATAAACAATTTAGTGGAACTGGAGGTCAGGCGGATACTGCTATAGGAGCTCAAAATTCCCCAGAGGGTAAGTCTATAATAGCTCTTTATTCTACTGCTAAAATAAGAGTAGCAGGTAGTGATGAAAGAAAAGTTATATCAAAAATAGTACCTAGACTAGACTATGGAGCAGCTGTTACTTTATCTAGAAATGATGTTGACTATGTTGTAACAGAATATGGTATAGCAAGTTTAAGGGGAACTTCTGTAAAAGAGAGAGTTAAAAGACTTATAAGCATAGCTCATCCTGACTTTAGAGATAATTTAGAAAATGAAGCTAAAGAGTTAATGATATGGTAGAATAAATTAAGGAGTGGATTTCATGCCTAAAACATTAATAAGTGGAAAAAATATATATTATGAAGTGTATGGTGAAGGTGAACCATTAGTATTATTAAATGGTATTATGATGAGTACTTTAAGTTGGAAAGCTTTTATTAATGCTTTTTCAAAAAATAATAAATTGATTTTAATTGATTTTATAGATCAAGGACAATCTGATAAATCTGAAAAGTTATATACCCATGATTTACATGTAGAAACTATAAAAGGATTATTAGATTATTTACATATAAAAAAGGTACACTTAGCAGGTGTATCCTACGGAGCAGCGGTAGCTATGAAGTTTGCTTTATCCCATCAGAATAGATTATTAACTTTATCCTTAGCAAATGCAACAAGCTATACAACTTATATGTTAAAAGACATTGGACAATCCTGGATTAATGCATCTAAAACTTATGATGGAGCTACATTTTTTAAGGCAACTATACCGACTATATATTCTGTTAAATTTTATGAAAAGAATATAGAGTGGTTAAGAAATAGAGAAAAATTATTTTCACAAGTATTTACAAAGGAATGGTATGATGGATTTATAAGATTAGTAAAGAGTGCAGAAAGTTTAAATATTACAGATGAATTATATAAAATAAAAGTGCCAACTATGATAATAGGATCTGAATATGATTTAGTAACACCAATTGATTATCAACAAGAGATTTATAATGGAATAGAAAACTCTAGATTTACTATAATAAAAGATGCAGGCCATGCATCTATGTATGAAAAACCCCATGAATTTATATCTATAATTACTGGGTTTATAAGCACTTATAATGAGAAATTAAAAATATTATAAAAATTAGTCTTTAAAGCTCTTGTTTATACAAGGGCTTTTGTTTTACTTTTATTTAGTTTGGAAATTATAATAAAATATAAGTAGATGAAAACATTTTCTAATTAGCAATACTTATATATTAAAATTAGAGGATTTGATTTAGTTTTATTGAATATTAATCTATGAAAAGGAGGTCTTTATGCCATATACATATATTTTAAAGTGTTCTGATGGGACTTATTATACTGGATGGACTAAGGATTTACATAAAAGATTAAAAGCACATAATAGTGGTAAAGGTGCTAAATATACCAGAGCAAGATTACCTGTAAAGCTAATATATTGGGAAGTATATAAAAATAGAAGTAAAGCACAAAAAAGAGAAGCAGGTATTAAAAAGTTAAAAAGAAAAGATAAAGAAAAGTTAATAAAAGGATTTAAATTAGATACTAAAAATATCTCAGGAGGGGAGAATAATGGATAAAGATTTAAAAAGTTTAGTAATATATTATTCCCTAGAGGGTAATACAGAATTTATTGCTAAAAAAATAGCTGAGGAAGTAAACGCTGATTTACTTCATTTACAGTTAAAAAAGGATTTAAATCCAAATAGTTTTACTAAATACATAATAGGGGGAAAACAGGTTTTATTTAAACAAAAACCTGAACTAAAACCCTATGATATTGACCCAAATGAATATGACTTTATATTTATAGGAAGTCCTGTTTGGGCAGGGAAATATGTTTCTGCTTTTAATACTTTTTTTAATGAAACTAATCTAAGTAACAAAAAAATAGCTTTATTTTGTTGTTATAAAGGACAAAGTGGAAAAACTTTTAGTGAATTTAGACAATCTCTTATAGATAATATTATTATGGGAGAAATGGAGTTTAAGTCTCCCTTTGAGTTAAATAAAAAGATAAATGAAAAAAGGGTTAAAAGGTGGGCAAAAGAATTAATATCAAAGAAAGGGTGAAAATATGATTAAAGTTTTAGAGATTAATACAGAGAAAAAAACTCAGTTTATCGATATAACTAATAAAATACAAAATGCTATAAATAAAAATAAAATACTTAATGGTATATGTGAAGTTTTTATACCCCACACAACAGCAGGAATAACTATAAACGAAAATGCAGATCCTGATGTAAAAAGGGATATGATAATGGGATTAGAAAAAATAGTGCCTTTTAATGATGAATATAAACATATTGAGGGAAATTCTGCTGCCCATATAAAATCAAGTTTAATGGGTTTTTCTGAAAGTATAATAATAGATCAAGGTAAACTTTTACTAGGAACATGGCAAGGGATATATTTCTGTGAATTTGATGGACCAAGAAAAAGGAAAATTATTATAAAAACATTAAAATAAATAAGTTTTAAAATTACTATCCTAAGGACATACTAATCCTGAGGTGATAGTTATGATAAGAAATTTTTCAAAAAATAGAGTGGTATTGATTTTAATTATATCAATACTAGTTTTAACTGTTGTATCCTGTGGTCAAAAACAAGAGAAACCAAAAGAGGAAGAAACTAAGGACAAAATTCCCCAGGAATTAAAAAGCATGTCAGAAGATAGTGAAAAGATAATTGAAGAAGTTGAGAAGTTACAAGAAGAAGTGGATAAACCGCTAAAATATGAGGACGAAAGTAAAAATAAAGAAGAAAATAAAGAAGGAAGTAAAGAAGAAGGGCAACAAAAACAAGAAAAAGAAGAAATGAGTGAAGAAGAAAAAAATAAAGAGAAAATACTTATGAAAGAAGAAAAAATATATAAGATGTGGGAGTCTATAGCTAGTAAAATAGAGAGTATACATGGAGGGTTTAATGATTATCAAGCAAAAGCTTTAGAAGCTGGTGCTACCGAAGAAGATATAAACAAATTAAAAAAAGCTTTAGATGAATTAACATTAGCGGTAGATAAAAAAGATGACAAATTATCATTAGAAAAATTAAATCAGATGAATTTTTAT
Organism: Bacillota bacterium; assembly: GCA_009711785.1. Lineage (GTDB taxonomy): Bacteria > Bacillota > Clostridia > Tissierellales > MES13 > MES13. The sequence continues at coordinate 21,072 of VENA01000039.1, forward strand.
ATGGCAAGATTTTTTGATTTTTACAAAGGAAATATAGATGCTGAAATATTAAGGATTAAATATTATACTAGAGAAGTTCATTTAGATGGTATGATGAATAAATGGAATGAAGCAGAAAAAAACATTGAAGAAATAACTCCTATATATGAAAGATTAGACCAAAAGGTAAAATTAGAAGAAAAAGATAAACCATTAATGGATAAATTAAAATTTGCTATTGATGATTTAGGAGATAGTATAAAATATAAAAGTGAAAAACTACTAAAAATTAAAAGGGATATTATATTAAAAAATTTAGATTCAATAAAGGATGCAACAAAATAAATCCCGTGGAGCCACGGGATTTTAAATTTTAAGAATTGTTAAAAATATTTTAATAAAATTTGAACATAATACATCTATAAATAGATATATAATATAGGTGTAGGAGTGATGATTTTGAGATATAGATATGATAAAAAAACAATTTTACCAGTGTTTATGATAATTTTTAGTGGTTTAGGTGCTTTATTTGCCACAACTTTAAGCAATGAACACCCTTATGCTATAGCTTTTGGACCAGCTTTAGGTTTAATTATAGGAGTAATTATTGGATATTTACTTTATGTATTTCAAAATAAATAATTTTTAAAACAATTATTTATCTTATCTTTTAAAATTTGATATACTAAAGCTAAAGATAAATTATGTGGGGTGTTTCAATTGAAAAAAGAAGCAATTTTAGATTATTATATATATAATAATGAACTATATATGATTAAAAATATGAGTGAATATCAAAGGATAGAACCCCCTTCTATATATGAGGTAATAAGGGTTATAGATGGTGTGGCTTTATATGTAGAAGAGCATTTAAATAGAATGTATAAATCTGCAAATCTTATGGGATATTATATTAGTAAAAGTAGTAAAGAAATAAAGACTAATATAAATAAATTAATAAAAGCCAATGGATATAAAGATTTAAATATTAAGCTAGTATTTAGTGATTTAGATTCAGAGGAAATATTTCTAATGTATTACATAGATAGTTATTATCCTGAAAAAAGTGAGTATAAAGAAGGAGTAAAAACTATATCAATAAAAGCTAAAAGAAAAAATCCCAATGCAAAGGTTATAAACGAAAATTATAAGTCATATACTAAAAGAAAAATAAAAGAAAACGGAGCCTATGAAGCAATGCTTATAAATGAGGAAGGTTTTATAACTGAGGGAAGTAGGTCTAATGTTTTTTTTGTTAAAGGAGATATCTTATATACAGCACCACCAGGGGATGTATTATTAGGAGTAACAAGGAATAAAATAATGGAAGCATGTAAGGATTTAGGTTATAAAACTGTAGAAAAATTAGTTAATATAGATGAAATTAATGATTATGAAGGAGTATTTATAACAGGAACTTCTATAGATGTTTTACCTGTTACTTGGATTAATAATACTAAATTTAGTTCAGTTGATAATAAAATAATTAAAAATGTAAGAAATGAATATTTAAGGGATGTAAAAAAGTATATTAATGAAAAAAAATCATGTTTAGTATAGTGAATTTCTGCTTGTTAAGTGATATGTTAATAAACTTTTAATAAAAATGAAAAAAAGTCTTGCATTTATAAAAATAACGTGATAGTATTTAAAATAGGAAAAACTTAGAATATTATAAAAAATAAGGAGGTCGTAATGATGATTTTATTTACAATGTATGGCAACTCAAAATCAAGAAAATTCAATAAAATTATAACGGCCTGCGGATGTATCAATTGAATTAAATTGAATTAGTATATCTATATTTAATTAATGAAAATTTGAAGTCGCAGGTTATAAAAAATCTGCGATTTTATATATTATATAATGTATAACGAGTCGTAGGTGAGCCTACGGCTTTTCTGTATCTAAAGTCGTAGTGTATATAGCTGCGGCTTTTTTATATCTAATATGAACAATTAATATAGTTGTGCATATAATAAAGTCGCAGGTGAAAACCTGGGGCTTTTCTTTTTGTATTTTAACTAACGCTGACATATAGTTGTCAGCAATTGAATGCTAAACTGTTATTATCAGGCATTTAAGGACAGGATAAAAGTAATTTTGCTTGTTAAAATTTTATTATAAAAATTAAAGGAGGTGATTAGAATGATGAATATACTCGATGTAATTATTAAAAGTACTAGTATAAAAAAAGATAGTGGGCTAGAAGAATTTAAAAAACTTGAACTAAAATAATTAAAAGTTAAGGAGGTATAAAAATGTTATATATATTAGATGGCAGTTTAAAAAAGGTTAGTAATAATGATATTGGATTTAAAGAGTTTTTAAGATTAGAGTTTAGAAGATGACAGTTTTAAAAGGAGGTGAATAATATGTTAGGAATATTAGATAAAATCATAGCAAGTACTAGTATAAAAAAAGATTTAGGATTAGAAGAATACAAAAAGTTAGAACTTAGAAAATAAAGGTGGTGAGAAAATGTTAGTTATAGTTGATAATTTAACAGAAGAGTTTGAATCTAGCAAAGATTTAACCGGTAAGAAGATAGAAGAATTAGAATTTAAAAAGTGACACTAGTAATGGAGGTGAAAAATATGTTAGGAATATTAGATAAAATCATAGCAACAACAAAGATAAAAAAAGATTTAGGATTAGAAGAATACAAGAAGTTAGAACTTAGAAAATAACAAAACCTAAAGGGGGTAATAATATGAATATTATATATAGTGGTATTTCAATAAACCTAGAATCAAAAAAAGATCAAGGATTAGAAGAATACAAAAAATTAGAGCTTAAATAATTTAAAAATATAAGGAGGAATTGATATGAAAAGAATAAGTTTATTATATACGATAAAAATTAAAACTAGAGATTTAGGGTTAGAAGAGTATAAGAAGATAGAATCTATAACTAATACCTAGCTGTATTAGTATTGATAGGTTAGCCCTATGGGTTAACCTATCATAAACAAAACTAATGTTAACATCTAATATTAAGTAATTGCAAAACTAAAAGCTTATAAATGAAAAAAAGAGTTGTTTTTACAACACAAACTGCAATGTATAATTTTATTAATAAAAAAGTTATAGATTGAGTAGTTGTAGGAAAAAAAGAGCATG
>VENA01000025.1 GCA_009711785.1 Bacillota bacterium
AATGGTTCCAGAAGCTCAAATGCTACATTATATTGATAATATAGATGCTAAAGTTTATGATATGGAAAAAGCATTATCAGATGTAGAACCTAAAGAATTTACTGATAGAATATGGTCATTAGATAATCGAAAACTTTATAAAACAGCCTTTGATAAAAAGTAAAATAAGGAGCAGTTTAACTGCTCCTTATATATTTAATATAAAAAGGGAAATATATGATTTTATAGAAATATTAAGTTAATGGGGTGATGATTTTGACTATGCGCTATATAATAGGAAGAGCAAAGAGTGGCAAAAACGAAAAGGTTCTTTCTGAAATTAAAGAGAATATAAAGAAAAATACTAATAAAAAGCTTATATTGTTAGTGCCAGAGCAATTTACTCTACAAGCAGAATATGACCTTATATCAAAGATGGATTTAGATGGAATTATGGGTTTAGAGGTATTAAGTTTTAAAAGATTAGCATACAAAGTTTTTAATGAAGTCGGAGGACTAAAAAAGATAGATATAAATGATTTAGGTAAAGTAATGGTATTAAGGAATTTATTTGATGAGTATTTTAATGAATTAAATGTATATAAAAAGGTATCAAAACAGGATGGTTTTTTAAAGGATTTTTCTGATTTAGTTACTGAATTTAAAAGAAATGATATAACCTATGATATTTTAAAAAAAGATATTAAAGATGTAGAAGATGAGATGCTTAAAAGGAAATTAAAGGATATTTCTTTAATGTATAAAGAATTTAGTGGGTATATGGAAGATAAATATTCTGATGATGAGGATAAATTTAATCTTCTTATTGAAAAGATGGATGAATCAAATTTTTTAGACGGGGCAGAAATTTGGATAGACGGTTTTTCTAAATTCACATCACAAAAGTATAGAATTATAGAAAAACTTTTACTTAAGGCTAGTAGAGTTAATATTACATTAACATTAGATTTAGATTGGAATGTTAATGATTATGATCTATTTTCACCGAGTATGGAAGTCTTTAGAAGACTTAAAAAAATAACTTATGAAAATGGCATAGAAGAGGAAATAGTTAATATTAGAAATAATAATTTGACTAAAGAATTAAAGCATATAGAAAAAGAGTTATACTCATATCCTTACAATGTATATGAAAAAGAAGTAAAAAATTTAGAATTATTTTCAGCCCTTAATCAGTATACTGAAATAGAAAATACAGCTTGTAAAATTATATCCTTAGTAAGAGACAAAGGTTATACATGGAAGGATATAGCTGTTGTAACTAATTCTTTAGAAACCTATTCAATGACTATAAAAAGGGTTTTTAGTGAATATAATATTCCATTTTTTTTGGATGAAAAAAGAAATATTTTAAATAATCCATTAATTAAATTTATACTTTCTGGGATCAATATCATAGAGAGAAATTTTAGATATGATGATGTGTTTAGATTTATAAAAACTGGATTTACAGATTTAACTAAGTATGAATACGAAATATTAGAAAATTATGCTCTTGAATATGGCATTAAAGGGAACATGTGGTTTGAAGAATTTAAATATGGAGATGATTTAAAAAGGTTAAATGAAATAAGGATTAAGTTTAGTAAAAACTTTAGAAAATATAAAAGTGAAATGATAAAAGAAAATACAGTAAAGGAATATACTAATATATTATTTAATTTTTTAAAGGATATGAATTTAGAAGATAAGCTTAATGCTTGGATTGAAAAATTAAAATATAAAAAAAGATTAGAACATGTAAATGAAAATACACAAATATGGAATATAGTAATGGAGATATTTGACCAACTAGTAAAGATACTAGGTGATAAAAAAGTATCTTTAAAGGAATACTCTGAAATATTAGAGGCAGGATTTTCTGAATATCAGATAGGTATAATTCCACCAACTATGGACCAAGTATTAGTAGGAAATTTAGAAAGATCGAGAAGTCATGATATAAAAGCACTTTTTGTTGTTGGAGTTAATGATGGGATTTTACCTTCTGTTAAAGAAGATGATGGATTGTTATTAGATGAAGAAAAATTACTTTTAAAGGGTAATGGTATTGATATACAAAATGATAGTTATACAAAATCTAATGAAGAAAGGATGTCTATATACTCCTCACTAACAAAACCTGAAGAGTATCTTTGGTTAAGTTATGCATTGTCAGATATGGAAGGTAAAGCTTTAAGACCATCTATATTAATAAGTAGAATGAAAAAATTATTTTCTGAATTAAAATTAAAAAGTGATGTTGAAAGACTTAAGGGTAAAGAGTATGTCAATAGGCAACTTGAGTTAATAACAAGTCCATTGCCTACTTTTAAATATTTAATTGAAAACTTAAGGGAATATGTTGATGATAATAATATAGATGATATATGGTGGGATGTTTTTAAGTGGTATTATAATCATGATTCCTATAGTGGAAAAATTAATATGATGATAAAGGGGTTATTTCATAATAATCAGGAAAACTATCTAGATGAAAGGAAAGTTAAAGAAGTATTTCAAACACCCATACGTTCAAGCATATCAAGGATTGAAGAGTTTGCTAATTGTCCTTTTTCCCATTTTGTTAGTTATGGACTCAATCCAAAGGAGAGAAAGGAATATAAAATTGAAATGCCAGATATAGGTATGCTTTTTCACTATACGGCTGAAAATTATGCAAAAGCTTTAAAAGAACAAGGTCTTGATTGGAGAGATATAGATAAAAGTAGAAGTGATGAAATAATTGATAAAATAATAAGTGAGTTAGTTCCTGATTTTCAAAACAATATACTAAAAAGTAGTCATAGATATAGATATTTAATAGAAAAATTAAAACGTATAGGAAAAAGGGCTGCTTGGACTTTAACAAATCATGTGAAGCGGGGAAGTTTTGAACCATCATATTATGAAATTGAATTTACAGAAGAAAAAAAAGAAGAAGCATTACCGCCGATAGAGGTTGATTTAGAAAATGGTGAAAAAATTATACTTAAAGGTAGAATAGATAGAGTTGATGTATTAAAAAAAGAAGACGGAAATTATATAAAAGTTATTGATTATAAGTCAGGAAATAAAAGTTTTTCCCTTACAGAGGCTTATTATGGTCTGCAAATTCAGCTATTAGCATATTTAGATGCTGTGTTAAAGGATAAAAAGTTAATTGAAAATCCTAAATACCCGGCAGGAGTTTTTTATTTTAAAATTGATGATCCTTTGGTAAAGGATAAAGATGTATCAGATGATCCAGAAAAGGAAATATTTAAAAAGTTAAAATTAGATGGTGTCGCTCTAAAGGATAAAGAAATAGTAAAATCCTTAGATAATGAAATAGAAAGGGAGAGAAAATCTCCAGTTATACCGGTACAGGTAAAGAAAAATGGTGATTTAAGTAAAAGATCTTCTGCTCTTGATGAGAAAGAAATGAAGGATATGATAAGTCATGTTAGAAGTGTAATATCTGATGTAGGTAAAGAATTAGTTAAGGGAAATATTAGAATAGATCCTTGTAAATTAGGTACTAATGATTCCTGTAGATATTGTGATTATAAATCTATTTGTCAGTTTGATACAAGTTTTGAAGATAACAGTTATAGAGTTTTAAATAAATTAAAAGATAAAGAAGTTATAGAAAGAATTAAGAATAAAGAGGTGAGATCTGATGGTTAAATGGACAACAGATCAAAAGAATGCAATAGATTTTAGAGATTGTAATCTTTTAGTTTCAGCTGCTGCAGGTTCTGGTAAAACTGCAGTTTTAGTACAAAGAATTATTGACTTAATTATTAAAGATAAAATAGATATAGATAGGCTCTTGATAGTAACCTTTACAAAGGCTGCTGCAGGTGAAATGAGAGAAAGAATACAAAATGCAATAGCAGAGAGAATAGAAAAAAAAGATGCCGATGAAAAACATTTAAGAAAGCAATTATCTTTACTAAATAAAGCATCTATTACTACTGTACATTCGTTTTGTATTAATGTAGTAAGGAAAAATTTTCACATACTAGATATAGATCCAGGCTTTAGAATAGGGGATGTTACAGAGACTAACGTCTTAATTAAAGATTCTTTAGAAGAAGTTCTAGAACAGGAATATGAAAAAAAGGAAGAAAAATTTATAAATTTAGTAGAGTCTTATAGCGGTAATAGGGGAGATGAAAGACTACAGAAGTTAGTATTAAAAACATACTTCTTCATTCAAAGTAAACCATATCCATTTAAATGGCTTGAAGAATCTGTTAATATGTTTGATATTAATAAAGATGAATTAATGGATAGTATTTGGGTGGATACTATAAAAAGTGATATAAAGCTTAAACTAAATGGTGCTATAGATGTAGTTAATAAAGCAAAGGAGTTATCTAATTATCCCGATGGTCCCTATGAGTATATAGAAGGTTTAGATAGTGATTTAGAAAATGTTAAAAAACTTAAGGAGAGTTTAGATAAAGGGTTAGATGATTTTTATCTAGATTTAAACGATATAAGTCATAAAAGACTACCTTCTATTAGAGGAGAAAGAAAAAAAGAGGTTAATAGTACCCTTTTAGAAGAAGTTAAAGATTTAAGAGATACCTATAAGAGAAAAATAATAGATAAATTAAAGGGAAGTTCATCTAAAAAAAGCACCGATGATTATTTAAAAGAAATAAAACATCTACATCCTTTAATGGGAAAATTGATGGATTTAGTTAAAGCATTTAAAGAGACCTATCAAGAAAAGAAATTAGATAGAGGAATACTTGATTTTAATGATTTAGAGCATTTTGCTTTAAAGGTTTTAGAAAATGAAGATATTAAAAGCTTTTTTAGAAAAAAGTATGAATATATATTTGTAGACGAATATCAAGATAGTAATTTAGTACAAGAAACAATAATTAATAGAATTAAAAGGGATAACAATTTATTCTTAGTAGGTGATGTTAAACAAAGTATATATAGATTTAGATTAGCAGATCCTTCATTATTTTTAGAAAAATATAAGACTTATAATAAAACCTTTGATAATAAAAATATAAGAATAGATTTATCTAGAAACTTTAGAAGTAGATTAGAAATACTTGAAGGAATAAATTTTATATTCAAAAATATAATGTCTGAAAAATTAGGAGAAATAGAGTATACAGAGGATAATTATCTATATAAAGGTATTGATTTTGATGATATAAATGAACCAGAAGTTGAACTTAATATATTAGAAAGGGAAACTGAAGACTTAGATATAGATGAAGAATTAGAAGAACTTTCACAAATAGAAGTTGAGGCTAAATTTATTTGTAAAAAAATTAAGGATTTAAAGGGTAAAAAAACCTATGATCCTAAAAAAGGACATTTTAGGGATATTAATTACAGAGATATTGTTATTTTATTAAGAAGTACTAAAAGTTATACTCCAGTTTATGAAGAAATATTTAACGAGGAAGGTATACCTTTATATGCTGATAGTAATACGGGGTACTTTGATGTAATAGAAATACAAATATTTCTTAATTTATTAAAACTTATTGATAATAAAAGACAAGATATCCCCTTATTAAGTGTAATGAGATCACCCATAGGAAAGTTTAAGACTAAAGATTTAATTAATATTAGAGCATCGAATGATGAAGATTCCTTTTATAAAAGTATGGAAAAATATATAGAGGAAAATGATAATAAGTTATCTGATAGATTAAAAAAATTTATAAATACAATAAATGAATGGATAGATGAATCTAAGTATTTAAAATTAGATGAATTTATATGGAAACTACTAATAGAAACAGGATTTTATCACTACGTTGGGGCTATGCCAGGAGGTTTAAGTAGACAAGCAAATCTTAGGATTTTAGTAGATAGGGCAAATCAACTTGAAAATACATCTATAAATGGGTTATTTAACTTTATAAGGTTTATAACTAGATTAAATGAATCCGATGGAGATATGGGGACAGCAAAAACTATAGGGGAAAATGAAAATGTAGTTAGAATTATGAGTATTCATAAATCAAAGGGATTAGAATTTCCTGTTGTTTTTGTAGGAGGTTTAGGAAAGAAGTTTAATCTACAAGATACCCAGGAAGATGTATTAATGCATAAGGATTTAGGCTTAGGCCCTAAATTTGTGAACTTAGATAATAGAGTTTTTAGTGAAACATTACCTCAACTTGCAATAAAGAAAAAAATGAAGACAGAAAGTTTATCAGAGGAGATGAGAATACTCTATGTTGCCCTAACAAGGGCTGTTGATAAACTTATTTTGGTAGGTTCAGTAAAGGGTATAGAAAATAAGGCTAAAAAGTGGAATAGAGGACCTTCTTTATATAATTTAGTTAACTGTAATAATTATCTAGATTGGGTATGTAGCGCTTTAGTGAAACATTCCCATGGAAAACCATTAAGAGAAATTATAGAAACTAATATAAATAATAATTTTGATGATAATGATTCAAAATGGAAAATAAATATATATAATAGAAAAGACATATTAACTATTGAAAATAAAGAAAAAGAAGAAAAGAATATAAAAAAAGAGAAATTAATTAATTTTAATGAAGAAAAAGTATCTTCTTATAAAGATATAATAGATTCAAAACTTAATTGGGAATATGATAATAAAACTTCAGTTAAAATACCATCTAAGATATCTGTTACTGATATAAAAAAGGCATCTAGTAAAAATTTAGATGATATTAATTACAAAATACCTATGATGGTTGAAATGCCTCAGTTTGCAGAAAAGGAAAAGGAATTTACAAGGGCAGAAAGAGGGACTATAATACATTTTGTTATGCAGCATTTGGATTTAAAAGCGTCTCTAAATGAAAAGGATTTAAAAAGACAAATAGATATTTTGGTTAATAAAGAATTACTAACTGAAGAAGAAGCTAATGTTGTTGATTTAAATAAAATAAAAAACTTTTTTAAAAGTGATATAGGTAAGCGTATGTTAAATTCAGAAAGTGTATTTAGAGAAGCCCCCTTTGTATTAAGAAAAAAAGCATGTGATGTTATAGAAGGGTTAGATGAATGTAAAGAAGATATACTTATACAAGGTATTATAGACTGCTATTTTAAAGAAAATGATAGTATTATTTTATTAGATTATAAAACTGATTTAATTATTAATGATGATACAGAAAGAATAAAAAAAATATATACACCCCAATTAAGGATGTATAAAGAAGCTTTAGAGAAAATAACTAAACAAAAAGTTAAAGAAACCTATATTTATCTTTTCAATATAGATAAATCTATTAAAATAAAGGCTTAGGATTTTAAGTCTTTATTTTTTTTATATTATAATCTATATACTATAGTTAATAATAATTATATCAACTAACCTAAGAGGTATTTTTTTTAAAAATAAAAGTTTAGAAAAAAATTTAAAAATAATTAAGGATACATTAGGTAACAGTATAGTAGATAAAATTAAAAAATAAAAAAATCTAAATACTTGACAATAGAAAAATATGGTTATATAATATGACTATAAAGTCATGTGACTAAAAAGTCATATTTTTTTATTCGCTAAGTGACTATGTAGTCACATTATAAATGGAGGGATTTATTATATGCCAAAGAATACATTTTTCAATTTACCGGAAAGAAAAAAAACAAGAATTTTAAATGCTGCTATAGATGAATTTTCTAAAAATTCCTATGAAAAGGCAAGTATAACTAGAATAGTTAATACTGCTAATATAGCAAAGGGGAGTTTTTATCAATATTTTGAAAACAAGTTAGATTTATTTAGACATATCTTTATGATATCTGCTGATGAAAAATTAAAGTATTTAAAACCAACCTTAGATAAAATGGAGTCGGAAGATTTCTTTACAACTTTAAGAAATTTATATGTCGCAGGCATAGAGTTTGTAAAGGAAAATTATAAACTTTCTCAGATAGCAGATAGATTAATAAAATCTAATAATGAAAATTTAAAAAACAAGATATTTGGAGAAACAAAACCAAAGAGTAATCACTTTTTAAAAGAGTTATTACTAAGAGGTATAAAAAGGGGGGAAATAGATCCAAGTATAGATGTGGAATTAGTTTCAGTTATGTTAACTAATCTAAGTTTTACAATTACTGAGTATTATTTAAAAACAAATGAAAAGGGAATTGTTACAGATGATTATTCAGATTTAATGGAGATGGTTGAAAAAATGATATATACCATTGAAAATGGAATCAAAATTAAAGGGGAGGATAATAATGATTATTGATGTTAAGGGGCTTTATCATTCTTATACAAATGATGACAATTACGCTGTTAAAGATGTTAACTTTAGTGTTAAAAAGGGAGAAATTTTCGGGTTTTTAGGTCCTAGTGGGGCAGGTAAATCTACAACACAAAAGATATTAACAGGCTTACTTCCATTACAAAAGGGGAAAGCTAGTATAGATGGGAATAATGTTAAAAAATCTCCTAACAGATTATTTAATACAATAGGAGTTTCATTTGAAAGGGCAAATGTATATAAAAAATTAACTGGAATTGAAAATCTAGAATTCTATTCTAAGATGTTTAATGTAAAAACTTTAAACCCCTTAAAGTTATTAAGGATGGTTGGCCTTGAGAATGCTGCTAATAAAAGAGCTGAAGGGTATTCAAAGGGTATGCTTCAAAGGTTAGTATTTGTAAGGTCTATGATAAATGATCCAAAGATTTGGTTTTTAGATGAACCTACTTCAGGACTTGATCCAACTACTGCAAGTAAAATCAAAGAAATAATCAAAGATAAACAAAGAAAGGGAACTACAATATTTTTAACTACACATAATATGCATATTGCAGAGGAACTATGCGATAATATAGCTTTAATAAATGAAGGAGAGATAAACCTTATAGATTCACCGAGAAACTTAAAGTTAAAATATGGAGAAAAATTAATTAAAGCAGAATATAAAATAAATGGTGAATTAAGAAAAGAAAGATTTTCAATGATTAATAAAGAAGAAATAGATAAATTAAATGAAATTATTAAAAAAGGAAAAGTTGAGACCCTACATTCACAAGAAGCAACACTAGAAGAAATATTTATTAAAGTTACAGGTAGGGGGTTGAAGTAGATGCCTAATAGATTATCGGGTTTGTTAATTAAAGATATAAAGACATCTATCAGGGGTTATTTTCTATTGATAGTTATAATAGTAGCCCTATTGCTGGTAGGGTTAATCAATTTTGTAATCCCTGAAGATGCCTCTGTTGAAGCACCTATATTTTATCATTTGACTGAAAATGTTTCAAATAAACAGTTAAAGTTAATTATAAAAGATAAAGATATATTAAATTCAAAGGATGAAGTTATTAAAAAAATGAAGGATAATGCCACAAGCCTAGGAGTAATATTAGATGAAGAGAACAATAAACCAAAGATTGAAATAATAACCCAAGGTTATGAAAATGAAAAAATAATAAATACCTTGAAGTTAGCAATTAAAGAAGAGTTATATTTTAATCCTGATGAAATGGAAAATATAAGGATTATAAAGCTAAAACCTTCTTCAAACAAAGGAAAGATACCATTTAACGATAAAATGGTACCACTAATGGTTTTACTTGAACCTGTACTGATGGGATTTGTTATGATTGCAGCCCTAATATTTATAGAAAAGGAACAAGGAACTATAGAAGCATATAGGGTTTCACCAGGGAATTTATCAGAATATATTGCTTCAAAAGTAATTGTTATGATGCTTTATGGATTGTTATCAACTTTAATAATTACAATAGGAACTGTTGGATTTTCAGGTAATATAGTAATGCTTTTAATTTTAGTTAGTTTAGGAAGTATAGTAGCATCAAATGTAGGGTTAATTATTGCAAGTTTTTTTAATAATATATCCCAAGCTTTAATTCCAGTTGTTCTTACAAGTATTGTTATTACAACACCTGTAATGTTAGCTTTCTTTGCACCAAGTTTTTCACCTATATATTTAAAAATATTACCAACTTATCCATTGATGTTTGCAATAAAAGAAGCTATTTTCCCAACGGGAAATACAGGCTTACTATTAAATACAATCGGTTTGTTTATAGTTTTTAGTTTAGTAAGTTATATGATAACAATACTTTCATATAAACGTAATATGATAAAGAAATAGGGGGGGGATAATATGCTAAGAGTGATGTCTATATTTGAAAGGGATCTAAAAAGTAGTATTAGAGATAATATGCTGCTTTATATGATGATTATACCTTTATTATTAGCCTTTGGACTTAAGCTTTTTATACCTAGTGCTAACACTTTAACAGTAAAGTTTGCTATAGATAAAAGTTTAGATAAAGAAGTAATTGAAACTTTTAAGAAATATGGAGAAGTTGAACTTTATGATAATAAAGATAAAATAATACAAAGAGTTAATAAGATGGATGATATAGCTGGAATAACTTTAAATGAAAAAGGATTACTTGAAGCTGTTATTGAAGGAAATGAGCAAAAGGAAACACCTGGTATGGCCAAAATGATAATCAAAAATATTAATAGAAATGATAAAGGAGATATTAATTTTATTATTTCAAATATAGGATATAAAATGTCTCCTGTAGCAAGTATAGGAAGTGCTTCTTTAATTATAGTATCTATTATGTTAGGTGGAATGATCATAGGTTTTAATATAATCGAAGAAAAAGAGAATAGTACTCTAAATGCATTGACTGTATCACCAATGAATAGAAAAGAGTTTATTGTTGGAAAAAGCATTATAGGTGTAATTATACCTATAATTCAATCATTACTAATGCTTTGGATTTTAGATTTATTTCATGTTAATATTTTCATGATATTAGTTTTAATAATATCAAGTAGTTTAATTGCTATTGTTTTGGGTTTTTTAATAGGGGTTTTAAGTAATAATCAAATAGCAGGTATAGCTAATATGAAGGGATTAATGATTTTAGTATCAGCTTCAATATTAGGAGCAGTGTTATTAGATTCATCTAAACATTTTCTTTTATATTGGTCACCTTTATATTGGTCTTTTATGGGGCTTCATGGAGCGATTTTAGAAATAATAACTTGGTCAAAATTAGGTATAAACGTATTAGGAACACTTATAACCACAAATATTATTTTTTTAGTAGCTAAGAAAAAAATAAGGAAAGGGTTATCTTAATAGGGCAGGTTTTAAACCTGTCCTTATTGTAAAAATAAAAGAAAGAATTTTCAGAATATTACTTCACTTTTTGACTTTTATATGGTATAATAAACTTAAGAAGAAAGAAATATTCTTCTAATCAAGTTCTAATTCAAGTAAATGTAATGTAAATAGTTGATTAAAGGATTTCAATTAAGGTCAGTATTTAGTTTGATAGTTTAGTATTTAGTAACGAAAAGACATGTAAGTAAGAAGTAAGAAGTAAGAAGTAAGAAGTAAAAAAGCAATATGTAAAGGTAAGTTAGAGAAATTAGTTAAATGTAATGCCTAAGCATAAGTGTTAAGAAAGGAATGAGTTAGTAATAGAATCGGAAGTAGTAAAAAGTGAATTAGAACTTGGTGGGTAACCGGTCCTTATTTTAAATGGAATTTAAGGAGCGGTTACTTTTATGGAAAAAATATATTTTAATAAATAAAAATTCAATCATTATGGATGAAAATAAAAAAATATTTATAATTTTCAGAAAACTTCTTTACTTATGTTTAATACTATAGTATAATAAGACTAAGAAGAGATACTCTTCTAATCAGGTTCTAATTCACATCGTAAGTGAACGGGTGTTATTAAGAATTTGAATTAAGGTTAGTTTTTAGTATGAGTTTAGTATTTGCAACAAAGAAGTAAGAAATAAGAAATAAGAAGTAAGAAGTAAGAAATAAGAAGTAAGAAATAAGAAGTAAGAAATAAGAAATAAGAAGTAACGAAAGCAATATGTAAAGGTAAGTTTAAGATTAGTTAAATGCAATGCCTAAGCATAAGTGTTAAGAAAGGAATGAGTTAGTAATAGAATTGGAAGTAGTAAAAAGTGAATTAGAACTTGGTGGGTAACCGGTCCTTACTTTAAATATATTTAAGGGGCGGTTACTTTTATGTATTTAAGTATATTTACCTTTTAGAATTAATTAAATTAATACTTATTAATTGTAATAAGAAATATTTTAAAATATAATAATAAATGGTAGTAACTTTAAATTAAGGGGTATTTATATGAAAAAATTTAAGAAGATGTTTATGGTAGCGTTTATAGTTGCCATATTTTCACAGGTGAATATAGATTTATTACTTACTGATTTTAGATTTTCATCTGCTGCTATAGTTTTTCCTATTTTTTTATTTGTATATAGAAGATTTAATCCAATAATTATGGGACTTTTAACAGGGGTATCGATATATATTTGGCGAGTAGGTTTATATGTAGCTAGAGGGGGATATTATAAAGAGGTATTATGGTCTTATTTTCCAGAAGTATTTTTTTATGTTTTTTATGGTTTAATATTTATTAGTCTATTTAGAAAACAAAATTATAGAAATAATTTAAATGATTACTTTTTTATTATTGTTATATGCGATTTTTTTTCAAATATAATAGAAGTTTATATAAGAGTTAAAAGCGATTTGTCTTTATATATTATAGAAATTATGGGAATGTTAATGTTGGTTGCATTGATTAGAGCAGGTGTAGCGTGGGTAGTATTAAATGGATTGAAGTACTATAAAATGCTTCTTCTAAAAGAACAACATGAAAAAAGATATAAAAAATTATTATGGCTAACTTCAAAACTTAAGACTGAGAAGTATTGGTTAGAAAAGAATATGGAAAATATAGAAAAGGTTATGGAGAATGCCTATGGTTTATATGAAAAAATAACATTAGATAAAGAAAAGGAGACATGGGAGGACCATGCTGTAAATATAGCAAAGGATGTACATGAAATAAAAAAAGAGTATGGATTAGTAGTAAGAGGAGTAGATGAAATAACAGAAATTAAATTAGATGATAATGGAATATATTTATCTGAAGTTATAAATATCTTAGAAGAAAGTATAAAAAGAGAAATTAGATATACACATTTAGATATATATTTAGATTTTAGCTATAGAATTAATTTTTTCACAGATAAACATTATCAGTTAATGTCTATTTTTAGGAACTTAGTTATGAATGCAGTGGATTCAATTAAAAAGACTGAAAAAAGTGGAGTAATATCTTTAAATCATAATATTAATGATGATAACCATATTTTTGTTGTTGAAGATAATGGTACAGGAATAGAAGAAAATGATTTAAGTCATATTTTCTCTCCTGGATTTTCTACTAAAATAGATTATACTACAGGTAAAGTAAACAGAGGGTTAGGACTTAGTTTAGTAAAACAGATTGTAGAAGATACTTTTAAAGGAGAAATTATAGTTAATTCAGAATTAGATAAAGGAACAAAATTTGAAATAATTATACCTAAGAAAAATTTGGAGGTGAAAAATTGAACATATATATAGTTGAGGATGATATAAACGTTATAAAAATATTAAAAAAGATAATTAAAGATAGAAGTTTAGGTAAGTTAATAGGGTATTCTACTGACGGGTTAGAAGCCTTAGAGGATATTAAAGCGTGTAATCCAGATATTATTTTAGTGGATTTATTTATACCTACTAAAAATGGCATTTCTATAGTTAATGAGCTTAGAAAAGAGTATAGATCTATGGAGTTTATAATGATATCACAGGTGACATCTAAAGATATGATAGCTAAAGCCTATGAAAGTGGAGTTGAATATTACATAAATAAACCAGTAAATGCTATTGAAGTTGAAAATATTATTAAAAAAGTTATAAAGCGAATAGAAATGAATGAAACGTTAAATAAAATTGAAAAGATATTTAATAAAAAAGAAATAAGATCAGAAATTAATAACAGTAATAATAATCAAGAAATTAAAAAGATAATGCACGAGATAGGTATAATAGGAGAAGCGGGGAGCGAAGATATAATAAAAATAATAAATTATCTTATTAAAGAAAATAAGGACTTAAATAATAATACAATAAAGGAGATTTGCCTTGAATTTACGGATAATCCTAAATCTATGATTCAAAGAATAAGAAGAACAGCAGCTTTAGGGTTATCAAACATTGCAAGTTTAGGTATTGAAGATTATACTAATCCTATATTTACAAGGTATTCTAATGGCTTGTATAGTTTTAAAGAAGTAAAAAAAGAAATGGACTATCAAAGGGGAAAAAGTAAGAAAAGGGGTAAGATGAACTTAAAAAAGTTTATAAATGGTATGGTATTTTATTGTAATAGCCCGAAAATCTAAAAGATTCAGAAAATTTCAAACTAAATTTGAAGTTTGTCGAAGTTTGCTGAAGTCCACGATATATAATTTCTTATAGCTTAACACATTAAAGGGTAGACGTGTAACGTTAGTATTATTATTAATTAAGTATTATTAATTAAGTTTTATATTAATATAAGAGGTGTTTGGTATTATTAAGCAAACGTTATCCTTTATTAGTTTAAGCAATAATAATTATAGGAGGTATATTTGTGGAAGGTTTAAATAACATATTAGGAATCATATCAGGTTTTGCTTGGGGTCCTATAATGATTTCATTCTTAGTTGGTACTGGAATTCTTCTAAGTGTAGGAACTAAGTTTGTTCAGTTTAGAAAGTTACCTAAATCATTACAACTTTTATTCTCTAAGGACAATGATGGAGATGGAGATATCTCACCATTCCAGGCTCTTATGACATCACTTGCAGCTACAATAGGTACAGGTAACATAGCAGGTGTTGGTGGAGCGATTGCTATGGGAGGACCTGGAGCTGTTTTCTGGATGTGGGTAAGTGCTGCATTCGGAGGAGCTACTAAGTATGGTGAAGCATTATTAGCTATTAAATACAGAATTACTAATGAAAAGGGAGAAAAATCCGGAGGACCTATGTATTATATCGAAAGAGGTATGAAGGATAAGTATGGTGGTAACTGGAAATGGCTAGGAGCCGCATTTGCTATATTTGGATTCGTAGCATCTTTTGGTATAGGAAATATGGTACAAGCTAACTCAGTTGCTGAATCATTAAATGTTTCTTTAGGAATTAGTCCTGTAATTACAGGTATAGTTGTTGCGATTTTAACAGCTTTAGTTATCGTAGGTGGAGTTAAAAATATAGGTAAAGTTACTGATAAAGTAGTACCTATAATGGCAAGTTTATATGTAATTGGTGCATTAGTAATATTAGCACTTAATGCTGAATTTGTTCCAAAGGCGTTTAATATGATATTTACAAATGCATTTTCAGCTAAAGCAGTTGGTGGTGGATTAATAGGAACAGTTATCCGTTATGGTGTTGCACGTGGTGTATTCTCTAACGAGGCAGGACTTGGTAGTGCTGCTATAGCCCACGCAGCTTCAACTAATAAAAACCCTGTACGTCAAGGTTTAATAGGATCATTAGGTTCTGTAATAGATACATTAGTTATTTGTACTATGACTGCATTAGTTATATTAGTATCAGGTTTAGTTGATATTGGACCAGATGGAGTTATGGTTATACAAGATAATCTAAGAAACGCTGCTTTAACAACTAAAGCATTCGGTGTTGCATTACCTGTATTAGGTGGATATGTAGTATCAATAGGACTAGCTTTCTTCTCATTCTCAACGATACTTGGATGGTATTATTACGGATCTAAGTGTTTCGAATATATAGCAGGAGTTAAAGCTGTTGAGATATATAAATGGGTATGGGTTGTATTAGTATTTGTTGGTGCAACAACACCAATCGGTATAGTATGGAACATGTCAGATGCATTCAATGGTCTTATGATAGTTCCAAACATAATTGCACTTATAGCTCTTAGTCCAGTTATCTTTAAGCTTACTAAAGAATTTGATAATGGCGAAAGAAGTTTAAGAGCAAATAAATCAGGAAAAGATATAGCATAAAATTATAAAATAGACTTAGGTGTTTAAGCACCTAAGTCTATTTTTTTTATATGTTTTTCTAAGGCTTTTGATAATTGATCAGGACAAGATGTGTTTTTAAATCCACACTTAATACCCTTTAATCTTTCTATTACTTCTTTAACTTCCATTCCCTCTACTAATTTACTTATACCTTCTAAATTTCCTGGACATCCTGAAGTGAAGTTTACTTTTTTTACTTTGTTATTTTCAACTGTAAAGTCTATTTTTCTTGAACAAACCCCTTTTGTTACATATGAATTCATTTTAATTACTCCCTTCCCTTCTCTTAAGTTTAATTTCCATTTTTAATATTATGTGTAATATAAGTTTAAGTCAAGTTATAATTTTTTTTTATTTAGTAATTTTATAAAGAAATAATGGGTAATTATTATATATAGTATTTTTAAAATGGGGGTTTGATAGTATTACTAAGAAAGTTACCTTACCGAAAGTTCAAATGGATAAGAAAGAAAAATTTAGAGCCGTTTTAGGATTTGTATTATGTCAGACAGATGAGACTATGGAATATAATACAAGGATTATTGGAAATAAATTTGATAATGTGGATTTTCGTTTTAACCGTATATCAATGGATTCTAAACTTGATAAAAAAACCTATAAACGGATGGAGAAAAATATAGCTAAGGGTTCTAGTATGTTTAATCCAAACACTATAGATATTTTAAGTTTTGTTTGTACCTCTTGTTGTTTTTATTTGGGAATAGAAAATGTAAATAAAAAACTTTTGCAAGGGAGAAATAATAAAGATAATAACTTTCCAATTGATAATAGACTTAAAAGTGTTACTAATACAGCTGAGGCTTTGCTTAAAGCAATTAAAAAGATGGGGTTAAAAAATATTGCTTTATTAACGCCCTATATTAATGAACTTAATGAGATAGAATTAAATTGGTTTGAAAGAGAAGGTATAAATGTTTTAAATTATGGTATTATGGAACTTAATTATGATAGAGATATCTCAAAAGTTAAGAAAGAATATATTATAAAAGCCTTAAAAAAATTAGATGACGATAATATTGAAGGATTTGTAATAAGTTGTACTTCTCTTCGTACTTTACAATGGATAGATGAATTAGAGAAAAAATTTAATAAAACAATAATAACATCAAATCAAGCCCACTTGTGGTATGTTTTAAGATTATCAGGAATTAAAGAAAGGAAAAAAGGATTAGGTAAATTATTTAAAAAGTATTAGGTAAGTTTTATTTTGGGATAAGTATTATCCTCTGTTATAATAATTAATAGTAAAATATATCGGAGGAATTAGTTATGAGACGTTTTAGAAAAAATTATTTAGAACAATTTTATACAATCGATAGAGACACAGGTAAGATAATCATAGAAATATCTATTGAAGATTATAATGATATTTTTAATAGCTGGGATTCATCAGTTTACAATGTAAGGGATTTAGATTCAAGTTTAAAAACATTCTTACAGGATTGTTCTTACGATATTGATTTATATCATGATATTATATTAAGATTTAATCTTTATGAGGAGGATAGAGACCCGAAAGTAGAGGAAACAATTACAAAGGGTATTAGAAATTATTTTAGATATTATTTTCATGTAACGAAAAATAGAGTATCTGCCAAAAGAAAAAAATCACTTCTACACATCTTAATCTCTGTTATGTTTATTACAGTTTCATATATTCTTAAAGATACACTAAATCAAGATATATTTAACAACGTATTGCTACAGGGATTAGCCGTTGGAGGATGGGTCTTTTTATGGGAAGCTTTCTCAGTGTTGTTTATACAAAATAGTGATATGGTCAAAACAAAGAAAGAATATAAAAGATTATTAAATGCTCCTATGGAATTTAGATATCTATAAGTATGCTTAAGCATACTTATTTTCTATTTATAGAGTATTTTTTAAAATCTGTGGTCTGGTTTGTGCTTTTATTAAATAAATACTCACTTAACATTTATATACATATAGAAAAAACAAATAATAAATTTTTTATTATAAATAATTTAAATTTAACGTAGTATCTTATATGTGATATATTTATCTATGTCAATATATAAACAAAGGAGGAGTTGTATGTTTAAAAGTTATAAAAAAGTTACTGTTATATTAATTGTTGCAATGTTAATAAGTGGATTTTTCATAGGATGTACTAATAAAACTGAAGAAAATAATGACAATGCTAAAGAAAGTAACTATGCAAATAGTGATTACATAGTTAGTCAAGATTGGCTATCGGAGAATCTTGATAATGATGAGGTATTAATTTTAGATGCTAGAGGGGCTAAAGCCTATAAAAAGGGACATATACCAGGGGCTATTAGTGTAACATGGCAAGAATTTTCAAATATGAATGGAAAACCTGGAGAAAGAGGTTGGGGAGTAGTACTTGATTCTAAAAAGCTTTCTGAAAAACTTTCTAATATAGGAGTTACTGAGGATAAAGAGATAATAGTTTACTCTGATACCCAAAATGGTTGGGGAGAAGATGGAAGATTTGTTTGGATGTTTAAAATGGCCGGAATAGATAATGCTAAAATGTTAGATGGTGGATTTAATTACTGGGAAGCTAACGATTATAAACTATCTGAAAAAGTAGTTACTAAAGAGAAAAGTAATTTCAATGTAAAAAAGTTAAATAATGAATATACAATTGATACAGATACATTATCTAATAAATTAGAAGAAGTTGTTGTTTTAGATAGTAGAGCTTTAGATGAATATAATGGAGCAGTTAAATATGGTGAAAAAAGGGGAGGACATATTCCTAACGCTAAACTTTTATCATTTAAAAGCCTTGTAAATGAAGATGGAACTTTTAAAAGTGAAAATGATTTAGAGAAAATATTTAATGACGCGGGGCTTAAAAAGGATGATGAGATAGTAACTTATTGTACAGCTGGGATACGTTCTGCACATTTAGCTATTACTTTGAGAATGATGGGCTATGAAAATGCAAAAAATTATGACGAATCCTTCTATGCTTGGGCAGGAGATAAAAATTTAAAGCTAGTAAAATAAAAATATAAAATATTCATATAGCTAATTGATAATTGCTATATTAGCAAAATAAGGTCTATTAATATTTATTTAAAGATGAATGATTATAAGGAGGAATAACAAATGAAAAGAAATTTAAATTTAATTGCAATTTTAATTTTAGTAACATCTATAGTAATGTTTACTGGATGTAGTAAAGAGGTATCAAAAGATAAGGAATTTAAGTATTATACTGCAAAAGAGTTAAAGGATACAATTGAAAATGAAAAATCAGTTATGATTATGGATATACAAGTTAAAAAAGATTTTGATAAACACCACATAGTTGGAGCTATATCTACTTATGCATATCCAGTTAAATCTGAAAAAGACAAGGCCAAAATTGATAATGTATATGATACTTTAAAGGATTCAGAAGATCCAATAGTTATAGTTTGTCCACGTGGTGGCGGTGGAGCTGAAAGATCATATAAATATTTACTAGAAAAGGGAATAAAAGAAGAAAGACTTTTCATACTAGAAAATGGGCAATCAGGATGGCCTTTTGATGAACTTTTAGAAAAGTAAAAGGTTGTCACAGTTATGTGACATCCTTTTTTATAGGATTATTTTTAAATAGTTAGATCGATATAAAGGGGTGTGGAAGTAGTGAATAATTTAAAAAAGACCACTCTAGTAAAGATTGGAATAATACTTGGATTGGTTTGTATCTATTTATTTGTTAAACCTGTTCAAAATACAATAAAACAAATTATATTTTTATTTAGCATGCTAGATGTAAGTGTAATAAAAGGATATATTTTATCATTTGGAATATGGGCACCTATTGTATCATTTTCATTAATGATTTTTCAATCAATAGCTGCTCCATTACCAGCCTTTTTAATAACATTTGCAAATGCAGGTTTGTTTGGTTTTATAAAGGGAGCTATGTTATCTTGGATAAGCGCTATGGCAGGAGCTACATTATGCTTTTATATTGCAAAATTTTATGGAAGAGATGTAGTTGAAAAGTTAACAAGTAAATTAGCTTTAGAAAGCATAGATGAATTCTTCGATAAATATGGGAAATATGCTATTTTAATAGCTAGATTACTTCCATTTATGTCTTTTGATATTGTAAGTTATGCAGCCGGGTTAACATCTATGAGCTTTTGGAGTTTTTTCTTAGCAACCGGATTAGGACAACTCCCTGCTACTATTATTTATTCCTATGTAGGTGGCATGTTAGTAGGAGGAGTTAAGAAATTTGTTTTTGGATTATTGATGTTATTTGCTATGAGTATATTGATATTCTTATTAAAGAAAATATGGAATGAAAAAAAGGTAAAAAAACATTATAGATAAAAAAAGGACTGTAAAGAACAGTTCTTTTTATGTATATTAGGGAAGTTAATAAAAATTTGGACGTGATATCGATGGAAAGAATAAAAATTAATGATCATATATTAAATCACATATATAAAGAAACTAAAAATTGTATAGAGTGTAATAAATGTATGGAAAATTGTCCTATGTTAAATGAGTTTTGTAATACTCCAAAGGAATTGTTTAAAGAAATCATTAATAAAAAAGAAATAGATTTAAATATACCTTATTCGTGTTTACAATGTGGATATTGTACTAAAGTTTGTAATGAGAATGTTGATTTAAAAGAAACCTTTATGGATTTAAGAAAATATATAGTTAAGGAAAATAAAGGGGTACCTAAAAACCTTAATACAGGGTCTATTTTATTTCATCAAAGGAGTAGTTTTTCTAAAATGTTTACTAGTTCTATATATCCTATAAAAGAAGAGGATATTAAAAGAGTTTTTTTTCCTGGGTGTAGCATTATGGCATACAGTCCAGAAATAGTTAAAAGTACTTATAAATATTTGTATGAAAAGTTACCAGGTATGGGCTATTTACAAAAATGTTGTGGACATCCAACATATTTAACTGGGGATTTAGAGAAATTTAATATATATTTTTCAAATTTAAAAAATGATATAGATAAAATGAAAGCTGATGAAATAATAGTAGCTTGCTCAAACTGTTATAATACACTTAAGAAAAATACTAACAATATAAAGGTGAGATCCCTTTGGGAAGTTATATCTGAAGTAGGTGTTCCTAATAATATAAAGGATATAGGAAAGAATATTGATACAGTTTTCTCAATACATGATCCATGTCCCACTAGAAATGAAACAAAAATACATGAAGCTGTGAGAAAAATTATTAGGGAATTAGGCATTTCAATTGAAGAATTAAAATATTCTAAAAGACAAACTTTGTGTTGTGGGTCTGGAGGTATGATTAAGGTTACTAATAATAAATTAGCTTTAAATCAAATGGAAAAAAGAGCAGCACAAGGGAAATCAAAACATATTATATCATATTGTCAAGAATGTGTAGAATCAATGAGACAGGGTGGAAAAAAATCTGTGCATATATTAGATTTATTATTTAAATTTCCCTTTTATAAAGAGTTAGAATTTGATCAAGTTGAAAATAGTTTAATAAAAAAGTGGATTAATCGATATAAAGGAAAGAAGATAACTAAAAGTAAAAAATTATAGAAAGGTGAAATTATGTCTAAAAAATTATTAGAATTAAATAAATATTTAGGAGCAATTATTATTTTTATTATAATTATTTATATCATTAATAAATTAAATATATTTAATGGATATTCTCCTGAGGATATTAAAATTTATTTAGATACATTTGGAGTATTAGCTCCGATAGTATATATTATAATTTTTACTATAGTTCCCCTTACATTATTTCCAGATTCCATTTTAGCAATTGCTGGAGGAATGGGATTTGGACTTTTAAAGGGCTGTATATATACCTTAATAGGAGCGCTTTTTGGTGCTACACTTTCATTTTATATCTCTAGATTATTAGGTAGAAATTTTTTAAAAAAGTTAATAAAAAAAGATATAACTCCTTTAAAGGAACAACTAGAAAATAATGGGTTCTGGATAATATTGATCTTAAGATGTATACCTTTATTCCCATTTGATATAATAAGTTATGCTGCTGGTCTTTCTGAAGTTAAATATAAGGATTTCTTTATTGCAACTATAATAGGGACTATACCAGGAATATTTGTATATACAAATGTTGGAGATAAATCAACACAGATAGGTTCAACAAACTTTTATGTATCTATATTATTACTTTTACTTTTATTTGTTGTTTCATTTTTCCTTAAGAAAAAGACGATTAGAAACTTTCAACATACAATGGATAAGATAAATTAGGGAGGTTGTAAATGAAAAGGAGATTATCTATATTATTTATTTTTATAATTACTATATTTAGTATAGTGGGATGTTCTGAAACTGAAACTAAGAAAAAGGATTTAATGAAAGAAAATTGGGATAGTATATTAAAAAAAGCAAAGGGAGAAACAGTTAATATACATATGTGGGGAGGAAATGTACCTGTAAATAAATATATTGATAAATGGGTTTCTCCACAATTAAAGGAACAATTCGATATAACATTAAATAGGGTACCAATTAATGATGCTAAGGATATGATAAATAAGTTATTAACTGAAAAGGAAGTTAATAAAACTGATGGAAGTATAGATATATTCTGGATTAATGGTGAAAATTTTAAAAATTCTAAGGACAATGGACTTCTTTGGGGTTCATTTGCTGAAAAGTTACCTAATTACAATAAATATGTTGATAAAAATGCTGAAGACATTAAGTATGATTTTGGAGAACTAACAGAAGGCATGGAAGTACCCTGGGGAAAATCACAATTTGTTTTAATTTATGATTCAGAGAAAATAAAAAATCCTCCAATCAATATGCTTAAACTTAAAGAGTGGGTTAAAAAAAATAAAGGTAAATTTACATATCCAGCCCCACCTGATTTTACTGGAAGTGCATTTATAAGACAAGTATTATATGAAGAGACAGGAGGGTATGAAAAGTATCTTCAATCGATGAATGCTAATGAATTTATAAAGGAAGCAAAACCACTTTGGAATTATTTAAATGAGATTAAACCTTTTCTATGGAGAGAAGGAAAAACTTATCCAGAAAGTAGCGGAAAGTTAGATAGGTTATATGGAAATGGAGAGGTATGGATGACAA
>VENA01000082.1 GCA_009711785.1 Bacillota bacterium
TTAATCTTAATTCAACTAATTTTAAAATATCAGTTTTTACAAAGGATAATATAATTAGATTTGATACCATAGGTTATGGCCATGGAGTTGGAATGAGTCAATGGGGAGCTAATGGTATGGCTAAAGAGGGAGCAATGTATACTGATATTTTAAAGCATTTCTATCAAGGAGTGAAAATAGAAAAAATATATTAATACGGCCTAGGGTCGTATTTTTTATTTTTGCAAAAAAAATGTATTAAAATCCCTCCCTTGGCAATAATACTAATGAAATAATTATTTAAACTTAAAGAGGTGAGGGGTATGGAAGATAAAAATGGAAAGGGATTAAAAAAATATATCAACAGATTAATTGAAAAAGACGGTTTTTATGTAATTTTGTTTATATGTGTTTGTATAGTGGCAACTACAGCAGTATGGGTTACAAAGGAAAATATATCAAAATATAATGCTGAAAAAGAAAATGTGGTTATTGTACAAAAGTATGGTATTAATCACGGTCTTAATAGACTCTATGAATTTGTTAACGAAACTTCTAATAAAGGAGTAGTTAAAATAAACAAGCAGTCTAAAGTAACAGAAGAAAATAATAAAAATACAAATGAAAAGCTAAAAGAATCAGAAGATAAAAATAATAATAATAAACAAAAGAAAAATTCAGTTACAGCTACTAACATTGAATCACAGGAAAAAAAGGAAATTAAATCTATATCTATGGTAATTCCTTTAATGGGGAAAATATCAAAGGAATTTGCTAAGGATACTTTAGTGTATTCTAAAACATTAGACCAATGGTCAACCCATAAAGGTATAGATATTAAAGCAAAACAGGGGACTGTAGTAAGGGCAAGTTTAGAGGGAATAGTTAAAGAAATTAAAAAGGAAGATGAATTAGGGATTGTTATAACTTTAGACCATGGAGAAGGCTTAATAACAAAATATGGGTGTCTATCCACTGATGACATGGTAAAGGTAGGAGAGACTATTAAAAAAGGAGATCCTATAAGCGGAGTAGGAGAGGGCGTAGGTTTTGAATTAGCCCAAGGACCCCATTTACACTTTGAAGTTTTATTAAATGGAAAAAATGTAGACCCTAAGGAATATATACCTAAATTTAAATAATAAAAATAGTTATAGAGTTTAATTTTTATATATCAATGGATAAATATAAGTTCTAATGACATATTCAAATGCATAATAATTAAAAAAGACCAATACCACAACCATCAAAGGGGGTTGACACATGAAAGACTACATTGAGGAAAGAGCACTAGAGATTGCAAAATACATAATAAATGAAAAGGCTACCGTAAGACAAACAGCTAATGTTTTTGGGGTTAGTAAAAGTACCGTTCATAAAGATGTAACAGAGCGTCTTCCCAAGATAAACCCTCTTGTTTCATCGAAAGTAAAAAAGGTTTTACAAAAAAACAAGGCAGAAAGACATATAAGGGGCGGTAAAGCAACTAAAATGAAATATAAAACTGTGGCTAAATAAAAAACAAAAAGAAGATTTTTATATTTAAAATATTATCCCTTTTAAAAGGGATAATATTTTTTTAGTTATTTTGCCCTATTTAAAAATTTTTGAAGGAATATAAAAAAGTTTATAGAATCTATTAAATGGTAGCAAAAGTGCGCTTAAATGGTAGAATGTTTTATATTTTTTGTACTTTAAAATGTTAAAAATTTTACATAAAAAACATCAAAGAGAAAGTGGGGGTACGTAAATGTTTTCATTAAGGGCTGATATGGGTATTGATTTAGGAACGGCGAGTGTTTTAGTTTACATAAAGGGAAAGGAAATAGTATTACAAGAACCTTCAGTTGTTGCAATTGATAAAAATACTAATAAGCTTTTAGCTGTCGGTGAAGAAGCTAGAAGGATGCTTGGTAGAACTCCAGGGAATATAGTAGCAATTAGACCTTTAAAGGATGGTGTTATTTCAGATTATGAAATAACAGAAAGAATGCTTAAATATTTTATAAGTAAAGCAGCAGGAAAAATGCTTTTTAAACCTAGAATAATAGTATGTGTACCTAGTGGAGTAACTGAAGTTGAAAAAAGAGCAGTTATAGATGCCAGTAATCAAGCAGGAGCTAAAAAAACCTACCTTATAGAAGAACCTATAGCAGCAGCCATAGGAGCTGGACTTGATATTACAAAACCTGATGGACATATGGTTATAGATATGGGTGGTGGAACCACTGATATTGCAGTAATATCATTAGGAGGTATAGTTGTAAGTAAATCAATTAAAATTGCAGGGGATAAATTTGACGAAGCTATCGTTAGACATATGAGAAAGAAACACAATATGATGATAGGTGAAAGAACTGCAGAACAGATGAAAATAGAAATAGGAACAGCTTATCCTAGAACTAAACCAGCTTATATGGAAGTTAGGGGAAGAAATTTAGTATCAGGACTTCCTAGAACTTTAAAGATTTCGTCTAAGGAAATGTTAGATGCTTTAGAAGAACCAGTAACAACAATAGCAGACGCAGTTCATGCAGTATTAGAAAAAACACCACCAGAACTAGCTGCAGATATAAGTAATAAGGGTATGATTATGACCGGAGGAGGAGCGTTACTTTTCGGTTTAAATAAACTAATAAATAAAAGAACAGGAATACCTGTTCATATAGCAGAGGATTCAATATCCTGTGTTGCTAAGGGAACAGGAAAATCTTTAAATTGGTTAGAAGTTTTAGAAGATCAAATGATGGGAAAAGAAAGAAGGAGTTATTAATATAAACCTTTAGCCTTTTAGGCTAAAGGTTTAATTATGTTTTAATTTCGACTATACATATATTAGATATTTTGATATCCTATTTAAGGTAGATATAAAAGAAAAATTAGGAGTGAAATAAATGTCATTATCTTTAATTGCAAGTCAAGTTTCAGTACTTTTTATATTACTTGGTATAGGATTAATACTTAAAAAGGTAAATCTTATAACAGATGAGTTAAATAAAGGATTATCAAGATTAATAATATATGCAACTTTACCAGCTTTAATAATTACTTCTATGAATTATGAGTTTTCTAAGGATATGTTTGCAAATAGCATGAAGGTTTTAGGAATTGGTTTTTTTGTATATTTATTTGTATTATTATTAGGATTTATATTTAGTAAAGTTTTTCATATAGAAAACCCACAAAAGGGTGTATATTTATTTTTATTAATGTTTTCTAATGTTGGGTTTATGGGATATCCCATAACAGAAGTTGTCTTTGGAAAAATAGGAGTATTTTATGCAGCTATATTTAATATATGGTTTAATATACTAATATGGACTTTAGGAGTTTTACTTCTTAATCCAAAGAAAAAAAATAACTTGAATTTTAAATCTTTATTAAACCCTGGAACTATTTCTTTATTTATAGGCTTTTTTCTTTTTATATTTTCACTAAAATTACCTGATCCATTATTTATGGCCTTAGATAGTTTAGGAAAAGCAACAACACCTTTAGCTATGATGGTTGTAGGATCTCTTCTAGGGGATGTTAAAATAAGTAATATAATAAAGAATAAAAAGCTTTTAATTGTTTCATTATTAAGATTAATAATAATACCTTTAACGGTACTTTTATTACTTCTTCCCTTTAATTTAGAAGAAACAATAATGGGTGTTATAGTATTAATAGTTTCTATGCCTTCGGCTGCAAATGCTGCCATATTTGCAAGGAGATATGATTCTGATTATAGTTTAGCATCCCAGGGTGTATTTATGACAACACTTTTTAGTATAGTAACGATACCTTTAATAATTTTTATAATGTCAATATAAAAGTTCCTATCAAATGATAGGAACTTATTTTGTAACGAAAATTTCATTTTAAATATAAAATATAATAACTTTATATTTAGGGGTGAAATTATGTCTATTTCTATAATTACGCAGGTTAGTGTATTATTTATATTATTATCTGTAGGATTTATTTGTAGAAAAACAAATATAATTACTGATGATTTAATAAAGGGATTATCAAATATTATAATAAATGTATGTTTGCCGGCACTAATTATAACATCACTGAATTATAAGTTTGACAAGGGGTTATTTAAAAACACATTAATACTTTTAATAGTAAGCTTTTTTATCTATATAGCTTTACTTATTATTGGATATATCTTCACTAAAGTTTTACATATTAAAAATCCTAAAAAAGGAGTATATATTTTTTTATTAGTATTTTCTAATGTAGGGTTTATGGGATTTCCTATAATAAATATAGTCTATGGTAATATAGGTATATTTTATTCATCTTTTATTTTATTATGGTTTAATTTACTTTTATGGACAGTAGGTATAATTTTAGTAAATCCTAAGGATAAATTTAAGCTTAAATCAGTAATTAATCCTGGTATAATATCTTTATGTATTGGTTTAGTTATTTTTATATTTTCACTAAAAATAACTAAACCAATATATCTCTCTTTAAAAAGTTTAGCTAATATAACAACTCCTTTAGCGATGATGGTTGTGGGTGCACTTTTAGGTAGTGTTAAATTAAAGAGTTTATTTAAAAACTTAAAATTATTAACCTTTGTTTTATTAAAGCTACTAATAATACCCTTATTATTAGTAGTAGTATTAAAGCTTTTTATAATACCTGATATTATAATAGGTATTTTGGTTATAATATTTTCAATGCCTTCGGCGGTTAATGCATCAATATTTTCAAGAAGGTATGATTCAGATTATATTCTAGCTTCTAAGGGTGTATTTTTAACAACACTTTTTAGTATAGTAACCATACCTTTAATAATTTATATTTTAAGTCTAATCTAAATTTTTATTTAAAGACATTGGCATTGTATGTATTGAATTTCTTTGTTTAGCAAATAGTTCGTTAAATATGGTATCTCTAGTACTTTCATTTAAGCCTATATACTTAAATGTATAATGGTGATTATTAAAAGTATCATAGTATTTAGTAATCCTTCCTGGAACTATTACTTTAGAACCATCTTCAAATATAATAATAATAAGCTTAAAATCTTTAATGTTTTCTAATTTTTTATTATTTGTATGAAATTGAAGAAAATCTCCACTTAGATATTTAATTTGTACATTATAAGTATTTTTTCTATCCCTTACAATAATTCCATTTAAGTCCCATAATAAACCGAAGGTATCATTATAATTATTAAGCTTTATTTCTTTAAATAAAACTGAGTTACCACTTATTTTATCTAATTTAGTTTTATACTCATATATTGTATGGTTAATATCCATATAAATTTCTATTTCAGTTAAAGCTTTATCCTTTAGTAAGTTTTCTATATTTTCTTTATAGGATATGAAGACGTATTTATCCTTTTCCTTTCTAAAGGCTCCCTTAAGACTTATTATTTCATCTGCTAAAATTATATTTAAATTAGCTGACATACCAAAGTTATTAATAATTTCTATATTTTTATTACCTGAAAGCCTTTTTAATACATTTACTGAAGCATTTACAACTTTAGGGTCATAAAGGGTTTCTTTATTTCTTTTTAAATCTATAATACTATCTATAAAGGATTTAGTTTCTTTATAAACTCTTTTAGAAACCATAGCATCAATAGAATCAGCTACCCTTATTATTCTACTTTCAAGGGGGATATCTTCCTTTTTAATACCCTCAGGATATCCAGTACCATCATAATTTTCATGGTGATATTTTACTATATCTTCTATATTGATATTATTATCTAATAAACTTGTCAGTTCATTCACTACATTATAGCTATATATACTATGCCCTTTTATATACTCAAACTCCTTATCATTATAGGGAGTATTTTTATTTAATATATTATTATTTATAAATATTTTACCTACATCATGAAGCATTGAAGCTATTTGTATATTACTTATTTCTTTTTCACTAAGGTTAAGTTCCTTAGCTATAAGTACTGAAAAATAGGCTACATTATAGGGATGACTCTCATCATAGGTCTTATTTTCCTCAGCTATTTTAGTTAATAATCCTACTATAATATTAAATATGGATTTAAACTTACTTTCAATATATATCATATTTAAGTCATTAGATATTTTATTAGTTAAATCTAAGTTATCTAAATCCTTTGTTTTATTTTTAGTTGAACTTAAATATATTCCTCCTATGATTCTTTCATTTTCATCATTACCTAAATATAGTGGAATACAAATTTCTGTTTTCATACTATCTATAAAGCAAGCATCATCATTAAACTCATAAAGACTTTTAATATTTTCATTATCGAGATTTTTAATTTTTTTCTCTAAATTAATTAAAATTTCATTTTCAATTTTATTAAGGCGGTTACTATCATTATCACTACCACAAATTATTTCTACGTTTTTGTTTCCATGATTAAAGATAGTAAGTATAGCTGTTTCATATTTAAGATTATTTTTAAGGATGTTTAGATTATTTTCAAGTATCTTTACTTTTTCTTGTTTATTAAAATTAAAAAACATAAAAGTCCCCCTTGTAATAAAAGTCTTTATATAATAATTCTAAAATCCCTGAAAAATTCCTTTAATTTTTCAGAATATTAGAAAAAACACTATAGAAATTTGTAATAATATGTAGAAAAAAGAAGGTTTTTATTTACAACTATAGAAAAGTTTATTATAGGAAATTATTACAAATTATAATAAGTGGGGTTTAACTATGGATAAGATGACTTTTAAAGAGTACATAACAAAAAAATATTATAAAGTGTTCATAGTTACTTTGTTAGTTACATCTATAATACTTTCTTTGATTTTTTATAATATATATAGACATAATTATATTAATGAAAAAGAAAGATTAGAAAGGATTCTTACTTATTTTATTAATGATATAAATGACGATTTCTTTGAATTAGAAAGTAAATATAATAACTTTTTAAGATTAATGTTATTAGACTTTTATAAAAAAAGTAAAGGAAATGAAAAAATAGATATCAATGAGTTTATGGGTAAAAGTAAAAGGTATATAGAAAAGTTAAATAGTTCTTTTAAAGTTAAAGATATATATTATTTCAAAATAAATAAAAATGGAGTTATTTATAAAACAGATTATAAAAAAGATAAAGGACTAAATTTATCAAAACATAAAGACCTTTGGTCTAGATTAGAAAGTTTACATAAGGCCGAAGTTTTATTACTGCCTATCCAAAATAAAATAGATAGTGATAATGGAATGTTATTTGGTTATATAAAACTTTCCGATGAAGATATGTTTGCACTGGGAATAAGTTTTAAGGGTTTTAAAGAGAGTATACAAAAAAGACTTAAACTTCTTGAAAGGGATACTTATTTAAATGCAGAAATATTAGGACATTTTTTCATTCCTATATTTTCAAAGGAAACTCATATTGATAATAGTGATAGAAATTATTTATTAGAAGCTAGGGATAACGATAAACTAATTATTAGAGATATATCCTTGTTTGTTAAAAATTATTATATGGGATGGTATTCTAGGTATGGTAATCACTATATTAAAGTAACTGTGGAATATTCATTATTAATAAAGTTATTTTTTATAATGCTTTTTATGGTTTTAATAATCCCTATAATATTAACATTTTATAAAAATAAACTTTTAAATATTATAAATAAAACAATGTTACCTTTAAATAAACTTTCATATGATATGGCTTATTATAAAGAAAATAAAAAAAGTAAACTGAGTATTAAAGACACTAATATAGAAGAGATAGATAATATAGCAAATAATTATAAAGATATGGTAAATAAAATAAACAAAAATGAAAGAGAACTTAAATTAAGTTATAAAAAGCTTGAAAAATCCTATAGTGAAATAAATGAATTAGCTAATAGCTTAGAGAGAGTAATTAATTTAACATCTAAGTTAAGTACTATAAAAATGGGAGATGAAAGAAGTTTTCTTTCTAATTTATTAAAAACAGCTATAAAGATTATACCCCAGGCTAACTATGGTTCAGTTTATTTATATAAAGATGATAGATTAGAATTTATAAATGCAGTGGGCCATAATATTGATTTATTAAATAAAGCTAAAATTCCTTCTGATACCTTTAATATTAGAAAAAATGAAATAAAAATTGTTAGAAATATTGAAAAGAAAGGCATAAAAAATGTAGATAAAAAAAGGGCTGAATATATAAAAAAGGGCACTGAGCCAATGGAAGAGAGTATGTTCTTTGCTATATTTGTTGATGGTAAGAAAAATTGTGGTATAAGTCTAGATATAGCTAAAGGTAAGTATGATAAGTTTAGTGAAAGCTCTATAAGACTTATGAGAGATTTTAAAAATATAGTGTCGGTTTTTTATAGTTTAAAATCCTATTATAATATGAATGAAAAATATCAAAAGGAAATAGTATTATCCTTTACTAATATGTTAGAAATACATGATAAGTATACAGAAAATCATTCAAGGGAAGTTGCTAACAAAGCTAAAAGATTAGCAAAGTTTTTAGGACTTAATGAAAAGGATATAAGGGATGCTTACTGGGCAGGTATAGTACATGATATAGGTAAGATATTAATACCTTCATATATATTAAATAAAAAGGGTAAATTAACAGATGATGAATTTTTCCTAATAAAAAAACATCCCCTATGGGGATATGAGACACTTAAAAATTCAGATAAGCTAAAAGACATTTCTGAATATGTATTATATCACCATGAAAGATGGGATGGATTTGGATATCCCTTAGGACTTAAAGGGGATAACATACCTTTAATATCTCAAATATTAGCTGTAGCAGATACTTGGGATGCCATGCGTTCTAATAGATCCTACAGAAAAGCTCTACCTAAAAAAGAAGCGATAAAAGAGATAAGAAAAAATAAAGGTACTCAATTTTCGCCAAGGGTTGTGGATGTATTTTTAGAAAATATAGAAAAGTTTAAATAATACACATGGAAATATAAGGAATGTAGAAATGTGTCAAAAACTCTGGAAAAAAAGAACATTTTATTATATAATTAGTAATATATAATACAAATCAATAGGAAATAAGAACTAAAACTTTTATTAATTACATTGAAATTATTATTTTTATTAGCTATAATGTTTTAGAAAAACTGAATAAGAGAAAAGGCAAACCTGTCGTGAGGCAGGGACGCAAAGCCATGGGTCTAACAGAGTGTAGATCGCCAGGTTGCCATATTAATTTTTATGGCACCTATATACATAGGTGTTTTTTACGTGCCTAAAAAGGAGGGAGTAACGAAAGAAAAGAGATTTCATTTAATTTTAATATTAAAAAACAGGGGGTATAAACATGAAGAGAAAAAACATATTAAAAAACAAAGGGATAGCTTTTAAACTAATAATAACTTTTATACTACTTATAAGTATACCTTTAACGGTATTAGGGTTTGCAACTTATAATAAGACAAATGATATTTTAAAAAAGGATTTAGAAAAATCAACTACTGAGTTAAATACTGAAATAAATAATTCTATTAATAATTATCTTAAAGGTATTGAACAAAGTGTTGTAATGATGAGTAATGACCCCAATGTAAAGACAGTTTTTAATGAGGAAAACGTAACGTGGATGTTAAAAAGTTTTAAAGGTTACATAAAAAGTTATGAAGATGTATCAAAAATATTTATAGGAACTAAACATGGTGATATGCATATATATCCCCATAAAACCTATGATAGTAGCTATGATCCAAGACAAAGGACTTGGTATAAAGAAGCGGTAGAGAAAGATAAACTTATATGGACTAATCCTTATGAGTCAGCATCTACTGGTAAAGTACAAATATCAGCAGCTAAACCAGTATATAATGGTGATGAATTTGTTGGAGTTTTAGCGATAACTGTACCTATTGATATATTAACTGAGAGAATTACTAATATTAAGATTGGAGATAAGGGCTCTATAGCCTTAGTAGATAGGGAAAATAAAACTATTGCCCATAAAAATAAAGAAATTATAGGTGAAGAGATACCTATTGAAAAGATATCTAATGCAATTAGTAAAAAGGAAAATGGCACAGTTGATTATAACTGGGTTGAAAATGGTAAAGAAGTTCAAAA
Source organism: Bacillota bacterium (assembly GCA_009711785.1). Lineage (GTDB taxonomy): Bacteria > Bacillota > Clostridia > Tissierellales > MES13 > MES13. The sequence goes on from VENA01000082.1 coordinate 10,021, forward strand.
GTTTGCAGTATTTGATACTATAGATGGGGTAGATTGGAAAATAGTAGCTACTATGTATGAAGATGAAATTAAAGAACAGTCCTCGGCTATTTTAAATAGAATAGTTTTCATAGGACTTATAGCTTTGATTATAGCAATAACAGTGGCCGTATTATTTTCAAGAGCCTTAACTAAAAATATAAAAAGATTAGTAGATACAACTAAAAAGGTTATGGATGGAGATTTCACAGTTAAATCTGATATAAAATCCACCGATGAAATAGGGTTATTATCAGATAGTTTTAATATGATGATAGAAACTGTTAGAGATCTTATTAAAAAGAGTAAAAATGTTTCCTTAGAAGTAACATCATCAGCCCAAAACCTAGCAGCAACCAGTGAAGAAACAAGCGCTTCGGCTGAAGAAATTTCAAATACAGTTGATGAAATTGCTAAGGGTGCTACAGAACAGGCTAATGATTCCCAAGAGGGAGCAAGTCTTGTTAATAACTTAGATGAGAAGTTTAAAAGCTTAGTTAATAATAGTGAAGATATGTTAAATACAGCAAAGGAAGTAAAGGAAGTTAATCAAAGTGGTATTGAAGTAGTTAATGGTTTAAGGGAAGAAACAAAATCTAATAATGAAGCTACTAAAAGGATAGAAAATGCTATTTTAGAACTTGATAGTAAATCAAAGGAAATAGGAAATATACTAGAGACAATAACATCTATATCAGAGCAAACTAATTTACTTGCATTAAATGCTTCTATTGAAGCTGCTAGAGCAGGGGAGCATGGTAAAGGATTTGCCGTTGTTGCTAATGAAATAAGGGATTTAGCAGAGGGTTCTAGCGAAGCTGCTGAAGAGATTAAACAAATAGTTTCAGGGATTCAAGATCAAAGTAAAAATACTGTTAATATAATGGATGAAGTTAAAGAAAGGTCTAATAATCAAACTACAGCTGTTAATAAAGCTAATGATTCATTTAGTGAAATATCTAGTTCTATAGAGGATATTACAACTAAAATAGAATCTATAAGTGATTTTGTAAAGGATATGGATAATGATAAAAATAAAATAGTAGAAGCTATAGAAAATATATCCAGTGTATCAGAGGAAACTGCAGCTTCAAGTGAAGAAGTAAGTGCAACAGTACAACAACAAACAAGTGCAGTTGAAGATGTTTCTAAGGCAGCAGAAAAGCTTAATTTACTATCAGAAGAGCTTAATAAAGAAATAAATAAATTTAGGGTTTAGTTTTAAAAGTGCTTTTAGCTTAAATAAGCTAGAAGCACTTTTATTAAAGAAAGTGGGGAAAAGTGAGATGAAGATAAATTTATTAGGTAAGGGGGAGCTTAAAAAAATACCTACTCTACCTTTAGTTTTAATATGTAATGATGGTTCAATAATTGAAACTGATAAAGTTAAAGGTGCAGTAAGTATTTTTACAGGAAAGGATTATATAAAAATAAATAATAAGGATGAAGGATGGTATCAAAGATTATTTGCAGCTAATAATCTAGTTAAGAAAGAAAAGGATATTAATATTGAGATATTTGATAAAAGAAAAGGTATTATAGATAATAACTTTGTCATAGCCCCAAAGGAAAGTAAATACCTTTTAAAAAGTAATACTAAATCTTTAAAAATAAGGATAGATAATGATAAACTGTTTCTTTTAAGTTTACTTAAGATGAGAACTTTTTCATTATTAGAAAGGGAAGATAGTTTTATATTCAAAAAATCAAAGAAACATAAACTAAATAATAATGAAAGTCTATATGTATTTGAAAATAAAGACTCTAGTATTAGATATATAGATCTTTATTTAGAGTATGATATAGATAAGTTAATAGATATATATGATATAGGGTTTAAAGATGTAGTAGGTAATGAATAGAAATTTTATAATTGTTAGTTAAATCTTTAGATTTTGTGTATAATATTAATATAGACTATTTTATTGGAGGTGTATAGTATGACACTAGCTGAGAAATTTGTTAAAGAATTTCAAGAGCTCAATGAAATACAACAGAGAGAGGTAATTGATTTTATGGAATTTATAAAAGAGAAACAACAGAAGCAAATAGAAAATACTATGGATAAGATTATAGAAAAAAATAAAAAAGCATTAAAAGAATTAAGTAAATAATGAAAAAGATAAGTTTAGAAGAAGTAATACTATTTCATAAAAAAATTGTTAAACAAACAGGAGGAAGTTCGGATATTAGGGATATTACATTGGTTGAAAGTGCCTTAAAAAATGCAGATATGAGTTTTGGTGGGAAAGATTTATATCCTAGTATTGAAGAAAAAATATCAGTTATATTATATGCAATTATTAATAATCATGGTTTTATTGATGGAAATAAACGAATTGGTGTTTCTATGATGTTATTATTATTAGAGATAAATAATATTAAAATTAAGTATAAACAACATGAAATTGTAGATTTAGGTTTGAAAGTAGCTTCAGGAGAATATGATAAAAATGATATTCTAGTTTGGATTAATAAACATAAAAAATAAATAGAGTCAGAATTTTATGTAAAAGTCGAGTTTTAGAAAACAAGAATTTAAAAGGATTTAAACTTTATTCTAATATTACCTATAAGAGATTAGGGTAATTATAATTGTCAATTGAGACTTTATTTAAAGGGTATACATTTTTTACTAAATTAGATGATGCTATAGGTAAGATATTTAACTAGAGTTTATGATGATTCAAAGTTAAATGTATTAACTTTGGGTCTTTTTTTTATTAATTTTTTATATTTAGAGATAATAATGTAAAATATAAATAAAAGAAAAGAGGTGTTAAAAATGAAAAAAGTAATAATAGATGTGGATACTGGAATAGATGATGCGTTAGCTATACTTTTAGCTGCTAAAAGTAAAAAATTAGATATATTAGGTATAACCACTGTGGCAGGTAATACTAATTTAGATAATGCAACTATAAATACTTTAAAGGTATTAAAATTAATAGATAAAACTATACCAGTATATAAAGGAGCAAGTAAGCCTTTATTAAGGGATATTAATTTTAAAAGGGGAGTTCATGGAGAAAATGGCATGGCAGGAGCACTAAAGGATATAGACTATGGTAAGGAAGAAGATAAACATGCTGTTGATTTTATAATAGATTCATGTTTAAATAATAAAGATATTACTATTATACTTGTAGGACCTATGACTAATATGGCTTTAGCCCTTAAAAGAAAACCCGAGATAGCTAAAAATATAAAAGAGATAATCACCATGGGTGGAGCTTATAATGGTAAGGGTAATGAATCCTTAGTATCGGAGTTTAATGTATATACAGACCCAGAGAGTGCAAAAATAGTTTATAATTCTAATGTAGATGTTAAAATGGTAGGTTTAGATGTTACAAGAAAGGCTATGTTAATGGAGGATGATTTAAAAAGATTAAATAAAAATAAGGTTACTAATTTTGTAAAGAAAGTATCAAATCATTACATAGATAGATACTTTAAAAATACTAATATTAAAGGATGTGCACTACACGATCCTTTAGCTGTAGCGTTAGCTTTAGATGATTCATTAGTTCAAACTAAAGATACTTTCGTTGATGTGGAAATAAAATCTAAGTATTGTGATGGACTTACTATATGTGATTTTAAAAATACTTTAGATAAAAAAGCTAATACTGAAGTTTGTGTTGATGTTGATAGTAAAAGATTTATAGATATGTTTATAGATACTTTAAATAAATAGAATTTACACACATTTTATCCACAGAAAGTTATAAATTCCATTTAATAAATTTAAAAAACTGTGGATAATATGTGAATAATATAATTTTTAAGAATAATCAAACATTATATAATGATAAAGTTAATAAATTAATGATTTTCTTAAAAATTTTGGTTACTTAAAAATAAAATAGAAACAAAAAGGGTAGATAAAAGTGTTTAAAATTACACTTTTACCTGCCCTTTTTATTTTTTAGGATCAAATATATCCATATAAAAAATGATAAGAAATTTAAATTTAGCTTATTTTTTAATGGGAGTTTATTAATATAACATATTATCACCGGTAAATATAAAGAGACGTTTCTTTCCTTGGAGGAGAGTATGTATAGTGAAATAGATGCTTTATATGAAGATATTTTAAATGGTGATAAAGAGGCTTTAGAAAAGTTACTTAATAAACTTAAACCCTTAGTCTTATCTTCAATAAATAAATATTACAATAAAATAGATAAATATGATGATTTAATCCAGGAAGGGTTTGAAGTAATAATAAATGCAATTAATGACTTTGATGAAGATAAGGGTTGTTATTTACTTGGTTATATTAAGCTTATGCTTAAATACTACTATTTAGATAAATCAAAATATGAAAAGAAAACCATATCCTTAAATAAAGTAATAAGTAATGAAGATGAATCATTAGAACTTTTAGATATGATTAAGGATGAGAAACCCTTAATGGAAGAAATGATGATAGAGGATGAATCTAGAAAAACCCTGTGGGAAAGTATTTCAAAGTTAACTAAAAGACAAAGACAAATAATATATTTATATTATTTTAATAATAAATCTTTGAAAGACGTAAGTAAAGAGCTTTCAATAAGTTATAGAACAGCTGTTAACATAAAAGGAAAAGCTTTAGAAAATTTAAGAAAAAATATATATAAATAAATAGTAACTTTTACTCCTTCTTTCTATATAAGAAGTAGAAAGGGGGTGAGAAATATGGCGATAGAAGCAAATAGTAAGGATTCTAAATTTAGAGTTGGTTTCAATGCTGGGGTTGATGAGTTTGGTAAAGAGATTATAAAAAACAAAACATTTTCTAAAGTTAAATCCCAAGCAACTAATGAAGATATTTATTCTATAACTACTTCATTAGCAGGACTTCAAGAAAGACCTTTAGTAAGTGTATCAAGGATTGATGAGGTGGAATTAAGAGAGGTTTAATTAACCTTAAATAACTTTAGGGAGGTGAGAAGATGGCAAGTAAATTAGAGATGATTTTTAAAAACCAAACAGATTCTAAAGCAAGGATTACTATAGACCAACCAAGAAGTGATCTTACCCAATTAGAAGTAGAAACAGCAATGAATGATATTATCACTAAAAATGTATTTAATTCAAACGGTGGTGACTTCGTAGCGATATCAGGAGCTCGAGTAGTAACAACTCAAATAAATGATTTAATATAAACTTTAAGCCGGGGAAACCCGGCTTAAATAGAGGTGATTATAATGGAGGAAGTTTATACTCAAATAGCTAATTTAGGGTTTCCTATAGCTGTAAGTATCTATCTTTTAGTAAGGATAGAAGGTAAGCTTAATAGTTTAACCCAAAGTATAAATGAGTTATCTAAAACCATAGCAGCCATAAAATAATTAAAAGACTTGATATTTTTATATCGAGTCTTTTTAATGTTAAAAAAGTTTCAATAGTCTTTTAGTCCTAAATGGGTATTTAAGTTGATTTAAAGCTTAAATGACGAAATATAGGGAAACTTTGTAGTATACATTAGAAAAAGATCAGTATATAATATATTTAGAACTTATAGGAGGTAAAATATGATAAATATAGATAAATTTGTAATGAAAAAAATAATAGGTATTATACCAGAGATTAATGACGAAAAACATATAACAAAAGTTATAACTAAGGATTTAAGTGTATTTATTATAGATAAGAATATAAGGATAGTTTTAAAAACTATAGCTAAATACTTTGAAATAGATCTAAAATTGACAAAGATATATACTAAGACTTTAACTAAAGTTTCTAATTCATTAGTTTTACCCTTTGATAGAGATAACATATTTATTCCCTTTAAGTTAAGAAAAGTTACTAACTCAAATGATATAGCATCTGGATATTTTAATATTAACTATATAAAAAATATTTATAATTTAAATGGACAAGCAGTTTTAGTTTTAAAAGGGGATATGGAGATAAAACTTAAACAAAGTATTAAAACAGCTATTAAACATATGAAGGAAGGTGAGATAGTAAAAAGACACTACAAAAGTTACCCTATAAGAGTATACAGCGGAGAAGATTATAAAGGTTTTGAAAGGATGAAATTTGATATTGCCTCTAAAGATGATATTTACATGTTAACAAATGAAATATTAGTTATTAATAAACTAATAAATAGCTTATCAGATATTAAATTGTAAATTATAAAAACGGGGGAATGGAAAGAATGAAAGATTTAAAGAAAGTTTTTAAAAAAGAACCTATAGCTTTTATACCTGAATATGTTAAAGATAAGGGTAGCTTAACTAAAGTGATAACAAAAGATTTAGAAGTGTTTTATTTTAATAATAGATTAAATACAGTACTAAAGGAAATGGCTAAAAACCATTTAGTAGATATTAATGTAGTTAAAAAATATATAGGGGATATTTTAGGTGGCTCTAGGGTTTTACCTTTATTTTTCGATGCAGAAAATATATTAGTACCTATTAAGGTAAGAAAACCTATTAATTCTAATGATAGTTGTTATGGGTATATCAACTTAGATTATCTAAAGTTAGATGAAAAGAAAAATCAAATTTTAATAGATAATAAATTAGAGATAAATGTTACTCAAAGAATAGAAACCATAAAAGAGTATATAAAAAAAGCAGAGATAATAAAGGAAGGTTATATTAACACACCTTTCATATCACTTAATGAAAGAAATACTTATGAACTTATAAATAGACCAGTAACTAAACTAGATATGGCAATATTAAGACATGAACTACTTAATATTAAAAAACTCTTATTAAAATTAAAAAATAAGAAAGATAGAAAATAAAATTAATATAAAATCTAAAAATCTAAAAGGAAAGTAAAATAAACCCTCATAAATTTAATTTATGGGGGTTAAATTATTTATTAAGAATTAATATAAAAATCATACTTTAAGCACTTGAAGTACAATGTTTTATGGTATAAAATGTAGTTGCATGTTTTTTTAGCATGTCTTATTAAATTTTAACAAATGTTTCTATAACTTTAGGAGGTAATTAAATGTTAGATATAAATGAAATAATGAAACTTATTCCCCATAGATATCCCTTTATACTAGTAGATAAAGTAGTTGATTTAGAAGTAGGAAAAAAGGCAGTGGGAATAAAAAATGTAACTATAAACGAACCTTTTTTTCAAGGACACTTTCCAGGAAATCCTATAATGCCAGGAGTATTAATAGTAGAGGCAATGGCTCAAGTTGGCGCAGTAGCACTTATGAGTAATGATGAAAATAAAGAAAAGTTAGCAGTATTTACAGGGATAGATAAGATAAGATTTAAAAAACAAGTTAAACCAGGGGATACTTTAAAAATGGAAGTTGAAATAGAAAGTATGAGAAGAGGTATAGGTAAGGGTAAAGCTATAGCCTATGTAGATGATAAAGTTGCTTGTAAAGGAACTTTAATGTTTGGCTTAGTTGATAACGAATAGTAAAGATAATTAATAAAAGTAAGAAGCTTTTTAATAAATAAGGAGCTTCTTATATGTATTTATAATTTAATAAAATTATTTTAAAAAATTATAGAATCGACAAGGTGCGACAAACATTTTAAATTTTAAGTGTTATAATGACAAACGTTATGTAAGCTTAGGAAAATATACCTACATAAATCAATGGAATGTTAGAATAAAAGCACTAATATTTTATTATGGTTTTCAGAGGGTTACTTTTAACAATATAATTGTTAAAATAATATGGGTAAACTAAATAGGAAGGTAGGAATAGTTAATGGATAATACAAATATAAATAATTACGAAGAAATATCTCTAAGAGAGATTATAGAAGTTTTATTAGATGGTTGGAAGCTAATAGCTATTATAACTATAATGTGTATATTAGTATCAGGAATATTTAGTTTTTATATTATAGAACCATCATATGAAGCAAAGACTACATTAATGGCTTCATTTGCCACAGATAGATTAACAAGTGATAAAATGGAGGATGATGTAGAGGGTATACTTGATTCTATATCAACATATCCTACAATGACTATACAAACTTATAAAGAACAGATTAAAAATCCAGATATTCTACAGAAAACTATAGATCAGTTAAAACTTGATAAAGAAAAATATGATTTAAATAAATTAAGAAATATGATTACATTAACTACTATTAAAGACACTAACCTTATAGCTATAAAGGTTGAAGATACTAATCCTAAAATTGCTAGTAAAATAGCAAATACAGTAGCTAATAATTTCACAGTACATATTTCTAGTATGGCTAAAGATCAGGCATCAAGATCTTCAAAGTTTATAGAAAAACAATTAGAAGTAGAAAAAGAAAAGCTAGATGAAGCACTTTTAGAACTTAAAACATTCCTTTCTAAGCCAAGGGGTGTTGATGAATTAAACGCTGAAGTTAATTCAAAACTTAATTTGTTAACAAGCTTTAAAACGCAGTTAGTAAATAAAGAGGTTGAGTTAAATAAAACTAAAGCAGCTTTAACTACAGCTAAAAAAGAGTTAGAAAATACTCCAAAGATTTTGACAACGAAAAAGAGTTTATCTGAGGATTCATTACTTACTCAGATAACATCTGAAGAAAATAATTTATCAACAAAGGAAGCATCACAAATAACACTAGAAAATGAACAAATAAACTCTTTATATATAAGTTTAAAGAGTAAAATTTCTAATAAAAACATTTATATTTCAGAATTAAATAGAGAAATTACAAATATAAAAGAAAAAATAAGTATTACTAAAAAAGAACTTGAAAAATTGCAAGTTGAACTAGCAGAAAAAGAACATAAGGAAAGATTAATAAAAAGAAGAGTTAATTTAGCACAAAGCACATATGATTCTTTCTTAAATAAATATGAAGAAACAAGAATAGCAGAATCATCAGAGATAGGAGAGTCAAGTGTAATAGTAACTTCAAAGGCTATAACACCTAAAAATCCAGTAGCACCAAATAAAATGCTTAATTTAGCCATAGCAGCAGTATTAGGTGTAATGATAGGAGTATTTATAGTATTTTCAAAACATTACTGGGAAACATCAGCTGAAGAAGTTAAAGCTTAGTTAGTAAAATAAAATAACTAACTAAATGGAGGTTTATATGTCTACTAAAGTAAAAGAAATAAACATAAAAGAAAATTTAACTCTTAAAAATATAATACTTATAGGACTTATGATAATTATAGCTTACGCTCCATTTTTTAGAGGGCTATACTTTGAAAAAGAATTATTTCCGACCCATATAATATCCTTTATTTTAGCACTAATATGGATTGGGTCAAAGTTTAAAGATAAAAACTATAGCTTAATAAAATCATCAATGGATTTATTTGGTGTAGGTGTAGTTTTAATGTACATCGTGTCTTGCATATATGGAGTAAATACAAGACCGGCTATAGGAGAAGCACTTAAATATGTAAATTATTTTGTAATATATATTCTAGCTAGAGATCTAGCAAATACTGATAAGAAAAGAAAGTACCTTATAGATGTAATTTTACTAAGTGGTATTGGAGTATCCTTAGTAGGTATAGGTTCAGCTATTGGAACATTTAGTTATAATGGAGCTTATGTAGGTGGAAGGATTAATTCAACATTCCAATACCCAAATGCTCTAGCATCTTACTTAGGAGCATTGTTTATTCTAGCTATAGGATTTTTAATAGTAGAAGAGGATAAAAGAAAAAAGATATTTTATTCAATAGCATCAAATATATACTTATTTACATTCATACTTACTTATTCAAGAGGTATGTGGTTGTTATTACCCTTGGTATTAATAATATTTTTAGCATTAATACCAAACAAAAGAAAGCTAGAAGTATTTTTATACATACTAATAAATAGCATGATAACTTTACCATTATCTTTTATATTTGGAAAAAGCTTAGAGGCTAGTGAATTAAAATCTTGGATGATTTTTATAGGTTCCTTTATTATAGTAAGTATAGTAGCTTATTTAATATCAAAAGTAGAGGACAAGCTTAGAGAAATTTCCTTTAAGAGAATAATAATAGCACTATCTATAATAGTAGTAATGATGGTAGGACTATTAACATACGCTATTAGAGCAACAGTACCTTTGAAATTAGAAAATACTTTAGAAAAAGATAAATGGACTTATGTTATTAGAAATGTAGAAAAGGTAAAACAAAATGAAGAGTATACTTTAAAAGTAGAGTATAATGGAGAGATGAAAGAAGAAAAGCCCTATATAGGAAGGATAAGAGTATATAATGTAGACGGGGAAGGAAACTTAGAAAAACTTAAATTCAACTATATTAAAGATATAGAGAAGAATAAAGCAGATATACCCTTTGAAACTATTGATACTACTGAAGGTGTAAGGGTATACTTTGATAACTATTATACTGATACATCAGTAACATATAAAAGTGCAAAGATATTTAATGAAGATAACTTAATAAAAGATATAAAGTTAAAGTATAAATATATACCAGAAAGAATAGTATCTAGATTAGACAGTATAAGTCTGAAAGAACAAAGTGCTCTAGCCAGAGTAGCTTTTTACAAAGATGCATTTAGAATTATTAAAGATAATTTTATATTTGGTACTGGAGGTGGCGGCTGGAATACCTTATATGAGATGTATCAATCCTACGGATATAATAGTACCCAAGCCCATAATTATTTTTTACAGATGTGGATAGAGATAGGCATAATAGGATTATTAATATTTATTGGTTTCATACTAATGCCAATATATTTTCTGTTTAAAAGATATAAAGATATGGAACTTAATAAAAAAGTACTAGAAGTTACAGTTTTAGTAGCTACTATTTCTATACTGATGCATGCATTTATGGATTTTGATCTATCGTTATCAGCTCTAGCCTTTGTACTCTGGGCTCTAGTTGGATTATTAGCACAGACTGGGGAAGATATTAAGTTTAATATAAACTTAAAAGGTAAAAAAGCATATAAAATAATCTTTAGTATTGTTTTAGTGTTAACTTTATTTACTACAACTTCCTTTTTTATAGCTAATAGTTATGCACAAAAGGCTATAGAAGCTAATAGTAATAAGGATTTAAATAAAGCTTTAGATAATTTTTCTAAGGCAACTAAATTTGATCCATTTAAACCAGAGTATAAAAGTGACCTAGCAACGCTATATATGGCTAAATTTAGAAGTGAAAGAAACAATGAATACTTAAAGAAATCACAAAGTCTTTTAGATGAGACTATTAATTTAGCTAAATATAATTCAAAGTTTCATGCAATAGCAGCTTCAAATAAAATAAGAGTAGGTAAGATAGAGGAAGGCTTAAAACTAATAGATAGATCTGTTAAACTTAAACCTATGAAAACGCAAAGTTATACACAAAAGACTGATGCATATTTAGCTGTATATAACTATTATGTACAGAAAGATATTAAAAAGGCTAAAGATATAATAAAAAGAGCTTATGAAGTGAAAGAAGATATAAGAAATATTAATAAAACTTCAATGAGGTCATTAGATTATGATGAAGATTTACTATATAAGTTAGGCTATATTCAATTTTTCTATGAGAATTTAAAGAATAGAGAATATAAAATAACAAAAGGTTATTCATTAGATTTTGCTTATTTCTTTGATCTAGATATTAATGATGATGGTAATATCGATAAGCTTCATACTTGGAATTCAAAGAATGGTAATATAAAGTATGAAGCTAAAGAAGAGTATTTAAGAATCACTAACAATGGAGATTCCTATGGGCTTGTCTATCCCTATGGACTTGACTTAGAACCAGATACTGAGTATAAAGTTATTTTTAAAGCAAGGGGAACAGTAAAGTCTAACACTTTAAGATTCTATGTATATGATAGTAAAGCTAAGAAAAAAGCTCAAGCAGTGTTAAAAGATATTAAATTGGATAAAGATTGGGAGCATTATGAGGTTGACTTTAAAACTGATTCAGACTTAAAACCTGGAACTCAATATTTAAGATTTCAACACAATGGAAAAGATGGTGGATATGTAGATTTAGAAGAAGTGTTGATATTTAAAAAATAATGTTGAATTCTTTTAGGGATATGATAGGAATTCTAGGATGTAGTATTTATAAGGACTATAGAGAACTTATAAATATATTTTTATCGTTTTTGAAGATGTAAAAACGCTGAACACTTTTAAATTACTTGAATAGATGAATGTGTGTAGCAATTTGAGTAGCAATAGAATTACATAGATTCCGTTAAATAAAGAATGAAAACATCCAATAAATGGTAAATAAACACCAAATAATAATTTTTATAATTGTATTTATTTTAAGATTAGCAAATTTGGTACTCTAAAGTCAAATTTTATTTAAGTTTAAGCGTAAAAAAGGGCATAGAATCCCCAGGGAGCTTTGGGAAGATTTAAAATTATATAAGTATTATAAGAACCTGTCAAAATCCAGGTAGTATACTTTTTAGGTCCTTTGACAGAACCTTAAT
>VENA01000057.1 GCA_009711785.1 Bacillota bacterium
TTTATGCTCCTGGACATACTATAGATTCATCTATTTGTTATGATAAAAGGGATTCAATTTTATTTGTAGGGGATTTAGTTGAATATCCTACTCCTGTTGTTAATCATTATGACTTAGAAACTTATATTAAAACATTAAAATATATAAAAACATTCCCGGCTCAAAAAATATTATCTTCCCATTCTGGAATAGTTACTGAAAAATTAATAGATGAAAATATTGCTTTCTTAGAAAATATACTTATAAATAATCCAGAAAATTTAGAAAAAGATATTTATGATTATAATATTAATAATGCATTATTTTTAAAATATGAAGAGATCATAAGGGGAAAATTAGGAGAAAATTTTCATTATGAAACTTTCAAAAGAGAATTTTGGAGTACTTTAGATGTTGATTATAATGAATTAGACAGAGAAAATATATATATTAAAAATACTGAATATAAAATATTAAAAAATGCACTTAAAAATTATATAGAAAAGTTTTAATAAAAAGGATACTTAAGTATCCTTTTATTTAAGCATTCATTAACTTGATTTTCTTATCATGATTTCAATATCTCCATGATAATGTTTATCTCCATGGCCAATATCTAAACTATAGCTTTCTTTTAAACATATAATTTCATAATCATTATTAAAAAGGTTTAAAATTTCTTCTTTGTTATAATAAGTAATATAAGAATCCCTTTTATTTATATAGAATGTATCTTTTTCTATTTCATTATTATTTTCTTTTAAAAAAGTATATTTAGGATCTTCTTTTGAAAAAACTCCTAAATAAAGAATACCACCCTTAGTCAAAATATTTTTCATGTTATTTATTAGCTTTAAACCTTCTGATTTTTTCAAAAAATTCAAAGTCCATGTTGAAATTATTAATGAATATTTATTTAAATCTAAAGTAAAATCTAACAAATTACTACAGTGTAAATTGTAATTACAATCCACATTTTTAAGTAATTGTTCACATCTTTTTAAGGCAGTTTGGGATATATCTACACCTTCAATATCATAATTTTTCAAAGCAAATTTTAATACATTTCTTCCTTCGCCGATTCCTAAATCTAATATTTTACCCTTTTTAACTAAACTTTCATATTGAATAAGTGTCCATTCAGGTTCTATTCCCCATAGATTTTTTAATTCTTTGTAGCGTTGTTCCCATATGTTTTCTTTCATAAAAAATCACCCCTAGGATTTCATTTCTCTCATTATAGATTATATTAAATTATTTTACAACCTTGAATTTATTATTAAAATAAATTGTAATAAAGTAAAAATAATTATATAATATGGTTAAATATGGAACATAAATAAAAATGTTTAAATAAGGAGTATACCATGGAAAAACAATTAAAAGCTGATATCGGATTATTATTAGTAACAGTAGGATGGGGAGCATCTTTTATATTAACTAAAGATTCCCTTTCTGAATTACAAACCTATAACTTTTTAGCCATTAGATTTTTACTAGCGTTTTTTATATCTGCTTTTTTTTATTATAAAAGAATGATGAAGATAGAAAAAACCACTTTAAAATTTGGATTAATTTTAGGAGTTTTATTATATGCCCATTATGCTTTACAGACAGTGGGACTAAATTATACCAGTGCTTCAAAGTCTGCTTTTATAACTGGGCTAAATGTAATATTAGTTCCAATATTTTATTCAATCCTTAGTAAGAATATACCAAGTAAAAGGGTAAGTATAAGCGCTATATTAGCATTAATAGGCTTAGGATTTTTAACTTTAAATACAAATATAGATGGAGTAAATATAGGAGACATCTATACTTTAATATGTGCTTTTGTATTTGCTTTTTATATAATTTATGTTGGAAAATATACAAAGGATGTTGAATCTATAAGTATGGCAATAATACAACTTGGGGTTGTTGGTATTTTAAGTATGATTACTTCTTTAGCCTTTGAAAATCCAACTATGAAGGTTAGTTTGGGAGGATGGATAAATATAGTAGTTTTAGCTATAGTATGTACTTCAGGAGCATATATTGTACAAAATGTTGCACAAAAGTATACAACTCCTAATCATACAGCTTTAATATATACTTGTGAGCCAGTTTTTGCAGGAATTTTTGGATTTTTATTCTTTAATGAATATCTTGGTGTTAAAGGAAGCTTTGGGGCCTTTTTAATACTAACTGGTATGTTAATGGCAGAGATAAATTTTAAGAAGCTATTTAATAAAGATAAAAGTAAATCTAGGTCTAAATAATTAAACTAAATAAGAGTATGCTTATAAGTTTAATATTCATTAAGGTATGGATAGGAGGTAATATTTATGGCAGTAAGGGAAATTTTACTTTTAGGTAATCCTAAATTATATGAAGTATCTAAAGAAGTTAAAAGTAAAGAAATTAATAACTTATCACCTATTATTAAAGACCTTCATGATACTTTAATGGATTTTAGGAAAAAATACAACGCAGGAAGGGCAATAGCAGCTCCACAAATTGGAGTAATGAAAAGAATTATTTATATGTATTTAGATAAACCTTTTGTATTTATTAATCCTTTAATAGTAAAAAAAAGTGATGAGTTAATGAATGTATGGGATGACTGTATGAGTTTTCCGTATTTACTTGTTAAAATAAAAAGACATAAAACGTGTTCAATTAAGTATTTAGATGAAAATTTTAATGAACATATATTAAAACTTAAAGATGATTTATCAGAATTATTACAACATGAATATGATCACTTAAATGGAGTATTAGCAGTATCAAGGGCAATTGATGGTAAATCATTTGCAATAAAAAGTGCCAGGGGCGATTAGCTGTATGGGGAAATCCACCCCTATGAAAAACCGCTTTACGTTTTATTAATTTTAAATGATTTAAAAAAATAATTAATATACTAGGGGGTATATGATGAATTATCCAAATATAAAGGTATACTTAAATAATAATCCAAAATGTAGCGCTAAATTAGAAAATATCGCAAAGAAGGAAGTATGGGATATGGAAAACATACCCTTTATTAGGGTTTTCGGAAGTGGATTTGATAATGGAAATAAGTTAATAAAAGTTATAGTTAATAATAGGATTTTAGAAGAAGATGAAATAGAGATTGATAATAATTACTTTGATTTGAAAATTGAATTAGAAAAACCACTTAAAAATCCGAAAAAGGTAGAAGTTATTATAGATAAGAAAGAATACGAAATTCCTATAATTTTAAGAAAATTAACAGGGAAAGTAAAATATGCTAATGGTGATTATGTTAAAAAACCAGTTATTAGTGTTACAGGAGAAGATAGTTTAGTTGTTGGTGATAAGCTAGGAAATTTTGAAATTTCTATCCATGGAAATAAAGATTCAATAGGTGTTTTTGAAAAAAACTATACTAAAAAAACTTTAGAATCTTGGTTATATAATATTAATATCCTAGAGGATAAACATTTAGATATAACTATAGATAAAATGGAAGTCTATGGTATACATATGTGGAAAGGTCAAAATAGCGATTACATACACTTTATTCCTATGTCATTAACTAAGGCAAGGGAAGCTATGAAGAAGGATTATGATAATGAGTTAGATTTACTTAAAAATAATCCTTGGCCTAAACTAAATAGAAAAAATTTAAAAGTATTTGCAAATGATAAAGAAATAGATATATTATCCTTTAAAGAAGTTTCAGATTTTCTAGCTAATGTAGATGATAAAACCTATACAAGACCAGGTTATGTTTTATCTATACCTAAAGGATATGAAGGTAAGTTAATAAAATTAGTTATAGAAGATAAATATTTAATAGATGATAAAGAAATTTTTGAAATGGGAGAAGGTTATTATTTTTGGTAACATCTTTGCTGGTAGTACAGATTTAAACAGTGGAAATGATTTTATTAAAGAGAAATCTATAGAGGTTTTAGGACCATTTAGCAAATTAGAAATTATTCAAATGGTTTTAAAAACAGATTTTGTATTAAGAAGGGGAATTATGGTCAATAGATTATTATCTGCTTGGAGAGAGGATTGTCCTATTGGGGTTTTGATAGGTGAGAAATGGTTTAAATTAAATAAACTTCAAAAGGCAAAAGAAGAAAATAAGGATCTTGATTTTATTTTAAAGGAAATTATTTCTGATGTAACAAAGAATAGTGGTTATGAAAATTAAAAATAATAAGGGTAAATGTTAAGGAAAATTGAGAAAAAAGATTATGATATTTCTATTAAATTAGTCAGTAAAATAAATCTTTAAGCTAGAGAAATTTTTTCAAAAGCTTTTATTAATGATAATATAAAAAAGATATCAATATTCAACTTTATATTTCTAAAAAAGGCGTAAAGAAAATATTTTGTGATGGAATTATATATGAGTTTTAGAAAGGATATAGTAGTATATAATAAATTTGGAGGGATTATATGAATGGTAACAAAAGAAAAAATATTAAACCAGGTATTAAAGTAGCAGTAGTTAAAAAGAAGGACCAATCTTCAGGAATATTAACAGAAGGTGTAGTTAAGGATATATTAACTAATTCCTCAACACATCCCCATGGAATAAAGGTTCGCTTAAGAAATGGTGTAGTAGGTAGGGTAAAAAAATAGAAGATTAATATTAATAACTAAGGATAAAAATTCCTTAGTTATTTTAATATTTAAAAATTTTAAATATTAAAATATATTGCTTTAATAAACTAAATCATTAAAATCTATTGACATCTCATTTTAAAATTTGTTATGATTATTAAAATTAAATTTTTAATAAATATAAATTTTAAATGAGGGTGTTTTAAATGTTAAATAAATTAAAAGAGAATTTATTACAAAATATCTATTATTATTTTTATTTTAGCTGGGGCTTTTACTTTTTTAGCGCTGGAACTTTTTCATGCAAATTTAATAGATATAAAATTTTAATGAATTCTTCAAATATGTAGATTACCCTTATATAATAAGACTATAAATTATATGGTTTATTTTAAGAAGGCTCATTAAAATGGGTCTTCTTTTTTTTATATAAATAAGAGATATCTCTAGTAGTGACATGTCACCTAATAAAAATAAATAGGTATGTACAGCCTATTAAACATTAAAAAAATTAGAGGTGATTAAAATGAGTATTCCATTTGTAATTGTTATATGTTATATTATTGCGTTATTTGCTATAAGTTTATATGCTAAAAAGTTATCTACTAGTGGAAGTGAAAGTTTTATTCTTGCTGGTAGAAAACTAACTACACCAATTATTGCTGTTACAATAACTGGTGTGGCTGTAGGAGGAGCTTCAACTATAGGCGTTGCAGAAAGGGCCTACAATGTAGGGTTAGCTGCAGGATGGTATAATGCAGCCTGGGGTGCTGGTGCAATAGTTATGGGATTAGTAGCAGCATCAAAATATAGAAGTCTTAATGTTTCCACTGTCCCTGAATTATTTGAAAAGTTTTATGATACTAAAGGACGCATTATTTGTGTTATAAGTCAAATGATAATACTTCTTGCAATTACTTCACTACAATATATTGCAGGAGGAGCAATACTAGCATCATTATTACCTGATATATTCACTTTACACAGTGGTATGATTATGAGTGTTGTGGTGTTTATTGGGATTACTTTTATTGGAGGTATGTGGTCAGCAGGACTATCTAATATATTAAATGTTTCTTTAATATATGTAGGAACTATATTTGCAACTATAGCAACTTTAAAATCCCAAGGAGGATTAGGAAGTATAGCTTTAAAATTACCTAAAGAAGTCCCTTATTTACATCCTATAGCTGGTTTAGGAGTACCAATTATATTAGGATGGTTCGCAGTTATGATTACACAGACTATGTCTTTACAAGCTACAGTGCAAATAGCTTGTGGAGCTAAAGATGAAAAGCAAGCTAAAAATGGATTTATTATTGGTGGATTGTTAATGATACCTATAGGCTTTTTATCAGCGCTTATGGGAATAGCAGCAAAAGCTGCATATCCAGGTATCAGTGCAACTATGGCTTTACCTAAAGTATTAGTTTCATTAAATCCTTTAGTTGCTGGTATTACTTTAGCAGCACTATGGGCAGCAGATGTTTCAACTGCATGTAATTTACTATTAGGTACTTCAACTTTATTTACCCAGGATATATATAAAAGATTTATAAGTCCAGATATAAAAGATAAAAAGCTTATGTTAGTTAGTAAAATTACAGTAGTTATTTTAGGATTAATAACATTTATGTTAGCTTTAACAGTTGTTAGTATACTAAAAACACTACTTATAGCACTTAGTCTTACAACAGCATTTACTGTAGTATTTCTTTTTACAGTATTTATGCCTAGTCTTTGTAGGAAAGGTTCTGCCTTTTATACAACACTAGCAGGTATAATAGTGTTAATATTATGGCAATTAGTACCTGCCATAAGAATATTTCCCCATGTTATATATTTAGAGTGGTTAGTTTGTATAGGTGTATTTTTATTAATAGCAGTTCTTGATACTGTTAAAATTCCTAGCTTTGCTAAGATTTAAATATTAAATTTAATAGGTTAGGGATTATCTCTAACCTATTTTTAATAAAATAATAACTATCTATGAAAGGATGACATTATGAAAACAATTAAAATGAAGTATGGAAAGGAAAAACTAGATGTAACTATACCAAAGGAAAATTTATTAAAGGTTTTAGAAAGTAGTAAAGATAATAATAAAATGCCTGAGGATGAAGTTATACTTAATGCTTTAAAAAATCCTATAGGAAGTGATAGACTTAGTGAGATAGTTAATAAAGGTGAAAAAATATGTATAGTAATATCAGATATTACTAGGGCATGGCAAAGGATGGGAGATTATCTTCATTACATAGTAGATGAACTTAATGAGGGTGGAATTAAGGATGAAGATATAATATTTTTATGTGCAACAGGTTCCCATAGAAAGCAATCAAAAGAGGAACATAGGATATTACTTGGAGAAAAGCTAGCTGATAGATTTGAAGTTATTGACCATGATGGATTAGATGAAGATAATTTAGTATATTTAGGAAAAACAAAATATAATACACCTGTTAAAATAAATAAACTAGCTTTAGAGTGTGATCATATTGTACTTACTGGAGCTATAGTATTTCATTTACTAGCTGGATGGGGAGGAGGAAAAAAATCCATATTACCAGGTATAAGTAGTTACGAATCTATAATGGCAAATCATGCTATGTCACTTGGTAAAGAACTTGGTAGTGGATCAAATCCTGAAATAAGAAGTGGAAAGGTTATAAATAATCCTATACATGAGGATATGTTAGAGGCAACTAGTTTTGTTAAACCATCATTTATGTTCAATGTAATTATGAATTCAGAAGGTGAATTTGGCCATGCAGTAGCAGGGGATTATATAAAAGCCCATGAAAAAGGTTGTGAAATAGTTGATGAGATGGATGGAGTTAATATAAAACAAAAAGCTGATATGGTAATAGCTACAGCTGGTGGTTATCCTAAGGATATTAACTTTTATCAAACAATAAAAACTGTAATAAATGCTAAAGAAGCTATAAAAAAAGAAGGAGTAATGATTATACATAGTGAGTGTAGTGAAGGATTTGGAAATGAGCCTATAAGGAAAATAATCCAAAATTATAATACAGTAATAGATAGGGAAAAAGCTATAAGAGAGGACTATTCTATAGCTAAGTATATAGGATATTATGTAAGTGAAGTAGCTAAGGATTATACTTTTATATTAGTATCATCCCTTAGTGAAGAAAGTGTATCTAATGCTAATATACATGTTGTAAAGTCAGTAGAAGAAGCATTAGAAAAGGCATATGAAATTAAAGGAGATAAATTAAAAACTTATATTATGCCCCAGGGAGCTAATACACTTCCTAAGATGGTTAAAGACGTATAAAAATTATATATAGATTATAATTAAGAGTAAAGATGTCTTTTATTAATTTCAGACTGTAAAAAGTCATAAAATCTAACTGTATAAATTTGTGGAAATCCTAATTTAAAAAGGATTTCCTTTTTTTATTTACATTTACGACAAGCAGTAGTGGATAATTTTGATCCTACTTTTTAAATATTTAATCCATACAAGTTATAAGTATAGATATAACCATCAAAGAAAATATGTCTAGTATCCTTTCTTCTTTGGAGCTTGAGATAGATAGTGTTATTATAGAAAACGATGATGAAGTTTTACTACATAATTATATAAATATGTTGCAACAAAACTCCAGAAGTGGTATAATTTATTCAAGCTCATCGAAAAGAGGTGTAGTATTTGAGATATATTATAGGTATAGACGGTGGCGGAACTAAAACATTAGGATATATTGCCAATTTAAAAGGAAGTATTTTAGGTTATCATTTAAGTGGACCTTCAAATTATCATTCAGTGGGAAAAACTAATGCTAAAAAAGCATTAGAAGATGTAATTAATTCTCTTTGTGATGATAATGATATAAAGTTAAAAGATGTTGAAATTATCTCATTAGGATTAGCAGGAGTAGATAGAAAAGAAGATAAAAATGTTGTAATGGATATACTTAAAAGTATAAATCATAGTAGTACTATCCTTATTAATAATGATGCTAAGACATCCTTAGTAGGAGCTAATGGAAGTATTGAAGGTGTTATAACTATATGTGGTACAGGCTCTATTAGTTTAGGAATTAATTCTACAGGAGAATTGATCCGTGCAGGTGGATGGGGACATATCATAGGTGATGAAGGAAGTGGCTATGACATAGGTAAAAAGGCACTAATAGCGGTGGCAAAAGCCTGTGATAAAAGAGGAGAAGAAACACTATTAACAGAGGCTATAAAAAAACATTTAAAAATAAAAAAAACAGATGAAATAATTAGTTATGTGTATAATAATACAAATTCTAAAGAAAAAATAGCTCAATTAGCGCCTATAGTAATTAAATGTTTTGAAGCTAATGATGAGGTTTCTAAACAAATTATAGAAAATGCAGTGTGGGATTTGATACAAATTACAGAAACAGTGATTAATCAACTATTTAATAAAAATGAAAAGATAACGATTTCTTTAGCTGGAGGTATATTTAATAATGTATCCGTTATAAGGGATACATTTGAAAGAAAATTAAAGAAAAGATTTTCTAATCTTCATATACAAGCCCCTTTATTTGATAGTGGAATAGGTGCTTTGATTTTAGGATGGAATTTAAGTGGAGTGATGTTTGAAAAAGAAGAACTGAAGAATGAAATTAAGGATGTGAGAAGTAATGGATAATGGTATATTAACTAAAATAAAGCATGGATATGATACTTTTAAACCATCTGAAAAGAAAGTAGCTAAATTTATATTGAAAAACACTAATGACATACCAAATTTCTCGATCATGGCATTAGCTAATAAATGCCATACAAGTGAAGCAAGCGTAATTAGATTTTGTAGAACCCTTGGATTAAAGGGATATCAAGATCTAAAGCTAGCTATATCCCTTGAAATATCGAAAAAGAAGGATGATAAGCAAATAATTCATGATCAAATTAACATAGAGGATTCAACCTCTGATATATTAGAAAAAATCTCTATGGGTAGTGTTAAAGCTATAGAAGATACGAAGGAAATAATAAATATAGAATTGTTAAAAGAGGCAATTGAGGCTATTAATGATGCTGAAAAAATTTATTTATTCAGTGTAGGAGCATCATCGGTTGTTGCATTGGATGCCCAATATAAGTTTACTAGAATAAACATTCCAACTGTATTGTATCTTGATAGTCATATGCAGTTAACATCAGCTGTTCATGTAACAGAAAAAGACGTAGCTATAGGCATATCAAATTCAGGCAATACAAAAGATGTAATAAAATGCTTAAATATTGCTAAATCAAATGGAGCAAAAACAATTTCTATTACTCAATATGGAAGATCTCCAATCTTAGAAGCATCTGATATTACTTTATTTACAGCCCATGTAGAAAATAATTTTAGAAGTGGTGCTATGGGTTCAAGAATTGCTCAGCTAAATATTATTGATAGTTTATTTATTGGTGTAGCGTGTAAAAGATATGATGAAGTTATCAAACATTTAAAGGACACAAGAGAAGTATTAAAGGATAAGCAGTTTTAATGAAAGGGGGAATTGTATGGTTTGCAAGATAGATAATTTATTAACTGAACAAGAGAATATGAAAACTAAGGACATTGATAGAAAATCACCTTTAGAAGTTATTAAGTTAATGAATAATGAAGATAAAAAAGTAGCTTTAGCAGTTGAAAAAGAATTACCAAAGATATCTAATGCAGTGGAGAAAATAATAGAAGTTTTTAATAATGATGGGAGATTAATATATATTGGAGCAGGAACTAGTGGTCGTTTAGGAATATTAGATGCAGCTGAATGTCCTCCTACCTTTGGTACATCCCACAAAAAGGTAATAGGTCTTATAGCAGGAGGAGAAAATGCATT
Source organism: Bacillota bacterium (assembly GCA_009711785.1). Taxonomy (GTDB): domain Bacteria; phylum Bacillota; class Clostridia; order Tissierellales; family MES13; genus MES13. The sequence goes on from VENA01000057.1 coordinate 10,407, forward strand.
AATAAAGGCCATAGAAGGTGCTGAGGATAATCCCAAATTAGGACAAGAAGATTTAATGAATATTAATCTAACTAAAAATGATGTAGTAGTTGGTATTGCTGCAAGTGGTAGAACGCCCTATGTTATTGGTGGTTTACAATATGCTAAAAAGATAGGAGCTTTTACAGTTTCTATTAGTTGCAATCCAGCTGGAAAAATAAATGAGATTGCAAAAATACCCATTGCACCAGTAGTAGGACCAGAGGTTTTAACAGGCTCAACAAGATTGAAAGCTGGCACAGCTCAAAAGATGGTGTTAAATATGTTATCAACGGCATCTATGATAGGCACAGGAAAGGCTTATCATAATTTAATGGTGGATGTTCAACCAACAAATGAGAAGCTAATTGAAAGAGCTAAAAGGATTATTATGATGGCTACAGGAGTAAATTATAAAACATCTGAAAATGTATTAGAGAAATCTAATTTTAAACCTAAAGTAGCTATTGTGATGATAGAGGCAGGATGTTCTTATCAGGAAGCATTGGTAAGAATAGAGAAAGAGGAAGGTTTTGTACACAAAGCAATAAAAAAGGAGGGGATGTAAAATGAAAAAGATTTTAATTGTATGTTCAGGAGGTATGTCAAGTGCAATTGTTGTTAAAGCACTTGAAAAAGAAGCAGCTAAAGAGAATATGGAAGTTAAAGTAAAAGCTGTTGGTACTGGTCAATATGAAGATGAACTAAGAAATGGCTGGGATTTAGTATTGGTTGCTCCACAAGTTAGACATAGGATGCAAGTTTTCGAGACAACAGCAAAGGAGTTAAATGTACCTATAACTTTAATTTCACCCCAAGGGTATAGTCCAATGGGTGGAGCGAAACTAATGAAACAAGTTAAAGAAATGTTATAAACAATTAAGGGGGAAGAAGAATGAATAAGTTTTTTGAAATCATTGAAAAGGTTCTTATGCCACCAATGACTAAAATGGCTGAACAAAGACATTTAAGGGCAATACGTGATGGTATTGTTTCGACTATGGCATTAATCATTGTTGGTAGTTTCTTTTTAGTAATTGCATTTCCACCAATACCAGCATTAGCAGAAATGGTTAAACCTTATTTAGGTCAAATACTATTTCCATTTAGATTAACAATGGGATTAATGGCTTTATATGCATCCTATGGTATAGGAAATAGTTTAGCTAAATCCTATAAGTTAGATGGTGTATCAGGAGGTATACTATCTTTAGCAGCATTTTTACTTACTATGGTTCCACAGGTTATGGAAGGCGTAGGCTGGGTATTACCAATGGGTAATCTTGGTGGTAGTGGTATGTTCGTTGCAATAATAATGTCAATATTCGCTGTAGAAGTTATGAGATTTTTACAAACTAGAAAGATTATGTTTAAAATGCCAGAAGGAGTGCCAGATTCAGTTGCAAGATCCTTTGAAGCACTAATTCCAGCAGCAGTTATAATAACTACAATTTGGATTGTTAGACACCTATTAGGTTTTAATATTCAAGACTTTATTATGGGAGTATTTAAGCCGTTAGTAGCAGCAAGTAACTCCTTAGGAGGAGCTTTAATTCCTATTTTATTAATTACGTTACTTTGGGCTTCAGGTATTCATGGAGTATCAGTAGTTGGTGCAGTTGCAAGACCTATTTGGTTAACATTACTTGATGAAAATATAAACGCAGCAGCTAATGGTGCTGAAGTATTACCAAATATTGTTGTAGAACCTTTCTTTCAGTGGTTTGTTTGGATTGGTGGTTCTGGAGCTACAATAGCTTTAGTATTATGGATGATTTTTTCAAAATCACAATATCTTAGAAAACTTGGTAGAGCAGGTTTAATACCTGGTATTTGTAATATAAACGAACCTATTGTATTTGGTGTACCTATAATGTTAAATCCTATTTTAGCTATACCGTTTATTGTAGGACCATTAATTACAGGTACAATTTCATATATAGCGATGTCACTTAATTTAGTAGCTAGACCTTCTATTTTAGCACCATGGACTTTACCAGCACCAATAGGTGCATATCTAGCAACAGGTGGAGACTGGAGAGCTATAATATTAGTACTTTTTAATATCGCTCTTATGATGTTTATTTATTTTCCATTCTTTAAGATGTATGAAAAGAAATTATTAAATGAAGAAAAGCAGCAAGAAGAATTAGCAGCTGCAGAATAATAAATTAAGTCGCACCAGCGTAAAGCTGGTGCTTCTATAAAAAAACAAGAATCTATTCTTGTTTTTTTATAGAAAATTAATTATAAAAAAATAAGGAGGCTTTTAAATGGAGAATGAAGAGATAGTTTTTTCAATTATTTTACATGCAGGAAACGCTAGAGGATTAGCCTATGATGCTTTAAAAAGTGCACAAAATGGAGACTTTGAAGAGGCAGAATCTTACTTAAAGAAAGCAGAGGATGAAGTTGGACAGGCACATAAAATACAAACTAGTATTATGCAAAAGGAAGCAAAGGGTGAAGAAGTAAAACTGTCTGTATTATTTGTACATTCACAGGATCATTTGATGACAACTATATCTGAAAAAGGACTTATAGAAAATATGATTGAAATGCATAAACGCATACATGCTTTAGAAAAAGAAAAGGAGGCGTAATCCTATGAAGGGATTAAAAGTAGCTGTAATAGGTGGAGGTAGTAGTTATACACCAGAATTAATTGATGGTTTTATAAAAAGAAATCATGAACTTCCAGTAAAAGAGATTCATTTAGTTGATATAGAAGAAGGTAAATGGAAATTAGATATCGTCGGGGAATTAGCAAAACGTATGATTAAAAAAGCAGGTTTAGATACGGAAGTAATTTTAACATTAGATAGAAAGGCAGCTATTAAAAATGCTGATTTTGTATTAACTCAGTTTAGAGTAGGTGGATTAGATGCGAGAGCTAGAGACGAAAGAATCCCTCTTAAATATGATGTATTAGGTCAAGAAACAACAGGTCCTGGTGGATTTGCTAAGGCTATGAGAACAATACCTGTAATTATGGATATATGTAAAGATATAGAAAATCTAGCACCTAATGCTTGGTTAATCAATTTTACAAATCCAGCAGGGCTTATAACAGAGACGATTTTAAAATATACAAATACAAAGGCTATAGGACTATGTAATGTCCCTATAGGTATGGTAAAAATGGTAGCTAATATGTTAGAGGTTGATAGTGAAAGGATAAAAATAGATTTTGCAGGATTAAATCATCTTGTATGGGGAAAGTGTGTTTATCTTGATGGAGAAGATGTAACCGATGTGGTTATAGATAAACTTACTGATGGTGCAGAGTTAAACATGAAAAATATTCCTGATTTAAAGTGGGATGAAGACTTTTTAAGGGGTCTAAAAATGATTCCTTGCCCATATCACCGTTATTTTTACATGACAGATGATTTAGTTAAGGAAGAACAAGAAACAGCCTATAATGGTAAGGGAACTAGGGCTGAACAGGTAAAGAAAATAGAAAAAGAGTTATTTAAAGTTTATGAAAATCCAAATCTTAATGAAAAACCTTCACAACTTGAAAAAAGGGGTGGAGCATATTATTCAGATGCAGCTGTTTCATTAATTAGTGCTATTTATAACGATAAAAAAGAAATACATACAGTTAATGTTATTAATAATGGTGCAATTAAAAATATTTCTGATGACGTGGTTGTAGAAATTAATGCAGTTGTGGATGCAACAGGTGCTAATGGTATATCATTAGGTGAGTTGCCAATTGAGGCTAGTGGACTTGTTGAAGCAGTAAAAAGCTATGAATTAATAGCAGCACAGGCAGGTGTAACAGGAGATTATCAAAAAGCTTTACAATCCCTTGTTAGTAATCCTTTAGTTCCATCTGTTAAGGTTGCAAAGGCTTTATTAGAGGATATTATAAAACAAAATAAAGATTATTTACCACAATTTTAATTAATAGGAGGTTTCTATGAGAAAATTAATTGTAAATGCTGATGATTTTGGCCTTACAAGTGGGTGTAGTAAAGGAATATTAGAAGCTATGAAAAATGGTATAGTAACTAGCACTACAGTTATGATGAACATGGAAAAAGCTAAACCTAGTATAAAACTTGCAAAGAAAAAGGGAATAGATTCTTTAGGCATTCATTTAACTCTAACCTGTGGTAAACCTTTATCTTCACCGAAGGAAGTTCCTTCTTTAGTCGATGAAAAAGGAAATTTTTATAAAAGAAGACATAACTTATTTCCTAAAATGAATTTAGATGAGGTAAAATTAGAACTTACAAGGCAAATTAAAGCATTTTTAGATACAGATATGAAATTAAGTCATTTAGACAGTCATCATCATATTCATATGTATGATGAATTAAGGGAATTAATAGCAAATTTAGCTAAGGATTATAATGTAGCATTAAGACAACCTAATAAAGAAACAAAGGCGCTTTTAGATAAATTAGGTGTAAAAACAACGGATTATTTTTCTATGGATTTTTATGGTGAAAAGGCAACATTAAAGGATATTAAACAAATTTTAGAAGTATGGAAAGAAGGAACTTTAGAAATAATGGCCCATCCTGCATATGTTGATGATGATTTATTAAATATAAGTAGCTATAATGAAAATAGAAAAACTGAATTAGATGTATTAACTAATAAAGATTTATTAAACTGGTTGACAAAAGAAGAAATTGAACTTATAAACTTTAAAGATTTGGGTAATTAGTTATGAAAAAATTAATCCAATTAATGAATAAACAAAAAAAGTTGGTTATAGGATTAATGTCAGGAACTTCTATTGATGGTGTTGATTGTGCTTTAGTTGAGATAGAGGGAAATGGATTAGATACTAAAGTAAAGCTACTTGAGTTTTGTAATTATCCTATGGAAGATAAGTTAAAAGGAGATATTTTAAAGGCATGTTCAAAAGAAAATTCTTCTGTGGATTTGATTTGTAAACTAAATTTTGAAATAGGTGAAATTTTTTCTAAGGCCGTTTATAAAACTTGTAAAAAAGCAGGCGTTAAAGTTAAAGATATTGATTTAATAGGATCCCATGGTCAAACAATTTATCACATTCCTAAACATAGCACACTACAAATAGGTGAACCTAGTGTTATTAGAGAAAGAACAGGTATTGTAACAGTTGCAGATTTTAGAGTAAGGGATGTTGCAGCAGGTGGTCATGGAGCTCCCCTTGTTCCCTATACAGAATATATTTTATATAGAAATTTAAATAAAACAATTGCCCTTCAAAATATAGGGGGAATTGGTAATGTAACTATTATACCAAAAGCTTCTAAGTTAGAAGAAGTTTATGCCTTTGACACAGGCCCTGGTAATATGATGATGGATGAAGTGGTTAAAGAAATCACACAGGGTAAGTTAAAATATGATAAAGATGGGAAATTTGCTTTAAAGGGTAGAGTTAATAAAGAACTACTAAAAGAACTGTTAGCTCATCCATATATTATAAAAAAACCACCAAAAACAACAGGAAGAGAAGAGTTTGGCCAAGATTTCAGTTTATTTTTGTTAGATAAGTATCGTTCTTTAGGTGTAGATATATATGATATTTTAACTACATTTACTTACTTTACAGCTAAATCTATAGCAGATAGCTACAAAAATTGGGTTATACCAAAACATAACTTAGATGAGGTTATTATAGGTGGTGGAGGTAGCTATAATAAAACTTTATTGAATATGCTTAGAAATGAACTAGATAGTGTCAAGATAAAAACACAAGAGGATATTGGAAGTTCGAGTGATGCTAAGGAAGCAGTAGCTTTTGCTATTTTAGCTAATGAAACTATACATGGAAATACTAATAATGTATCAAATGTAACTAAAGCAGAGAGACAGGTTGTTATGGGGAAAATTGTTTATTAAAACAAGAAAATAAGAAAACATATAACACATACATTAAATGGAGTGATGTTATGAGGATTTATTTAGTCGATGACTACGAAAAAATGAGTAAAAAAGCTGCAACGATTGTAGCAAGTCAAATGAGGATTAAACCTGATAGTGTATTAGGTTTAGCAACGGGTAGTACACCGGAGGGGATGTATAAAGAACTAGTAAAAATGCATAAAAAAGAGGATTTAGATTTTAGTGAAATTAAAACTTTTAACCTTGATGAATACTACGGTTTACCAAAGGATAATAGGGAAAGTTATTATTTTTATATGATGAATAATCTATTTAATCATATTAATATAAAAAAAGGAAATATTAATATACCAAATGGTATGGAAGAAGACATTAAGGCTGAGTGTATAAGATATGAAGAGGAAATTGAAAAAGCAGGAGGAATCGACCTTCAGGTACTTGGCATAGGAAGAAATGGACATATAGGATTTAATGAACCTAATTTAAAATTTGAAGCATTAACACATCTTGTTAAGTTAGATGAAGATACTATAACAGCTAATTCTAGGTTTTTTGACTCCTTAGATGAAGTACCCACTAAAGCTATTAGTATGGGCATAAAAACAATTATGCATTCAAGAAAGATTTTATTATTAGCTAATGGTAAAGAAAAGGCATTAGCTATAAAAAAAGCTTTAGAAGGTCCTATAAAGCCAGAAGTACCAGCATCAATACTACAATTACATATCGACGTAACAGTTATCATTGATAAAGAAGCTTCAAAGGAATTAAATCTAGAAGATCATCCTAAGCTTAAATGGAGCTGATTATATGACTTATCTTTTAAAAGGTAAAGAAGTGTATACATCGGATGGAATCTTATCAGATAGTAATATACTTATATCAGATGGAAAAATAAAAGGGATTAATTTGAAAGACTATAAAGGTAGTAAAGTTATAGATTTATCAAAATATAAAATTATACCAGGGCTTATTGACTTTCATGTTCATGGAGCTAATGGATATGATGTAATGGATGGTAATTATAAGAGTCTGAATGAAATTTCTAAATATAAGGCTAAACTAGGCGTTACTTCCTTTATGGCGACAACCTTAACAGCCCCCTTAAATAAAATAGAAAGCGCTATAGAAAATGTTTTTGAAGGTTTAGAAAAAGGTTTAGATGGAGCGAAAGTTTTAGGATCTTATATTGAAGGGCCATATCTATCAAAGGAATATAAAGGAGCACATCCTGAAGAATATCTTATGGATATAGGATTTAAGGAAATAGAAAGACTTATATCTATTTCAAAGGATACAATAAAAGTAATAGCTATAGCTCCTGAAAAAAAGAATAGTAAAGAAGTTATAGACTATCTTAATAAAAAAGGAATTATTGTTTCTTTAGGACATACAAATGCAACTTATAATGAAGCACTAGAGGCTATTAGAAGTGGTGCTAAAGTAGCCACCCATACCTATAATGCCATGAGGGGACTACATCACCGAGAACCAGGTATGTTAGGTGCAGTGTTAAATAGTAATATTATGGCTGAAATAATATGTGATGGGATTCATGTTCATCCTATAGCTATTGAAATATTACTTAAGTGTAAGAAAAAAGAGGATATTATACTTATCACTGACTGTATGATGGGCGGTGGCCTAAGCGATGGTGATTATGTATTAGGTGAGTTAAAGGTTAAAGTTAATAAAGGTATAGCTAGAATTTATGATGGATCTTTAGCAGGTAGTACACTTAAATTAATAAATGGTGTAAAAAACATGGTAACAAAAGTAGGTATAAGCCTTGAAAAGTCTTTACAAATGGCAACAATAAATCCAGCAAGGGTTTTAGGTTTAGATAATGAAATAGGGAGTATTGAAGAAGGAAAATGTGCTGATATTGTAGCATTAGATGATGACTTTAATGTTGTATTTACTATGGTGGATGGTAAAATTGTTTATATGAATTAATGAATGGGGGATTTACTATGGAAAAAATAAAAGTAACAATAAGTAATAAATCTGGATTACATGCAAGACCAGCAAGTCTATTAACAACAACTGCATCAAAGTATAACTCAGAAATAAAGATTCTAAAGGATAATAAAGAGTATAATGGAAAAAGTATATTAGGGATTTTAAGTATGGGAACTGCTTATGGGGATAAAATTGAAATTATTGCTGAAGGTGAAGATGAGAAAGTTGCTATTGAAAATATAAGTAACTTAGTCAAAAATAACTTTGGGGAATAACTAATATAGAATTAATACCGCAGATGGCTAAAATCTGTGGTATTTTTATGTACAAAAAGAATTAATAGAAATGAGCCTATAAGGCATATGAAATAAAAAAGATAAACTAAAAACTTATATTATACTTAAGAAAGCTAATACACTTTAAGATAATTTAATATTTTCAAGAAAATTATGGTATAATGAATTTAAAAAGTATTAATAACCATTAATCTAGGAGTGATTCTATGGATTTAGAAAAACTAAAAAATATGATTGATGAAAGTGAAAATATTGTTTTCTTTGGTGGAGCAGGGACTTCAACAGAGAGTAATATCCCGGATTTTAGAACAGCTGATACTGGATTATATAGTACTAAAGGTGAGAAGTATCCACCTGAACAAATGCTTAGTCATAGTTTTTTTATAAATCATACAGAAGAATTTTATAAATTTTATAAAGATAAAATGATCTATAAAGATGCAGAACCAAACTTAGCACATTTAGCCCTTTCTAAACTTGAAAGACAAGGAAAACTAAAAACAGTTATTACACAAAATATTGATGGACTTCATCAAAGGGCAGGAAGTGAAAATGTTTTAGAACTTCATGGTTCTGTTTATAGAAACAAATGCATGAAATGTAGAAAGAGTTACAATATAGAGGATATTATTAAAAGTGAAGAAATTATTCCAAAGTGTAGGAAATGTGGAGGGATTATAAAACCTGAAGTAGTCTTATATGAAGAAGGATTAAATCAAGAAGTAATAGAAAGTGCTATAGAATACATAGCTAATGCTGATGTTTTAATAGTTGGAGGAACATCCCTTGTAGTATATCCTGCTGCAGGACTTATAGAATATTATAGAGGAGATAAATTAGTACTTATCAATAAAAGTACTACACCTTATGATAATAGAGCTGATTTAGTTATACAGGATAGTATAGGAAAAGCTCTAGATTATGTAGTAAGGGATTAAATCAAATAAAAATTTGTAAAATAAACTATTAAATGGTATAATTAGATTGGTATAAAATATATGCAATTTAAAGGGGGGTGTGGACTATGTACTTATTAAATACTATGTTAAATAAGTATTTTATGAAAAGTAAAGAAAGTTTATTAGTTCACAACCTATCGTAACATACATTTTTTGATTTTTAAAAGATATGAATTATTTACCACAGGTTGTGAAAATCTGTGGTATTTTTATGTCTAAAAAGAAATAAAACTAGAATGAAATTTAGGTTTAAACACCACAGGCTTAAGAGCTTTGTGGTGTTTTTGTTTTATAAAAAAATAAAAAGGAGATAATATATGAATTTAAATAAATTAGGATGGAATAAATCTTTTGAAAATGAATTTGAGTATTACAAAGAGAAAGGTTTTATACCTGATCGTGTTATAGGTAAGCATAAAAATAGATATATCCTTTATAATAATGGAGAATATATTAAAGCACAACTTGCAGGAAAGTTTCGCTATAAGGCAACTTTAAAGAAAGACTTTCCCTCAGTAGGGGATTGGGTAGCTACTAAAGTAATAAAAAAAGAGAGTAAAGGAATTATACATGGTGTTTTAGAAAGAAAGACATCCTTTGTTAGAAGATTACCAATATCAGGCGGAAGAAAGATAAAAAATGGGGAAATTGTAGGAGGATCACCAGAAGAACAAGTGATAGCTTCTAATATTGATACTGCTTTTATAGTAAGTAGTCTTGATGGGAATTTTAATATTCAGAGAATTGAAAGATATATAACATTAGTTTATAACAGTGGAGCTAATCCTGTTATCATATTAAATAAAATGGATCTTTGTGATAATGTAGAAAAATATATTAAAGAATTAGAAAATATAGCTATGGGTTTAGAAATACACCCTATAAGTGTTATAAAAAATAAGAATATGGATATCTTTAATAAATATTTATTACCTGGAAAAACATTAGTATTTATTGGCTCATCTGGGGTTGGAAAATCAACGATAACTAATTATTTATTAGGTGAAGATAAACAAAGGACAAAAACAATAAGTAAAGCTAGTGGTAAAGGTAGACATACAACAACTAGTACTGAAATGTTATTTCATAGTTCAGGATCTATGATAATAGACACCCCTGGATTGAAAGAACTCCAGCTTTGGGGAGATAAGGAGGCTTTAAAAGAAAGTTTTCAAGATATTATAGATCTATCAAATGGCTGTAAATTTAATGATTGTAGACATGATACAGAACCTGGATGTGCAGTTAAACAGGCTATTAAAGAAGGAATTATAACCAAAAAAAGGTTTGAAAGTTATAAAAAGCAGCTAAGAGAGATTAAAAAGGTAAGTAAAGAAAAAAGAGAATTTAAAATAAACCATAAAAGAATACTTAAAAGAAAAATGTTAAATAAATAATAGGGGGAACTTAAATATGATGAAATTAAAAAAATTAATATTAGATACAGATCCTTTCGCATGTAAAGCTTTAAAAAATTGGGAATATGATAAAAATACTTTAAGATTTTTTAGAGGAAGTTCTAATTTTATATATGATTTTAAATATAATAATGATCGTTATTTTTTAAGATTAACTAATAAAGAGGATAAAAGTTTAGAACAAATTTATGCAGAAAGAGAGTATTTATTATATCTAAGGGATAGTAATTATAATTCATGCTATCCAATAAAATCTAAATCAGGTAATTATGTCGAAACTATAGAAACTAAAGAAGGAATTTTCTATGCTGTTGTTTTTAATGAAGTAAAGGGAAAAACTTTAGACATTAATAAAATGACAGAAATACAATTTGAAAAATGGGGAGAAAGTCTTGGTAAATTACATTATCTTTCTATGGGTTATTCTCCAAATAAAACTTTAAGAAAAAGCTATAAAGACACCTTTTGTTTTATAGAAAAAATATTATCTGAAGCTTTAAATGAAGATGATGCAAAAAAAGAATTAGGAAATTTAAGAAAGTGTTTTTCCACTTTACAAATAGATGATAGTAATTATGGTTTAATACATTATGATTTTGAGTTAGATAATGTATTTTGGGATGAAAAGAAAAATAACTTTAATGTTATTGATTTTGATGATTCAATGTATCATTGGTATGTTATGGATATAGTTTGTGGTTTAAGGGATTTAGAATCCATGGATGAAAAAAAATCTAAGTTAGCCTTTAATTCATTCATAAAAGGATATGAAAAATACAAAAAAATTGATAAAAAAATTTTAGAAAAAATAGATTTGTTTGATAGACTTGAGAAATTATATAGGTTTACAAGACTTTTAAGATCATTAAAAGATAGTGATTTTAAACAAAAGCCTGATTGGCTAAAAGTTGTAAGACCTAAATTATTAAAAGTATCTAATGAATTAAGGGAAGGATTTAAAAAGTATACTTATGAAAGTTAAGTTTAAG
>VENA01000027.1 GCA_009711785.1 Bacillota bacterium
AAAAATTGATATATTCTGTGTAGTTTTGAAGGTACAGTATAAAACTATATATTGAGCACCATTAATCCAGTGATTATAGCGAAGGGGTCACACCTGTTCCCATACCGAACACAGAAGTTAAGCCCTTCAGCGCTGATGGTACTTGGACGGCAACGTCCTGGGAGAGTAGGTCGTCGCTGGTTTATTTTTATTTTGAACACCTTTTTAGGTGTTTTTTTTAATGCATAAAAAGGATTTAAAAGAGAAAACGAGAAAGTTAAAATAAGTATTATTATAAAACTATGTATTGGAGGAATCAAATGGATTTATTAAAAGAAATATTACATAAAGAAAAGATCAATAAACTTGGTAAAACAATCTCTAGAGACGCAGTAAGAGGTATAATTTTGAAAGATAAACAATTATTAATGATATACTCTAAAAAAAATGGGGATTATAAATTTCCTGGAGGGGGAGTTGATGGCAATGAAAGTCATTTAGATACACTTAAAAGGGAAGTATTAGAAGAAAGTGGAGCAACTGTTTCAAAAGTAGTAAAAGAATTTGGTAAAGTAATTGAATATGATCAACCATTAGAAGATGAATATGATGTATTTAAGATGACTTCATTTTATTATATATGCAAAGTAAATTCTGAATTTACTAATCAAAATTTAGATTTATATGAAAAAGAATTAGGTTTTGAACCTATATGGGTAGATATAGATAAGGCACTAAATAGAAATATATCAATTATTAATAACAGTGATTCACCTAGATGGGTAATTAGAGAAAATTTCATACTAAAGGAAATTAAACAATTATTATAAAATAAGAAGTATAAAAACTTGTTTTTTACACTTCATTAATTTTTTTATAGGCTTGAATGGAATCTTCAATCACTTGTCTAGATTCAGGATACTTTAAAAATTCAGCATGGACACGGGCAAATTGAGTACGAAATTCAGGATTTTCTCTTAATAAGTGAATACTTACTTCAGCTAAATTATTAAATAATTTAGCTACTTCATCAAGGTTTTTGGGATTTTCATTTTTAAGGTTGTTAGCATATATATTAGCCATAGATGTTTGTAATTCAAATAGTATGTTAGTAATTTGCATAATATTAACCTCCTAGTATAAGGATAACCATTGATATTTTTTTAATGTATAAAAATATAATTTAAATAAGAATTAAAAGAATTAAAGTGGAGGGGTTTTTTATTAAATGTAAAATAGATAAATTAAAAATTGATTATATTATAAAGGGTAAGGGGAAACCTGTATTGATGTTAAATGGTTATTATACCGATAAAAGATGTCTTATGGAGAGTATGGAACCGATATTTAAAGATTTAACAGGTTATAAAAGAATTTATTTTGATCATCCTGGAGTTGGCATGACTAAGGGATATGAAAATATAAAAAATTGGGAAGAAATGCTTAATGTTATTATTAAATTTATACAAAAGGTAATTCCAAATGAAAGATTTCTTCTAGTAGGTAGATCCTTTGGAGGATATATGGCACAGGGAATATTAAAGAAAAGAAGAGGATTAGTCGATGGACTTTTATTACTTTGTCCATTAATAGAACTTGATAGAAATAAAAGGGATATTGATAAGGATATAAAAGAAATAAATAATACTAAAAAGGAAACTGATATAAGAATCAAAAAAGAGATTATTAAAAGCATAGAAAATACAGATAAAGATTTTATGGAAAAGATAAGGAATAAAAGTACTTTTGATAGTAGATTAAATGAAAAATTTAAGAAGCCAGTAACAATATTAACAGGGCGACAAGATCAAGTTGTTGGTTATAGAGATGCATATAATATTTTAGATAACTATCCTAGGGCTAGTTATATTGTATTAGATAGAGGTAATCACATACTACATATCTTTAAAACACATATATTTAATGCACTAGTTAAGGAATGGATAAATAGAGTAGAAAACGAAAGTTATATATAAATAGAAAATATATTTTATATAACTTGATAGTATTTACAAATATAGTATTGTTAGCTATATGCAGTGAATAATATAATTATTTTAATTTTATTTAAAAACTGTAAAGAAAAGTTTTTAATACAAAACCTTTTGTATTTTAAAAAATAGTATATAGAATAGATGGTTGCTATATATTTACTAGAGCATTTATGAAGCTGAGGGTAAAAATAAGTCTTTTTATACAACTTTATAATAGATAATAATACTAAGATAGAGGTTTTTAGGTTGTAAAGCAAATAAAAAAGCATTTAAAGGCAGTATATGGACTTTATTTGTTAAAGTAATGTGAGGGGGAAGGATATTGAATCAAAATAATAAGGAATACATATATATGATGTTATGGTTAGTTGGGATTGTTTTAACTATTATTAATTTCATAATTATTTTACCTGAGAATGGTCCTTTAGGTATTATTACCGCTATTATTTCAGGGGGATTTGCAGGATATTATGTTAGACAGTGGAATTTATCAAGAGTACAAAGATATAAAAATAAAATACTTAGTGAGAAAACTAATACTATTAATTTTGATATAAAACTTAAAAAATTAAATAATTTAAAAGAAGATGGATTAATCAGTGAAGATGAATTTAAAGAAAAACGTAAAGAGATTATGAAAGAGAAATGGTAATTATTTTATTAGGGGGGTTATATGAACAGTTATAATAAAAAAGGTGTAATGGAATTTATTGATACATATTTTAAAAGTATGAATTTAAAATTTTTATTCTTATGGGCATTAGTTTCTAGTATCTATGGCTATATTATTATAGGAAAAGAAAATATTTTTAAAATTCTAATAGTTATTTTAGTTATAAGTATAATAGCTCATTATATAAGACCTAATTATCTTAAGAAAGAAACACTAAAAGCAGTAGATAACTTTTATAAAGATAATGAGTTTAAAAATAATGTTTCATTATCCTTTGTATGTAACAATAAAAAAATAGACGGACCAACCTTTGGAATTTTAGAAATAAATATAAATGCTATTAAATTCATACCATTTAAAAGTAATCTTAAAGATGAAAGTTTTATAATAGATTTAAATAATTTAAATAAAAAAGATATACTACTTACAGAAAGAAAATTAGCATTGTTTGATAAAATGTTTTTTAACAAAATATCTAAAATTATTAAAATAAAATATGATAGTAAAAAAGTTCTACTTCAAATGCCCTATATAGATGAGACTTTTGAAGTTTTAAAAAAGTATATAAAATAGTTTATATGTAATCTCCCTTTTTATTAGGGGGATTTTTTGTTTAAAACAAGGTAAATAAAGGAATTAATAGAACATATATAATATGGTTTAGAAAGGATGGTTTTATTGATAAAAGTTTTTATAATCTTTCCAGTACTCTTTTTTATAATTATTGCAATATCAACAAATAGAAATAGTGAGTATGTTAAATATAGTGCATTTTCAATATTAATATTATCTATGATAAACATGATATCTTTAGTATTTCATAGTATTAATTATGGGAAATACTTAGGTTTATTTAGAATAAACGAACAAAATATTAATGTGATGTTCAATTATTCCCTTTTTATAGCATTGATAGCGTTAGTAATATATTTATTTAATGAAAGTAATATTAAATGGTAATGGGGCAATGGTGAATATAAAGGATATATATATTCATTAGATAATGATTTTAGTAAAAAAATAGATATTAAGTTAAAAGGAGATGTACAAAGATATATAAGTGGTAAGAAAAGTTCATAGGATACTTAGAAATTAATGGTTTTAAACAAGAAATAAATAAAGATGATTATAAAAATTTAAAGGACCGAGTATAATAATAAAAGTTAATAATGAAGGTGATAACATCCTTGTAGGATCCTTATTTTTACTAATGACTTTAAATTAATAGCTGGAAATCTTAAAAAAATTAAAATTTAAAACTAAATGTAGGTTTGTAGCTTCAGTTAAAAGTTTAGAAAAGGCAAAGAAATACTATAAAGAAGTTATAAATTAAAAAAAGCCTTAAGGAAAATCCTTAAGGCTTTCTTAAAATTCAGTTATATTATTAAACAACTGTTACGTTTGCTGCTTGAGGTCCTTTTTGTCCCTCTGTAATTTCAAATGTAACATTTTGTCCTTCTTCTAATGTTTTGAATCCTTCTTTGTTAATTTGAGAGAAATGTACAAAAACATCGTCTCCCTCTTCACACGTAATAAATCCATAACCTTTTTCTGAATTAAACCATTTCACTGTACCATTCTTCATATAAATACCTCCAAAATTTTATTTCTTAATTCCCTGTAAACTTTATTTTCTTAAATTTGGATTTACTTATATGAAATACTAGATGTACCAATAATAATCCTTTTTTAATCAACAAACATTTACTTAAGAATTAACTCTATAAACATTGTATCACTTAACTGCTAAACAAACAACCTTTATTTTAAAAAAAATTAAATTATATTGATTTTCACTGGAATAAAATAAAAAAATGAAGACTTTTTAAAAAAATATAAAAAAGAAGGTAAAGTTTTCTACCTTCTTTCAAGATTTAAGTTCTTTAAATTATATTTGTTAATGTTTTTAGTTATATCTTTTTTCAGAGCTGATTTGCCGTAACTATCTATTTTTTTCTTACTTTTAGGAGTATGATTTAAAGATGCAGCACCACTTATACAACCACCATCACAAGCCATACCTTCTATGAAATTTCCCTTTAATTTATTTAATTTACCCATTGATAATGCTTTTTTACAATCTGAAATACCATCGCATTTAATAGGATCAAAATTAATATCTATATCTTGTTTTTTTATTATATGGGTTATAGATTCAGTTAAACCTCCAGTTCTTGCAAAAACTCTACCGAAATATGAAGCATTATTTATTGATGAATCTTCTAATTCTTCTAAATTAATATCTAGTGCATCAAACATAGCATATAATTCTTCAAATGTTAATACATAGTCAGTATTATCATATCTTTTAATTTCCATTTTTTTAGCTGTACAAGGACCTATAAAAACTACTTTTGAATTTTTATATTCTTTTTTTATAAGCTCTGATGTAGCTATCATTGGTGATACAGTATTTGATATATTATCTACTAATTCAGGATATTCTTTTTCTATATAGCTTACAAAGGCTGGACAACAAGAACTTGTCATGAAATTTTTATTTTTTATAAAATCACTAAATTCTTTAGTTTCATGTTTAGTTACTATATCTGCACCTAAAGCAACTTCAAAAACATCATCAAAACCTAACTTTTTTATTCCGCTTATTACTTTTTTAAGTTCAATGTTATCAAATTGACTTGCAATAGCAGGAGCTATCATTGCATAAATCTTTTGATTTTTATCTTTTAATTCTTTTATGACATCAACAATAAAAGATTTATCCATTAATGCACCAAAGGGGCATTGATTAATGCAAGCTCCACATTGAATACACTTACTATCATCAATTATAGCTTTTTTATCCTTATCTATAGATATAGCATTAACAGGACAAGCTGTTCTACAGGGTCTCATAACATCAGATATAGCATTAAAAGGACATGCCTTTTTACATTTACCGCATTCTATACATTTATTATTATCTATAAACGCTTTGTTTCCAACATAATATATAGCATCTACAGGGCATGCCTTAGAACATTTATGGGCAAGACATCCTCTACATGCTTCAGTTACTACAAAACGATCTATAGGACATTCATCACAGGCTGTATCTATAACTTCAATTATATTATCTTTCTTCTTATTACCACCTAAAGCTAGTTTAACTCTATCTTTAATTATAGCCCTTTCTTTGTAAATACAGCACCTTGTTATAGGGTCTGGTCCAGGAATTATTGTCTCAGGTATATCTAAAAGATTATTATCTAATTTATCTTTATATGCTAATTTTGAAACTTCCTTTAGTACTTTATGTTTTATAAGTTGAACCTGGGTTTCAAATCTAGGCATAAAATCACCTCAATATTTTATATTTGCTGATATAATAACATGTTTAAAATTTTAATACAATAACTTTTTATTTAGTAGGCAACTTATTTTATTAATTAAAAATAGTTCATGTTATATCTTAAAAATATGAATTTTCAGATAAGTGAAACCAAAGATATTAAACTCTAAAATATATATAATTTTACATTTAAACCAATATGAACTAAAAATATGATATGATATTTCATAGGGATTATCAGAATAAAATAAAGGAGAGATATTTTGAGGAATAAAATCTATCTTATAATTCTAATATTTTATATTTTTATAACTATCATAAAGTTAAGAAAAATAACAAAAATAAAAAAAGAATCACTTATAAAGGGAAATTTAAGATTAAATAATATGAGTATTGTAAATATGATAATATTTTTTCTTATTTTTTTAAGTTCGGGTTACTTATTAATAGATGAAATAAAAAGTGTATCTTTTTTATTTAGTGAATATAACATTACTTTTTTTAAAATATTTGATATAAATTTTTTTGAAAAAATTATTAAGGATTATATAGATAATAAAAAGGCAGTTAAAGCTACTAAAGTAATATTATTAAAAAAATCAATAATTCAAAATACTTTATTTATGTCTATATCTTTAGGAAATATAATAGTTTATTTATTAGATGCATTACCAGGAGATTCTTTATGTAAGGATTATATCTATATAACTCCCTCTAAATTTAAAAAAGAAAAAATAGTTAATTTTAAATGGGGTAAAGAATATAAAAGAAAGTTAATAAATAAAAATACAAAGTATCAAAATTTAATACTAACTATAAGAAGAGGGAAATTAGAATCTAGAATATGTAATGAGAAGTTTAAAGAATATTATATGAATATAGATGTGGATAAAAAGAAAAAGGCTAATGATATTTTAGAAAATCTTATATAAAACATCACAATGTGGATAACTCCTTTAAAATCAAGGGTTTTCCACATATTTTTTGTAATATCTTATTAAATTGTGGATATATTAAGAAAATTCAAAAAGTTATCCACATTATGTATACCCACTATATTAAAGTAATACTTATTAACTCTTAACTTTTGAATAAATAAAATATTTAATATATTATAAAGGTAAGTTTTATAAAAAGAGGGGATAAAATGAAAAAATATAATATACATAGATTTAGTATTTGGGGAATATTAGTTTTAGCCTTTGTAACTGTTTTTTTTCATAGATTGTCAATAGGTGCAGTGGCTGATGATATAAGTAGGGATTTATCTTTAAGTGGTAAAGCTTTAGGAAATTTAACTTCTATGAACTTTTATGCCTATGCGTTAATGCAAATACCTGTAGGTATAATGGTTGATACGATAGGAGTTAGAAAGATTTGTACAATAGGAACTTTAATTTCTGCAATAGGTTCTATTTTATTTGGATTTTCAGATACTTTAATCATTGCTTATATATCAAGATTTATGGTAGGTATAGGTACATCTGTAATTATAGTGTCTATATTAAAAGTTCAGACAAGATGGTTTAATCCAAAAAAGTATTCAACACTTTCAGGGTTAACTTCTTTTTTTGGTAATATTGGAGCATTTATGGCTACAGTACCGTTAACATATTTAGCTGTTAGTATAGGATGGAGAAACACTTTTTTTTCATTAGGTTTTATTTCACTAATAATAGCTTTAGGGATATTTTTAATAGTAAAGGATACTCCAGAGGAATTAGGATATGAAAGTGTTTTAAAATCAAAAAGCAATAGAAATATAAAGGAAGGATTTTTTAGCGTAGTAAAGAATAAATACACATGGCCTAATTTTATACTTATAGGATCCTTAGTAGGTTCAACAACAGCAATATTAGGTTTATGGGGAATACCCTATATGGTTCATGTTTATGGTATTAGTAAACAACAGGCATCAGGTTATTTATCTTTTCTTTCAATAGGGTTTATATTAGGAGCTCCAATGGTTGGAAAATTATCGGAAGTATTAAAGGGAGAAATAAAAAAAATATTATATACAACAACTACTTTATTTACCCTTGTATGGATTTATATCGTTTTTATATTTGATAGTAAACCACCTATAAGACATTTACCAATATTATTTTTTATTATAGGCTTATGTGTTATTACCCATATTCTTGTATTTACTAATGTAAAAGAGGTCAATGATATAGAGTTTTCAGGTATAGCATCTTCTATAGTAAATGTAGGAGAGTTTGTGGGAAGTTCCTTAGTAAGTCTAGGAATAGGAATAATTTTAGATAAGGGATGGTCTGGTAAAATAATAAATGGTTCTAGAATATATAATTTAAAAGATTATAATAAGGCTTTTATTGTAATAATTATAATGGGATTAATTAGTATTATATCAACTTATAGTATAAGAGATACCAGTAAAAATGGATAGAATAAAAATGTTAAATTTAAGGATTATTTTGGATAATATTAGGTATTTTATGATAAAATGAAATAAATAAAAATTTATCAAAGGGGTGGGGAAATGTTAAAAAACCACGTTGAAGATGTAGTAGTATGGCTTTTACCAAAAGTTTTAGAAGAGTATGATGATATATGTACTTGTGAGAAATGTAAAGATGATATTAAAGCTATAGCGCTTAATAAACTAAAGCCTCATTATGTAGTTACAAAAGAAGGGGAATCCTATGCAAAAATTAATGATATGAGTTTACAATTTAAAACTGATGTAATGCAAGCGTTAATGGAAGCTGCTAACATAGTTAAAGAAAATCCAAAGCATAGTAAATAAAGATAGGTATTTGATACTTATCTTTAATTTTTTATAAATTAATAAAATTAAAGGATTTTTATGTTTATTATTGAATTTTATTAATATAATGTAATATACAAAAATATATGGGGGTTGATTATAATGGTTAAATTAGTATTAGGTTCGAGGGGCACTGGGAAAACCACTAAGTTAATTCAAAAGGCCAATGAAGATATAAAAAAATGTGCTGGTGATATAGCTTTCATTGATGCTGATAATAAAAATATGTACAATTTAAACCATAAAGTAAGATTAATTAATGCCATGGAGTTTAATATTAATAATATAGAAAACTTCCATGGCTTTTTATGTGGAATCATAGCAGAGGATTATGATATCGAAAAAGTATATATAGACGAAATATATAATCTAATCGACCTTGATATGGATAAATTATATGATTTAATTTCAAAGTTAGAAAACCTTGGTGATAAATTTAATACTAGTTTTATTTTAAGTATAGATTATGATCTAGACGATGTATCGGAAGATATAAGGGAATATGCAGAATAAAAATTAAATATGGTTATATAATAAAGACAGCTTGCTGTCTTTATTTTTTTCTTATAAAATATTAATAAACTAAAATGTATATACAAGTGTATTAACATAGGGGGTATACAAATGAAAGCTAAAGAGAGAAGATATAATATATTAGATACATTAAAGAAAGAAAAAGGACCTTTAAAGGGTACTAATCTAGCTGATAAATATGATGTAAGTAGACAAGTTATAGTACAGGATATTGCAATATTAAGAGCTAAGGGTCAAAAAATATTAGCGACACCCCAAGGTTATATGATTTTAACAGAGGATAACAATAAAATACTTAAAACTATTGCATCAAAACATAATGGTTATGATGAAATTGAAGACGAATTAAAAATTATTATAGATCTAGGAGGAAAAGTTTTAGATGTGATTGTAGAACATCCAATATATGGGGATATTAAGGGTAATTTAATGCTTAATTCTAGAATGGAAATAGAGGATTTTATTAAAAAAATAAAGAATGAGCAAGCTGAACCATTAGCGAGTTTAACAGATGGTGTACATATCCATACTATTGAAGTACCTAGTGAAGAGGTGTTTAAAAAAATAAAAGAAATGTTAAAAGAAAAAAAATACTTGATTGAAAATAAATAAAATGGTATATTTTATATACAGGTGACAAGACAGAAGTTAATGCAGAATGAAGAGGAGTGAATAAATGAATAAAGAAAATGTTATCAGAGACTATATTGTTAAAGTTTTAAATGGTATGGCTTTAGGTTTGTTTGCTTCTTTAATAATAGGCCTTATACTTAAACAAATAGGTACTAAATTAGGAATCACTATACTTTCTGATTTCGGACAAATTGCACAATATATGATGGGACCTGCTATAGGTGCAGGAGTAGCCTATAGTGTTAAAACGTCCCCTTTAGGTATATTTGCATCTATCATTACTGGGGCAATAGGTGCAGGTACAATATCAACTGAAGAGGGAATGGCTGTTATTAACATAGGTGAACCTGTAGGAGCTTTAGTAGCCTCTTTATTAGGAGCTGAATTTTCAAAGCTTATTCAAGGAAAAACTAAGGTGGATATAGTTTTAGTTCCGGCAACTACTATAATAGTAGGAGGATTAGTAGGTAATTATATAGCCCCTGTAGTTTCAGAATTTATGACATTTTTAGGGTTTATTATAAACAGAGCAACTGAACTTCAACCGTTGCCTATGGGAATAATTGTAGCTGTATTAATGGGTATAACATTAACATTGCCTATAAGTAGTGCTGCCTTGGCAATATCTTTAGGGTTAAATGGACTTGCTGCAGGGGCAGCTACTGTGGGTTGTGCAGCTCAAATGATAGGTTTTGCAGTTGCAAGTTTTAGAGAAAATAAGGTTAGTGGATTAATATCTCAAGGTTTAGGAACGTCAATGCTGCAGATACCTAACATAGTAAAAAAACCAAAAATTTGGATACCACCTATAATAACTTCTGCTATACTTGGCCCCATAGCAACAGTAGTTTTTAAGATGGAAAACAATAAATTAGGAGCAGGTATGGGTACTAGTGGCCTTGTAGGTCAATTTGGAACTTTAGAGGTCATGGGAAATGAAGGTCTTTTAGGAATAATTTTATTACATTTTATACTTCCAGCAATATTAACTTTTTTAATATCAGAGTATATGAGAAACAAAGGTTGGATAAAATATGGGGATATGAAGCTTTAAGAGTAAAATGATTGAAAAAAGCATAATTGGGTAGTATAATGTAATAAACATTGTACTACCCTTTTTAATATACTAAGGATGTATAATATGTTTTTTATATAGGGGAAATGTAAATAATTAGGGGTAGAGATTAATACCTAATAGAGGAGGTTATTATTTTGAGAAGAAAATCAAGTTTTATTTTTGCAATAGGATTTATAATTATTGTATTTGTACTTAGTTCTTTTTCTGGTATAGTTAATTTTATAACTGATTACAAATGGTTTACAGAATTAGGATATACAGATACATTTCTAAAAAAGCTAGTTACTCAATTTAAAATAGGGATACCAGTATTTATTGTACTATTTGGATTATTGATGTTTTACATTAAAAGTTTAAAGAAAAGTTACTATAAGCAGGGTAATATAACGCCACCTGAAAAGGGAGAAAAAAGATTAAATGGAGTTATTGCACTAATTAGTGCCTTTATTTCATTTTTCATTTCATCAATGTTTGCAAGTAGTCTTTGGTTTACAATATTAAGATTTCTAAATTCTACTGAATTTAATATAAAAGACCCTATATTTAGTAATGATTTATCATATTATATTTTCAAGTTACCATTAATAAAGGAAATTACAAGTTTATTATTGTTAATAGCATTTATACTTGTGGTAACAACAATAGTATTCTACCTTATTATGTTATCAATTAGAAGACCAAGTAGTGAGACCCATGGTAATGTTTTTGATATTAATGATTTAGGAGATAGAAAGAACCTTCACAAATTATTAAATAAAAAAATATTTAATTCAGCAATATTAAAAATAGGTATAATTGGTTTATTTGTATTCCTTATATTTGGAGTTAATTATATCTTAAGAACATATGATTTATTATACTCTGCAAGGGGTGTAGCCTATGGTGCAAGTTATACTGATGTACATATAACTCTTTGGGTTTATAGAATCATGGCTGGATTGTCAGTAGTATCGGCAATAGGAGTATTAATAGGCGCAATGAGAAAAAATCTTAAACTTGCATTAACTGGACCAATAATTATGATAGCTGTTTCAATTATTGGAAACTTAGGAAGTGCTGCAGTTCAAAACTTCATTGTTGAACCTGATGAAATAACAAAGGAAGAAAGATATTTAGAACATAATATTAATTACACTCAAAAGTCATATAATTTAAATGCTGTTAAAGAGAAGGAATTCCCTGTAGATCAGAAATTAACGAAGGAAGATCTACTTAAAAATGAAGAAACAGTACAAAATATTAGAATTAATGACTACAGACCTATCAAACAAGTTTATAATCAATTACAAGGTATTAGACTATATTATAGGTTTAATGATATTGATATTGATAGATATAATATTAATGGAAAATACACTCAAGTTTTCTTGTCAGCTAGAGAGCTTGATCAGGAGAAATTAAAGACAAAAACATGGATTAATGAACATTTAAAATATACCCATGGATTTGGATTTGCTTTATCTCCAGTAAATTCAGTAACATCTGATGGTCAGCCTGAGCTATTAGTTAGAAGTATTCCTCCAGTAACAGAAACTGACTTAAAAATTGAAAGACCAGAGATATATTTTGGAGAAGTACCAAATAAATATATAATCGTTAATTCCGATGAAGAAGAATTTGACTATCCCCAGGGAGATTCAAATAATACAACTATCTATAAAGGAAATGCAGGAATTGAGTTAAATTTCTTAGATAAGTTATTATTTGCAATAAAACAAAGAAGTTTAAAGATATTAATATCAGGAAATGTTAATTCAGATTCAAGAATAATTATTAATAGAGATATAGCTAAAAGGGTAAGAAAGATAGCTCCATTTATTCAATATGATGGTGATCCATATCTAGTAGCAAATCAAGATGATGGTAAGTTATATTGGATTATCGATGGATATACTTTAAGTGATAAGTATCCTTATTCACAACCCTATAGTAAAAATACTAAAGTAAACTATATAAGAAACTCTGTTAAAGTAGTTATTGATGCATATAATGGTACTACAAATTACTATGTTTATGATAATGATGATCCTGTAATTAATACTTATAAAAAAATATTCCCAGATTTATTTAAAGATAAGAAGGATATGCCTGAAGGTCTTAAAGACCATGTAAGATATCCTCAGACACTTTTTAATATTCAGTCTGAAGTTTATAAAGAATATCATGTTAATAATACAGATGTATTCTATAATTCAGAGGATATTTGGGATATAGCTGAAGAGAAATATATGGACACTCAACAAAAGGTTGAATCAAATTATGTAATGTTTAAATTACCAGAAGAAGATGATGAAGAGTTCTTATTAACAGTTCCATATACTCCAGCAACTAAACCTAATTTAACATCTCTATTTGTAGCAAGAAATGATGGAGACAACTATGGTAAATTATTTTTATACAAATTCCCTAAGGGAGTAACAGTTGATGGTACTATGATGGTAGAATCAAGGATAGACCAAGATACAGAAATATCACAGCAACTTACCCTATGGGGGCAAGAAGGTTCTACAGTATTAAGAGGAAATCTTTTAGTAGTACCTATTGAAAATTCACTGTTGTATGTAGAACCTATATACTTACAGGCAGATAATGAAAATAGTTTACCTGAGATGAAAAGAGTTATAGTTGCATTTAAAGATAAAGTAGTTATGGAAAAAACTTTAGATGAAGCATTGTCTAAAATATTTGGTGTAATAGAGCAAGAAAAGGATGATCAAGGCGTAGTTGACGATGTTGATACTGATGATACAGAGGATAAAAGTACTAAGCAATTAATTAAGAAAGCAAATGATTTATTTAATAAAGCTAAAGAAGCTCAAAAGAATGGTAATTGGACTGACTATGGAAAGTATTTAAAAGAGCTTGAAAACATATTAAATAATTTAAATAATGTAAAAGAACAATAAGGAGGATAACATGCCGATTAAAGTAGAAAGTTTTGAATTAGATCATACAAAGGTTAAAGCACCATATGTAAGAAAAGCAGGAAGAGTAACAGGAGAAATGGGAGATGTTGTACAAAAGTACGATTTAAGATTTGTACAGCCAAATAAAGGAGCTATTCCAACAGGAGCTCTTCATACTATAGAACACTTAATGGCTGGATATTTTAGAGAAGAATTAGATAGTATTATAGATATTTCTCCAATGGGATGTAGAACAGGTTTTTATCTTTTAAAATTTGGAGAAACTGATATAGATAAAGTTAAAGAAGCTTGGACTAAAACTTTAAAAAAAATCATTGATACTAAATTTGAAGAAGTACCGGCTACTAATGAAATACAGTGTGGAAACTATAAAGACCATTCATTATTCGCTGCAAAGGAATACTGCAAAGAAGTTTTAGATAGTATTAAATAATTATAAGGGGCTAATTTAAAGGATTAGCTCCTTTTTTAATGCAATTTAATTTTAATAAATGCATATATTTAATTTTTTTGATAGAATAATAATGAGCATAAGATTAATTAGGAGGGATACTTTTGAAGTATATTAAAAACATTCAAGAACTTATTGGAAATACCCCTATGTATAAATTTGATAATGAAGCTTACGATATACCTGAAAACGTAAACATTTTTGCAAAGTTAGAACACTTAAACCCTGGTGGAAGCATTAAGGATAGAACAGTTCTTCATATGATAAAAAAGGCAGAAAAAAGAGGAGATTTAAAGCCTGGATATACAATTTTAGAAGCTACAGCTGGAAATACTGGAATAGCCCTTGCTATGATAGGAGCTTTAAGAGGATACAAAGTAGCCTTAGCAGTACCAGGTAAATTCTCAATAGAAAAACAAATATTAATGAGAGCTTTTGGAGCAGATGTATATCCGACACCTACTAAAGATGATATGGATGGAGCATATAAAAAATTAGAAGAAGTTTCAAAGGATATAGAAAATAGCTATGTATTAAATCAATTTAGTGATAAAAGTAATCCAGAGGCTCATTATGTTATGACAGGACCTGAAATCTATGATGATTTAGAAGGAAAAATTGATGCATTTGTATCAGGTGCTGGTACTGGCGGAGGATATTGTGGAGTTATAAAATATCTTAAGGAACAAAATCCAGATATTAAAGGCATACTAGCAGAACCTGTAGGCTCTATTTATGGTGGAGGAGAATATGCCCCCTATGAGATAGAGGGTATAGGTAATGGATTTATACCAGATACAATGGATTTATCATTAGTGGATGAAGCTTTATATGTTAATGATGATGAAGGATATGGACTTACGAAAAAAATAACGGAGAAATCTGGACTTACAGTTGGATCATCTTCAGGTGCTAATTTAATGGCTGCTATTAAGTATGCTAAAAGGTTTATAGGTTCTGATAAAAAAATAAATATAGTTACTATAATGCCTGATAGAAGCGATAGATACTTTAGTAAAGATATTTATAGATATGATGACTTATATGATGTGAAGTTTGAATCAAAGGATGGAATAGAGTAATAAAAAAGCTTTGTTTGTATTTATTTACAAACAAAGCTTTTTTAATATATTTAGAAATTTCTTAATCTCATTACTTTTAACTCTTCTAAGGACATAGAATCTAATTCCTTAGATTTTCTAGCAATATCATGTCTAGTTATTAGCCCCTTTTCAACTAAAACTTCTATTAAACTAGCTATAGCTAAGGTGTTTCTATAATCAATTTCCTTTAGATCACCTATTTGAGCTAAAATATCAAGTTCATTCATAATTATTCCCCCTATAATTTTTATTTAATTATCGACACTTATGTAGTTAAATATACTTAGAGTATGAAAGTTCCATCCTTAGCCTTTTCGTTAAATTCTTCTCTTTTTATAATGTTTTTCTTAATGAGAGTTTCAAGAAGACTAGATACAGCTAAAGAGTTAGTTTTATCGATTTTTTTTAGTTCATTTATTTCTGATAATAAAAAAACTTTATTCATCGTAACACCCCTAAAAAATATTTATTACTATTTTTGACAATTTCAAAAAATATATACATAACTTAAGATAAAGTAAGAAATAATATGTATAAGATATTTTCTAGAAATAATTTGAAAATAGTTTATTATTGTGCTATAATTTTTATCAATAAAATATATTAAGCATTGAAGGGAAATAGTAAATAATATAATTTCTAAAGAGAGCCGATGGATGCTGTGAATCGGTGTGATTTATTATTGAATCCATCCCAGAGCTTTTTACTTAAAAGGTAAAACCTAAGCACAGGTTAAGTGCATTAAGTTGGGCCTAATTAGGGCTAACTAGGGTGGCAACGCGGGAAAACCTCTCGTCTCTATAAAGAGATGAGGGGTTTAATTTTTTGATAAAGGAGTGTTAGATATGTTAGATATTAAAACTATAAGAAATAATCCTAAAGAAGTTAAGAAAGCTTTATTAACTAGAAAAGTAGAGGAAAAAGAAATTAATGAAGTTTTAAATTTAGACGAAGAAAGAAGAAATATTCTTAAAGAAGTAGAAAAAATGAAAGCAGAGCAAAATAAAGTATCAAAGGAAATTCCTAAGCTAAAAAAAGAGGGTAAAGATGTTAAAGAAGTAATAAAAGAAATGAAAAAATTATCCCAGGATATTAAGGATATGGATTCAGACGTTAAAGAAGTTGAAAGTAAGTTAGAAGATAAACTACTTAGACTTCCTAATATTCCAAATCCTAATACTCCTATAGGAGAGAGTGAAGAAGATAATACTTTAGTAAGAAAATGGGGGGAACCAACAGAGTTTGAATTTGAGACTAAAGCCCATTGGGATATAGGTACAGATCTAGATATTTTAGATTTTGAAAGGGGAGCTAAATTAACAGGAGCTAGATTTAGTTTATATAAAGGATTAGGAGCAACTTTAGAAAGAGCTTTAATAAATTTCATGTTAAATCTTCATACCTTAGAGCATGGATATACTGAAGTACTTCCTCCTTTTGTTGTAAATAGGGATAGTATGACAGGAACAGGACAATTACCTAAATTTGAAGAGGATGCTTTTAAGCTAACAGATAAGGACTTTTTCTTAGTACCAACTGCAGAGGTTCCAGTAACTAATATCCATAGAGGTGAAATATTAAAACAAAATGATATACCAAAATATTTCACTGCATACACTCCATGTTTTAGAAGAGAAGCAGGATCAGCAGGGCGAGATACAAGGGGACTTATAAGAAATCACCAATTCAATAAAGTTGAATTAGTTAAGCTTGTAGATCCAAAAAATTCTTATGATGAATTAGAAAAGTTAACTTCAAATGCAGAGAAAGTTCTTAAATTATTAAAGTTACCATATAGAGTTATTGAGCTTTGTACTGGAGATTTAGGATTCTCTTCTGCAAAAACATATGATATTGAGGTTTGGATGCCAAGTTATAATGACTATGTTGAAATATCATCTTGTAGTAACTTTGAAGATTACCAAGCAAGAAGAGCTAATATAAGGTTTAGACCTGAAAAGGGAGGAAAAGCACAATTTGTGCATACATTAAATGGCTCCGCTTTAGCAGTAGGAAGAACAACTGCAGCAATATTAGAAAACTATCAAAATGAAGATGGTTCAGTTGATATACCAGAGGTTTTAAAACCATTTATGAATGGTTTAGATAAAATAAAATAATTAATATCCGCAAAGGATTTTTCCTTTGCGGTTTTTTTATTAAGGGTTAATACATATACATATATTAAGTTTAAATAAGGGAGGGATTTTTAAGTGAAAAAAATAATAATTTTAATATTTATAACAATTATATTAACAACAGGATGTGGGGTATTTAAAGAAGAATATAATACTCTTATAGTTGAAGATTTAAATAATATACAAACTGATAAAATAGATACATATGATATAGATGTTTTATTTAATCCTGATAAAAAGACCTATACAGCTAAACAAAGAGTAAAATATATAAATAAGGAAAATAATGAACTTGATAGAGTATATTTTCATATCTATCCAAATGCCTTTAAATATAAGGAAACAGCACCATTTTTATTTGATGACTTCAATTCAGCATACCCTAATGGTTTTAGTAAAGGATATATTAAAATAAATAAAATAACTATAGAAGATAAAAAAGTTAACTTTTTAGTATTCGGAAAAGGGGATACTATTTTAAAAGTTCCATTAAATGAAAAGTTAAAACCAGAAGAAAGTGTAGAAATAAATATGGAATATGAGGTATTAATGCCACCGGCAAGGGATAGATTTGGATATGGGGAAAAAACATTTAATTTTGGAAATTGGTATCCTATAGCAGCTGTATATGATGACGACGGATGGAATTTAGATCCCTATTATAGTGTAGGAGATCCCTTTTATAGTGATGTAAGTAATTTTAATGTTAAAATAAAAGCACCTAAAGACTATATAATAGCATCCTCAGGAAATATAATTAAGGATAAGGAAAAGGATGATTTTAAAATATGGGAAATAGATTCAGATTTAATGAGAGATTTCGCTTGGGTAGCTAGTAAAGATTTTATTGTTGAATCTAAAGATGTGGATGGGACATTAGTAAAAGTATATTTATTAAATGAAAATGAAAATATTAATAATTTTGCTTTGGATGTATCTTGTAATTCAATAAAAACCTTTAATACTGTTTTTGGTAAATATCCCTATGGAAGCTATTCAGTAGTTCAAACAAGTTTTCCAAGTGGCATGGAATACCCAGGTATAGTTTTTATTGGGGAGAAGTATTATAATGAAAATTCAAAGGGATATTTAGAGACTGTTATAGCTCATGAAACGGCCCATCAATGGTGGTATGGGGTTGTAGGTAATAACGAGGTGGATGAAGCATGGCTTGATGAGTCACTAACCTCATATTCTGAGGTTATATATGCAAATGAGATTTATGGAAAAGATGTTGCTGATAAATATTATAATGATAGTATAAAAAAATATTACAATACATACAAGGGAATGACACAATCTAAAGAAAATATAGTGAAACCATTAAATGAATTCAATAATTGGGATGATTATGGACCTTTGGTGTATGGAAAGGGAGCAATATTTGTCCATGAAATAAAAAATCAATATGGAGAAGAAACACTTTATAAAATATTAAAAGAATACTATAATAGAAATAGATTTTTAAATGCTAATACCAATGATTTTTTAAAGATATGTGAAGAAATAACAGGGGATGATTTAGATTCATTAATAAATAGTTGGATATATGGAAAATAATAAGTAGGGAAGATTCCCTACTTATTTTATTACAAAAAGTTAAAGTGTAATTTTAACAAAATTCCTTACCAAATTTTAGAAATATAGTATAATTAAATAAAGTAAATTTTCTGAAAAATCAAAGGAGTGGTTTAATGTTTAAAAGCAGAAGGGTAGTATTTTTATTAGCTATCATTATGATATTTACTATGCTAGTAGCTTGTGACACTAATAAGTATTCAGAAATTGAAAAAAGTGATAATACTAATGAAAAAGAAACTATGGAAACATCAAAGGAATATAATACACTCTTAGTTGATGATTATAATGGACTAGATAAAGATAAGATAAATCAGTATGATATTGATATTGTTTTTAATCCGAAAAAAAAGACTTATAAAGGAAAACAAACTATTAAGTATGTAAATAATGAAGATACAGATTTTAGTGAAGTATATCTTCATATATACCCTAACGCATTTAAAGAAAAAGAAACTTCTCCAGTGGGATTAAGTAATAACGCATATGCTAATGGATTTAAACCAGGGTATATGGATGTAAAAAAAGTAACTGTAAATGGAAATAAAGTTAAAAATAGCACAATGGGCTCAGGAAATACAATACTTAAAGTATCTTTAAATGAGAGCTTGAAACCAGGGGAAAGTATAGATATATATATGGAATATGAGGCATTAATGCCTCCAGTTAAAGAAAGATTTGGATATGGAGAAAAGACTTTTAATTTTGGAAATTGGTATCCTATTATGGCTGTATATGATGAGGATGGATGGAATTTAGATCCTTATTATAGTATTGGAGATCCCTTTTATAGCGATACTGGTAATTATAATGTAACTATAACTGCTCCAAAGGATATAATAATAGCTTCTTCAGGAAATATATTAAGTGAAAAGGTTATAGATAATAAAAGGAAATGGACTATAGAGGCTAAACTTATGAGGGATTTTGCATGGGTAGCAAGTAAGCATTTTATCGTTGAATCTAAAGATGTAGATGGAACTTTAGTTAAAAATTATTTTTTAAAGGAAGATAAAATTAATTCCTTTGCAGCAACTGCTGCTTATAATAGCATAGAGATATTTAATAAAACCTTTGGAAAATACCCTTATGGACAATATTCTGTAGTATCTACAAGTTTTCCTACTGGTATGGAGTATCCAGGCTTAGTTTTTATAGGAGAAAAGATTTATACTAATAGACAAAAGGATTGGTTAAGAACTGTTATAGTTCATGAAACAGCCCATCAATGGTGGTATAGCGTTGTGGGAAATGACGAAATAGATGAGGCATGGTTAGATGAGTCATTAACTACTTATTCAGAAACTATATTTTATGATGAAAAATTCGGTGAAAGAACTGGAGAAAATTATTTTAATAATCTTACAAAAAAATCCTATGAAAATAGAGTAAAATCTAATGAAATAAAGGATAATGAATCTATTGTAAAAACCTTAACAGATTTTAAAGGTTGGGGTGATTATGGAGCTTTAGTATATAATAAAGGAGCAATATTTTTACACGAAATAGAAAAAGAATATGGAGAAGATACATTATATGATATATATAAAGAATATTATAAAAGAAATAAGTTTTTAATAGCAAATACTAATGATTTTTTAACTGTATGTGAAGATGTAATAGGTGAGGATATTGATAATTTATCAGATAAATGGCTATATGGTAAACAATAGGCTAATGGATATTTCCATTAGCTTTTTTGTTTGCGAGGCATGTTGGCGAGCCGGTGGTTTGAGAGAAAACCTGTCACCTAGTTAATGGGAAGATAAGCTGTAGGCAAGGGCGACTTTGGCGACGAAGAGGTCTAAAGGAAGCCGATGGT
>VENA01000023.1 GCA_009711785.1 Bacillota bacterium
TTTTTATCTTTTCAACTTCATCTTTTACCACTTTTCTTATTTTGTAGTCATAAAGTTTGTAAAATTCATCCCAATGATCTATCAATATTTTTTTGATTACTCCAGAGCCCATAGTTACCTCCTTAGCTGCAACCATATTTTTACTGTAAATAGTTTGCATAAATTCTGTGGTATAGACATCATCTGACTTTCACCTACTCTATTATATCAAAAAAATTTATACTTTCTTATACAATAAAAAAAGTCGACTCAATAGTCGACTTAATTTTAATATTAATTTTTATATTAGTCAAATCTTTTTTTCATAGTTTTTATTATCACCATTATAAAATATAAAAATGAAGATAATAAGATAATTGTTGCTCCCGATGGTATATTAAACCTATATGATATATATAATCCAAAGAGACATAAAAACATTCCTATTATTATACTTCCAATAATCATATTTTTAAAATCATATGTAAAAAATTTAGAAATTGCAGGTGGTATTGTTAATAATGCTATTACTAATATAATTCCAACAACTTTTAATAATACAACAATTGATAAAGCTATAAACACAAATAAAAAGCTTTCTAATAAAACTGAAGGTATTTTTAAAACCTTTAAAAATTCTTCATCAAATAAATATGCTCTTATATGATTAAAAAAAGCTAATATACTAAATATTAATAAAACAGTTACTATTACCATTATATAAAGATAAGTTTTAGATACAGTCAAAATATCTCCAAATAAATATGAAGTCATATCAGGAGGATAACCTGGTGTTAAACCTATAAAAAAAATCCCCAAAGCCATTCCTGTTGACCAAAATATACCTATTAAAGCATCTGATTTTGTCTTAGCCTTCCTCCCTATTTGGGATATCCCTAAAGCTGCTAAAACTGAAAAAAATATAGCTCCTATAATTGGTTCTATCCCTAAAAAATAACCTAAGCCTATTCCACCAAAGGAAGTATGGGCTATACCACCACTCATCATAACAAGCTTTTTTTCTACAATTATAGTTCCAATAATACCACATACTATACTAGAAAGTATTGATGCTATTATAGCATTTTGTAAAAACGTATATTTAAAGATTACATCAATCATTATTTTCCTCCCTATGCCTATTTAATACTCTATGGGGAGTACTTCCATGGGCTATAAGTTCAACTGGGCAACCATATGTCTTTTCTAAGGTTTCTTTGTTTAATTCATTATTATCTCCATGATAATGTAGTGTCTTATTTAAGCAAGCCACACTTTCTATATATGATGAAACAACCTCTAAATCATGACTTACCATTATAATTGTTTTATCTTTGTTAATGTTTTTTAAAATCTTATATATTTCTGATTTTGCATTAGAATCTAAGCTTGCAGTCGGTTCATCTAATAATAATATATCCGGTTCCATTATTAAAGCCCTAGCTATCATTACCTTTTGAATTTGTCCCCCTGATAACTGTCCTATTTGTCTATCTTGATATTTTAATAATCCAAATGCATCCATTATTTCTCTAACCTTTTTCATTTCTTTATCCGAATATCTATGAAAAAACATTTCTTTTGTTAATTTCCCCATAAGTATAACATCCTTTACTTTTATTGGGAATTCACTATCGAAATGTGAGTATTGGGGAACATAACCTAAAGGTTTATTTGTATTTAAGTTAATACTCCCCTTTGACGGTTTTAAAAGTCCTAACAAAACCTTAAGTAATGTGGACTTTCCTCCTCCATTAGGTCCAATTATTCCTAAAAATTCTTTATTTTTAACTTTCAAATTTATATCTTTAAGTGCAATAACTGAATCATAATTAACACTTAAATTTTTTATCTCAATATCATACATATAATCCTCCTAGTTAAGCACCTCATTAAAAGTATTAATTATATTCTTTATATTTTTTATATAATCTCCTGATAAAGGATTATACTTTATCGTTTCACCGTTTATTTCCGAGGCAATGGTTTTAGCCTGTTCTCCATCAAATTCCTTTTGATAAAGTATATACTTTATTTCTTTCTTTCTTGCTAGGTCTATAATTTGTTGTAATCTTTTTGTCGTTGCTTCTTTTCCTGATTTTTCAATTGAAATCATATTCAGTCCATAATCATCTGAAAAATATCCTAAAGATGGATGATATGTAATAAAATCCTTACTTTTTAAACCACTTAAAGATTCTTTTATTTCATTATCAAGTCTATTTAACTTATTTAAATACTTACTTGCATTGTCACTATATGTATCCTTATTTTTAGGATCTAAATTTATAAGTTCGTCTCTTATTTCTTTTACCATTACTTTCACTCTTTTTGGTGAAAGCCAAATATGAGGATCTTTATTTTCCTTTACTTCCTTATTAAAATACCTAACTGGATAAAACTCACTTACTTTATCCTCTAATGCTATTAATTTTATATTTTCATTTATATCCTCTAATTTTGGTATAATATTAGCTTTTTCAGTGGGTACGCCAATTGTAAAATATATTTTAGCATCACTTAATGAAACCATCTGTTTTGGGGTTGGTTTATAATTAGCTGGACTATTTCCTGGTGGTATCATAGTTATTACATTTACTAAGTCCCCAGCCACTGCTTTTATAAAAGTCTTTTGAGGGACTATAGATACTGCTATTATGGGTTTGTCTTCATTTTTAATAGTATTTTCTGATATATCCTTATTTGAACATCCAACAAAAGCTAGATATATCATAAGTACAATTATACTTACATTTAAAACTTTTTTAAACTTCATTTTATACCTCCATTTCTTTATTACAAGACATATTATAAATATTACCATAAATTACTTGTTTTACACTATATATTTCAAATTACATTTATTATCTTAATACCCCATTAATAGTAACAATAATATTTCTTTTCAATATAATAGAGTATTAATATATATGGAGGTTTTTTTATGTTTTGTTTTTTCAGAAAGGGCATTGATGAAAACTTAGTGTTTTTAGGTATTTTACTAATATTGATAATTGATTGGTTTTCTTATAGATAAACTTTAAAAGGATGTTTTCTAAACATCCTTTTCAGTTATTTCAATATGTTGTTTTTCTACATTTGTTAAAGCTTTAAATATCTTTAAAACTATTTCACTAGATATTTTATCTTCATATTTTTTATAAAAATTAATAGCATGTTTTTCACGATCCTTCGCAACATCTAATAGTTTCCTATCGGTATCGTGTCTAGTATAATCTGGTTTATTTAGCCTAGGTAGCTTACTAAAGCCTCCTAATCTTTTATGTATCTTTGCATGCATAAATTCTATATTGCTTAAATCTTTAAAAATTTTACTAACTCTTCCTGTTTTCGCTAATTTACTAGCCTCTTCATAAAATTCACCATTAAAAACCTCTAATTTCATAGCCATATCTAAGATTTTTAGACTTTGCTTATCTAATTTTTCTTTATCTACACTATAAACTTCATCCCTTTGATCAAAATACATTTTATGAGCCCCACAAAATGGGCAATATATTATATTTTCCTTTTCATTTCCTTTAACAAAAGAATATTTATTTAAATCAAAATTTTTAGTGTTAACCTTCATTCCACAAACTAAACACCTCATAAGATCAACTCCTTTTTAAGCTTTTCAATATTATTATACTTTAAAAGTATTATACTTACAATATATACTATATTATAAACTACTCCTGTATTTTCTAATACTTTTTCCTAAAAAAACTTTACTTTATATCTTTACTGTGTTAAACTAAATGAAAATATAAAATATAAATTCTTTGACCAGGAGAAGTAGTTAGAATTTAAGGTTATAGCGAATCGGAGTTGGTGGAAGTCCGATACCAGATTTCTAATGAATGGACCTGTAAGAAGCTAGGTAAAATTTATTAAAAGATTAGCCTATGCTGGTTGTTTCCCATTATAGAAACAGGATATCGAGTTTATACTCCGTATCTATAAAGTGAAATAGTTTTACTATTTAATTTGGGTGGTACCGCGAATTTAACCTTTCGTCCCTTTTAGGATGAAGGGTTTTTTTTATGCCCAATTTAAATAACTTATTAAGTAAGGAGGGATAAATATGATCTGAATAGATGATGAAGAAAGTCATTGGAGTTATAAAAAACATTTAAAGGAGAGATTTTCAATGGATTTAAGAAAAAATATTTTAACAGCATTACTTTTAGCTATAGGTTTTATTCTTCATCAAATAATACCAGGAGCATTAGGTAGTATGAAATTTGATTTAATGCTTTCTTTCATATTTGTTTCACTTTTTATAAATAGAAGTTTTAAAAATGCTTTACTAACAGCCCTATTAGGGGGAATAATTACAGCTATGACCACTACATTCCCAGGAGGTCAAATCCCAAATATAATAGATAAACTAATAACTTGTTTTATAGTGTATCTACTAATAACTATTTCAAGTAAATTTTATTTTAATATAATTTCAGTGGGAGTAATAGCTTTTTTTGGTACTTTAATAAGTGGCACAGTATTTTTATCTACTGCTTTTGTTTTAACAGGATTACCAGTACCATTTAATGTATTATTTTTTACAGTTATTATTCCTACATCTATATCTAATATTTTTGTTACAGTATTAGTATATAATGCGGTTAGTATGGCTTTAAAAGTAACAAAAACAACATTTTCTAACTAGTTAAATATTAAAGATGGATATACTTTTATTTTTTTAGTAATATCCATCTTTGTTTTATTTAACTACAATTATATTAATAATAAACTTACTATATTAACGTATAAAATTAGTAAATACTTTCTCTTCTAATTCTGGTGTTTTAATTTTATTTTTTCCATTTTCAAGTATCCTTAAAAGCCATGCCATATTTTTACCAAGAATCCTCATTATTTGTTTTCCTTCTTCATCATGCAAGGCTTCTTGTGGACTAGTACCATGAATAACATTCCAGTAATTTGAAGTAGGTATTACCATCTCTGAATAATTAATATAATTATTTAATTGATCAAAGGTTGGTAACCCACCGGAACGTCTTACTGCAACTACAGATGCTCCTACTTTGTGTCTTAACATTCCATCATTGACACTTGTGACTAAAAAAGCTCTATCTAAAAAAGATTTCATAGTACCTGCTATTGATGAATAATGAACAGGAGATCCTAAAATTATTCCATCTGCTTTTTTCATCATTTGTATCCATTCATTAACTTTATCATCAGTAATCACACATTTTTCATCTTTATTTTTTGAACATTTACCACAGGCAATACAACCTTTTATTGATTTTTTTCCCACATGGATAATTTCTGTTTCTATATCTTCTTTTTTAAGCTCATCTGCAACTATCTTTATAGCATGATATGTGTTCCCACTCTTATTTGGACTTCCATTAAAAGCTAATACCTTCATTAAAATTTCCTCCTTTTGATTTTAAATATCATTTTTTTGTTGATTATCTTCATTTAAATTTGATTATAAGTGACATTTATATCCTCATCAAGTATGCACTTTTTAGTAAGATAACTTACCTCAAGGTAAGATTTTGGTATATAAAAGAAGTTAGTAACCTTCTTTTTAAAAAATTTCTTTCTTATATGAATATTTATCATAATGATATAATTACTTAACATAGTGAATTAATTAAAAAAGGTGGAACTAAAACTAATAACTTGTGGTGCAAGTCAAAAGATTTTAGATGAAAATTTAAAACAATTAGATATCATAGAAAAATGGTCCTTAAATATTTTTGTGATATTAATAAATAATTATTTATAAACAGTATCTTCCCTTTTCCTTTTTTAATCTAACTTATAATTTTTAAAAAGAATTCGTTTGCCTAAAAAAATATCCTCTTTTTCTTTGGAATTTGATCTTTTTTATGATAAAGTTGTTAATTGTGTTCGAATTTTTAATAAAGTAAAACATCTTTTAAGATGTTAAATTTAGGAGGTTATTATTTGAATTTTGAAAATAAAATTGATTGGCCCGTCTTAATGATAAGTGGTGGACTTTTAGTCCTATTTGTACTAACTTCTTTGATTAATGCTAACCTTGTTAGTGACATTGTAACTTATTGTTTTGACTTTTCAGCCAAATATTTTGGAGCGTTTTGGCAAGTTTTAATGCTTGTTACTTTTTTTGTTGCAATCGGATTGGCAGTATCTAGTGTAGGGAATATTCGTCTTGGTAATCTTAGTTCTCCTGAGATGAGTACTTTTAGATGGATAGCAATTATAATGTGTACACTTCTTGCTGGAGGTGGTGTTTTTTGGGCAGCGGCTGAACCTATATATCATTTTATGTCGGCTCCACCATCATTTGATGGCATTAATTCAGCGACAAAGAGTGCTGTAATACCTGCATTATCTCAATCCTTCATACATTGGGGGTTCCTTGCTTGGGCTATTTTAGGAACACTAAGCTGTGTAGTTTTAATGTATGGACACTATAATAAGGGTATGCCACTTAAACCTCGTACACTTCTTTATCCTATTTTCGGCGAAAAAATAATGAAAAATAGTTTATTAGGAACACTTGTAGATTCATTTTCTGTTATTGCAGTTGCTGCAGGTACAATAGGACCAATCGGTTTTCTTGGATTACAGGCAGCATATGGTCTTGATAGCCTTTTTGGAATTCCAAATATCTATCAAACCCAATTACTAATTGTTTTTGGACTTGTAACAGTGGCAGCCATTTCAGCTGCATCTGGTATAGATAAAGGGATTCAAATATTAAGTAGGTTTAATATTATTCTTACATTTATATTAGTTATAGCTATGGTATTTTTAGGTCCTGGTAGATTTATTTTTGATTCGTTTTTGAGTACTACAGCAGTTTATATACAGGATTTCTTAAAAATGGGTCTTTATCGTGGAGATAAAAGCTGGCTTTCATCATGGACTGTCTTTTTCTGGGGATGGTTTATCGGATATGGTCCAATGATGGCTATTTTTATAAGTCGTATTTCAAGGGGAAGAACTTTAAGAGAATTATTTATTGCAGTTGCAGTAATCGCTCCTCTTGTAACAAACTTTTGGTTCACAGTTATAGGTGGTTCAGGTATATTTTATGAAATGCAAACCCCAGGAGCCATTTCTAATGCTTTAAATAGTGCAGGTATGCCCGCAGCAATGCTCGCAATTACCCAACAACTACCAATGGGCTTTTTTATGGCAACAGCCTTTTTATTTGTAACTGTTTCCTTTGTGGCTACAACCTGTGATTCTATGGCTTATACTATTTCCATGGCTATTACAGGTAGTGATAATCCCAAAGGAAGTCTTAGAGTATTTTGGGCCCTTGTTATGGGTTTTGTTGCTGCAATCCTTCTTAGAATAGGTGAGGGCAGTGTTGCTTCTTTACAATCATTTATTGTTGTAACAGCAGTTCCTGTTTCTCTTATACTTTTACCAATGGTTTGGTTAGCTCCAAAGGTTGCTAAAATAATGGCCAAAGAGCAAGGTAGAAAAATTGAATATAAAGATGAACTTTTAGAAAAAAGAGCAAGCTAAAATAAATTAAATCAATATATATACTATCCCCCATAGAAATATTAATATTTCTATGGGGGATAGTTTTAATTATTAGCATAATCACTATAGAAAAAATCATATTACACTCTTAATTATTATTTTGAACTTTACTCCATTTAAAACATATCTCAACCTTTTTAACATGAGATATTTAAGGTTTATACAGAATTACTTTTAAAAATCAAACGAAAATTAATCTCCCTTTAACATCTATATCTTCTAACCTAATAAATAATGAATTTACATAATTTAATTCTACACATCATGAATTATTTTGACAACAAACTATTTTTTTGTTACTATTGACGATGTTAATAATTTGGTCTTTTTTTATTTTTTATACTGGTAAATATAACCATATGCCAATGTATAAATTTCCTTACAAAAAAATCCCCTCTAACAATCACCTCTTTATTAACATTACAAGACTTAAACCAAAAGGAGCGTTACAAATGATAAAAAATCTAAAAATTTCACAAAAGTTAATTTTATTAATCCTAATAGGTTCTATTTTACCTTTGATTATAACTAGTTTTATAGGTTATAGCTCATTAGATAGTGTACTAACCAATAAAATAAGTAATCAAATTAAAGAAAAGGGTATTTCAAAGGCTAATGAAGTTAATCAATGGCTTACTGCTCGTAAAGATGAAATTAAAGCAACAGCAAATGTTCCTACATTAAGAAAAGGAGCTACAGAAAAAGAGCGAGCAAAATATACAGCCTATAATTTATATCGATTAAAAAATAACCATGAAAATGTTTATGATGCACAGTGGTCTACTGATACCTTTGGTAATTTTATTTTTGCTGCCCCAGATAGTAATGGTAATGTAAAAAGTAAATCTAACGGTAGTATAAAAGACCGAGACTATTGGAATAAATTAATATCAGGCAAGACTATAATAAGTAAACCAATAGTATCTAGATCTACAGGAAAATTAGCAGTAGTTATTGCTTCACCAATTAAAGGATATGATGGTCAAATAAAAGGTAGTGTCGGAAATAATATCTTATTAACTTATATTAATAATACATTAAAAGACATAGGATTAAGCGATAATAGTTTTGCTGTATTAACAACAGAAAATGGAACATACATAATACATCCAAATGAAGAAATGATTATGAAGAAAAATGCAACCTCTGAAAAGGATGCATTAAGCAAAGCTATTGTAAATCTTAATGGTGACAATAAAAAAGAACTAAAAACGATAAATTATAAGGATAGAAAAAAAATAGTCTATAATAAAAATATCCCTGAATCTAATTGGACTTTTACAATTGTTGCTGATTATGATGAATTATTTGCAGAAAGAAAAGCTCTTATTCAAAAGTATATACTTACATTTATTTTAATATTAATTTTAGTAATAATTATAGGATATATTATTATTATAAATATAAAAAGACCAATTAATGATGTTAAAAACATATTTACAAAGGCTAGTAGTGGAGATTTGAGTTCTCGAGCTAAAATTAATTCAAAGGATGAAGTAGGAGAATTAGCTAAAGGTTTTAATAAAGTTATGGATGATATAGGAAAACTTATTAATGAAGTGAAAATTTCAGCTAATACTGTCTTAAATTCCTCTAATTCATTATCAGAAATAACAGAACAAACTAGCAATGCTACTAATGATGTAGCTCAAACAATGAATGAAATTTCTGAAAGTGCTAATGAACAAGCAAAGGATACTGAAGAAGGTGCTAGTAATATAAATAATCTGGCAAATAATATCCAAGAAGTTTCTAGCGCTATTGATAATATATCAGATGGATTTGATAAAACAATCAGTCTTAATAATCAAGGCTTAGATATAGTAAATATATTAACAGATAAGACTAAAGAAAATGACAAAGCAAATGATGATGTTAGAAAGTCTATTTTAGATGTGAATAACAGCATGGAAGAAATAGGTACTATAATAGATACTATTTCTCAAATAGCGGAACAAACTAACCTATTAGCACTTAATGCTGCCATTGAAGCAGCAAGGGCTGGAGAATCAGGGAAAGGATTCGCAGTTGTTTCTGATGAAATAAGAAAGCTTGCTGAAGAATCTTCAGATTCAACTGAACAAATTAAAAACATAATAAATAATATAAAAGCCAAAGCAGAAAATGCAGTAGATTCTACGAATTCATCTAGAGAGATTGTTAAAGAACAAGCTAAATCTGTTGAAAAAACTGA
Source organism: Bacillota bacterium (assembly GCA_009711785.1). GTDB lineage: Bacteria > Bacillota > Clostridia > Tissierellales > MES13 > MES13. Next base: position 9,701 of record VENA01000023.1, read on the forward strand.
AACTGTATTTAATGATATTTCTACTAGTGTTGAGAACTTAACACATAAAGTCAAAGAAATTAATAATACTAGTGAAGAAATGCTAAAAAATAAAAATAAAATGGTCAATATAATAGAAAATATATCAGCTTCTTCAGAAGAAACATCAGCTGCAACTCAACAGGTATCAGCTTCTTCAGAGGAACAACTATCATCAATGGAAGAAGTCTCTTCCTATGCTAATAACTTAAAAACTTTAGCAGAAAAATTAGAAGATGTTGTTAATAAATTTAAAATCTAAATAATTATATAATATATTATTAAAAGGGACAGTTTGTCAAACATTAAATTATAGCTATTAATATTTGACAGACTGTCCCTTTTTTAACTTTATCCTTAGAGGGTTGATATCTTTAAAAATGGGTCTTATTCGATACAGAACTCATTTAATAAATTTAGTTTTATTAACACTTAATTACTATTAAACAATATAACTTATGCTAGCTTCAGGTAAATATTTTTTAATAAACCCTCTAATAATATTCTCAGCAGGTTTTCTATATTCATTACGATATGTATATTTTCCTATCCCCTTTGGTCTCATCTTACCTTTGTCTAATAAATTCACTGCTTTAGGCATACTTTCTTTATTAATATAATAATTAGATACTCCATATGTCATAAATATTACCTCTATAAACAATTGCTCCTTTAGTTTTGGTAATAATAGCTTTTTAACTTCCTTAAACATATTTTCATACATTACTTCCCAGCCATCTTCTAAAATTACCGGAGCGATATTTAATCCTATTTTATATCCTGCTTTGAACATTTTATTAGCTGCTATAATCCTTTTTTTAAAACTACTTGTACCAAGTTCTACTTTTCTTATAATCTCTTTTGGATTAATAGAAATACGCATTTGAGTGTGTCCATTATGATTAGCAGTTAATAAATCATCTACAAAATCAAACTTCGTTGCAAAGGTAGCTGTTGCATTTTCCAGTTTCCCAAACTCCTCAATAGCCCATTTTAAATTTCCTGTAATTGTATTTTCAAGGACCATATCTGAATTGCATCCTATTTCATAAACCTTATGTTCTTTCACTTTTTTAATCTTTTTCTTTACTTTATTTATCATTTCATCTCGATTCATATATACTCTAAGGTAAGAGTTAGTATTAAAATGACAAACTAAATAACAATAAAGACATGAAGCAGTACAACCACTAGAGGTAAAGGGCACAATAAAATCTGCACTTTTATCATTAGGTATTATTCTAATAGTTTTTCTAGTACCTAAGATTAGATACTTCTTCATTCTAGTAAATTCCTTATTAGGTCTTTGTCTTAATTCTTCAATTCTATGGTGGGCTTTTATAGATTTAAGAGGTATCTCCATATCTTCGTATCTTTTTAATAGATTCTTTCCTTGTTTAAATTCTTTTACTACTTCTTCATAATAAACCCTTAAAGGTATAAAAGGTCTCATTATAGCTCCTCCGTTTAATTTCATAATTTATTTTATTTTTTACTAATACTTAAATATTTATTCCATTAGCTTAAAACTCCCTAAATAAGCACCCATTATAAATATTTCTACTTATTTCAAGTCTTTTAGTTAATATATCCTTTTGATATTTTTCTGTATCTAACTTAAGAGTCAAAATAAAATTCGCAAAGTGTCCACCCCACTTTCTAATATCTCTTTTTTTGACTTTCTACATATTCTTTCATTGTTTTACTTGATACATTTCCAGCGGTTGATATAAAATAACTTCTAGTCCATAAGTCCATAGGTTAGGCATTTTATTTAATTTTTTAAATTCTTCTCTTAAAATTCTACTTGTTGTGCCTTTTATTTTATGCATTATTTTAGAAGGACTTAAAGTAGGAAAACAATTTAAAAATATATGGGTATGATCTTTATCACATTCTATAGCAATAATTTCAATATTCATCTCCTCACATATATGTTTAACTAAATGTTTAAATCGTTCTTCCACGTTAGGGAATAAAAATATTTTTATTCTATATCTTGGACAAAATACAAAATGATAATTAATAAATGATACAGTTGTTTTTGTTTTTCTATATTTATTTTCCATATAATTATTATTTCACAATATGTATATGTCTATATTAAAAACATACACATTTAAGAATTATTTTTATTTCTACGCTATCCATCCCACAGCTAAAGCAGTGGGCTTTCCGCTTTTATTTGTAATAAACCTCTTAAACTATATTCTATATATGCTCCACCTCAACATCCATATGGTACAATTCATAAAACTAAAGAAGATGCAGAAGCTGCTGAATAAAACAACAGCTTATAATATCAAGAAAATACTTAGTGCTATTAACACTGAGTATTCTTTTATTTTTCTATTAGGAGTAAACTTCCTATCTTAACTTAAACTCATATTCTTAAATGATTTTCAGCTAATGTTTCTCACTTTAAAGTCCAAGGGAACTTTCACCATCAAGTCATACTAATTCTTAACTCACATTAAAAGCCACTTAGGGTTAAATTTAACCCTAAGCGGCTTATTAAAATTTGTAATTGACTATCTAATCTTAATGTTGTTTCTCTATTTGGTTATTAATAAGATCTAAAATTTCATTTTTGACTTTAAAATATTTCTCACTATACATAACATGATTTGAATTATTTTTAAATATTGTATGTGTAAAATCAACATTAAACTCTTTTAATATCCTCCCAGGACGTTTAGATAATACAACAACCCTTGTGCCAAGGGATAATGCTTCATCGATATCATGGGTTATCAAAAAGAATGTACTATTATTTTCCTTCCATATATCACGTATTAAAGATTGCATATTAACCCTTGTTAATGCATCTAAAGCTCCAAAGGGCTCATCCATTAATATCATTTGAGGATAATTAGCTAAGGCTCTTGCTAGCGCTACTCTTTGTTTCATACCTCCTGAAAGTTCAAATGTAGCTTTATCTCCAAAGCCAGTTAGTTTAACCTGATCTAAAAAATGAGTTCTTATCCTTTTAATTTCATTTTCAGAAAGACCTCTCATTTTAGGCCCAAATTCAACATTCTCTTTTACACTCATCCATGGATACAAAGTTGGAGACTGAAATACAACTCCTCTGTGCCAATCAGGACCTGTAATAGATTCTCCTTGCATAAGACAAGTTCCACTTGTAGGTTTAATGTATCCAGCAATAGTTTTTAATAATGTACTCTTCCCACAACCGGAGGGTCCTAATACACATAAAAATTCCCCACGTTTAATTTGTAAACTTATATTGTCAAGTGCTAATACAGAATCTATATTCTTTCCATATACTGACTTTAAATTTTTAATATCTATTAAAACTTCTTTCTTTTTTACATTTGCCATTATTAAAACTCCTTCATAAGTTTATCATAAAATAATTTAATGCACCTATTTTATACATTTAGTTATTAGAAGTTTTTTCTAAAGAATTTTGAATATATAATGGATTTACATACTTATCAAATTCTTCCTTTGATGGAGAGTTATCAATGGATCCTTGCTTTTTTAAGAAATCTGATGTATCTTTCATAATAGTTACAAAATCCCCTGGTTTTTTATTAGTTCCGAAATACTTATTACTTATTAATTCCTTAGGTGTACACCATATTGATCCATTCATTTGTTTTAGTGCATCTTCTTTAGTTATTTCAAGTTCTTCAGCTACAATAGTTGCAGCTTTTTCTTGATCCTTTATATATATATCCTTAGCCTCTGATAAACAAGTTATAAAGTCTGTTACTAATTCAGGATATTTCTTTGAAAATTCTTTTCTTACCACTTCTACATTAGCTGTTACATAACCATTATTAGCCATATCTTCACTAGAAATAAGAATTTCTCCATCCTCTAGTAGTTTCCCAAGTGATGGTTGCCAAGTATAAGCTGCTTTAATATCCCCTCTTTCCCAAGCTGCAACAATTTCAGGTGTTTGCATATCTAATAATTCCACTTCATCATCTACTCCAGCATCTTTAAGTGCGTTTAACAAACAATAATGGGATGTAGATGCAAAGGGCGTTGCTATTTTTTCACCGGAAAGATCTTTTATTTTATTAATTCCTGATTTATTTTTAACTGCTAATGCTTCAATTTCTCCAAGTACTTCGTGTATATAAATCATTTCTACATCAAGGTCCATTGATAAAGCTATTATGGAATTTGTATTTCCCATTGTAGCAAAATCAATGCTACCTGATGCTAATGCTTTATTTGCATCTACCCCAGAGTCAAAGACTATAAAGTTACATTTAATGCCTTTATCTGTAAAGTATTTATCAAATAATCCTTCTGCTATTGCTATTGTTTGTTCATTTGGAACCCTAAGAATACCAAAATTAATCTCTTTAGGTAAAGATGATTCTTCTGATTTTTCTAAACTATTACAACCTATCATCGATACAGCTAAAACTGCTATTAATAAAATTAATAATATTTTTTTCATAGTTTACCTCCATTTTTAATACTATTTTCTAAAGTTTTTAGTAAATAAAAGTATTTAAATTTAAACATGTCCTTTCCAAAAGACAATCTTTTTTTCTAAATATCTTAATCCATAATCAATTAATATACCGGTAAAACCCATTACCAAGATACCCACAACTATAACATTACTTTTTAGAAAGTTCGATGCATCTAATACCATCCATCCTATGCCCGATGTGGCAGCTACCATTTCAGCAGAAACTAAAGTAGTATATGATACACCCACTGCGGTTCTAATGCCTGTAAAAATTTCAGGTAAACATGCAGGCAGTACAATCTTAAAGAAAATGCTTTTTTGACTTGCACCTAAAGATTTAGCGCTTAGTATATAATCCTTATTAACCTTTCTAACAGCAGATACACAAGCTATATAAATCGGTGCAAAACCAGCCAAAAATAATAATGTTACCTTTGACTTATTATCAATACCAAACCATAATATAAGTAATGTATAATATGCAAGTGGTGGTAACGGTCTATAAAACTCAACTACAGAATCAACAATTGCTTTAATCTTACTAAAATATCCACTTAATAATCCAATGGGAATTGCAGTTATAATAGCAAGTACTAAAGCTATAAATAACCTTTGAAAACTAGCCCCAAGATGCATCCATAAAGAGACATTGTTATAACCCTCTTTTAAAATAGTTATAAAAGTCGTTAAAACCTTATATGGTGATGGTACTAAGGTCGTAGAAAATAACTCTAGTTCAGTTATTATATACCAAACTCCTAAAATTATAATCCAAGTACCTATCGTCAATAATCTTTCAGTTTTATTCTTTTTAAATTTCTTTTCAGAATTATTATTTTGGTTGTCACTTTTATTGAAATTAAATTTATAAAAGTTAATACTTTTTTTGAAAATATCTAATTCTTTTTTTGAATCCAAAAATTACACACCTTTCTAATTATTAAAATTTTAACAATAGTATACTTTTATTATATAATACATTTTACCTCTAACTGCTATAAAGAATTGTTATACAGTAAAGTAAACTCTTATACTTAAAACTTAATAATGTATTTTTTATATACTATAGTAAAAAACAAAAGTGTATATAGGACTACTTTCCTCAAATACTTACTTCAAATATATCTATTACTCCATAAATAAAGTTCCCTTATACGTTAATTTAAGGGAACTAAAAACACTATTAAATTCAATTTTAATCTGAAAAATAAAATAACAACGCCTTTTATATCTGCATAACTATCTCAGTACATTTTAAATATCAATTAATTTTTAATAATAAACTATTTTTTAAAACGGGTTTTATCCTTAGTTCTCAAAAATTTAGGTCTTAAAAATGATATATCTTTACCATATAAAAATACATTTTTAAAATCATGCCAGTTAAATGGTGTAAATGGAGTAAGATATGGTATACCAAATGTGTTTGTAGATATCATATCTATAAGTACAATGCTTATTGCTAATGAAAATCCAATTAAACCAAAAAAACTAGATGCAATTATAAGGAAAAATTTTATTATTCTTAATGAGTTCATTATTGTATAATCGGGTGCTGTAAAGGAAGATAATAATGATATTGATACTACAATAAGTAATAACGGACTAAATATTTTAGCAGCAATAGCTGCTTGACCGATAACAATACCACCTACTATACCTACTGCAGCACCTATCTGTTTAGGAACTCTTAATAATGCCTCTCTTAACATTTCCACGACCAGTTCAATTATAAGTGCCCCTATAGCAATTGAAAATGGTACCCCTTGGTTTGAATCATATATAGTAAAAATAAAATCTCCTGGCAATGTATCTATATGAAAACTTAGTATAGCTACATATAGAGCAGTCATTGTTACAGATAAAAATGTTGAATACATTCTAACATATTTTCCAAGTATAGCTATAAATTTATCATCGTATAAATCATCACTAGATATAAAAAATTCAAAAAATAACTTTGGAGCAACTAAAGCTAAAACACTTCCCTCTATTAATACAATTACCTTCCCTTCAAGTAAAGCTCCTGTAGCCATATCTGAACGTTCTACAATCCCCATCTGTGGAAAGAGATTAAACCTTTTGTTTAACAAAAGCGTTTCTGACACTCCCATGCCTAAAGGCAAGGGGTTCTTAGGTGCATTAACTTCTTTTATACTCTCAATATAAGGCTTGCATTTCTTATATCTACAACATATAAATACTAATTAATTTCCCTAAAACTTTCACTATCAAAGCATATTCTAATGAATTACTTTAACGATATTTTAGGCTCGTGTCAAAACCTTTTATACTTAAAATTATATTCCCATACTAGCTATTAATTTACTTTTACTATTTTTAACTCTTTCTATTTCTTTATCGTGTAGTTTTTTAAATTCATCAAATGTACTTATCATTTTCTCTTTGTCTATTTCATCTAATTTCTTACCAATTACATTTTGAATTATAAATGCACTATATAGGTCCCGCTGTATTTTAAATTCTCCAAAGTCATTCCATCTATCGCTTAATTTCTTTTTTATATATTTATTTTCAATATGATTATACTGTGATGCTTTAACTTTATAAGTATCTATTTCTTGAAGCTTTTCACCATGCCATTTTAATTTATTATCTAGTATAGTTAAAAACATCGATGGTGCTTTATTTGCTAGTGATTTACCAAACCTTTTCTTCTTGTTGTATTTCCCAGTTTTTTCATTGATAGTTGTTTTTTTCGCTTTTGCTTGTAGTCCTTTATAATTCATATTTTCAACTAAAAATCTATTTCCTAAACTAAGTATATAATTGGCTAGTTTTTCATGGGATTGTTTTCTTATTACAGCCTGCTTTCTTTGTACTTCTTTTAATCTATTTTTAGTCTTTACATACCTATTAGAGTTATTCCACCTTAATTTAATTCCTTTTCTTATTGTCCCATCTTTATTATAATTGTTAGGATTATTACTTCTTCTTTGCCTATCTAGCTTTCTTAATAGTTTTCGTTTTTCTTTTTCTATTATTTTAACTTCAGGCGCTAACTCTAATAGCTTAACATCATACTGGCTTGATATAGCAATAGTTTGAGTGCCTATGTCGATCCCTACATCACCCCTACTTATACTATTTTTAATTTCGCCGGTTTTTTTATTTATTTTAGTAGGTGGTATCCCATCTAATATAAGTTGAATATAAAACTTATATTTGCCACGAATAAATTTTCTAACTATTCTACAATATTTAATTTTATTTTCTAAAGCCATATGTGCATATTCATCATTTTTCTTTATTATTACAGGTATTTTTAACTTATTCCAAATTAATTCATTATCCTTAAATCTAATTCCAGTTTTGTTTGATTTTCCTTCAACACTATTCATTTCACCATATTTTTTAAAATAAACTTTATTAGCTTGATGAAATATTAATTTTTTAAAGGCAATAAAACACCTTGTCGCTATCTTTTGAGCTGTAAAGCTATCTATATTTTTCTTAAAATGCTTTTGCATTGATTTAACATATTCATGAAGTGAATACTCTGTTAAGCCATATTTTTTATTCAATTCTCTAAATCTCTTATTTCTTTCTTTTCCCTTAGAAAGTTTTACTATCTTTTGATATTTCTTAGAGTCTTTCATATGATTATATCTTTTATATAACTCACCTAAGCATCCATTATAAATATTTCTACTTATTTCAAGTCTTTTGGTTAATATTTCCTCTTGATGTTTTTCTGTATCTAACTTAAGAGTCAAAATAAAATTCGACAAAGTATCCCCCCCACTTTCTAATATCTCTTTTTTTGACTTTCTACATATTCTTTTATTGTTTTACTTGATACATTTCCAGCGGTTGATATAAAATAATTTCTAGTCCATAGGCTAGGCATTTTATTTAATTCTTTAAATTCTTCCCTTAAAATTCTACTTGTTGTGTCTTTTATTTTATGCATTATTTTAGAAGGACTTAAAGTAGGAAGACAATTTAAAAATATATGGGTATGGTCTTTATCACATTCTATAGCAATAATTTCAATATTCATCTCCTTACATATATGTTTAACTAAATGTTTAAATCGTTCTTCCATGTTAGGGATTAAAAATATTTTTCTTCTATATCTTGGGCAAAATACAAAATGATAATTAATAAATGATACAGTTGTTTTTGTTTTTCTATATTTATTTTCCATATAATTATTATAGCATAAAATGTGTATGTTTATACTGAAAACATACACATTTAAGAATTATTTTTACGCTATCCATCCCATAGCTAAAGTAGTGGGCTTTCCGCTTTTATTTGTAATTCCCCAGAACTTATTATCCCGTCTACATCGATATTTTTAACTCTTTTTGTTACATCATCTACAATACTTTCATTTGCTATATCTTCAATATGAAGTATTGCAACATTTGTCTTTGCTCTCCTACCTATTTTAAGTTTATTAATGTTTAACTTTGGATCTTTTATTCTATATCTAACTAAGGATAAATTAATATCTAAATTTTCTACAAAGCTATCTCTAGGTCCTTTTAATGTATATGTTAATTCTGGAGTATCTACATCTCTTTTTTCTACTTTTTTTAAATCGATAGCTATATATTTTTTATTATTAGAAAGAATTAATATTGCCATACCATCTAAAATATAATCAATTATTTTTTCTTCTTTATCATCTATAATGCATTTAGTACTATAAACAATATTATTTAAAACTTCTTTTGCTAGTATTTTTGATGGATTATTTGTTAAATATATATTAATAGGTTTAATAATATCATTTGCTAACATCTTCCTGTCTGTTAACTGTTCAATATAGAGTATTATCACTTCATTACTTTTATTTTTTAATTCCCTTTTTTTAATATCAAGATTTGATATTTCTATTTCTTTTAATGTATTAAGAAAGTATTTTTTATTAAACATTATTACCTCCAATTATTAGTTAAAATTAACTAAGTTTCCTGAAATAATATCTGTATTTATCTCTATATTAAATTTAGCCTCTTTATATTTATTATTCCAATTCATATTTTTATACTCTGTATTATATTTACCTCTAAAATATTTATAAAAATATAAATAATCACACTGGAATTTTTTCTGTGACTCTTCTATGGCTTTTAATACATCTTTTTTTACTACATCCGCTATTTTCTTTTTAAGAGCCCTAGTTTTTCCAGTATCTATTTTATACTTTTTAGATAAATGCAACATCTTTGAATCTAGTGAAATCTTCACATCAAAATTTATTTCTTCATCTTGATAAGTAGCAGTGATTTTTTATTTTTTATACGTGTTGATACAGCAATATCCACACCTTCCATATTAATTGTATACTCTCCTTTTGACTTTTCTAATATTAGAAAATTTACTCCTTTCATATCTGTTTCAGGAATTAATCCAACCTTTTTGTTGTTTTTAAAAACTGAATACCCTGTTACTTCAATTTTTTCATTAACTATGTCTAAATTACTTAGTAAATATCCCACATTTTCAGTACTTGCATTTTCTAAAACAATAGAAACTGTGGCATTATAAAGAGTTCCATTTTTTACTAATTGAGCATTTAAATGTTCAATTGCATAACCTATATTATCATAATCTAATTGTTTTGCATCTAATAACCTATCCATATCAGCAGTAGTTGAAAAAATAGTTATAGTTCTTCTATATTCTTCTAAACCTCTTAGTCTATTTAAATATTCTTCTATACCCTCATGGGCTAAATTATCTGTAAATATTAATGCTCTAACTGCACCTAAAAATATATCTTTATTAGCTCTTCTTAAATAGGAATTACTTGCTTGTGTGAAATTTTTTCCTTCTCCTCTTATTATATCGGATTCCTTACCTTTAGCTGCTCCCATGGATCTATCGATAGGTGGTCTAAATTCCAGTGTGAATTTTACATTACCATCGATTTTATCCACTGCAACTAAAGTAATAATTGTTTTATCACTTATTTCCTTTGCATCCCAACATCCTGTTAATATGCAAGTTAGTAATATTATAATTATAAATATAAGTCGTCTATTTTCCATATTCTTTCACCTTCGCAATTGTAAATAATATTATTGGTATAATAAAAGAGGTTAAAATACCAATTATAGGAATTACTGTGTTAAAAATAAAATTTACTACTTCAAAATTAATAAAAAAGGCGGCGATTAAATGATTTCGCCGCTTATTCTTGGCTCTTCACTAATCGTCAATGTTATAAGTTATTCCGTGTACACTTTTGTAGTGTATAGGTTCCATTAACCCATCACAATTCTGACA
>VENA01000062.1 GCA_009711785.1 Bacillota bacterium
ACCATCGGCTTCCTTTAGACCTCTTCGTCGCCAAAGTCGCCCTTGCCTACAGCTTATCTTCCCATTAACTAGGTGACAGGTTTTCTCTCAAACCACCGGCTCGCCAACATGCCTCGCAAACAAAAAAGCCTTACTTTTAAAGTAAGACATCTATATATATACATCTAAGCATTATTTGTTTTTTTCTGTTCTTTTATCTATTCTAGAAAGTATGTGTATTTTAGAAATATCTAACATTTAATCTATTTATCTTTGAGTCTACATCATACACTATATTTTCACTTTAAAAATTAATTACTCTCTTGTAAGCCTTTATTTACCTGAATTATATTATCTAATAGTAATAGACTTAAAGAATATTTGCTTTTTGACACAGTCCTTTTGTTTATGAAATATTTTCCATAAATAATAACTAATATAGCTATAAAAATAATGTGGCATAAAAAATTATTCTTTTATTATTTGTTGCATATATAAAGTATTAGGATAAAATCCTAGCTTCTTATAAAATTCAATAGTATAATCATTTTCTTGAGATACTGTTACTCCCATAACTTTACAATTATTTTTATTCATCCATTCAAGATGTTTAACTACAAGAGCTTTTCCAATACCAAGGCCTCTTTTTGTTTCATCTACATGGATTGATGCAATCTCCCCTTTCCCATCAATTATTGTTGATATACAATAGCCGATATACTCATTATCATCTTTAACAACTGTGATTTTAAGCTTCTCCTTATAAAGCTTTTCAAAATCTTTAATTCTATCATCAAAACATATAGAACGGTATGCTTCACTAAAATAACTTGAACTATCTTCATGGTACTTCCGATTCTTTTCCCATAAACTTTTTATAACTTCAATCTCATCAAAGGGTATATCAAAAGATTCAATCATAATTAATTCTCCTTTACATAATTTTTCTATTGAAAATATTCTATTATGATTAATACAATAATATTTTTTTATTTATTTATGTCATAACCTTCTACTAATACATTATCATTGTTTTTAAATCTCGTTATTAAGCCATTTTTCTAATTTAGGAATCATATCTGCATAATGTTTGATATCTTCTATTGTACTAATTACTTCTTCGGTTCCCATCTTTTGTTCTTCCTTGTCTGTACATTCAAGTAATAAAGATCGTTTCAAACTATATTCAAGCCAGCCTAATTTGCCTGAAAAAACACTTAATAATACCATTTTCCAATTTGCTTGTAGTGTTCCATATTTATTTTTATATTCATCTATAAAAGCTAAAAACCTTTTTTTATCAATATCTTCTATCTCATTTTTAGACCAATAAATAGCAGTTTCAACCAATTCTTTTATAGGATTTATATAATGAGCTGACTCCCAATCAATAATAATGGGCTTATTTTGCTTCCACATAACATTTTTAGAATCTAAATCCCTATGGCTAATAACCAAATCTAATGAAAGTAATTTTTCTGATTTATTTGCCTGAGCATTCCAATTATAAAGCTTTTCAATGCATTCAAGTAACAAGTTAACCCACACTGCATTGTTCTCTTTTCCTTTTTGTAAATAGTAATTCCAATTTGCTATTTCATTACTATGTGAACACTCATTATTTATGTTTATCTTTGAAAAATCAGTCATATGTATATCTGCAAGAATAGCACCTATTTTTTTACAATGTTCTATATTTATTTCACTAGGTTTTAGAGTCTTACCGTCTATCCAATCGAAAACAAGATAGAATTGCTTGTCTATTTCTTTCATAAAATTTTCATTAAATCTTTTAGCTGGAAGAGCAGGTATATTATTTGCTGCAATATTGGCTATTTGTTCTGAATCAATAAAATTTTTCATTGCTTCTGTTCTATTCATTATTTTAGGATTTAATGCTTTAACTGCATATTTCCCTTGCAATGTTTCAATAGCATACATTCTGTGTAAAAGCCCACCTGATATTCTTTTAGGCTCACCGACTATCTTACCAAGATGCAGTTTATTAAACAATTTTTCAAATTGTAAACTATACTGTAAATCGCTCATTATTTTTTCTCCTTTTTGTTTTATATAATTGCATTAAAAATTTATAAAATATAACTACTAAACTTTTTAAACATTTTAACAGTTCAAATTGTACTATATGTTTTTAATAGGCTATCTTAAACTTTTATATTAGCCTTGTTTTACAATATTTCCTTGAAAATCTTCAATAATACTATCTGAAATAAATTTTAGAAGAAGTTTATTAAATATTTCAGGTTTTTCATAGGGGATACCATGCCCAGCACCTTTAACTATATAATATTTACTATCTTTTATATAGTTAGCTGTTTTTTCTGCTGATTTTTTTACTACTTCTTTTTCTCTTTCTCCAGTTAAAATCATTACTGGTATCTTATGCACTGCTTTATCAAAATTAAATGCCATATTTTCTTTAGTCATATTCATTAGAGTTTTTTTAGATATTTTTAAAGAATCTTTATAGTAATCTTCAAACCAATTTATTGGAAGCGAAAATTGATTAAATTGTATTTTAGAAAACCATCTCCTCTTAACAAGCGGCATAGAAAATACTAACATTGGTTTAACTAAAAAACTATATCCCTTCATAGGGTTATTAAGACCACTTATAACTACAGCCTTTGAAATATAATCATTATATGACTTTAATAAATTTAAAACTATTTGTGCTCCAATAGAAAGTCCAATTATAATTGCTTTGTGATTTTCAGATTCTTTCTTAATTAAGTCAATCAATAATAAACATACATCATCAATTGTATTAAATTCAATATCTGAGTTATCACCATGCCCTGGTAAATCGAAGAAGATACACTTATATTCATTCCATATTGGTTTTTGGTATTTCCACATCCATTTACTAAGTCCACCACCATTTATAAATAATAAAAGTGTTTTATTTTCTTTACCTTTAATTTCATAATTCAAAGTTATTCCCCCTTCAAACAATGCTAGCTGACTTAATTATCCTCAAAATCCGGCATAACCTAAGCTACTAAATTTTGTCCTTTTCAAATAAAAGATTGCTTTCTCTAATTATAAAATCAATATAACCTGAAACATCTTTTATACTGTGAATAATAGATTAATAATAAGACTTTGTATTTCCTTTTCTTAATATCATTGGCTCATTTATTATCTTGTGCCATCTCTATGGAACTACTTTCAACACATACTCCGACGCCACTATTTTATAAGTTTTCTAGCATACCGTCTAATAAGATATCCCAATAAACTTCAAAATTAAAAGTGATAGGTTTTTGTCCAATTATTGTTATACCATAATACTTTAATTGATAAATTTTAGCTTTCCATCTAAATATTTAAAACATAGTTTAGTCTGTTTATCTAAACTCTCTAAATGATTTTTTTGAATGTATATCCCATCTAAATCAATATCACTAAGTCCCTTATCAAAAGCTCCTAAATAAATTATCACTGTGAATTAATTTATTTTACAATCTGCTACGATTATTTTTGGAACTTTATCTTTAATATCTTCCATTTTTTTTATTATTTTCATCATTTCTTCTTCACATTTTAGTTCTTTGTAATATTGATATTTAGAATAATATCCATAGTATCGAATTCCTACTTCTTTTGATTTTATAAGTGACTCGATGCTTGATAGCTTAATAGTTGAATAATTTCCTCTTGTGTTTATGTGCTCTACTATTTTAAATAAAGCAATTTCCTCTTCAGCCTCTTGTCCTCCGTTATGAAGTCTATACCACCTTTTACCATCTACAAATAATATTCCTGTTCTTATAGAAAGTGGTAACCCACTTATTATACCCATACTTAAAGGCATTGCGCCTAACACAATAATAAAAATATTATTCATCATAAGTCCCATGGGAAGAAATATAACTCCTATAATTATTGAAGCTAGTGGTCCTCCTAACAATACATTAGACCATATTTTAATATTATTATTGTTAATACTTCTAGGAACTGTAGCTCCTATACCACCCCATAAAGTAATATTCTTTTCAAAATAAAACTTAATTTTACCATTATCATCTGCTTTTATTCCTAAAGGACCAATTACCAGCAAACAAAATTTCCAACCATTAGCCAAACCTACAGCAATATGACCTAACTCATGGCCTATACCTGAAATTAAGTAACACAATATACAAGTAAAAATATATTTAATAACCTCCATTTTATAAACCCCTTTAATTATTCATAAATTTTCATCACTTAATATCTACGATATCATCTTTAATTTTACTTTTTTACTATAATACTATATATATATTATCATTAAGGTATATTTAATATGATTATAATATAGATTACTATTATTAAAACTATAATTATAAATAAAAGATCCTACTTCTAAGGTAGGACATCTATTTACATATATTTAAAACTTTATTTTTTATAAACTCTTTCATTTATCTTATATATATGTTCTTTGACATTTAACATTTTTAGCTATTTACCTTTAAGACATACATTTACTTTCACAGAGTCTGTATCTTAATTCTATATTTTTTCCCTTTCTTAAAACCTTTAATCCTTTATAAACTTTACTTCAATTTATAATGTCATCATAAATTATATTAAATTTGAGTAGTATAATTTAGCTTTGTCCATAATTCTCATCACACAATCATATTTTGCATCTACATATCCTTTGGGATTATGACGAAATTTTAAAGACGCTTCTATTTTTACGTTTTCATATTCTATAAACGCCTTTTTATTAATACGTAAATAATCTCTAAACATTAACTCATCTGTTATATGTGGATTTCCTTTCTGATAAACATGAATATGATGAGTATGATTACCAGATTTATCAGGTTTTAATTTTACAAAATACCTTCTTCCCACGATACCATTTTCGCCTCTTACACTATAACCATATGTTTCCATAACACTGTTATATTTATCTATCTCATTTATATCATCAACTACTATCATAATATCAATTATTGGTTTTGCACTTAATCCTTTGATTGATGTAGAACCAAAGTGCTGTATATCAATTATTAAACTCCCTAAAATATCTAGTAATATATATTTCTCTCTTTCATACATCTCAGACCATTTATTATCATAAGGTACAACAATCATTTCTCTTGGCATATCTATCACCTCATTAAATATTATTTTATCTTTATAAACTTCCATTTTGACCGGTGCATAGATGTGCTTAACTAATTTAAAGGCTTGACTTTAATTTAGACAAAAGTCTTATTACCTAATCTATGCACTACTACTTACCACTTGTGGTTTTAACATAGTTAACTAATTATTTCTAATAATAATTTTTGTTTCTTTCTAATTGTTGGAATTAAATCTCCTAGAGTTTGATTACCATTAAAAAACCAGTAATTATACCAATTCTCATCACTAAACAAATATCTTAAAGAAAAAATCACTATTTTTTCTTTATCATATTGAGATAACTTTATTTCTTTCTCATATCCTTTAAGTAGATAATTAAGTTTATCAATATAATCGTTAATCCCTCTCTTATAATCCCAAAGTTCTAAGACTAAAACTCCTAAATCACTAATCAGTGGGCTCTCTTTAAGAAACTCAAAATCAATAAAGAAATATTTTTCACCTACACTGAATATATTATTTAAATTCAGATCATTATGTACTATTCCCTTCGTTAACAGTTGATAATTAGGAGTATATTTTTTATAAAATTCTTCTATCTCTTCTAATCTTTTACTAGATTGTGCAAGAGGTACTTTACCCCACATAAAGTCTTTATAGAAATCTGACTTTTCTAAACCTTTTATATTCATACTTGTTAAAAGCAAGTGAAATTCTCCGATAACTTCTCCAATACTTATTAAATCTTTATTTGTTTTAAATTTAAGTTTAACTAAATCTTCTTTCTTTTGTATTGTAACTACTTTATCTTCAAATACATAAAAGTACTTTCCTTTTTTAGTCTTAATATATCGTGATGAACTTACCAAATTAGATTTTAATAAGTTTGATGCAACATATATTGATAGCTTTACCTGCTCTAGGTATTTAATATCTTCAAGTTTGACTATAAAAGACTTATTTCTATACTCTCCTAAAAAAACATTATTCCTCGTTTCATTATCACCATAAGGTTTTAATGTTAAATTTAACCCATATTCTTTAATTAATTCTTTTTGAAGATTTATCATTGTATTTCAACTCCTAATACTTCCTGATAACAATAACTATATTTTTAAAATAGAGTATATAAATTAATGCATAATCAATTTAATACTAAAATTACTCTTCTAATACTAAACTAATAATTAAACTTTCAACTAGCACTAAAAATTATAGTAATTGTTACAGCAATAACTAACCATATACCAATCATAATTTTCAACATATTTCTAACTTCATTTTTTCTATCTGAATTTTCTCTTGAGTAAAAATAAGCTAAAATCCCAATTATACAAAAGGCCAAGAAACTCCATTATAAACCTGATATCATTTTATCCAATAATATCCTCTCCCTACTTAGTAATTAAGATTGTATATTCCAAATATTACATCTATATCAATCTATTAATATTATATTTGTTCAAGTAATTATTAAAGTAATTTAAGTTATAAAATTATAAAAAAAACTATTATAAACTATAACTTAATATTTCTAGCGTTTCCCATGCTATATAATGGATATCTTGACTACAGTAACACTTCACCGAATTCTTTCAATGAATATTTTCTAGAAACCTAGTTGTAAAATCTTTCCTCCTAATATCTTCAACTATGATATCGTTAATTTTAGGTACAAGATTTATGTCTTGTAATTCTTCAAAGGTCACCCATTTACATCCTGTGCTCACTGATGAATTCATAGGATTAGAATCAATTACTATAGGGGGTTCTATGTCTTTATATTCATTAATTTCACATCTAAATACATGAGTTAAACTACCACGAGAACCATATCTATAGTCATCTCTTATAGGATTATACTCATACACATATAACATTTCTTTGACAAAAACACTTAATCCACTTTCCTCATATACTTCCCTTGCTACTGTATCTCTTAAGGTTTCATCAACTTCAACTCCACCTCCTGGAAGATTGTAATATTCTCCATTATCAAGTTCATTTAATAAAACTTTGTCATCCTTAATAATTATGGCTTTTGCAGTCAATCTATAATTACTCATATATTCATCTCCTTTTCTTGCTAAATAATATTTTTATATGATTTTGCACTAAAAAATTACCTATAACCATAAAGTTCTGTTTAATAATTGTATGTAATTATATGCTCTATTCTGTCTTTAATACTTTTAATTTTATCTTTAAAAAAAGTTGGAAATGCCTTATAATTTTCTAACTTGTCAACTGGGATCCAATGCATATACTCCCTAATATTATCTGAATAACTATCACTATTAAGTTTCTTTGTTCCTCTAGATTTCATTTAAAAATAGAAAGTAATTTCATGACATTTATATCCATCTAATCTACCCGACCCATTAAAGAAATTTTCATGAACAAATGCTAATCTTTCAACTTCATAGGAAATTCCAGTTTCTTCAAATACTTCTCTTCTAACAGCATCTTCAGCCTTCTCACCTATATGTATACCGCCACCTACAGAATAATAATAATCATCTCTTTCATTCTTAGCAAATAATACACAATCATCTTCAATAATAATGGCAGCTGCTCTATATCTAAACCAACTATTATCTTTTGTAAATCCACAATCAATACCCATATACTCTCCCTCCAAATATCTAAAATCCTATCATGACTTAAAATATATTGCTTTAATATTTTTTAACATTTTTGGTATGTTACTATGTCCATGTAATTTTTCTGCTATCGTAAAATATATTAAGAGAAATCTAGATTTTATGTATTAATGTATCATCTAAATATACTTTCTTTTAGAAACAGTTATAGACATACCTAAGCCTTTTTTATCTACATCTTATATCTGTGGAACTGTTTCAAACCCTATTTCTAAATTAGCAACTAATTTTTGCAATGGATCTTATATTTTATTTTCTTATAAACCACTCTTAAAATTACTATGAAGAATAATACAATACCTATAATATTTTCTCCCATATTAAGCCACCAACTAAGTACTGATATTGTTCCACTTTTTTAAAAAACTTTTACAGCTTAACTCTTAAAAAGTATCTAAAGTTACTGGAAATTGTTTTTAAACACTTTAGCTTAGCAAAATTCTATATAATATTGTAAGTTAATTTTATTGGTAATCTATTCATTGTTTATTAATTTTCTTATAAGTGAAAGTTATGTGAAAGCTATTTCTTTATCTTCTCATTTTTTTCCATAAGCCTATAAAAAACTTTCCAAAGCCAAGCTTTTCACCTATATATGCTGTTACTATCATATAAATTCGTGTAATAGTTATGAAAGCTATAATAACAATTGAGATTCCTAAAATCTTCTGAATAAAATCCATTATTTCCTCCTTAACAATAATTAATAATAGTTTAGGCAGTTACTGAAAGGTATAACTGTAAATATAGTTGTTAAGATAGATAATATTTACTAAATCTTTATAAGTTTTTATTTGATTTTAAAAAATTTTATTAGATTAAATGAAATTAATACCTTGAAACTAAAGAAACAAATAATTATACTCTGTAAAACTTTTTGTATTATCTATTAAACCCTTTCAGCTTTTTAAGTATCTAAAAATGTGATTTTTATTAAATAGATCATTCAATTTTAAAAGTATGATAATAACACACATTTTCATCTAAATTCATTATATCTTCCTCATATTTCAGGTTATTTTGTTTATAAGTATTGCGCCAAAATTTCAGTGCTTTTTTGTTATTTTCAAGTACTAGTAAACTATACCTTCCCTTATACTTTTTAAAAAGTATGTTAATTACTTCTCTTCCTAAACCTTTTTCTCTGTATTTTCTTAATATAAAAAATTCTTGAATACAATAGTCACAACCTTCTTTAACATAAGGAGGTTCTGATAAAAGTAAAAAACCAATTACTTTATCTTTATACTTAACTATTAAGGGATATAAACTATTCTTTTCCCAATATAGTTCTTCGCTATCCCAAATAAAAACACCATTTTCATCAATATCATTATCATCAGTAAACTGTGATAAATCATGAAGGTATAGATTATATAAATTTTTAATAACACTCTTTTCCCTCAAATCAGCTATGTCAATTGTAATATCTTTTTTTAATCTATTTTCTCTCATCCTTCTACCTCCATTTATATTTTTATAACTTTTGTTACTTGCCTATGTAAATCTCATAAAGTCACCCTCTAATGTTAAAACCAGAGTTAATTCTATGTTTTATGAGGGACTTTCTTAAATTAATGTACAGTTAATTTATTCCCAACTATGGACACTATTAAATTTCTACCTGTTTTTTCACTTTTAGAAAACCCTATCGTTAGAGTCACTTTTTTATCCCCACTTGTTAACTTATAAGCTTTTATCTTATCAAGAGTTCCTAGCGGTTGATTTTCAACCTCATTAATATCCCAAATACTTTTATCTATATTTTTCATAAAGTATTCAATTGCTTTTTCATAATCTTCTTTAAAATAAGGATCTAAGTACATTTCAGAGTGTGAATTTTTACCAGTATCGGCATCTAAAGATAATTCTGTAGTTGGATATATAGGTATTCCGGCAAAATTAGATGAATATTTTACTTTATTACAACTAATTAATGTAACAGCAAAAAAAGAAATTAGCACAAAACTAAAAATTTTTGATTTCATAAAAAATCCCTCCTGTTATTAAATAAATTATAATTACGCTAATCAACATATGTTATATATCTTGAAAAGTATATTAACATAGTATCCTGATCATTCCCGACGTGCTTGAAAAGTCCTGACGTTTCTTACTTTTTTTCAAAAGATCATGATAGAAAGCATGTCCTAATTGTTACCGATCTTTATCGTCATTAGAATCCTCTGTTATTTGAAATCATACCTATAAAAAGATGTTGAAAATATTTTATTTACTTATTCATAAAAAATATTAAAAAGAATATTAGTATTCCTAATCCCAAAATCACATATAATTGTTTTTTATTATTTTTCTTAGCCTCAATGTTTATATGAGTTATAATAAGTGTAGTAATTATAATTGAAATAATTGGGATAAATACTGCAAATAATTTGGACATTTGATTTTCTCCTTTACTAAGTAAAAAAGATATGAGAACATTTTAATTTTTTAATATTAAGTTAATATAGTTGATTAACGTATTTAAATGTCTATATTTTATCTTTTTTGACTATAATACAAATTTACTTTTCATTATATTTTTAATATCATAGTAAATTTAAAATAAAACTACCTACCCACAATTATATCCCTTTATATTTATAAAATTTGTCGTTTTTTATCGTATGAATTTTGTATTTTAGATATATACTCGTATTTTCTTTAATATGTGTTTAAACTAAATAAAATAATCACTATTATTATAACTTTAACTGCAAAATAAAAAGCCCTACTTCTATCGTAGGACATCTATTTATATACATTTTAGCTATTTCATTTTAGTTTTACATCCTTTTTCACAAAGTTTATATCCTAATCCTTTTTCTTTAATGACTTTGCCATCCTATTATATCCTATGGCCTCATATTTTTAGACTCTTCATAAAGGTTAATTCTATTTTTTTTAATAATTTTTTAAATATATAACCTATAGTCTTAATTTTTCTGAAGACTCAATTTCTTAGCCATTCCAAGGACAAAACCAAGGACAATGGCAAGCAAAGCACCACTTATAACCCTATAAACAGATGGTAGTAAAAAGGTTATAGTGTTTACAGGAATCCAGAACCAAATACAGGTTGGAGCAACCACTCGAAACATTTGCTCCCAATGCATATTTTTAAATGTATCAACAACAGGCCAGAGGGTAAACAAATTATCGTTATCTATCAGTTTATCAAGAAATCGATTTAAAACCATCATTGGAAAAGCAAATAACATATTCATTAAAAATGATTTCCAAAATGATGTTAATAATCTTGAATTTTCACCTGGTAAAAATCCTTCTTTTAAAAGTCCTTCGACTCCATAAGAATATATAGGAAAAGCGACTGTGAATAATACACCAATAAAACCCCAAACCAAAATTCTTTGCTGAATTCTTATGCCTATTATATTCCATCTGCCATTTACTATTTTATTTCCTAATAAATCTCCCATAGTTCCCAGAACACCCAATTCTAATATCCCCATAATATAAGGATAATTATTGGTAGCATAAACAAATTTTTCTCTAGTACTAGGTAAGTATAGTATAGCAATAACTAAAATAAGATTTAATAACCAAGTAATAGTTATAATATTATCTTTATTGAAACTTAACTTCTTTTTCCCTCTTATATAATTTAATACCTTTTTCATATAAACCCTTTCTATATTTAAAATACTTAGATGCTATTTTTTATTAATAAAAAGATTATAACGACTTAAATTGATTAATAATTTGTAATCTAGATGATTTTTCTCTACTTTTATACTAACATAGTAACTTTTAAAATAAAAATATTTATATATCGCAAATTTATATTTCACTTTTAAAAAATAAATTAAGAATGTATTTGTCAATTGAAAAAGGTTCTTCCAGAAAATCGGGTTTTATATGTAATAAATAAAGATTTTTAACATTTTTTAACTTACTTGAATATCAAGTTGTGAGATATGTCAATAAAAAAACATATTTTATTTATATTATAATATCCTAACCACTTAAGTTATCTCCAAATAAAGTTACTTCACCATATACTTTAATTAAATTATCTTTCAAAATTACCCCACCCTTCTCACCTATGGCATAAATTTTTTTTGTTTTCTCTTTTAACACTTTCGAAATACATTCCATTTGTACTTTTGTTTCAGTGTAATGTACTTCAATATGAAAATCTGTATTTATTAATCCTAATCCTTTGTAATAGTTAAAAAAATCATAATCTTCGTCAGGGGATATATAGTATTCAGTTAATTGCACCATTGCTCCTGCACTTGCACCTATTACTAATTTATTGTATTTTTTAAGTGTATCCAAAAGTCCAATTTCAAGTATACGTTCCACAGCTTTCTCTGGTAAGCCTCCAGTAAAGAATAATATGTCACTATTATTTATATAATCAATCATTTCTTTACTACTATCTTTATAGTAATTTAACCATATTATATTTTCTTCTTTTACTCCGAAAGACAAGAATGGTTCCTCGATTTCTGAATTAAATTTACCATACTGTCTACTATATGCTCTATCCCATTGTTCAGCATTAAATATCCATTTTTCACTAAATGCAAATGGTAAAATTACTACTTTACTATCATCGTTGATATATTCTTTCAATTCGTCTCTGATCCAATCTTCATGAAAATTATATTTACTTAATAATACATTCATAAACTCACACCATCCTATCAGGTATTATTTAAACCACTAAAATTGTTATTTTGCTTGTATAATTACTTTCTATCCATTAATTGAGAGTTAGAGATTCGATGAATTACTACAAAGTACCCCTTCGATATCTCTAACTCTTTGTTATATAATATTATTTCAGTTTTTATCTATTATATTTACAGAACGATTGTTCTTAAAAGATTGTTTTATTGCCAATACAATTTTCAACGACTTTATTGCTTCATCGATAGAAATAATTGAACTAGATTTATTATTATTAATATTATTAATTACATATTTAATTACTTCTTCATGATCATTATTCGAAGGTAAATCTATCTCTTCCTTTTCATCATCTTTATATATCACAAATTTCTGTTCTATATCTTGTCCATATTTACCATCAAAAGTTATTGTTCCAAATTCACATATAATGTCAAATCCAATATTGAATGGAAATTTTCCTGGAAACATTGTTGAACTTTCTACCGAAGCTATACCATTTTTATATTTTAGAGTAGAAAAAACATATGAATTATTTTCCTGGAACCCATTGGCCATTACCTCTGTTGGTAATCCTATCAAATCCGTTAAAAAATCAAAGTTATGTAGCATAAAATTATGTATAATTCTATCTAAGTCCATATCTCCCCAATGGGGAGGTGTCTTTTGATAAACTTTTATTACTAAAGGCTTTCCTAAAGCATTTGATTTTATCTTTTCAGTTGCAATTCTATGAGGATCAGAAAATTTAAAAAATAAGTCCACAAACAATTTCTTATTATATTTTTTTGCACATCTTTTCATTTCTTCGGCTTCTTCCAAAGTATAACATATAGGCGTCTCGCATAATACATTTTTATTATTCTTTAAAGACTTAATAACATATTTTTTATGCATTGATGTCGGTAAACAAACGTCAATTAAATCTATACTAGGATCAGTTATTAACTCATCAATATTGTTAGTTACTCTTACCTTTAATTCCTTTTTTATTTTATCTAATTTCTCTGATGTTCTATCAAATACCCCCGCTATCTCTACCCCATCTAACTTTTTATAAATATCTGCATGTACCTTTCCAAACCCCGTTCCTAGAATACCTACTTTAACCATCTAATATCATCTCCTTAACTTATTTAACTCTTTTAATAGGTATATAAATCTCCATTTCAGAATCTTTATCATTATTAAATCTCTGATCATATAATTCAAAATCATCTGCATTAATTGGTTCAAAATTAGATCTAGGAAACCAGATTCCATGTATATACCTATAAGTCTTATCTAATTTTGAGGCTGGACCCTTATGGGTAAAGACAGCATATTGATTAGTAGGAACTCTATGACTTACCATCTTTTTAGGTATACTACCTAAAGAGTCAACTTCAACACAGGCAATATATCTAAATTTGTTTAAATTACTTAGGTTAGATACATGTTCACAAACACCTAAAGCTTCGTTTGCATTCCTTCCTTTTATTTCATCTATTCTCTTATTAAATTCTGTCCATAACCTAGGTATCTCACTATTTTGATTGCTTCCATAATACCTCATACCAATAACTGTAAATCTTTTCTTAGTAATTATTTTAGGTTCTAAGCTTATACCATTATTAAGATGTTTCAAACTATCTTTATTTAATCTTTTTTTCTCTAATAAAATATAATGTTCTTTCTTTTTTTGATACTTTCCTGGGGTATTACCATACATCCTTTTAAAAGCCCTTGTGAAAGCTTCTTGAGATTGATATTGATATTTAATAGCTATATCAATTATCCTTTCTTTAGTATTAATTAATTCATAAGCAGCTTCAGTTAATCTGCGTTTCCTTATATACTCTTTAATTGAAGTTTGAGTAATAGCACGAAAAATTTTATGAAAATAATATAAAGAGTAAAAAGATTTAGCTGCTACATTTTCAAGGTTAATGTCTGTAGTTAGGTTATCTTCAATGTAATCAATTGAATTTTGTATCCTACTAATATATTCCAATATTTCCCCTCCCAGCACTATATATAGGTTACCAAATATATAACAAGTTTTTTTGATAATTTATGTTTTATTTGATATGTAAGAATTTCGGATTAATGTCTTGTAACATTACTTTATTATTATTCCTATAACTTTTTTAGAATAACTTGACAGACCTAGACTCTCACTAAATCCTTCGAGGTTTCCCATGTCTTGGTAAATCTATTTAAATAATATTCATATTTAATAACTGTGCTAACTCAATAAAACTTAGGCTTATATTTTCTAAACCATGTAAACATACAGTTGTTGACTTTCCTTATTTTCCCACTTTTTGAATCTTACTTTAATCTCTTTTTATACATAAACATAATTAAAGTTAAGTTATTGATAATTCTGGAAATTTAAACTCTCCTAAATCACAACAAAGATTTCTGACAAAAATCGGGTCAGTTTTATATTCATGCATAGAATATTCAATATCAGTCCAATAAGGTCTAAAACCAAACTCAACCTTATTAACATTACAAAATGGTAGAAATTTAATTAATTCAGTAAAATTAATATTTCGAAGTGAAAAAACCCCAATCAATTTCAAAGTTGACCCCTTCTGATTTGCAACTATTAAGGTTTGAAGTTCAGGTATTTCATATATAGAATCTTTTAAATATCCCATGTATAAATGAAAAATATTTATATTTTGAGTATTTACACAATCTAACTTGTCTGAGTAATTTACGCGATTATATACATAATTCCATACTTTTGGATCATCATATTGTACTTTATTTGCTTTAATATGATTTTCTATCTCCACTTCACAAACAGGTAATTTTTCATATACACGCTCAAACCCGAACTTTGGATAAAAATTAACAACCCCATCGTTTGCAGATAAATACATTGGAACATCTTTATATTTATTAATAATGTGTTCCATCAATATTCGTGATAATCCCCTGCCCCTATACTCTTGTTTTGTTGCTACTGCTCCAATAGATAAAGTAAAATATCGCTTCTTATTAAACATTATTTTTGTCTTAAAAACACAGATATTAGAAATTATTTCTCCATTTTCAATAATTGAATAACTTTCATAATTTTCGTCCCACAAATTAAGATCATACCAGAACTGAAAATCTAGAAAGACTTCTTTTAAAAGATTGTTTAAAATATTTTGATAATTTTTATCATTCCTGTTATTAAATGAAACTTGCATATTTAATCTCCTTTCAGAAGATACTTTCTTTTGTTTTACCACACTAGATAAGATTAAACTAATAGATAAATTTTTTATACTTATCTTCTCCCTTAACGCACATTAATTATAAACAATTATTTTTTTAATAGGCAACAAAAATAAGCCCGTTACCACTATTTTTTTAACGTTCCTAGTATGTTGAAGGGTCAATTATTTACCTCTATATTTAAAGGCTATGATATTTTTTATTACATTAATAATAATATCCCGACTGCATCACCCATAATATTTAACAAGCAATGTATAATGATTACAACCTTTATATTCTTAGTTTTATATGCAACATAACAAAATGGTATTAAAGCTACAGTTCTTGTAATAATCTGCCATGGTGTCCAAAAATGATATAGTGCAAACAAAAATGCATTTAATACTGGTGCAAACTTTCCCATCCACTCCATTCGTGGCAATAAGTAACCCCTGAAATAGATTTCTTCTACTATGGGTAATATTATTCCACCCACTAAGAAAGCAAATACAAAAGCCATAACTATTTTCGAGATCCCATATCCTGAATAATCTGCAGAAAATATGTACCAGTCTGGCAACCATGAAAAGAAGGAATCCTTAATAAACTCATTAACCCCTTTCCCTAAAACCATAACAATAATAGACCAAAAAAGAATTATTGGTACAATTAATAAATACTTTTTAATAGGTAAACTATTCTGATATGTAATCATTTTTTTAATTGAAAACACTCCAAGTTCCCTCTTACTTTGAAATAAAATTATACCCATCTCTACAGGAACTAAAACAGTCAGTGCAGCTAGTCCTAATATAACTATACTAGGAAACTCTATTTTTAAAATTGGACTGGCAAGAAAAGCATAAGCAATCGCTACAAGTACTCCTGGTACTAAAAATAGAGCTATTAGTTTTATAATTTTTTTTATTTTACTAACTTTCACTTTTTCTTTTGTATCTACTTTTGTCTTATTCATTTTACCATTCCTTTCCTAGATTATAATCTCTAATCTAATTAAGATAAATGTACAGAGATTATGAGATATCGTTAGCTCTATTGCTAATTTCATAGAATCTATCATCATTTTTGTTTCCCTATCTGTATCTCATTTTAAAAAAATCTTTGTAATTTCACTTTCTTCATTATATCTATATTCTCTATCTAATACTTAACACCTTCCATATTTTTTATTTGTTTTTTTCTGAATCTATATAAAAATAAGCTCTGAATTTCGACCCCGTAAAGCCGCCCCTCAGAACCCTTTCCTATATAGTCTTCCCATAGATATTCTTTAATTTTTCTATAATTTCTTCATCAAATAACTCTTCATTTATATCCTTTTTCAAAGCATCATTATACTTTAATAAAAACTCTAGTGGTTTTCCTGCACAATTTCTCAGCTCATCTATACCAAATATATCCTCAATATATTTTCCTATTGAATACCCTAAAGGATGAACTATTTGGTTTCTCATAAGAAAACTATTTAATTTAATATCTTTATTTAAGACTAATCTATCTTGTAACATTTTACTAAATTTTCTCATATACCTAACTGGGTTATTTAAACAATCTTTCAATATTCCTTTTTCCATAAATCCAAAATATTCATATATGAAACATATGTCTTCAAAACTACACATATCAGCCATTCCTTCATTCTCTAGAGCGAATAAAGCATTAGTTATTTCCTCATATCCTTCTTTTGGTTTTTGACAGTTATCTTTTAAATAATGGTGTAATTCATGTGATAATAAAGCATTTAATTGATTATCACTCAATAGAGTTGCAAATGAAGCATCTAATAATACTACTCCCTTTTCAACACATGCATTATACATGAAAATATACAATTCAATGTCAATTTTAATATCGGAATTAATATTAGGCAAATATTTTAATGTATTTTTCATAAAATCTTCTCGACTTATTATTTCTTCAATTCTGTCTACATGTTTATTTAAGTTTTCAAAGTTATTTAAAGCCCACAAAACAGATTCAACAACACTCTTTTTCACTGGATCTTCTTCTAAATTTTTATTTTTACTTAAATATAGTTTATAAGCTTTATAAAACAAATCTATCCACTGTTCTTTTTCTGTAAGTCCTACATTATGACCAAATAGATCTATCATTTTCTCATACGATGGTGTATTAAAAAGTTTTCTAACATCTTTCTTCTCTAAAATTTTATTTGTGTTGAATAAATCATAAAAGCAATTAATACCTTTCGTTTCTAAATTAATCTTCACTTTCACTTAATCTCCTCCAATTTATTACTTGATGTATAGCTACATCTTTTCAGATGGAGTATAACACTTTTCGTTTTGTCGGTGTCCTAATTTACTAAATAGGATATCTACAATACAGTGTTATAGAAGCTTGCCCTTTCGATAAAGAAAATCTAAGTAATAAATTAATCTTATAAAAATTAATAATTAACACTTCCCTTAACATACTCAATGTGCTTTTTCATAAATTCATATATATGATTGACTAAATCTTTCTGTGATTCTTTCTTTTCTTCCACTGTCAACTCTGCAATATATTTACCTGTTGCCAAATCTAATTGAATCGAATTTAATGGCTCACTGGTTGTCCATGCTTTACACTTTTCAGATGTGAACATTGTTTCTCTCTCAAATATAGTAGTATATATTTCATTATTCGATAGTACAAAGGTTAAAGCATTTCTCCATCTCCCTTTGCTTCTTCCTCCATACTTTTTAAGTTCTGCGATATAATACTCAAGCATTTCTTCATCTGTAGATTCCTTTCTATTTTTCTTTATTCTCTTGACAAATGCTCCTGGTTGCTTATAATCAGGAAAAGCATCTATGTATAAACCTGCATCAATAGAAAAAGTTGGAATTCGGGCAAGATTATAATATCCAAGTGCTTTCTTTTTAGCATTTTCTACTGGACTATTCCCATCCTCTTCTATACTTGATCCAATATTTAATTCTCTAAGACTCACTAAATCTATAGGTAACTCTTGTAGTATTTCTTGAAGATATTCTAATCTAGTTTTATTTCTTGTACCAAATAGTATTTTTTTCAATTTTCATTCCCCCAATATGACCCTATAATCTATCTCTATTAAAAACAACCGATAAATTTTGTATAACAATCCGAGTAGTTCCAATGTTTTGCAGTTTTTTTAATATTGAAACTACTTTGTTATATATAGTAGCCTTATTACTCTATGCCACTATTATAAGTAGCTCACAAATAAAAAAGGTCTATTTATATTTACTATATCACCACACTAATACTATCTATTTAGATTATCTAAAGAATGTGTTATATGGCAGTTTATTTCAACCTAATACTTCTAAAAAAAGTCAAATTATATTATCCCAATTAAATAATGCAGATTAAATAATCTGACTAAGTATAAGTAAGATTATTTAATCTGCATTATTTGT
>VENA01000005.1 GCA_009711785.1 Bacillota bacterium
CAATAAAAAGCTTCTCGCTCGACTTGCATGTGTTAGGCGCGCCGCCAGCGTTCGTCCTGAGCCAGGATCAAACTCTCAAATTTAAAAGTTTACCTGTTACTCATAGTAACACTAACGTGTTGATTTATAATCAACTTGGGATAACTCAAAATGAATTATCTATAATTGTTTAATGACTTCGCACTGTTCAATTTTCAAAGATCAAATTCTTGTGCCGTCTTTTGTGACGACTCTTATAATACTATCAGATTTGTCGAAGTTTGTCAAGAGTTTTTTCTTGAAAACTTTCTGCGCTTTCCTAAGCGACTCTTAATACTATAACACCTTATAACTAATCTGTCAATAATAATTTCATTTTTTTTATTAACATTTCCAGTTGATTCTTTTATTAACAGTATAATAATAATGTAGTTATTGTATTTATAATTTAAATTAGACCTAAAATTTACTAAAACTAAAAAACTTTATATGAATATAAAACACTACCGCTCTTGCCGATAGTGTTTTATATCCTTTTACTTTTATACCCATTGGTTAATAAGGGTTTTACTTATTTTACTAACTCTTTTCCTTTATTAAATGCTTTGATATTTATATCTACAAATTTTTCTTTTACCAATTCTTTTATTACATCTTCCCAATCCACTTCATCTATACCTAACGCTTTAACTAGACTTCCTAGCATCATAATATTTTGAACTCTAATATTTCCTAATTCCTTTGCTAAATCAGCAGCATTTATTACCGTCGTATCTGCTTTTTTACTTAGATCTTCTACTAATCCTTCAGGATATTCATTTTCACCTATTAAAATCGGTACAGATGGTATTCCGTAATCGTTTATAACGAGTTTACCACCTGGTTTTAAATGATCAATCCATCTTTCAGCTTCCATTTTTTCAAAAGCTACTATTATGTCTGCTTGTCCCTTACCGATAATTGGCGAGTAAACTTTATCACCATATCTTACTTGGGTTGTTACACTACCTCCACGTTGTGCCATACCATGAACTTCTGACATTTTTACATCATATCCTGCTTTAATTAATCCTGTAGATAATACTTTACTAGCAAGGATAATACCTTGACCGCCAACTCCTACTAATAAGATATTGTTTATATTACTCATTTTTCTCACCAGCCTTTTTTATTGCATCAAATGGACATATTTGAAGACATACATCACATCCAACACACATTGTTTCATCTATTATAGCACCTTTGTCTTCATCAAATGATATTGCAGGACATCCTGCTTTGATACACATTTTACATTTTTTACATTCTTCACTATTTACTTCACATACTTTTTTATCTAATCCGTATTCTTCTATTTCTTCCTTATTAGATTTCTTTAATACACAAGGCCATTTAGTTATAATTACCATTGGTTCATCTGTTTCTATAGCTTTGTCTAATGCTTTATTAGTTTCATCTAAATCTAATGGGTTAATAACTTCTATATGTTTTACTCCAATAGCTTCACAAACTTTTATTAGATCTATTTGTTCAGTTTTTTCTCCCATTAATGTATAACCTGTTCCTGGATTTTCTTGATGTCCTGTCATACCTGTTATTCTATTATCTAAAATAATAGTTGCTGCATTCCCTTTATTATAAACGATATCAACTAAACCTGTTATTCCTGAATGAAAGAACGTTGAGTCTCCAATTACACCAAATACTTTAACATCTCTACCATTTTTCTTACTTGCTACACCGAAACCATGTCCAGCACTTACACTAGCTCCCATACATATACAAGTGTCCATACTTGAAAGTGGAGGGGCAGATCCTAGAGTATAGCAACCAATATCACCAGTTACTACAACATTTCTCTTTTTACTTAATTCATAGAACAATCCTCTATGAGGGCATCCTGCACACATAGTCGGTGGTCTTCCAACTATTTTTTCTTCATCTCTTTCAACGCTTTCTCTTTTTTCACCAAGTAAAGCCTCTGCTATTATATCTGGATTTAGTTCACCAATATTAGGGATTAAATCTTTTCCAGTTACTTCTATGCCCATAGCTTTCATTTCTGTTTCTAAATAAGGTTCAAGTTCCTCTATTACATATAATTTATCAACTTCATTAGCAAATTCTTTAATCTTTTCCTTTGGTAATGGATAAGTAAATCCTAACTTTAGATATGATGCATTATCTCCGAAAACTTCCTTTGCATATTGATATGCTACTCCAGAAGTTACAATTCCTACTTTCTTATCGTTCCACTCTATCCTATTAAGTTTAGTATTATTACTAAATTCTTCTAATTTTTTAAGCTTCTCTTCTACTACAACATGTAGTTTTCTACCATTAGCTGGTGTTGCTACGTATTTAGGTATATCTTTATTATACTCTTTTATACCTACTTCTTCTCTATCTTCAAAATCAACTACACCTTTACTATGACAAATTCTTGTTGTCAATCTTAATAAAACAGCAACATCGTACTCTTCACTTAACTTTAATCCTTCTTTAACAAAATCCTTCGCTTCTTGACTGTCACTTGGTTCTAACATAGCAACCTTTGCTGCTTTTGCATAATATCTATTATCTTGTTCATTCTGTGAACTATGCATTCCAGGATCATCAGCTGATACAATAACACATCCTCCATTAACTCCTGTATAACCGAATGTGAAAAGTGGATCAGCGGCTACGTTAATTCCAACGTGTTTCATTGCAGCTAAACTTCTTGCGCCTGCTATTGAAGATCCTATAGCAACCTCTAAAGCAACTTTCTCATTAGGTGCCCACTCTGAATAAATTTCTTTATAATTTGCTACATTTTCTAGTATCTCGGTACTTGGAGTTCCCGGATAAGCCGAAGCTAATGTTACTCCCGCTTCATAAGCACCACGGGCAACTGCTTCGTTACCTGTTAAAAGTTTTTTCATACAATACACCCCTTTACATTTGTTAATCTTTATTTATAAGCAGATATAACACTACCTAATGCGATAGAATTTAATTTAGCTTCATGTGTATCAGCTCTTGAAACTAAAACAACTGGTGCTTTAGCACCCATTATTATACCTGCAGATTTAGCCTTAGCAAAATAAGTTAAACTTTTTCCTATACCATTTCCCATTTCTATATTAGGTACTAATAGGATATCTGTATCACCTGCTACCTCACTATTAAAACCTTTAGTTTCTGCTGCTTCTTTTGATATAGCTAAGTCTAAAGCTAGTGGTCCATCAATAACTGTACCATCTTCAAACTTTCCATCTTTCCATAACTGTTTTATTTTATCAGCATCAACAGTTGCTGGCATTTTAGGATTAACTTTTTCTTTAGCAGCTAATATAGAAACTTTTACATTTTTATTACCTAATGCTTTACTTACTTTAATTGCGTTTTTTGTTATTTTAACTTTTGAATCTAAGTCAGGTTCAATATTCATACCACCATCAGTTAAAAATACTAATTTATGATATGTTGGTACTTCGTATACCATAACATGACTTAATAAACTATCTGTTCTTAACCCATAGTCTTTATTTAATACTTCTTTTAATAAAATAGAAGTATCTATTAAACCTTTCATTACAAAATCAGCTTTTCCCTCACTTACATATTTAACAGCCTTTACTGCAATATCTGTTAAATCTGTTAAGTCAACCTTTTCATAATTTTCAATCTCTAAACTCAATTCTTTAGCTAATTTATTAGTCTTTTCAATATCTCCAATTAATATTGGTTCAATAAGTTCTTTTTCAGCTGCACTAATAACAGCCTTTAATACCTCTTCGTCATGACAAGCAGCTACAGCTAATTTCTTTGTTTGCTGTTCTTTTGCCATGTTAATCAATTCATTTAAATTCTTCATTCAAGTCCTCCTTTCAGTTATCATATGAAATTTCAAATTTAATAAATCGTTTTCCTGATTATATTTTAACATAAATACTATAGTTATTTCAAAATTTTTTGTAAAGTTTCTAAAAAATTTTATATGGCGGTTTAATTCCAAAAGTTATAATTGTTCATATAATCGTTGATTTCATCAAGAACATCATCAAAATATTCAACTATTTTTGAAAATTCCTTATAAAGATTTTTCTTATTTTTATTTTTCTTTAACTTATTACAGTACTTATTAATATATAATATTTTATTTATTGATTTATCAGAAAGTATATAATTATTCTTTATACTTTTTAGAAAGTTATATAACTCAATATTATTTAAATTAATATCTTTAGTACCTTTTAAATCCTGTAATAATAAAAGTATATCCTCCTTTGAATACTCTAAATACTTAATAATATCTTCAAATTCTTTAAAATAATTATCTTTTTCACAATAAATTTTTAAGCTATTTACATAATTGATTAATCTGTCAAGTCTATATTCATATTTTAAAACACTTGACATCTATATTCCCCCTTTACTTACCTTTATATATATATATATACATTCAATAGCATTATATGTGACATAAACTTTTCATAAAAAAACAAGGCTTAAATTAAGCCCTGTTTTTTATACGTTCTAATTCTCTTTTACATGCTATAGTAACTTCATCATTAGGTTTTATTTTATTTGCTTTGTTTATATCTTTACTTGCATTATCAATATCATCTATTTGTAAATAACACATTCCTCTATTACAAAGCAATTCATGGTCATCAGTTTTTAACTTTAAAGCTTCGGTAAACTTTTGTATTGCTTGTTTGAATTTAGAAACATTAGCTAAACTTAAAGCTAGTTCATTTAATGTATCAATTTGATCTGGTTTTATGATAAGTACATTTTCAAATTCCTTTATAGCTTTAGAATATTCCCCTGCTTGTCTATAACCTAAACCTATCATAAATAATAAATTCCACCAATCACTATATTTCTCTTTTAATGGTATCAATTTTTTTAATCCTTCTTGTATATTCCCTCCAAGTATTTCTGAATAGCCTTCTTCATAAGTAACATCGTCTTCTATAGCCACTAAAGCTTCAGTTACCTCTGCGTTTAAATTCTCTTCTTCATTCAAATGTAAAAATTTCTCCCACATTATTTGTGACTTTTTAAACTGCTTAGCATTCATATAATGAAATCCTAATTTATAATAAGCCATCACATAATCTGGATCTATATCGATAATTGTTTCAAATAACTCTGTTGACTTTTTAAAAAATATATTCCCTTTTTTTATCTCCTTATTTTTATATAATTTCTTAGCCTTTTCTTCTAAAGCAAAACCATAATTATATAATCCTTCTACATTTTCTTCATTTAGTTTAGTTAAACTTCTTAGATATATTAACCCTTCTTCAAAATCATCCTTAATTAATTGTACTCCTTTATACAATATATACTCTTCAATATCACTTTTGTAATTATAAAGTATCTTTTTATATTCATTATTAAATTTAAATTCAGGGTCAGCTCCTATTGTATAAATAATTCCCCTTATAACAGATGTGATTTTAATCTCTTCTTGTGCTCTTTTTTCTTTTATTTCATTAACTAGTTCATCAATAACTATTGGTAATGGTGTTTTTTCCTTTATCTCATACCCATTTATTTCTAAATCTGAATTAGGCTTCAATTGTATAAAGGATAAATTATCTGTTTTCAATTTAAAATATTCTTTTACATTAGTATACATACTATCACCCTTTTTTATTTATACATATTCCTCATAAAATTTCTTTTTCTTCTAGTACTAGTGCTTAGAGTTTTAAATAATACTCCCCTATAAATCATAATAAAAGAAAATAGTATTTGACCTATTGCATATAATGCTATTCCCTTTATTGATAAATCAAAATTAAAAGATAGATTTATAGTAAATATATCTAAAAGATATTCTCCGGTTGTTAAATATAAAATCCCCATAAAAATAACATTTGGAATAAACCATTCTATCCAATTATTTTTAATAAAATCAAAGGTATAAAGTATAGTTTCCCAAGGACTATATATCTTTTGATATATAGCTTCTGGTAACGGGTTTAATAAAATAAGTATAAGTACAGTAATTATTGTACTAAATAACCCACTTATAACATAGGAAGTAGCCATAGGTCTTAATAATAAACTTGCAAATAACTTAGCAATCCAACCTATAAAGAAAACCCCATATATTTTCCATAAGTAAATTTTAAACCCTTCCTTTAAATCATCTAAATCAAATTTTCCTCTCCTTAAAATATTATCTAATAAATATAAATAACTTGAAATCATTGCACTTGTTGCAATAAATAATACTATTCCACTTAATATACCTAAAATACTTCTAGCTATCAACCCTACAAATCCATATAATAAAAGATTTAATGTAGTATATAAAAGACCTGTGAAAATAATTAACCAATTGTTTTTAAACAGGTTAAAAGTTTTATTAAAGGTCTTTTTATTAGTGTAAAATAAATCATTTAATAAACTCAAACTTACCCCTCCTTTTTAAATTCCTTTGTAACATTATACACATTAGCCCTTGTAAATACCCTTTTTTTATTTGAGTAATCAAACAGCACTATTGTATCTTCTTTTTTAAGTTTATCTATATATAAAGCATTTTTTATAAAAGATATAATATTAATAGTAAAACTTTCAAAATGTACTTTGTTTATAATTTTTTTTGCTGGTTTGTTTTTAAATTTATTCAAGTATTTATTAAGATATTTTTCGTTTTGTAAAAAGTTATGTCTAGCTTGTTTAATATATTCAGTATCATAACAGGTTATATAATCCGGTAAAACATTTGTACGATTATCGTATAAGTAATCATACTTAATAACTTCATTGAATACATCTATATATTTCCCTATCTCTTCTTTATAAAACTTATAAATAATTTTATATAGTTTTTTCTTACTGTGGGATATTAAATGATAATTATTCTTTTCCCAAAACCTAGCAAAGTCACTGTAAAATTCAAAGGGAGTATTATAAAAATTATTAATAATAAATTTTACAGTATTTTCAAAACTAATTTCATTAGCATATTTTTCAACTAAATCTTCAATTGTTTTTAATTTTAGTATTTCCTTATACTCTATAAAATCATTTTCAATAACTTCATAGGGGGGATTGTTTATATATTCAAACCCATATTCTTCTTCACGCTTTCTTAATTCAGATCCCTTTAATAATTTAAGAAATCCTAACTGAAGTTTATCAGGAGAAAGATTATAAACATCATTAAAAGACTTTTTAAAACTTTCATAATCCTCAAAGGGCAAACCTGCTATTAAATCTAAATGTTGATGAATATTTTTAAATCCTTTTATTCTTTTAACTACACTGCTTAATTTCTTAAAATCTGTAGTTCTACCTATAGATTTTATTGTTTTTTCATTTGTTGTTTGAACCCCTACTTCAAATTGAAATAATCCTTCTGGTACATTTTTTAAGAAATCAAGCATTTCTTCATCTATCAGATGAGCTGTTACTTCAAAGTGGAAATTAATATTCTTAGGATTTTTAGATATTACAAACTTCATAATATCTAGGGCAAATTCTTTATTTGTATTAAAAGTCCTATCAACAAATTTTACTTGTTTAACCCCAGCATCTATTAATTTTTTTAAATCATCTTTAACTCTATCTATAGAAAAAAATCTTACTCCCTTTATTGTTGAAGATAAACAAAATTTACAATTAAATGGACATCCTCTTGAACTTTCATAGTATACTATCTTATTTTTATACTCTTTTAAATCTCCATTAAAAGGTGATGGTATAGAATCTAAATTATCAATTAACTCTCGAGGAGAATTTTTTATTATTTTATTTTTTTCTCTATAAACTATTCCATCTATATCTTTTATTTGTTTATTATTTTTATATGTCCATAGTAACTCCTTAAAAGTTTTTTCACCTTCTCCATGAACAATTATATCAATATAGGGATTTTCCTTTAATATATTTTCACTATTAAAAGAAACTTCAGGTCCTCCAAGAACTATTTTAATATTACACTTAACCTTTTTCAATAGTTTTGCAATGTAAAGAGTCTTTTCTATATTCCAAATATAACATGAAAATGCAACTACTTTAGGATCTTTTTTAAAAATCTCTCCAGCTATAAAATCAGCGTTTTGATTTATTGTATATTCGTTAACCTCTACATTTATATCTAATTCATTACAATATTCTTTTATATATCTAATAGAAAGTGATGAATGTATAAACTTTGAATTTAAAGTATTTAATAAAACTTTCATTTTTTCCCTTCTTTCATTTGAATTATTGCCATTACCTATCAGACCATATACATTATAACATAGAAAACATTCCATAATAAAACCTTACCAAATGGATAAGGTTTAATACCTATAACCTATGATATGTAAATATCTAATATCCTTATATTTATACTTTCCTAAGGAGTAGTTAAATCTATCTATCGTATGGGCTGCTATATATATATTATTTTCCATCCTTGGTTCATCTATTTTTA
The DNA here is from genome assembly GCA_009711785.1 of Bacillota bacterium. Taxonomy (GTDB): domain Bacteria; phylum Bacillota; class Clostridia; order Tissierellales; family MES13; genus MES13. The sequence continues at coordinate 8,414 of VENA01000005.1, forward strand.
CTACAATTGGAGTATGATTAAATGAATTATCTAAATCAAAATTTAATTGTATTATATCACCTATTTGTATTTTATCAATAGATGTTTCCTCTGCAATAGGTCCTCTATCTTTATTAGTAATAAGAAAATCATATAAAAAATTAACTCCAGTCCATGAAGCAGCTCTTTTATTTATATTTTTATAGTACCATCCTATCCACTTTTTATAATTCATAGGACATCCCCCTGCAAACAAAACTTGGGAAGCAAAATTTGTACAATCCCCTCCTAGATAGTCAAAATTATAATATTTAGGATTTCTTTTCAGGGCCCATTTCTCAGCATATCTATAAGCTTTTTTCCTATTATATGGATAAATTCCTGTTTTAGTTTTATGAAATTTTGCTTTCATAAAAACCTCCTAATATAATAAATTAATTTAATTAATAACATTATTAGTATATAATTGAATTATAAGAAATATTATAACATTAAAGTAGTTTATGTTATAATATTTACAAATACTATATGGAGGTATGTCTATGTCATATATGACTATACGCCAGATAAGACATCAAATGTGTCTTAATAAGCTTAGAGACTTAGGATGTGAAGTTGTATCCCTTCAAGGTGTAATGTTTTATGTTAAATATTCTCTTGATGATTTTAAAATTTCTTATATGTATCATTCAAATACAGATAATACATATTACCTAGAAAGAATTAAACCTTATGTTGTGTCTGCTGGCGACTTGAAATCTGAAGAAGATGTTGTTAATGCAATAAAAATTGATATACAACAATTTAAAAATGCAAAAAATAGTAAAAACTTCGAGACTTTTATTGAAGTTGATACTGAATTATCAAAAACAGTTCGTAGTTTTGAAGATTTATTTCTGTATTATAATATTTCAAGAGAAGACACTGAGTTAATAAAAGACGAAATAGATAAAGTCAAAAGCTTATTAAAAGAAGTTAAAGATAGAAGTAATAGAGTATTTTATCAAAAAGATCCAGATAACATTTAAACCTGTGTAGGACACAGGTTTTATTTATGTAAAATTTTTTAGTTATTATGAAGGTATTTGTTCTTTAATGTAGAAAATATTATATGGAAACTGAAAACAGTAGAGGAAGGAGAGTAAAAATGCAACAATTTGACAGAATATCGATTGCAGAAATTTCTAAAAAAGATATGCTTATGATTCTAGAAGCTCTTGAATATACAGGAAAAAATACTGATATAGATTCTTTTATTGAACTAAAGAATAGTATAATTAAGGAATTAAGTTCCTTAGCAGAGGCTAGTGAAGAAGAATTTGTTAACTATCTGAAGGATTAATAAAACACCCTTTTAAAGGGTGTTTTTAAATTTAGCAAATCTATATATTCCAGTTTTAGTTTTTACATAGCTAATTAAATAATTTTTATAAGTTGTTTTCTTTATTATAATTGCCCTGTTCAATAAAGTATGATTAAATTCTTCTCCTTCTTTAAAAGTAAATATATCAGGTAGTTTATATTCATTAACTTCAAGACTTTCAGGATTAACCCTTCCTTTTCTGAGTTTTATTAAATACTTACATAAAACTTTTATAAATTTCTCATCCTTAATATCATATTTAAACTCTTCTTCTAAATATATCCCTTTAATTACATTTACAAAAAAACTGCTGTTTTCATTACAACTTTTATTTTTTAAAATTTCTAAAGTATGTATTAAATTTGTAAATTCCTTTCCCTTTATACCATTTAAAATATTAAGTAATTTAATCTTTTCTCTTTCAAAATCAAGGCTGAATTTTCTAGGATATGTATTTAGTTCAAATCTAAAGTAATCTTTATTATTATCAAGAAAATCCCTTTGAGACATATGAATTATTTCTTCTTTTAAGTATTTTAATATTTCCTTATACTCTACATTATCTTTATTAATTAAAATAAACAATACTTTAGATAATATAATGCCTTCTAAAAGGTTTTTAATATTTCCAGTAGTAAATAATATATTCTTTATAACCTCTTTTTTTATATTTTCATATTTCTTATTAGAGATAACTATAGCTAATATCCTAACAAAAATACTTTCATCATCTTCTTGCCAATATATAGATTCATTATCTTTTGTAAGTAAATTTATTAAAGATTTATTATTCCCATGTCTGTAATACTTCCATAAATTTAGTTCCTTTATAAACCTATCATAGTTTATAGAAACCTTAACTTCTTTTTTTGAAGGATACAAAGATTTTATTGTTATTATTAACAATTCAACTAAATAAGACCATTGTCCTTTTTTCCCTGAATATATAATTGATTTATCTTCATTTATAAACTTTTCAAATTTAAAAGCATCCTCTCTACATGCATTTAATATCATTTTATTTATTTTTTCCTCTGTCATAAAGTCACTCCTTAAATTAAGCTAACTTTAGTATAGCAGAAAAGATTAAATATGTGAAAAAATCTAGGCTAATTAGCCCAGATTTTCTTTAATTTCTTCATTATCATTCTTTGATTTTTTAAGTAAAATTATACCTCCAACAATCAATAGTCCTGGAAACATAAGCTCTCTAAATAAACCTACTATTTCATAATTAAACATATAATGTAATCTTCTTAAAACTTCACTTAAAAATACTATACTACCAAAGACTACTAAACCTATACCTACATTATAATAATTAAATTTACTTACATCCATATCATAAATTAAATCATCATTTATAGTATCACCTTTTTTAATTCTCTTTCTTATATGGTGAGCATCAAACAAACTATAAAACCATATAATTAAAGCTATGACAGTTAAATAATCGATTGAATAAAATATATTAGGTATAATTATCATAGCAAAGAAAGCTATCATAAGTTGTAATCCTCTTTTCATTAGACCTAAATACATATGTCCTGCCCCTGGTAATAAAGAAAAGAGTACTGCCCAAAATGAATTATATGTCTTTGGACTTTCCCTTGTTATATTTATATTTTCTAAATTTTGTCTTTCTAGGATTTCCTCCTCTGATGTGCATTCTTTGCAAACTATTTTTCCCCTTTGATTAATGGCACATTCTTTACATATGGGTTTACCACAATCAACACATCTAAAGTTTGCTTCCCTTTCAGGATGATTAGTACATTCCATATCTTTCCCTCCTTATTTTTTGAATTCATCAATAGATAAATTATCTATTGTCCTATCAATAATTTGACTAATTTTGCTTAATGGTCTTATAAATGTTTTATTAATTTTATAGGTTTCATTATATATATTTTTAGATAAAATATCCATATCTCCTATGGTTGTAAAATTTAAAAACATGACAAGTAAACCAGCAGCTACAAAACTTAAACCCCACCTTTGTGTGGTTATTCTTTTTATTCTTTTTATCCTTTTTATTTTTTTTAGTTTTTCCTCTTTATTAACTTTATTCATTAACTTTTCTGTAAAATCAGAAGGTGGACTTATAAAATCTGATTGTGTTTTTAATGCCTTAAATATATTTTCCATTTCTCTATATTCTTCTTTGCAAGATTTACACTCTTTTAAGTGTTTATCAACCTTCATTTTTTGTATTTCATTAAGCTTATCTTCATGGTAGTAATCGATAAGGTTTAATATTTCTTTACAATCCATTCATCGCCACCTCCAAGTTTTTCTTTCTTTAGTTCATCCTTTAAGTTTCGTCTTGCTCTATATAATCTAGTCTCAACTGTTTTTTGTGGTACATCTAATACGTTAGCTATTTCACCATAAGACATTTCATTAAAATGATACATAATTATTACTGTCTTATACATATCTTTCATATTGCTTATAATGTTATGTATTCTATCCTGATATTCTTCTTTTAGTAGCTTTTCTAATGGTAAATCCATTTGTATATTATCATTTAAAGCTTCGTTCTCCCCAGTGGTTATATTTTCCCATTCAATAACATTAGGACGCTTCTTTTTCTTCCAATCTAAACAAGTATTTGTAGCTACCCTATATATCCATGTTGAGACTTTGCTTTTAAATTTAAACTTATCTATCTGATTATAAATTTTAATAAATATCTCCTGAGACAAATCTTGAGTCTCTTGATAATCTTTAGTAAACTTATAAGCCATAGCATATATTCTATTTTTATAGTTATCCACTAGTTGAGAAAAAACTTTAGAGTTTCCTCTTTGTATTTCCTTAACTAAATACTCATCATTCATTAAAAACCACCACCCTGGGTAACCACATCATTTAACACTTATAGAGATATCACCATTTTTAGTATTTATTTTAAATAAAGTAGTTGATGAACCTATTGAATCTTTAACAATACTTTCTGAAGATTCTACTTTTATATTAAAATCAAGGTCTGTAGATATATCTCCATAAATAGAGTTTAACATAAATTCTCCCTGCTGATTTCTAGGTATAATTATGTCTACATCTCCATATTTATTTTCTATATCTACTTTTTCATCAATTATTTCATTATTACTAAATCTTATATCTCCATTTTGGTTTATTATAAAAATCTCTTTAGATATATCATATAAGTACAAATCAGAATATTTATTATTTACTTTCAAACTACCCTTTACTTTTTCAATATCAATTTTCCCATTATTACCTACAATAACTAAATCCCCATCTATATCATTTATTTCTATATCACAATATTTACTATCAATAGTCAAATTCCCAGTTATATTTTCTGAAGATATCCTATCGTGTGTATTTGTTATATTTACATTACCTACTATATCTTTTACAATTACATTATCATAGGAATTAATCATTTTAATATTCCCTTTAATACCCTCTGTTAATATCTCTCCATGTTTATTACTAATCTCTATATTTCCTTCTATATTAGTTAAATCTATTTCTCCGTAGGAATTTTCAATAGATAAATCATTTTTTATATTACTAGTGATCACATTACCATGTTTATTTTTAATACTTATACTTTTTTTCATATCCTTTATATCTATATCACCATATTTATTTTCAATATCAATTTCTACATCCTCTGGAATTTTTATTGTCATATTAGTTTCTAAATCTTTTATCTGATTGTTTTTTATATACCTATCACTTAATGATTTTATAAAAAAAGTACTACCACTTTCTTTAACTTCTATTATATTGTTAGATATTTCATTTGCATAGTCTTCATCATCATGTTTTATTAATATCTCTGTTTGTAATATTAAATTTTCAGAAGATCCTTTAACTACATTAATGTCCCCATATGCATTATGTATAATAATTTTTTCTTTGTCGTTTATATTTATTTCCTTATCAAAGGAAAAATTCGAATCATACTTATAATTAAATATAAAATCATTATTATCTAATATATTTATACCAGATATATAAATGCCAAATTCTGAACCTATACCTATCACAATTAAAATTAATATAATAAAAAATACACTACCACCACTTATTTTTAACTTAGTATTTTCATCATACTTTGCACTTTTTAGTTTTGTAAATATTAATTCTAACCCTAATAAAATAATAAATATAGGCCATATAATAGATAATACATATGAAAGTTTAAATTCATAAAAATTATCGATTAAAAACATACTTCCTAAAGTAATAAGTAGTATTGCCAAAGTGAAAATTCCTACTTTTTTATTTTTCATATTTATCCCCCCTTCTTTTCATATTCATTAATTTAGACGAATGCATATTAAAAAACCCTTCAAAAAATGAAAAAATAATAGATAAAAATCTATTATTTTTCCTTATTCTCATATTTATTTTTATATTTTGTAGTGTATTCTAATACTCTTTTCGAATAAATACTTCTAGCAGGATGTTTTCTATGGTCCCTTGATGCTACGTATTTTTCTAAACCATTTTGTCCTCTATTATAAGCTGTTAATGTTTTATGCATATCATTTTTATAATACCCTTTTAAATATTTTAAGTGTGTTGTAAACAAATGAATATTATATTTCGGATCAAATAAATCATCAGGATCATATTCAATATTTAAATTTTTTGTCAATGCTTTAGCTGTACAATCCATAATTTGACCTAGTCCTCTTTCTCCTGAAGTTCCTACTAACTCAGGATTAAAATTACTTTCAACTTTCATAAGTCCTAATATTAAGTGAATATTTAAATTCTTCTCATCACATTCACTTAGTAAGTATTTAGCTTCTTTTTTAGTAAGTTTAGCTTCTTTAATAATAAAATCTATTTTTCTGTTATCTTCATTTATGTCAACTTCTTCATTTTTTTCCTTTACAGATTCACTATTACTTTTTACCTCTTTACTTATGTGCTTTACTTTCTTTTCATATTTTATATTTAGACTTATATCTTTTTTATCATTTTTACTGATAGTTTCATTATTAGGCTTTAATGATACTTTAGTTTGACTACTATTATAAGAATTTAAAATTGCTCCAAAACCTAATAAGGATATAACAATTAGTATTAAACATATTTTCTTTTTCATTTTTCCACCCCTTTCTTTTTAACACACAAAGGGTATTATATTAAAAATATTGATAACCGTCAACTATATTACATAAAATTAACCAAAATCCCCAATATGAT
>VENA01000031.1 GCA_009711785.1 Bacillota bacterium
TTTATCCCCTCGGTGTAGTATTACCTAAGTAATACTTGTACCACTAGGTCCTGACAAGTATTCTCCGGAACCCTAGGTACTCTTCCACTCATAGTCAAGTGATTTAAGGTCACCTGGTAGAAACATCTCAGCCTTATTCTGAGATATATATGAGTTATATTAATTTTTAATACAAAACTATAATAACAAAACTATAACTTTAAGTCAATAAAATTTGCGAATGTTTTTATTATTTTTTTAGATAAAATATACTTAATTACGAACCTTTTATTAATTATATTTTTTTTAGTTAGTATATACAAATATTATTAAGTTATATTTAAAACTTTATAACTATTTATTTTGTATATATTAATCTTATATACTGAAAAAATATTATTATTATTATACTTAAAACTAACCAAGGAAAAGTTATTATATTTAATGTATTAAAAGAAGTTACAAATATTAATAATATACTCATTAAAATTATTATTACCATATATTTTAATCTTTTTTTCCTTGTTCTTTTATAGATTTTATTAAATAAGACTTTTAATAGAATAATTATTATACCTATTATAATAATCCATCTTATTTTATCTAAATTCCTAGTTATAATTTTAAGAATTTGATTTTTTACCATTATATGTCTATAAAATCCCATACTCTTATTAGCTAAATACTCTAGTGCTAATACAAAAATAAAAAATAACCATGTTAAAGATGGAAATATTTTTTCTATTAGTATTTGAAAAAATCTTTTTCCCATAAAAATTACCTCCATATACAAAGAATAACCCCTAACTAGGAGTTATTCTTTATATTATTTATTCGGTTCTCCTTTTTCTATTGGATTTGATTTATCCATACTCCATTCAAACCAACCTCCATCATATACAGAGATATTATCCCATCCCATTAGATATGCATAAAAAAAGGTTTCGCTTGCTCTCCATCCTGTTCCGCAAAAGAAGGATATTTCTTTATCAGAAGTAATATCCCATTCCTTCCAAAACTTCTTTATTTCATTATAATTTCTCATTGTATTATCTATATTTCTAAAATGCTCCATATGGTATGCATCTGAACCTGCATGTCCCCACTTAGCTCCTTTAATACGTCCTTTTGGTTCTATATAAGTATATCCACTGGTTTCTCCAATATATTCAGGCCAACTTCTTATACTTACAAGTTCAGCATTTTCTTTTGTTAATATTTTTTTAGCCTTCTCTATTCCTACAATATATTCTGGGTTTGATGGAACATTTAAACCAAATTCTTTCACTGCTTCTGGCTTATTAATATCTTTTTCTACTTCATATCCTTTTTTAGTCCATGCAGCGTATCCACCATTTAAGATTCTAACATCTTTAACTCCTGAATACATTAAAACTGATGCTGCCCTTGCCGCTGCAGTTGTGTCTTTTCCATATAATACTACTGTAGTATTGTAAGTAATTCCATTATTAACTAACATAGTCTCTAAATCTTTATCTGATTTAACATTCCATAAAGGTTCTTCTTCTATAAGATTAGTATCTAAATGATAAGCTCCTGGAATATGTCCTTTTTTATAATCCTTTCCTTCTCCCCAGCTAACTTCAAATATTTTATAAGATTTATTATTATAAGTTTTAGGACTTTTACCATCTATTAGATCTTTAATCCATTTAGGATGTACTAATTTTTCATATCTCTTAAGTCTATCCATAGGTAAATTCTTATTAGATGCCCATTTAGTTATACCTTCTTTATAGACTTTAACATTTTTATATTCTAAATTTTTAAGAATATTCATCATTTCTTTACTACTTTCTACTTCCTGTCCATAGACAATTATGGTTTTATTCTTAGTTATTCCCTTTGTATTAAGTAATTTATTTAATTTTTCATTATTTAAATCCTTAGTCCATGTTAAAGGAAAATCAACTGCTCCCTTTATATGTCCTCCTCTTTTAACTCCATTTGATTTCCATCCTATATACTGGGCTTCACTTCGTATATCAACAACTACAGTATTTTTATCCTTTAAACTTTTCTTTAAATCCTCTGTAGTTACTATATTTAATGAAACTTCATCATTATCTGATTTAACTTTTTCACTAGCCTTATCTTGACATGCTATAAAAACACTTAAACTAACTAAAACAATCGTTAATAAAATAAAATTTTTCTTCATAAATTTCCTCCTAATTAATATTTTAATCTTATCTTTAGATTTATCTATATCAATATATCACTTTAACATTTTACTATAGTAATATTACACTTACAAATACCTTATATCTATAATATCTTTACAACCTATAGATTCTATCTATAATATAAATCAAAAACAAAAAAACTCAGTGGATAAACCACTGAGTTAGATTTATATATTTATAGTAAAGACATTATTTTACCTAGGAATAATCCTCCACCGGTACCTAATATCATACCAAGCATCGCCATTAATACACCTATAGGTACTAAAACTTGACTATAAGAAGCTGCTAATATAGGAGCTGATGCAACTCCACCTATGTTAGCTAAACTTGCAATTCCACAAGTAAATAAATCAAGTTTAAATACTTTTGCAGTGATTGTAAGTATTATTCCATGTATTGCTAATATTACAAATCCTGAGATTATATATATAGGCGCTTCAGTTAATTCTCCAAAGTTCGCTCTTGAAGCAATTAAACCAACTATAGTATATAACATAACATTTGATAATTGATTAGAACCTGGTAATTTACCAAGGGGAGTCATAGCGAATATTACACCGGCAATAGTTGCAAATAAAACTGTCCATGTTGTCGCTGTTAAGAAAGTAGTCTTTGGTAAATAAACAGCTAAAGCTTGTCCTAATGCGGACACAAATAAAGAAGAACCTAATAATATCATAATATCTGAAAATTCAACTTTATCCCTCATATCTTGTTGAGCTGCTGCTAATTCTTCTCCCACATCATCTAAAACTTTAGTATCTGCCTTTGTCCATATATTAAATTTCTTTGCAAATGGAACTAAGGCAAGTAATGTCATAACCCATATAGAATAATCTATTGAATCAATCAATAAAGCATATCCCATATGTGAATCAGGTACCTTTAAAGCCCCTTGTATTGCTGCCATATTACCTGTTCCTCCAAGCCAGCTACCTGAAAGTGCTGCAAAAGCTTTCCATGCTCCTGGTTCATAGAAACCATTAAATATAGCATAAGTAACTATAAAACCTAATCCTATACTGCATGAAGCTACAAAAAATCCTAGTAACATTTTTGGTCCTAATTTAAATATCCTTCTAAGATCACATCTTAAAAGCATTAAGAAAATCATTGCTGGAAGAATATTTCCTTTAACTAAGCCATAATATCTACTTACATCATCAGTTTTCTCCCATAATCCAAATGTTGATAATAACATTACTGTAAAATACAATACAACTATTGCTGGTACGTATTTAAAAAATTTACTTTTAGACTTCTTTTCTAATAAAATAATCATACTTGCAAAAAACACTATAAATGCAAAATAAGTAAAACCATTAGTTATCATATTTCTCCTCCTTTGTTAGTTAAAAATTTAACTATTAATATTATTATACTCTCTTATTACAGATATTAATAAAAGAAAATAAAACACCTATAATAAGGACTATTTGTGTAATGATGATAACGTTATCATATTATCTACTTTTAAAGTATAAAAGAAAAAAATCTCAATTTCAAGGTATAATCACTATATTTTGTTATTTATTTAACTATGTGAATTTTCATAATTTTGTACATTTTTCTAACTTTAGTAAACATCAGTGATTAAAAATTTTACAAATATTTCGTTATTTAAATTTTCTTTTATAAAATATTTTTAACATTTTACTCTTTATAAATAGATAAAAGTGATTATGCTTTTAATTCATAATCACTTTACTTATAATAAACTACGCCAACATTTGTTTTTGAGACTCATCAAATATTGTTATTAATTTTTCAATTATTCTAAGATTACTTTCTAAACTAAATCCATCCACCGATAAAGTGTTTTTCTTTGTGTACCCATCAACTGAACCAATTTCTGTAATACCCTTTAAAAGCTCATATTCTCTTTGACAGTCGTGTAATAATAATTTATTAGTTAATACTGAAATAGCTGCAACTAATCCATGGGCTCCCCAATTTGATACACCTGAAACAATAAGATGGTCCACTTTAGTTACAGCACATATCTTTTCTCCAAATTTCACTTCCCTTTTTATATGATCATAAATTTTTCCCATCCCAATTTCATTTCCACCATCACCTATAGCTATTGTAACTGAATTTGAGTTATTAAAAAATGTATCAGTATTTGCTACATATTCAGTTATATCCTCTCCTGTCATGGAATAAAACCTATTATCCTTAGCTTTCGATGGTCTCTCTACTGCTACTATATGGGAAGGATTATATTTTTTAATTAATTCATCACAAGTTTTTTCAGCATTCTCTTTATTTATTATTTCTAAATTTCCCTTAAAATCTTTAAGTTTTGAACAAGTTTCTAGTAGTTCTTTTGAGTAACTATCTGTAATAATAATTACTTTTTTACCTAACTTTTCAAGAGCCTTAGCTAAAGATATTGCACCTATGGGGCCATCCGTTTCTCCTATTAGTGCATCTTTTACAGGAAATCCTGTTACTATAAATACAGTTGTACTTTTTAAAAGCTCTTTAGTAGAACTTTTAAACTCTTTAGCTGAACTAATTTTATTCATACCCCTTCTATCAAGGTTTGTTTCTATGATTTTTATTATTTTTTCTATATATTTATCCATTATATTTACTCTCCTTAGAATAATACAATAAATTATTAATTACATCTAAAATTTTTATGTACCCATGATATCATTATAGAAGATGCATTAATATTTTACAAATATTCATTATATTTCTCCCGAGAAGATTACACCTTAAAACTTTATACAGATAATAAATAAAAGATTTGACTAATTTCTTTTTTCAATTATACAAATAAAAAAAGGTGGTCACGATTCTTAAATTAAAAATCGTAACCACCAATATATTTATTTTATCTAAGTTTATTCAAATTCTATAGTTGCAGGAGGCTTAGAAGTTATATCATACATTACCCTATTTACATGTTCTACATTATTTACTATTTTGTTAGATATCTTTTCTAATACTTCATGGGGAATTCTTGCCCAATCTGAAGTCATGCCATCACTACTTGTTACAGCTCTAAGTGCTATTGTGTGTACATAGGTTCTTTCATCACCCATTACACCAACACTTTTTATATTAGGTAAAGCTGCAAAGTACTGCCATATTTGATCTTTAAGTCCTGCTTTTTTAATTTCATCCCTAAAGATAAAATCAGCTTCCCTTACTATGTCTAGTTTCTCCTCTGTTATTTCTCCTAATACTCTTATAGCTAAACCAGGGCCAGGGAAGGGCTGTCTACTAACTATTTCTTCAGGGATGTTTAATTTTCTTCCAACTTCCCTTACTTCATCTTTAAATAATTGATTTAAAGGCTCTACTAATTTAAAATCAACATCCTCAGGAAGTCCTCCAACATTATGATGACTCTTAATTACAGAAGCTTGATCAGTTCCACTTTCTACAACATCAGGATATATTGTACCTTGAACTAAATAATCTATTTCACCTAGTTTTCTTTTTTCCTCTTCAAATACTCTTATAAACTCTTCTCCTATAATCTTTCTTTTTCTTTCTGGGTCTTTAACTCCCTTTAATTTATTTAAAAATCTATCCTTAGCATTTACTCTAATTAAATTCATATCGAATTTATCTTTAAATATTTCCTCTACCTGGTCTCCTTCATTCTTTCTTAAAAGACCATGATCAACAAAAACGCAAGTTAGATTTTTACCTATTGCCTTATGAACTAATACAGCAGCAACCGATGAATCTACTCCTCCTGATAAAGCACATAGGGCTTTTTTATCTCCTATTTCAGTTTTTATTTTCTCTATTGTTTCCTCTGCAAAGTCTCCCATATTCCAATCCGGTGTAATATTACATACTTCACCTACAAAGTTATTAATCATTTCTCTTCCCATTTCAGTATGTTCAACCTCTGGGTGAAATTGAACTGCATATAATTTCTTTTCTACATTTTTCATTGCAGCTACTGGACAAGACTCAGTTGTTGCAGTTACTTTAAAACTTTCTGGTGGCTTTTCTATAAAATCTGTATGACTCATCCAACAAAGCATATTATTATCTATATCTTTAAATATACCTTCATTATCTACTAAATTTAACTTTGCTCTACCATATTCCCTTGCCTTAGCTTTATTAACCTTTCCTCCAAATTCTAAAGCCATCAATTGACCACCATAACATATTCCTAAAATAGGTATATCTAATTCATATATTTCTTTATCACATTTAGGTGCATTTTCAGCATATACACTTGATGGTCCCCCAGAGAATATTATACCCTTAGGTGATTTTTCCTTTATTTTATCTAGAGGATAATTAAAGGGTACTATTTCACAGTATACATTGGCTTCCCTTACTCTTCTAGCTATAAGTTGACTATATTGTCCTCCAAAGTCCATTATTAGTATTAAACTATTATTCATTTCATCTCCTCCAAATATTATCTTCTACTGTAATTTGGTGCTTCCTTTGTTAACTCAACATCATGGGGATGACTTTCTATTAAGCCTGCACTTGTGATTTTAACAAATTTACCCTTTTCTTGTAGGTCTTTAATTGATTTTGCACCACAATATCCCATACCTGATTTAAGTCCTCCAACTAACTGATAAACCGTATCACTTATAGGTCCTTTATATTCTACTCTTCCTTCTATACCCTCAGGTACAAACTTTTTACTATCTTCTTGGAAGTATCTATCCTTACTACCATTTGCCATAGCTCCTAAAGATCCCATACCTCTATATACTTTATATCTTCTTCCTTTATATAATTCAGTTTCTCCTGGACTTTCCTCAGTTCCAGCAAACATTGAACCCATCATACAAACATCAGCACCAGCAACTATAGCCTTAGCTACATCACCAGAGTATTTAATTCCCCCATCTGCTATAACAGGAACATTATATTCTCTAGCCTTCTCTGAACAATTTAATATAGCAGTTATTTGTGGAACGCCAACACCTGCAACTACCCTTGTAGTACAAATAGATCCTGGACCTATTCCAATTTTTACAGCGTCTGCTCCAGCTTTTATTAAATCTTCAGTTGCCTTTGCTGTGGCTACATTACCTGCTATTATTTGTAAATCTGGATATAATCCTTTTATTTTTTCTACAGCCTCTATTACACCTTTAGAATGACCATGGGCTGTGTCTATAGTTATTACATCAACTTTAGCTTCATATAAAGCTTTAACCCTTTCTAAAATATCACCAGTCACACCCACAGCAGCTCCGGCTAATAATCTACCATTACTATCCTTTGCTGAATTTGGATATTTTATAGCTTTTTCAATGTCTTTTATTGTTATTAAACCTGCTAATCGTCCAACTTCGTCCACTAAAGGAAGTTTTTCAATCTTATGTTCACTTAAAACTTCTTGGGCTTCGTCCATGGAAATATTTTTACCTGCTGTTATTAAATTATCCTTAGTCATTATATTTTTAATAGGTTTATTAGTATCTGTTTCAAATCTTATATCTCTATTAGTTATTATACCAATAAGTTTCATATCATTATTAACTATAGGTACACCTGAAATACGATATCTTTCCATAAGTTCTAATGCATCCGATAATACATGATCCTCAGATAAATAGAATGGATCTGTAATAACTCCATGTTCAGATCGTTTTACTTTATCAACTTCTAGAGCCTGTCTTTCTATACTCATATTTTTGTGTATTATACCTACACCACCCTCTCTAGCGATGGCTATGGCTAATTTTGCCTCAGTTACAGTATCCATACTAGCACTCATTATCGGTATATTTAATTTTATCTTTTTAGTTAAGTAAGTACTTACGTCAGCATTTTTTGGTAGAATTTCTGATTTCTGTGGAACTAATAAAACATCATCAAATGTTAACCCTTCACCTAGAAATTTTTCCATTAAATTTCCTCCTCACAATCTTTTATTATATATATTTATTCTTTTTAAAAAACTAGTTACTTATACAACAAAAAAACACTTATTCCAACTAAGAGTGGAATAAGTGTTTTTTTGCACTATAATATAAAAATTAACCAAAAAATGGTTAGTTTCATTCCACCCATAGTCAGATAATTTACGGTTATCCGGTAGAAACTCCTCAGCCCTATTCCGAGGTATATATGAGTACGTTTCGATTAAGTTTTTTATAGATTAACAAAACTTTTATACATTGTCAAGTAAATTAATTATTTGTAATATTACTTTCTACTATCTTTATAGCTTCCTTATAAAGGTCTTTCAAAGCTATATTTTCTTCTTTAGCTATTTTTTTTAAGTCTTCATACTCAGGAGAGTAATTTATTAACTTTCCATCTTTAAAGCCAAACTTTATTGTTATATCTCCATATATAGTTTTTACTTTAGTAAACTTTCTTTCTAATTTTGTTCTCTCTATTTTATACTTTCTTATACCTAATGAAGTTGTCTCTTTAAATAATATATCATTAAACTTATCAGTATCTTTTTCATCACATAATACATTTATCTTTATAGCTGGTCTATTTTTTTTCATTATTATGTTAGTTAAATATACATCTAAAGCTCCCTTATCTAATATAAGAGGGATTAAATAGGAATATATTTCTGGATTCATATCATCGATATTAGTTTCAAGCATTACTAAATTTTCTTTAGTTTTTTTTTACCTATAAAAGTTCTTAATACATTTGTTATATTTAAATCCTTTTTACCTATCCCATAACCTATATCTTCTATATACATTTCAGGAATCGGTAAAAAATCATCAGCTATAGTTTTTATTATAGCTGCTCCTGTTGGAGTTACTAATTCACTGTCTATTCCTTTTGAGTAAATTTTAATACCTTTAAGGATTTCTAAAGTTGCAGGAGCTGGTATAGGTATATTTCCATGGGCACATTTAACATGGCCTGTACCTATATGTATTGGAGAAGAATATATTTTATCTACATTTAATTTATCTATACATATAGCTGCTCCAACTATATCTACTATTGAATCTATGGCACCGACTTCATGAAAATGAACATCATAAAGATCTTTACCATGTATTTTAGCCTCGGCTAAAGCAACTTCTTTAAATATTTTTATACTTAAATTTTTAACATTTTCATTTAACTTACTATCATTAATAATTTTTTCTATATCATATAAATTTCTATGACTATGATGATCATGATCGTGGTCATGGTCATGATTATTATCTAAATGTACAAAAACGTTAGTTCCAGAAATACCATTTTTCAAATCTTTTCTAACCTCTATATCAAAACCGTCTACATTTAACTTTTTTAATTCATCTAAAAGATAATCATATTCAACGCCTAAATCTAAAAGGGTTGCTAAAGTCATATCTCCACTTATACCTGAAAGACAATCAAAATAAAGAATTCTCTCTTCCATAAAATCCTCCTTAGTTTATATTCTTGCTTTTTCTATTTGTCTAATTATTGTACTTGCTAAATATCCTGCTCCAAATCCATTATCTATATTCACAACTCCTATTCCACTAGCACAACTATTAAGCATAGCTAAAAGAGTTGCTAAACCTTCAAAATTAGCCCCATATCCAACACTGGTAGGTACAGCGATTACAGGCTTATCTACTAAACCTCCCACAACACTTGCTAAAGCTCCTTCCATACCAGCAACTGTTATTATTACATTTGCATCATTTAACTTTTCTCTATTTGAAAGTAATCTATGTATTCCTGCCACACCTACATCATATAATCTTTCAACTTTATTTCCTAATATATCAGCTGTCATAAAAGCTTCCTCTGCTACAGGAATATCAGATGTACCCCCTGTAACAACTAATATTTTACTTTTTGTTTTTTCTAATTTATTTTTTTCTATCTTTATTACCCTAGCATCTTCATTATAATAAATATCTTCATCTAAATCCTTAATAGCTTCATAAACTTCCTTCTTTGCCCTAGTAGCTAAAATGTTGTTATTTCTTTTTAGCATACTTTTAATTATACCCTTAATATGTTCAACTGATTTTCCTTGACAATATATTACCTCTGGGTATCCGTTTCTCATTTCTCTATGATGATCTATTTTAGCATAACCTAAATCTTCAAAGGGTAGATCTTTTAATTTATTAACCGCATTATCTATATCTATATTTCCTTCTTTAACTTTTTTAAGAATCTCTTTAAGTTCTATTTCCTTCACAAATATCACTCACCTTTAACTATATCATTCATTTTACCCATCTTATATCCTTCAAGATCTAATGTTACATATTTAAATCCTATAAGTTTAAATTCTTTAACTACCTTATTTAGTAAATTGTTTTTAAAAAATTTAATTACCTCTCCGCTTGAAACCTCTATTCTAGCTAAATTACCGTGATGTCTTACCCTTACTTCTTTAAATCCTAAATCTCTTATTAATTCTTCTCCCTTTTCAATCATTCTTAGTTTTTCTTTTGTTATCTCACTTCCATATGGAATCCTAGTTGCTAAACATGGAGCAGCTGGTTTATTCCATGTAGGTAAATTTAGTTTATTTGAAAGAATTCTTATATCCTCTTTACTAAATTCAGCTTCCTTTAATGGACTTAACACCCCTAATTCATTTATAGCCTTCATACCTGGTCTATAATCATTTAAATCATCTAAATTTGATCCATCTAATACATTTTTAGTTCCAAATTCTAAAGCTTCATCTATTATACCCTTAAATACTTTCTTTTTACATAGGTAGCATCTATCCTTAGGGTTATGTTTAAAAACTTCTATTTCATCCCCATTAAGTTTTATAATTTTATGTTTTATCCCTATATTTTTAGCCAACTTAATAGATTCATTTATCTCTTTTTCAGTATGCATAGGTCCAAAAACAGTAATTGCCATTGCATTTTCCTTTAATAAATCATAACTTACTTTAGCTAAAAGATTACTATCCACTCCACCTGAGTAAGCTATTACAACCCTTTCTAATTCCTTTATTATTGACTTTAATCTGTTGTATTTTTTATTTAAAAACAAGTTTTATCCTCCTTAAAACTGTATTTTAAAAAAATCAGACTTTTAAAAAAGTCTGATTTCCATAACTTTATTAAATTATATCAAAACTATTAAACTTTTTATAGTTTTTTAACTATAGTTTCTTTTAAAAAGCACCTTTTTTATATCTAAATAAGTAAAATCATCTGGTAAATTTTCCTTTATTGGTTTTAAATAAGTTGCCCCTACATCTTCAATAGCTTCTAAAATCTGTTTTTCCTTTCCTTTATCAATCATTTTATCCCATTTAATATCCTTACCTTCTTCAGCGCATTTACAAATATGCTTAAATACAGTTTGTTCAGTTAAGTCCCTTTCATTGGCAATTTCTTTTAAGTTTTTACCCTGTTTATATAATATATAACTTTTCATATGTGTCTTTATTTTTTCACCAGTATTGATATTCTTTTTTATAGATTTAGAATTAGTCTTTTCTTTATATTCTTTAATTAGTTTTAAGAAATCCTCTCCATAATTTTCAAGCTTTTTATTACCTACACCATTTATTTTTAACATATCTTTCTTTTCTATAGGTAAATAATAACACATTTCTTTTAAAGATTTATCAGAAAATATAATATATGGTGGTACTTTTCTTTCTAAAGCTAAATTCATTCGAAGTTTTTTAAGTCTATTTAGTAATTTTTCATTTATAATATCTGATTTATTTTTATCATTAGTTATGCTCTCTTTCATATAAATCTTTTCTTTACCCTTTAATATATCAGCACTTTTTTCAGTTAATCTTACCACTGGATATTTACTATTTGTTAATTCTAAATACCCTTCTGCAATTAAAAAGTAAATCATTTGTTTTATATTTTTTTCTGTATCATCCATAATTCCATAGGTTGATAATTTATTTAATTTAAAATTTAAAACCTTTTTATTCTTTGAACCATTTAAAACTAAAGCTACTAAAGTTGTTCCAAACTTACCTTTCATTCTATAAACACAGGATAGTATTTTTTGTGCTTTTATAGTTATATCCTTTAAATTTCTATTATCTAAACAGTTACTACAATTATTACAATTTCCATCTATATTATCATTAAAATATTCTAATAATACTTTCCTTAAACAATCCTTAGTATGACAATAATCCACTATGGCCTGTAACTTTTTATAAGTTATTTTTTCCCTTTTTATATCCATATTATTCTGTTCAATTATATACTTTTGTTTAACTGTATCCTGAGGAGAAAATAAAAGTATACAATCGCTCTTTTCACCGTCTCTACCTGCTCTTCCTGCTTCTTGGTAATAACTTTCTATATTTTTAGGAAGATTATAATGAATTACAAAACGGACATTAGACTTATCTATACCCATACCAAAGGCATTGGTAGCAACCATAATATGTCTTTTATCATATGAAAATTTTTCTTGCATATTTTTTCTTTCTACGCTTTCTAAGCCTCCATGATAAATCCCTACAGAATATCCATTTTCCTTTATAAAATTAGCCACTTTATTTACTTCTTTTCTTGTTGAGCAATATATTATACCTGACTCATCCTTATGTTTATTTAAATAATTAATTAAAAACTTTTTCTTATCAATCTGCTTTTCAACATGAAAATAAAGATTAGGACGATTAAAGCCTGTAATAACCTCTAAAGGATTATTTAAATCTAATATATTTATTATATCTTTTTTTACTTCCTTCGTTGCAGTAGCAGTAAAAGCTCCTATTACAGGTCTTTTTTTTAATGCTTTTATAAATTTTGGAATATCTTTATAACTTGGTCTAAAATCATGTCCCCATTGACTTATACAATGGGCTTCATCTATTGAAACTAAGGATATATCTATATCTTTACATAAGTTTAAAAAATCATTAGAATTAAGTCTTTCAGGTGCTACATATATAAGTTTATATTTTCCTTCTTTTATGCTTTTATGTTTATCTCTTTGTTCTTCAAAACTTTGAGTACTATTTATATAAGTAGCACTTATACCTAATTCCCTTAAAGCATCTACTTGATCCTTCATTAAAGAAATAAGGGGCGATATAACTAAAGTAACCCCTTTATTTATCAAAGCAGGTATCTGATAACAAAGAGACTTTCCACCACTTGTGGGCATAATACCTAGGGAATCTCTTTTATCTAAGATTCCATCAATAATCTCTTTTTGACCCTTTCTAAAATTATCAAACCCAAAGTATTCATTTAATATATTTAATGAATCCATATTATCACTCCATAAACTTGTCTTAAACAAACCTATGATATCATACATTTATATATTTTAAAAATGGGTTAAACTTCTATTGAAGCTTCTTTAAATGTTATCATTTCATCATTCATATATGTAGCTGCTTCAATTAAATTAAACATAAGTACTGCTCCTGACCCTTCTCCTAGTCTCATATCCATTTTAAGCATTGGTTTAAGTTCTAATAAATCAGAAGCTATCTTTGCAGCTTTTTCTTTAGAAAAATGGGATGGAATTAAAAAATCCCTACACTTAGGTTCTATTTTACATGCTATTAATGCTGCAGCAGTGCTAATAAATCCATCTACAACCACAGGTACTCTTCTATTTGCCCCTTGAAGCATAACTCCTGCCATAGCCCCTATTTCAAGTCCTCCTACCTTACTTAGTATATCTATAGCATCCTCTTTATTAGGTTTATTAATCTCTATAGCTTTTTTAATTACATTTGCTTTATGGTCTAACTTATCCTTTGGATAATTTGCTCCTACTCCAGTAACTAAACTAGGTTCATATCCACCTATAACAGAGACTATTGCCGAACTAGGAGTTGTATTACATATTCCCATCTCTCCAGTTGCTAAAATATTTTTTCCCTTATCTATTTCTTTATTAGCAATTTCAATTCCTACTTCTATAGATTTAATAGCTTCTTCTTTAGTCATTGCTGCTCCTTTGGCCATATTAAAAGTTCCATATTTTATTTTTCTATTTATTATTCCTTCTAAATTTAAATCTTTCTTTATTCCAACATCCACTGCTATAACATCAGCTTTTGCTTGCTTTGCTAGTGCACATACTCCTGTAACTCCCTTTATAAAGTTTTCAGTCTGAATAACAGTAACTGATTGGTCAAATGCTGCTACTTTCTCTTCATATACTCCATGGTCTGCTGCAAATACAATTACTGATTTATTATCAACCTTTGGGTGAAGTTTACCAGTAATCCCTGATAAATGTATAGATATCTCTTCTAATCTTCCAAGACTTCCTGGAGGTTTAATAAGATTATCTACCCTCTCCTTTGCTTTTTTCATTACCTTTTCATCTAATCCTTTAATCCCTTTAATAGTTTCATTTAAATTATTCATTTTTCTCCTCCTTTTTTAAATATAAAAAAGTTCATAGCCTATTTGTATATTA
>VENA01000043.1 GCA_009711785.1 Bacillota bacterium
TAGATTTAAAAATAAATATTTTAAACTTTTAAATCCTGACGGATATCCTGTATATTATCATAAAGGGACTTCTGGTATGGTTATTAAAGCATTTAACGAAGATTTATTTTTCTGTGTAGGAGAAAAAGTTCATGCATTAGAAGAAATTCCAAGCCATGAATATAAATCAAGAAACTTTGATTTTACAGAAACTGAAGACAAGCCTAAAAAGAGGCATATCCCTCCAATGAGTCATCCTTGGAAGAAAGAGTCTTTTGAAAGATTCTTAAAAAAGCAGGCTCATCGTAACCAGTTATCTGCTTAAAATTTACTTATTATAAAATTTTAATGCCTTTTAATCACTAAAATTTACGTGAGTTTATAAGGTTTATTAAGTATACCCAAAATTAATTATCTTTTATTATTTAATTTAGTACGACATTTCATATCTTTATTGTAGGGATATGCATGCTAGGCTGGCACAGCGTGCCAACAGGCTTATCGCCTGGACGTATTCTCCAGGTAATTAGCCTGTTCTCAAGCCTGTTATAGCATACATATGGGTTCCTGCTGTCAAGATTTTAATTGTCTAAAAACTAAATTAACCTATATAAAAAAACTAAAGCACCAACTAAAAAGTTGGTGCTAATAATTTAAACTTTATGGGACATTTTCATAAATGCTTGACAGAAAATTTAATATTATCTGTGATTATTTAAGATTTGGATTTTTATATTAACCCTAACTCCTTTCCTACTTGTTTAAATGCATCTATTGCAAAATCTAAATCTTTTTTAGTATGAATAGTAGATATCTGAGTTCTAATTCTAGCTTTACCCTTTGGTACCACTGGATAATAAAATCCTATAACATAAACACCTTTTTCAAGCATTTTTTCTGCCATCTTTTGAGCAATAAGTGCATCTTTAAGCATAATAGGCACTATAGGATGTTCTCCCTTAGTAATATCAAAACCTAATTTTTCCATATTATTTCTAAAGTATTTTGTATTTTCTTCTAACTTATCTCTATACTCTGTTGACTTAGTAAGAAGATCAAGTACCTTACAGGATGAAGCTGCAATAGAAGGTGCAAGGGTATTAGAAAAAAGATATGGTCTAGATCTTTGTCTTAATAAATCTATAATCTCTTTTCTTCCACTTGTATAGCCTCCACTTGCTCCTCCAAGAGCTTTACCTAAAGTACCTGTTATTATATCAACTCTACCTAAAACGTCACAATATTCATGGGTTCCTTTTCCATGTTTACCCATAAACCCTACTGCATGGCTATCATCAACCATAACCATGGCATTATATTTATCTGCCAAATCACAAATCCCTTTAAGATTAGCTATTATTCCATCCATTGAGAATACACCATCTGTTGCAATAAGTTTAATTCTAGCATCCTTAGCTTCTTTAAGTTTAGCTTCTAAATCCTTCATATCATTATTTTTATATCTATATCTCTCTGCCTTAGATAATCTAACTCCATCAATAATACTAGCATGATTAAGTTCATCACTTATTATAGCATCCTCTGAAGTAAGTATAGTTTCAAATAAACCTCCATTTGCATCAAAACAAGAAGTATATAATATTGTATCTTCAGTTTCTAAAAATTTACTTAATTTATTTTCCAATTTTTTATGAATCGTTTGAGTTCCACATATAAATCTAACTGAAGAAAGACCATATCCAAGTTCATCATAACTTTCCTTTGCCTTTTTAATTACTTCTTCATTATTAGAAAGTCCTAAATAATTATTAGCACACATATTAAGTACGCTTTCTGTTCCCTTAACATCTATCCATGATTTTTGTGGTCCACTTAGTATCCTTTCATTTTTCCATAATCCACTTTCTTTAATACTTTCTAATTCTTTTTTAAAAATATCTCTTGATTGATTAAACATAATAACTTAACCTCCCTTTATAATACTTTAAGTTTTATTTAAAATTATCTATTCCGACCAATCTAATACTACTTTACCACTTTTACCAGAGTTCATAACTTCAAAACCTTTTTCAAATTCAGTATAGTGGAATTTATGTGTTATAACAGGTGTAATATCAACACCAGATTGAATAAGCGCAGTCATTTTATACCAAGTTTCAAACATTTCCCTTCCATAAATGCCCTTTATAGTAAGTCCATTAAATACAACTTTATTCCAGTCTATTTTCGTATCCTTTGATGGTATTCCTAACATTGCTATTTTACCACCATGTTCCATATTATTTAACATATCATTAAAGGCACTTTCGTTACCGGACATTTCTAAGCCAACATCAAATCCTTCTTTCATGCCTAGCTGATTCATAGCATCTCTAGGTGTTTCTTTAGTCACATCTATTGCAAGTGTTGCCCCCATTTTTTTTGCCAATTTTAATCGATATGGATTAACATCAGTAACAACTACATTTCTTGCCCCACAATGTTTAGCTACAGCAGTTGCCATAATACCAATAGGACCTGCTCCAGTAATTAAAACATCCTCCCCTGTCATATCAAATGAAAGGGCTGTATGTACTGCATTTCCAAAAGGATCAAAACAACTTAATACATCCTCTGATATATTAGGGTCACATAACCATACATTACTAGCTGGAATAACTAAATATTCTGCAAAAGCTCCAGTTCTATTTACCCCTACACCTTTTGTGTTTATACATAAATGTTTACGTCCTGCAAGACAATTACGACAGTGTCCACAAACAATATGTCCTTCTCCAGACACTAATTGTCCTACCTCAAATCCCTTTACATTTTCACCGATTTCTTCAATTGTACCTACAAATTCATGACCTATAGTCATAGGAACAGGAATTGTTTCTTGGGACCATTCATCCCAATTATATATATGTAAATCTGTACCACATATTGATGTCTTTTTTATCTTTATCTTTACTTCGCCGCTTCTAACCTTCGGTATAGGAACTTCTTCTAACCATAATCCAGGTTTTGATTCTTTTTTTACAAGAGCCTTCATAGTTTCTAACATTTTTTATTACCCCCTCTATATTTTTATATATTAAACCTTTAGTTCATTATATTGTACTCACATCGCTATGTCAACATAAGAAACATTTAATTCATTATATTAAACATATCTCGTAAAAAAATATATTTACACAATACAAAAAAGGGCTATAAACTTAATAAGTTTATAGCTTTAATTCTTCTAGAATAGATATCTAATCTTATTTTGGAAACCACACCACTAAATATACTTCAGCATCCTTATTACCATTATTTTTAATTTCGTGTGAAATATCCGCTGCATATCTTGCAGTATCGCCCTTTGATAATATCTTTGTAGTATCTTCTAAAGTAACAATAATACTTCCAGAAAGAACCGTTATAAATTCTTCTGTATCAGGATAATGTGGATTAGAACAAATCTTTCCTCCAGGTTTCAATGTTACTTGATATAATTCTAAATTATCTGTCATATGAACTGGAGAGTTTATTCTAGTTGTACATAAATTATCCTCTGACTGTACTACTGGAATATCATTTCCTCTAATAACTTCTATATTAACATTTTTCTTTACCTCTAAAAGTTTTTCAACATTAACACCTAGAGATCTTGCTATCTTCCAAACAGTGACTACTGTAGGATTAGAATTCTCTTGTTCAATTTGTGATAACATTGATTTTGAGACTCCTGAACGTTTAGAAAGTTCATTAATACTTAACTTATTTTTCTTTCTAAAATACATAATATTTTTACCCACTGAAGGTAATTCATGCTGTTGCAAAATCATCACCTCTTTTATTAAACTATCACTTTTAACAACTTAATATTATCATAGTATGATAAAAAAGCAACTTACTTATTTTAAACCTAAATCATTTCAATAAATACTTTATAAAAAATTTAATATTATTCTAAAGTAATTCATATATTTATAGAAATGTAAAGGAGCGTTTTAAATGATAAATTATATATGGTTTTTTTTAATATTTATAGGGATAGTTGTTGCTTTATTTACAGGTAATATAGACATTATTAATACTACAATTATTGAAGATACACAACAAGCTGTAATGTTTGCTATAGGCTTAACAGGTATAATGGCAGTTTGGTTAGGTCTTATGAATATAGCTAACAAATCTGGCTTAATAAAATCCTTTAGTAAGCTATTAAGACCAATAACCCACATTTTATTTCCAAAGATTCCAAAGGATCATAAAGCATTAAGCTTAATAATAATGAATATGGTAACTAACATGTTTGGAGCAGGTAATTCAGCCACCGCCTTAGGTATAAAAGCTATGGAGGAGATGAATACATTAAATAAAGATAAAAAAACTGCAACAAATGCTATGTGTATGTTTTTAGTTATAAATATGAGTTCAGTTCAATTAGTACCCCTTACAGTATTAAAAATTAGAGCTGATGCAGGCAGTTCAAATCCTACTGAAATAATAGGTACTTCTTTAATTGCTACTTTTATATCAACAATAGTAGGAATAATAAGTGTTAAGTTATTAGAAAATAGAAGGTGATTTTTTGGTTAATATTTTAAGTTTGATATCCATATCTATAATACCATTTATTATGTCAATTATACTTATCCATGGCTTTATTAAAGGTATTAACTTATATGATGTTTTTGTTGAAGGTGCTAAGGAAGGTTTTAAAACAGCTATTAAAATTATGCCCTATCTTATTGCTATATTTGTTGCAATAGGAATATTTAAAAGATCAGGTGCAATGAATATAATGGTTAATATATTTACTCCGATTACTAAACTTTTAGGCATTCCTAAAGAAGTAGTCCCCCTTGTAATAATGAGACCAATATCAGGTAGTGGTTCTTTAGCCGTTGTTAAAGATATAGTTACTACCTATGGAGCTGATTCGTTTATAGGAAGGGTAGCATCTACTATGATGGGCTCAGCCGAAACAATATTTTATACAATGGCTATTTATTTCGGTGCTATTGGAATAAAAAATTCAAGACATACCCTTTCAGCTGCATTATTATCCCATATTGCTGCTGTAATAGCATCTGTATTTATATGTAATTTAGTATTTTAATTATATAATTGCTAAATTTTACATTTTATTTTTATTATGGTAATATATTCATGTAGATATTAGAGGGGGACTTTTATGGATAGAGAACAAATTATGGGCCTTATATTCTTTTTTATAATGTTTATAGGTGTTTATATTCCTTTTATTTTACTTTTTATATGGACTCTAAAAAATCCAAAGGATAGTATTAATTGGGGGAGAAAAACATTTTATAAAAATGAAGAAGATCTAGAACCTAGTGAAATTACTTTAGATATGAATAAGTTTGGTTCTATATTAGGAATTATATTATCCACTGTAATATTTATAAATTTTTTTATTAATATCTTTAAATAAAGCCGTTTTTACATTTTATATTATTTATGGTGAAATTTATACAGGTTGCGAAGGGAAATTTTTATGGATAGAGGACAAATTATGAGCCTTATATTATTTTTTATAATGTTTATTGGTATATTAATACCTATTTATATAATATTTATAAGGACATTAAATACTAAAAATACTTTTGATTGGAAAAAGAAAGCTTTTCATAAAAATAAAGAAAGCCTTGGATACACTGTATATACACCAGGAAATCATAAATTTATTTGTACGTATTGTATTATAATAATTACCATATGTATTATTGCTATGTTTATTAAACTAACTTAAAAGCCTAAATATCCTTAGATATTTAGGCCTTTTATTTTAATAAATCTTCAATATATAATAATATTTCTTTTTTTATCTTTTTTATTTTTCCTAAATATATAGCCTTTTTTACTTCTTTTATAATATCCTTTGCTTTTTTCTTTTCAACATTAAACTTATCTATAATATCCCTATAATCTATAATATCAGATATATCCTCGACTTCTTTATACCTAGTTAAATAATTATTAGCCATATATTCTATATGGACTTTATACTTACCCATTTCCTCATTAGGATCTAAAAGTTTCCTTGTTGATACTATATCAGCTAAAGCTATAAGTAAAATATCAAAAGTTTCATTTCCTGTTTCACAAAAAATATTATAAAGGGTTTTACCACTGACATCATTCATTATATATGAATTTAGAGGTATCATATGTTTTGATACTATTTTTCTTAATATATCTCTTTCTCTTTCACTTAATTTAAGTCTTTTATATATGTCATCAACAACCTTTAACCCTGTAATTTCATGTCCTTTAAATCTGGTTCTCCCTGTTTTATCAACCCACTTTGCTAAAGGTTTTCCCGAATCATGTAATAATGCTCCTAACTTTACTAACTCAATACGACTTCTATTATTAAATACCCTTTTAGAAAAATGTTGTTCATATTTTTCTCTTAAATGGTCTTCAAAGAAACTATCAGCATATATAATATCCTCTACTATTTTTAATGTATATATTGAGTGTTTATAACAATTTAAAACATGATATTTACACTTTCCTACTTCTTTCATATCATCTATTTCTGGGAATATAATATTTAATATATTAAGTTTTTCATCCATAAATGTAAGATAATAATATGAATTTTTAAGCTTAAGTATTTCAAATAATTCATCTCTTATAATTTCTTCATCTAGCCTATATAATAATTCTCTATTTTTTTTAATAGAATCTATTAAATCTTTATTTAATTTAAATCTTAACTTAGACATATACTTTACTGATTTTAATATAAGGGATGGATTTTTTTTAAGAATACTTTCTTTATTAAGTTTTATTATTTCACTTTCTATATCTTTAGCCCCATTAAATGGGTCAATTATAAAAGACTCATCTATATATTTTAAATTTTCCATATTCTTAATATCTACAGCCATACTATTAATAGTAAAGTTTTTATTCATTAGATACTCTTTAATAGGTTTTTCTATAAGGCTAAATTTGATAGTTAAATCTTTAATTTTAAATATATAATAAATATCTTTTTTTTCATATTCTATATTTATTTCATTAGTTAAATCCTTAACTACCCTTTCTAAATCATTGGTGACAAAACAAATTTCAGAATTTTTATTACTAACTCCTAATATAAAATCCCTAATATATTCTCCAACTAAAAATATTTTATTATCATATTTCTTACTTATCTTTTTTAATATTAAAAAGAAGTTTTCCATAATATCCACTCCTAGATATTAATCATTAGTATAGCCCTTTTATATTTTAAATATATCATAATTACTACTTTCTATGAAAAAAAATTATTCCCTTCTTATAAAGTATGTCCTTTAATATTTTTACAAAAAAGTTTAATATTTTGTTAATATAATTAATTTTGAAGTTCTACAAAAAAATTTCATAAATTAAGTTGACTTTTATTGGAAAGTTTGGTAAGATTTAAGGTGTAAAAAAAATGTCGAACGATGACGTAATTTGATAGGAGGTTAATATATGAAATCAACAGGTATTGTTAGAAAGGTAGACGAGTTAGGAAGAATTGTAATACCTAAAGAACTTAGAAGAACTTTAGACATAGCTGAAAAAGATTCTCTAGAAATTTATGTAGATGGTGAGCAAATAATACTTAAAAAATATCAACCAGCTTGTATTTTCTGTGGACAAGCTAAAGATATTTCAGTGTTTAAAGGTAAAAATATTTGCCCAGATTGTTTAGACGAACTTAAGAAATAAATAAATAACCAACGCTAGACTCTATAAAGAAATCACGATTTTAATCGTGGTTTTTTTATTTCTTAAATTTATTAATAAGATATATAATAAAATTTATTTTGTCGTTTTTTGTCGAAAGCAGTTAGTAAAAAGGATAAATAAAAACTATAAGGGATTAACCTTATAGTTTTTTACTTAATAATCTATATATCAATACTTTCTTTATAAACTTCTCTTTTAGGGATTTTTCTTTCTTTAGAAACCTTTTTTGTTGCTTGTTTTTTACTAAAGCCATTTTCCATATATAGTTTTATATGCTCTTTAATGGTCATATCCTTCCACATATCCTCTTCAAGCTTTCTTAATTTATCTTTGCTCATACCCTTTAGGACAACTACAAATTCACCCTTTGTACCTTGTTTAGTAAATTTATCTATCCCTTCTTTACTAGTTCCTCTAAATACCTCTTGATATTTTTTTGTAAGCTCTCTTAATACTGCTATTTCCCTATCTTTAAATATTTCATCAATATCAGTTAATAAACTTATAAGTCTATGGGGAGCTTCATATAAAATAATTGTTCTTTCCTCTGTTTTTAATAAATCTAATCTCTTTAATCTATCCTTCTTTTTAGAAGGTAAAAAACCTTCAAATACGAACTTATCAGTAGGCATTCCTGAAAGTATTAAAGCTATTATTGAAGCTGTGGCTCCTGGAAGTACTTCAACCTTTATATCATCTTTAATACAAAGCTTAACTAAATCCTCTCCAGGGTCTGATATGCCTGGCATGCCTGCATCTGATACTAATGCTATATTAGTTCCTTCTAAAAGCTTATTAACAAGCTCAGGTCCTTTAGCTTTAACATTATGTTCATGATAGCTTGTTAGAGAAGTACTTATATCAAAATGATTAAGTAACTTTATTGTATGTCTAGTATCCTCTGCTGCTATTAAATCCACCTCTTTTAATGTATTAAGGGTTCTTATTGTAATATCATCTAAATTCCCTATGGGAGTTGGACATATGTAAAGAATACCTTCATCCATATTATTTTTCTCCTTTCAATCCATATATTTGATTTATCTCTTCTGTATATGTTAAGTCATCATTATAAACATATAAAGGTTTTTCAAATTTTAACTCAGGCTTAGCTGCCTTTATACCCATAATTAAAAGCATATTAGGTTTCTTTTCTACCCTTGGGTGTACAAATCTTACTTTCTTAGGCTCTATTTTGTACTTTCTCATAAGAAAAACTATATCAACTAACCTTTGGGGTCTATGTACCATAAAAAACCTTCCTTTGTGCTTTAAAAGCCTACTAGAAGTTTTAATAACATCTTCTAAATTACATTTTATCTCATGCCTTGATATGGCCTTTTTATCTTCAGGATTAACTATACCTGCCCCTTTGATTTTATATGGAGGATTTGTAGTTACAACATCGTATTTATTAACACCTAAATAATCCGTTACATTTTTTAAATCCTTATTTAAAATTTCAATATTTCCCTCTAGGCCATTTAACTTTATTGACCTTTTAGCCATTTCTGAAACTTCCTTTTGTATTTCAACCCCATAAATTTTTTTAACATCTTTCTTTCCCCATAATATAAGAGGGATAACCGCTGTACCAGTCCCTAAATCAATTACATTTGAATTT
The DNA here is from genome assembly GCA_009711785.1 of Bacillota bacterium. Classification (GTDB taxonomy): domain Bacteria; phylum Bacillota; class Clostridia; order Tissierellales; family MES13; genus MES13. Next base: position 9,293 of record VENA01000043.1, read on the forward strand.
TTCTTTATATCACAATAATTAGCTAGTAAAACTGCATCCATTCCAAAACAAAATCCATCTGTATTTTGGATTATTTTTAAATCCTTTATTCCTAAATCATCTATTCTTTCATTTTCTTTTAACTTAACCACATTTATCTCTCCTAGTTAATAATAAAAAAAGACCCTTAGGGCCTTTTTTTAATTACTATTAGTCTTCTACTGGCGCGTCTACTGGACACACGTTAGCACATGCACCACAATCGATGCAACCATCCTGATCTATAACATATATATCGTCACCTTCACTGATAACACCTACAGGACATTCAGGTTCACATGCTCCACAACTAATACAATCTTCTGTAATTTTGTAAGCCATCAGTTTCACCTCCTTTACAGGAACCAATTAAAATACTTTTCTATTTTATCACTAATTTGTTGTTAAGAAAAGTCTTATTTATTTTTCTTTATTAATATATCCAACTTATTTTTTAATTAATCATTAATCATCTATTTCTTCAATCTCATCTATATTAAACTTAAATATCTCAGAGTCATCATCCTTTTGTATCTTAACCTTGGCTTCTTCTAATAAAGGATTAGTAGAAACAATAATACCTTTACCTTCAGGAGTGCTAACCTTTGTTCCATCATTAGGCATTTTTTGTATGGATTTTTCATAGCAATCATGTTCATACCTTAAACAACACATTAATCTTCCACATATTCCAGAAATTTTTGTTGGATTTAATGATAGATTTTGTTCTTTAGCCATTTTAATTGATACAGGGTCAAAATCTCCTAAGAAAGTACAACAACACAAGGCTCTTCCACAAGGACCTAATCCTCCAACCATTTTCGCTTCATCTCTAACACCAATTTGTCTTAACTCTATCCTTGTTCTAAATATAGAGGCTAAATCCTTTACTAATTCTCTAAAATCAACTCTACCATCTGCTGTAAAGTAAAATATAACTTTATTATTATCAAAGGTATACTCAACATCTATAAGTTTCATTTCAAGACCATGTTCCTCAATCTTTTTTAAGCATACATCAAAGGCTTCCCCTTCCTTTGCCTTATTTTCTATATGATCTTCGATATCCTCTTCAGTTGCTATCCTTAATACGTTTTTAAGGGGAGAAACTAATTCCTCTTCTTTTATTTCCTTAGGTCCAACAACCACAGTTCCAAATTCTACTCCTCTAGCTGTTTCTACTATAACAGAATCATCTTTTTTTATATCTATCTCATCGGGTGAAAAGTAATAAATTTTTCCTGCCTTTTTAAATCTCACCCCAACAACCTTAACCATTTTTTATACCTCCTGTATCTTCAGTAGCATAAGTTCAATCGCTAGTTGAAAATTCACTTTTTTATTAATATCGTTCTTTGTTCTTTTCACAACTTTTATTATATCATGTATTTTATCTTTCGGTATCTTTTGGCATTCATTAGTTAAAATACTTATTTTATCTTTATTTATTATTAAATCTTCATTTACTAGTTCTTTCATAAATAAAAGATCTCTAAACCATATTAACATCATATCCATTATATCATCAATATTTTCTTTGTTTTTTTCAAAAAAATCACTAAAAGTAAAAACTCTAAATTTCTCTTTGTTTATTAAATCATCTATAATTTCAATTAAATCTTCTCTTAATACTTTGAATTCCTCTGATTCACATAGTTTTAAAGCCTTTCCCATTATACCATTTGAAAAGGATGCTATAAACCTTGATTGTTGTTCATCTTTATTATATTTATTTTTTAACTCATTCTCTATTAAGCTATTTTCTATCTGATTAAATTTTATTAATTGAGATCTTGAGACTATTGTTGGTAATAAACTATAACTATTTATAACAGTCATAATAATAACAACATAGGAAGGTGGTTCTTCTAAAGTCTTTAAAAAGCTATTTTGTGCCTCTTTAGTCATTTTATCTATATCTTCTAGAATGAAAATTTTTCTATTCCCTTCATAGGGAAATGTTCTTATATCTCTTTGTATATTATCTATCTGTTCTTTTTTAAAAGAATTCCCATCTGGTTTTTCTACAATTAAATCAGGATGATTTTTACTTTCAAACTTTAAACATGACGGACAAGTATCACAGGGATTGTCTTCTAACTTTTCACATAAAAGAGTTTTAGCAAAAGTTAAAGCCATCCTTTTCTTTCCTATTCCCTTAGCTCCCTGAAAAAGATAGCCATGGGCAACATTTTCATTTCTTATGGCATTTCTAAGGTTATTTTTTATATTATCATGCCCAACTATATCGTTAAAATCCATAGTACTCCTCCAAATTCCTTAAGTTCTTCTACTATTATAGCATACTTTAGCTAATTGTTAATTTTAAACCTTTTGAAATTTTTCAACATCAACAACAAATACTGTTGCTCCTCCTACTTCAACCTCTACTGGATATGGCATATAAACTCCTGAAGACCATGTTGTGGGAGTCGGTGATGTAGTTACTTGTTTTCTTGAATGACAAATCTCTTCTATCATATCAATTACCTCATCTACCTTTTCTTTTTTAACACCAATTAATAAAGTTGTGTTTCCTGATCTTAAAAAACCTCCAGTTGAAGCTAGTTTAGTAACTCCAAACTTATTTTTCATCAGCTTGTCTACAAGCTTAGGAGCATCTTCATCCTGTACTATCGCAATAACTAGTTTCATATTTAACTCCTCCCTTTTATTACTTTTTTTATAACGCTTTCTACTTCCTTAGAAATTTCCTTTATGCTCTTAGTAGCATCTATCATTTCTATTTCAGTAGGATAAAGTTTTTTAAGTTCTAAATATGCTTTATATACCTTTTTATGAAATGAAATATCTTCATTTTCTAATCTATCGGCTTTATCAGAAGCAATTTTTCTTTTTAATGCTTTCTCTGGGGGAATGTCAAAAAATAGTGTTACATCGGGTTTTACTCCCTTAATAGCAAATTCGTTTATATCCCTTACTTCCTTTATACCAAGTCCCCTAGCAACTCCTTGATATACTAAACTTGAATGTAGGAATCTATCACAAATAACTATTTTACCTTCCTTAAGGGCTGGTAATATCCTTTCATGAACATGCTGTGCTCTAGATGCAGCATATAATAATGCTTCTGTTTCATGAGACATTTCAACATTTTTATTATCTAATATAATATCCCTTATATCCTCACTTATTTTAGTTCCTCCAGGTTCCCTTGTTATAACTATTCTATACCCTAATTGATTTAAATATTTCTCTAAAAGTTTAATTTGTGTTGACTTTCCTGCTCCATCCGGTCCTTCTATTGTTATAAATAATCCTTTCATCTTAACAATCCTTTCAGTTTAAATTAGTATCTGAACATTTTCATTAGTTATTCCTAATACTTTTATATCATTATCTATTAAATATATTATATATTCTAAAATATCCTTAGTTATAAACTCACCAGGACACACTAAAGGAATCCCTGGAGGATATGGTATTATAAAATCTGAGGATATTTTTCCTTTACTTTCTGTTAATTTAACATACTTTTTATCACTATAAAAAGCTTCTTTCATGGATTTTTCTTTTATTGGTTTAAAATATTTTACTAAACTTTTAATTTTCCTCTTATTATCCTTACTTGATAAATCCTTTAAAACGCTAATTATTCTTTCTAGATCACTTTTAGAATCACATACAGTTAAATAAAATAATCCATAATATAAATCCGCCATTTCAATCTGTATATTATATTCATATCTTAAGATATTTTCAAGTTCTTTTCCAGTTATATTTAAATCTGATAAACTAACTAAAAGTTTAGTCTTATCCAATGAAAAACCATTTTTTAATGACTTTTCATCAAATACTTTTACTCCTTTTATATTCTTTAATTCATTAGTTATTTTCATTATATCATTTAATAGATTATCTAAAAGTTTTTCACCATTTTCTTTCATATATCCCCTGGCATAATCTAATGATGACATTAAAATATATGATGGACTAGTAGTTTGATGCATGGATATTAACGATTCTAGCCTCTTAGTATTAATTCTTTTATTTCTTAAATGTATCATAGAACTTTGGGTAAATGCAGGAAGGGTTTTATGTGTGCTTTGTATTGATATATCTGCCCCTGCATCCATTGCTGATATAGGTAATCTTTCATTAAATTTTAAATGGGCTCCATGGGCTTCATCAACTATAAGTATTTTTTCATATTTATGTACTATATCTGCTATTTTTTTAATATCACAACATATCCCATAGTATGTTGGATAGGTTATTACTACAGCCTTTATATCCCTATGTTTTTTTAATTTATCTTCTATATCCCCTGCTTTAACACCTAATAAAATATTATTATCTTCATCAAATTCAGGATATATATATATAGGTTCTAAATCCCCTAAAATCACTGCATTATATACTGATCTATGGCAATTTCTTTGTATAAGTATCTTTTCCTTTGGCTTAGCTGAGGCCATTATGGAAGCATGAATGCCTGCTGTAGTACCATTTATACAATAATAAGTTTTATCAGAATTAAAAGTCTTACTTGCTAATTTTTCACTTTCTTTAATTATACCCTTTGGATCATGTAAATTATCAGTACCTTCAACCTCTGTAACATCTATCTCAGGTATCAGTCTAGAAATATCCTTTAATAAATTTTTCCCCTTATGTCCAGGCATATGAAATCTTTTATTTTTTTCGTCTCTATATTTTATTAAACCTTCTATTATCGGTAGTTTCATAGTTTTACCTCCTATGTTATATTTCTATTTTAATACATTTATTCCTTCATATCGAGTAGCTAGAAAATAGGATAATTAATCCTATTTTCTTTGCTCTCACAGAACCGGACTTACGTTTGCCGTATCCGGCTCCTGAAATTTCTCAACTAACTAATAATAGTTAGACAACAACCCAACTTCATATTCTGTTAAATCAATAAGTTCAAGGTCATGGAAATATTTATTGGGAAGAAGTCTGTGAATAATGTGTACTTTTGAATTTTTCCACTTAGT
>VENA01000054.1 GCA_009711785.1 Bacillota bacterium
TTTATGTTCTAACATAAGCTCGTTACATTATTTTACAATCACACCAACTGTTTTTCTTATCATCTTTTCATTCCTTTGCATTTCCCTATATACAATCATAACTTTAAATATCATATGTTACATAACGCTTTAAGTGCTTGAGGTGTACTACACGTTTTATGTAGTATATCTTAAGCACTATGTTAGGTGATGTAGTCACTTTGCTTTGCAGTGTTTTATTTTATCTACCAATTCAAATTTTATATCATCAAAAAAAACATAATTTTTCCCAGTCTGAAAAGAGCTATCGAAAGAAAATCCATCGAAAGAATTTTTCTTGTAGTATTGCTTAATATATTCTACAACATATTGAATTGGTATGTATTCTAATGATTGTTTTGAATTTATTGGTTTAGATATTTCAATTAATAATATATCTAGTAAACTACGTTCTTCTTCATTCAAAATCTGTCTATTAAATAAATGTTGTTCAAGTAAATTAATTGAATTGAAATTAGATATTCTTAAACTTTCTTTATTCTTAAAAACTCCTATCGAAACAATTTCATTTTTTTCTGGTCGAACTTCACGAATAGCAGTAATTTCATTATTTGCTACATAAAAGTATGATATTCCTCTTGGGTTACATCTTCCATCATCTATATAAACTTTTTTTGAATCTGGTTTCCGAATATCTGTTTCATAATAGTATCGACCTTTTCTAGCTCGATATACAATTAAATCTCCAACCGTATGTCCCCTTGATAATTTAGTTAATACTGATAAAATATTATTTAACTTATTAATTAATTCTTCATTTTCAGGAAAAAAACGATTATTATAAATTATGCTTTCTTTAAACTTTTCCCACATACATAAAATATTTTTTTTCTTGGTCATAATAAATCCCCCATGAATTATTGTGAACTTAAGAAAAATCCTTAATAACTTCTATGTCACCTAACTACTTTATTCCCGACAGTCGCTTTTTTTATATAATATTAATGGATTAGCGACACTTTATGTCGGTAATATTTTATTATATCTGTTTGTCACTTGTTCATTATACCATGTTATCCATTTATTGTCATATATGTGTGTCTAATTATTATTAAACATCTTATCTAATGGACTTTTAATATTACTTATGTTGGTTTTCGATACATGTGTATATATTTCAGTTGTTTTTGAACTTTTATGTCCAAGTAATTCCTGAATATATCTTAAATCAGTTCCCGATTCTAACAAATGAGTTGCAAAGGAATGTCTTAGGACATGTATTGAAACCTCTTTATTTATGTTTGCGTTTGCACATGCATTTTTAAATACTCTTTGAATAGTTCTTTCAGTGATATGTTTCCCTTCATTTCCTCCTGGAAATAACCAATTTTTAGGCTTATATGATCTTGAATATTCTCTTAAAATATTTAATGTTGCATTTGAAAGCATAGTATATCTATCTTTTTTTCCCTTTCCTTGCACTACATGAATTAACATTCTACTACTGTCAATATCCTTTACTTTTAACTTAGCTACTTCAGAAACTCTAAGACCTGATGAATATACGATATATAAAATAGCTTTGTGTTTTAAGTTTTTTATATTATTTAATATATTTTTAACTTCCATTTCACTTAATATTTTGGGAAGTTTTTTTTCTTTTTTAGGACGAGGAATATTATATAGTATCCTACCTTTTTTTAAAATCTCATCATAATAAATCTTTAATGAACTTAAGGTTTGATTTACAAATGAGTGTGAATTATTTTTATCTTGTAATAAATGATACATATACCTTTCTACATGCTCTTTAGTCAGTTTTTCAGTCTTCACATCATAATATTCTAAAAACCTTTTTAAATGACCTATATATGATATTTTAGTTTTTTCACTATATCCTTTTAGGGTTAGCAATTTGTACATTTCATTCTTCTCTTTGTTTATATCTATTTTATATAATTTTTTGAAATCTATTAATGTAACTTTGAAAATCTCCTCCCAATCTATATCTTCATTTATAAAAAATTTAATTAACTTACTTAAACTTTTTGCATTATATGGTATGCTCCAATATTTCTTTTCACTATTCCAAACTCTACCATCAATTTTTCTTATTTTATTAACCTTTTCTTTATCATATTTAGTTTTTATCATTATATTTTTATCTATAATTTTTATATTCATAATCATCCTCTTTTCTTTTAAATAATAATATTATTATACTTTTATCGAACGTATATTCTAAAATTAAAAAAACTCCTTTATGGCAATAATTACTAATAATAAAGCCAAAAGGGAGTTATTTTTAATAAAACTAAAATAATACCTCAGTTTCAAATAATTTTTCTATTTTTATGATAACTAGTTTCCATTAGTTTATCCAAGTCTTTATATTTACTTAATAACTTTAAATCAAATTTTCATTGTTAATCTTTTTTCACCTCAGATATGTCTAAACAATTATAATAATCTTATTTCTTTAGTTTTTTAAGTATTTATCATTAACAAAATCAAACCATTGTTTTTCATATTCTCTAGGTGTAACATCTAAAATTTTAATCATATTAACTTCTAAATTTCCCTTTTCTTTTATGAGTTTTCTTACTTTTTCCATACTCCACTTTTCAACCATAAATTCAATTATAGTATAACCTATAGCATAAACCCTTGAATCCATTGAAACAAAGTTGTTGTTTGCAAAATTTGGATATTCACCTTTCATCATGAATTTTAAATTGCTTGGATCATGAAATTATTCTGCTTCATATAATGCTATAGATTCATTTAACCATCTTGGTGGCATACGCACAATACCTACTACAATATGTGTAAATTCATGAACTGCTGTCTTTAATATGTCCTCATAATTATGTACATTCCCAGGGTTATTAGGAGAAACTATTGCAAACTCTGTTGCACTAAGAGTATATCCTACAAAACCATCACTAGCATCTGGTTTATATACTGCTTTATGAAACTCATCTATACTAGGATAAACATATACTTTTATTGTACTTGGTTCTATAGTTGGTTTAATATCATTAACTATTCTTTCATAGTTTTCTTCTAATATTTTGGCTAAATCATCTACTGCTTTTTTGTCATAAATTTTGTAATTAAAAATAAAGTGTTCTGTTTCTTTTTTAATAATACCATTTATATCTTTCTTTTCTTCATCTGGATTTATTACACTTTTCTCTGTGGTTTTATCTATCTTTTGATAACATCCTAATAATGAACTTGTTATAATAAGTAATACTATAATTTTAATTACTATATATTTTCCACTTCCTACATACTTGCTCATATATTTGTTTTTTCGTTCAACCTATATATTATCTTGATTATATCACGCTGTATTTTTTTGTAAATTTTGGTTTTACATCCTAGGTAGAACTTGCTATTTTGCTCTCACAATAATATAGTTAATCTTTTCAAAATAAAAGGCCCTACTTCTAAAGTAGGACATCTATTTACATACATTTAATGCTTTATTTAGTTTTTTTACAGCTCTTTTCTCTATTCTAGATACATATGACCTAGATATACCTAACATTTTTGCTATTTCCCTTTGAGTCTTACATCCTCCTTCACAGAGTCCATATCTTAACTCGATAATCTTTTTTTCTCTTTTCTTTAATACCTTTGCCATCCTATTGTAAAGTTTCTTAACTTCAATCTTTAAATGCACCTCATCTATAACATCGTCACAGTTAGATCCAAGGATATCTATAAGGGATATTTCATTTCCTTCTTTATCTACTCCTATTGGATCTTGAAGGGAGACTTCTGACCTAGTTTTTTTATCTGATCGTATTTTCATAAGGATTTCGTTATCTATACATCTAGCAGCATAAGTAGCAAGTCTCGTTCCCTTATTTCTATCAAATGTAGTTATTGCTTTAATTAAACCTATTGTTCCTATAGATATCAAATCATCTATTTCTCTACCTGTATTGTGGTATTTCTTAACTATATGTGCAACTAATCTTAAATTTCTTTCTATTAGTATATTTTTTGCCTCTTCATCACCTTGTTCATATAAAATAAGATACTTTTCTTCTTCTTCACTACTTAAAGGTTGAGGAAAAGAATTATTATTAGATAAATAACCAAGAAACAAAAATGTTGGCTTTAGTAATTCCCCCAATACTAACAATAAAGTAGTCAACATTAGAATGGACACCTCCATTTTATTGACATATTATAATATATGTTAATAAAATGGATTCAGTGCAAGTACATTAAAAAAATTTTTAAAAATTTAAATTTTTTCTTTATCCTTAAGTTTTATACTTAATTTAAGATATTCTATAGATTCACTAAGTTTATTTTCAAGTTCTAAAATATTTGCATATTTTTCAAATGCTTTTGATAATTCCGCTGGTCTTTCCATATTCTCTAAAATATTTATCGATTTCTTAATATATTCCTTTGCTTTATCATTCTCTTTTAAATTAACATAAACTTCACAATAATGATTATAAATCTTATATAGATTTTCATCTTTTTTATTATTTTTTTCTGCTTCTTTTAGATATTTAACAGCTTTATTAAAATCTTCTTTATTAATATAATACATAACATATTCAAGTAATGTATTTATATTCGAATAACCATAAAGTTTTTTTAATGTATAAGCATTATTTAAATGGTATAACCCTTTTTCTTCATCGCCATTAGTTAAATATACTCTTCCTAGATTATTCTCTATATATGCTTCGTATTTACTATCCTTAGCTTTTTTTGCTATTTTTAATGAGTTCTTAAAACATTTTTCAGCCTTTTTATATTGATTTAATTTTATATAGGTATTTCCTTTATGCATTATATTTCTTCCTAATTCTAAGTTATTATTATCTTCCATGATATTAGTTACATAACTTATATAGTCTAAAGATTTTTCATATAAACCTAATTCATAATAACAAATAGAAATGTTAAAATAAATTTTTCTCTTTAGTTCTGTATCTAAAATATCTTCACTATCTATCATTTGCTCACATACTTTATATTTATCAAGAGCACTCTTAAATTGCTTTTGCTTTGTATATATATACCCTATATAATGATAATTTTCTATAATAGCCTCTTTATCATAACCTTCTTCTAAGTAGATTCTATTTCCCTTATGAAGATTTAATAAAGCTTCTTCTAGAATTTCTTTCTTAATTAAATAAAAGCCCTTAACACTTAATAATTTTCCTCTTTGTAGTTTTAAATCATATTTTTCGATTATTTCCTCTAATTCAGTAATTAAAGTTTCTACTATCTTATATTCTTTATATTCTAAATTTGTTTTAAGTTCTTTTATTTTTAAATCACAGTATTCCTTTGCTTCTGTGTTTTCATCCTTAACTAAATATTCTAACTCTACTTCTAACATATTAGCTATATGCTTTAAAACATCTAACCTTGGTACGGATTTATTATTTTCTATTAAACTGATATAGGATTTAGTCGCTATATCACCAGCTAATTCTTCTAAAGTGAGACCTTTTTCTTTTCTCAATTTCCTTATTTTTTCACCTAGGTTCAAAAATTTCAATATTACTCCCCCTAAATATAACTTTGTTTTTTAACTATCTATATTTGCTTTGTCTATTACTCTTACTTCTTTAGTGTAACGAAAAATCCCTTCTTTTTGTTAATTTATTTTCCTATGGTATATATTTCCTCTGCTATATCATTAAAGATTGGACCTGCTGATCTACCTCCTGAATTACCTTCTTCCACTAGAACGGTTATTACATATTTTGGGTTATCCTTTGGATAAAACCCAGAGAACCATCCGTGCTTAACTTCCTTTCCATTAAACATAGCTTGAGCTGTACCTGTCTTTCCTGCAGCCCCACCAATCCCTTCTAAAGAAACATATCCCTTTGCTGTCCCCTTTGTTACAACCTCTTTCATATAGTCTTTTATTATGTCTGTATAAAGTTTAGAAACAACTTTCTTTGGCTCTTCCCGTCTTCCTTTTTTTACTATACTTCCATTGTTAGTTACAAAACCTTTGAAAATAGAAATATCTTTCTCAATCCCATCATTTGCTATAATCATCATCATATTGGTTATTTGTAAAGGAGTTACTAAAATTTTACCCTGTCCTATGGATATATTACCTACAGATGGACCTAATAATTCATCCCCCTGGGGTAGACTTCCTTTAATTTCACCTGCTAGTTCTATATCAACATTACTTCCAAAGCCTAATTTCTTAGCTGTCTTTATTATATTTTTACCACCAAGTCTTTTTCCTAATTGTATAAATACTGAATTACAAGAATCGTAAAAAGCTTCGTTGATTTTTAGCTTTTCATGTCCTCCATCTTTTATTGAATGACAATTTATTTTTACATTTCCTATCTCTTCATATCCCTTACAATAAAAGCTTTCATCTAAAATTATTTCATTATTTTCTAAAGCTGATAATAAAACGACTGTCTTAAATAATGATGCTGGTGGATATCCTACATGTATAGCTTTATTATAATTATCCAACTTATCACTTTTTATATTAATATTTTCAGGGTCTATATTTGGTCTACTGGCCATAGCTAAAATATCACCGGATTGAGTATCTGTTACAATCACGGCTCCATTACTTTTATATTTGTCTAAAGCTTTTTCTACTATTTTTTGTATATGGTAATCTATTGTTAACATAATAGAGTTAGTATAGCCTATTTCTTCCTTTAAAACAGGGGTTGCTACCCCTTTTAAAGGTCTATTCTTACCGTCAAATTGAAAATTTATAGTACCATATTTATCATCCATTTTTAATATATTATCATATATCTTTTCAACTCCACTTACTCCTATATTTTCACTTTCCTTTACATATCCAATAACATGGGATAAAAGTTTTTCTTTACTATATCTTAGGGTTTTTTCTGATTTTATTACTCCCTCTATTTCTTTTTTTATATCCTTTACTATCGGTAATTCAATAACTCTATCTGAATGGTTAATTATATCATCTAATTCTTTATCATTTAAATTACATATTTCTTTTATATTATTTTTTATTTCACTATTATTTAAGATGTTTTTACTTACAAACAAAACTTCTTCTCTATCTCTATTTGTTAATGGAATTGAGTTTCTATCTAATATAGTACCCCTTGGAGGATATACCCTTATACTAGTTGTTCTTTGTTTAATAGCTTCTTGTTTGTAATATTTTCCTTTTATTACTTGTCTATAAAATAATGCTCCTATTAAACATGTAAAAATTATAATAGTAATATAAGAACATTTAAGTAATTTCTTGTTTCTAAGTTCTCTATCATTTTCCATATAAAAACCTCCAGTTATAATGATAATATAATTATTACCAATATAATCTGAAGGTATAAGTTACTTTTTATTTTGCTTTTGTTGTATTATAGACTTAACCTTCGTTACCATTAAATCTATGGCAACTTTATTATATCCGCCCTCTGGTATTATTAAATCAGCATATTTTTTGCTAGGTTCAACAAATTGCATATGGGCTGGTCTAACTGTGGTCATATATTGTTCAATCACTGATTCTAAAGTTCTACCTCTATCTCTTATATCTCTTACTATACGTCTAATAACCCTAACATCTGGGTCTGTATCAACAAAGATTTTAATATCTAATAAATCTCTAACTCTCTTATCTTCTAAAATTAAGATACCCTCTAATATAATTATATCCTTAGATTCAAATAATACAGTTTCATCTTTTCTATTATGGGTTTCAAAATCATATATGGGCTTATTTATTGTTTCTCCTTTAATCAACTTTTTTAAATGTTTAATTAATAAGTCATTATCAAAGGCTAATGGATGGTCATAATTTGTATTAACTCTTTCTTCAAATGATAAATGACTTTGCTGTTTATAATATGAATCCTGTTCAATTATACCAATATTTTTTTCTGGTAAAGATTTAAATACAGCTTTAGCCACTGTACTTTTCCCTGAACCAGTACCTCCTGTTATTCCTATTAATATGGGTTTACTCAATATAATCAGTCCTCTCTAGCCATTCTCATTATGTCCCAAGGTTTAACAGCTTGTTTTATTTTTATTTTTATCTTCTGTTGTGGATGGGGGGCAACTTCTATTTCTTCTCCCTTATCATTCCACATCTTTTCTATTCTTTGGGTAAAATGCTTTTTGTTTGGTCCAAAAAACTCTACTTTATCACCTACAAAAAATCTGTTTCTTTGTTCTACAGTAGCTATTTTTGATTCCTCATCATAATCTAAAACTAATCCTATAAAACTAAAATTTCTAATATAAGTACTACTAGTATAAAGTTGATCTTCTTCTGTAGGTTTTCCAAAGTAAAAACCTGTAGTGAAATCTCTATAGCTAGCTTTTTTAATTTCATCTAACCATAAATCATTATATACATAATTATCAGGATCTTCAAGATATTTATCTATTAATATCCTATATGATCTTACAATAGTTGCTACATAATAGGAACTTTTCATTCTCCCTTCAATCTTAAAACTACTAATACCTGCATCTACTAATTTAGGTATATGTTTAATCATACATAAATCCTTAGAGTTAAATATAAAGGTACCTTTCTCATCTTCAATAACAGGATAATACTCATTTGGTCTTTGTTCTTCTACTAAATGATATTTCCATCTACATGCTTGGGCACATTCTCCTCTATTTGCATCCCTTCCAGTCATATAATTACTTAATAAGCATCTCCCTGAATATGATATACACATAGCTCCATGAATAAATGCTTCTATTTCCATGTCCTTAGGAATATTTTTTCTAACTTCCTTAATTTCTTCTAATGATAATTCCCTTGCTAATACAGTCCTTTTAACACCATTATCATACCAAAACTTAGCTGTATTATAATTTGTGGTATTAGCTTGAGTACTTAAATGTATTTCCATATTAGGGGCAACTTCTTTGACTATGTTTAATACCCCTGGGTCTGCAACTATAACAGCATCAACACCCATTTCATCTAATTTTTCAACATATTCTGCTAGACCCTTTAAATCTTCATTATGGGCAATTACATTTAAAGTTACATATATTCTTTTATCTCTTTTATGGGCAAACTCTAATGCTTCCTTCATTTGATCTAATGAAAAATTCTTAGCTTGAGCCCTTAATCCAAATTTTTCTCCCCCTATATATACAGCATCGGCTCCATATATTATAGCCATTTTTAGTTTCTCTAAGTTGCCGGCTGGGGCTAATAATTCTATACTCATTACTTCTCCTCCTTTTTATAGGATATAGCTACTCCATCACCTACAGGTAATATACTAGTTTCTAAAATAGGATTATCAGATATATATTTTAAATATTCCCTCATTCTTCTAACTATAGTTTTCTTTCTTCTTACAACTAAATCATCATTAGCTACCATTCCTTTAAACAATACATTGTCTGAGACTATTACTCCACCTTTTTTAAGCATATCTATACAACTTGGTAAAAACTCCATATATTTTCCCTTAGCAGCATCTATAAAAATAAAATCGTATCTATTATTTATATTAGGTAAAATACCTTGAGCCTCACCTTCTAATAGATTTATCCTATTTTCTAAATTATATTTTTTTATATTTTCTTTTGCTAAGTTTATCATATCTTCTCTTCTCTCTATTGTTGTCACTATACCTTCTTTTCCCATGGCATTTGACATTAATATAGCTGAATATCCTATTGCTGTTCCTATTTCTAAAATGTTTTTAGCTCCTTTTATTTTAATTAAAACATTAAGTAACTGTGCCACTTCATTATCAACAATAGGTATATGATTATTTATAGCATACTCATGCATCTCTTCTAAAAAAGTGGGAGGTTTAGGATTTACCTCCATTATATAATCCTTTATATAATCCTTATTTATATTACTCATTTTTATCTCTCCTTAATTTACATCAAAAATACGTGGTTATACCACCACGTATTATTTTTACCAATATTATAAACTAGATACTAATTATTATTCTTTGCTCTTAAATGGTCACTATAATTAGTACTAAAAGTATGACTACCATCTCCATTAGAAACAAAATATAAATAATCTACATCAGCTGGATAAAGTGCTGCTAATATTGATTTTAAACCAGGAGATGCTATAGGTCCTGGCGGAAGCCCTTTATACTTATAAGTATTAAATTTAGACTCTATTTCAAGATCATCATAGGTTAAATTTTCTTTTCTTTCTCCTAATACATATTGGACCGTTGCACAGGATTCTAAGGGCTTTCTTATTTTTATTCTATTATAAAAAACTGCTGCAACTAAATCCCTTTCTTTATCTATCATTGCCTCTCTTTCAACTATAGATGCTAATGTTATTAACTTATTTAAATTAAAATCATACTTTAATTCTTTATCCTTAATATGTTTATTATACACATTTTCAAACTCATTAAGCATTTTTTCTATAATTTCTTCTTCACTAGCACCTTTATATATTTCATAAGTATTTGGAAACAAAAAGCCTTCTAGGCTTAAATCATCTGAAACATTTTCTAAGAACTTATACCTTTTTTCAAATTTAGATATATTTTCTGTTTCTTTTAAAAACTTATCTTTATTAACTAATCCCTTTTCATCTAACCTTTGTGCTATTTGTTTTATTTCATAGCCTTCTGGGATTGTAAAGGTAATTGTATCCCTTGTTACTTTTCCCTTTACTAAAATATTTAAAATTTCTTTTGGTGTCATATTTGTATTTAAATTATATTTACCTGCTTTTAATAAGCCATCAACCTTTTCAAGTTTAGCCACTACTCTAAAAACCAAGCTGTTTCTTATTAAATTATTTTCCTCTAATATATTACCTATACTACTAGTAGTACTTCCCTTTGGAATATTTATTGTAACTTCCTTTGCACTTTCTCTTTGTGCCATAGGCTTAAGCTGTTTTTCTATATAAGCTTTACCAGCAAAATAAGAAGCTACAAATAATATTATAAGAATTACAATAAATCCTTTAATCCATGAATGTTTTTTCATCTTTTCATCACTCTTTTTCATAGTTTCCATTATTACCACCCCAAATTACCACTTATTTAATTATACAATTTCAAAGATAATTTTACAAGGTTTTCATTAAGTACCAATGAATATACAAAAGACCATACTTTTTTTGTATGGTCTTAAACTTAATTATATCCTTTTATAAGCGTATAAAACTATATTTCCAAATATACCTACAGCTAATAATTCCCCTGAACCAATTCCTATTACAGTGGCTAAATAAGGAACGTTATATAAAGCTGATATCCATATTGATACTATAAAAGCATTTAATATAACTGGTGGTAACATACCTAATATGTTTTTTGGTATTTTTATATTTAATTTAGAAACTTTACTAGTAAGATAAGCAGATATTAAAGTTACTAAACTTCCACCTATAATATCTATTAATCCTGTTCCTGAGAAAGATAATAATATATTTCCTAACAAACATCCAATAAAAACACCAGGTATAGCTGCTGCTTCTACCAATGGTAGTAAAACTAAAGCTTCAGCTATTCTAAACTGAATAGGCCCAAAAGCCATCATTCCAAAGGGAATTTCTAAAGCTATTAATATAACATATAAAGCCGCTATAATTCCTGCCTTTGTTAAATATTTAGAGTTCATATTTCCTCCTTTGTTATATACCTATTATTTTTTTATGAATTTACATTAATAGATTCCCCCATAATCTTATATACATCATTCATCATCTGAGTAAATCTCATTTCAGCTTTAAAAAACTTATTAATATCTGAATTAGACATTACTATTTCTTCAAGTTTTTTTACTTCTTTCATCTTCTCTTCACTTACCTTATTCCCTGACATATTTTCCATTTGTATTTCCATAGCTTTCTTTCTAAAATCCTCAAACATCTCTTTAGTTTGCTCATTTGAATATACATTTTTTTGTCTTTCGTTAAACTCTTTATATTCCTCACTATTTTTTATAGCTTTAGATAATGTGTGGGCTGCATCATATACATTCATTTTACCCCTCCTAGATTGTTTTCTATAAATATATGTTTATTTTTTATAAGTATTAATAATAGACTAAATATTTATAAAAATAGGGACTAAAATTGGTACAGCCGTTGATAAAACTACTCCTGTTATAAAAGAAACTATTGCTGTTTTAGGATTTGTAGATTTTGAAATAACAGGAAGTGATGTATCCATTGCTGTAGCTCCTGCCGGCGCAATACTTTCTATATCTCCTATATATTTAGCAATTAATGGAATACTAATAAGAGCTATTATTTCCCTTACAACATTAGAAATAAAAGCAAGGGCACTTAATTCTGAAGAATAATCTGCTAGTATCATTGCTGATAAAGTATACCATCCAAATCCAGCTCCTATTGCCCCTGATTCGTTAAATGGTATCCCAAGTATAAAACCTGCTATTATACTTCCAAATAAACTACCAATGATTATCATTATAGGAATTAATAAAATTTTTAACCCCATTTTTTTTATCTTTGTTATAACTTCTTTATTTTTTCCTATTTCAATCCCAACAAAGAAAAGTAACAAACATAAACCTATATCAATTATTAAACCTGTTGATGCTAATATTGATTCGGGTAATAAAAAATATCCTGTGAAAATTCCTATAACTACAGCTAAAATAATATTAAGACTCACCTTTATATCCCACCTTATCTATTTCTTTAAAAGCAACCATTCTTACTAACTTTACAAATAATACACTAAAAAATATTGAAAACACAGAAATTATGATTGCTTGAAATCCTAACTTGAAAAATGAGTTAATTACTTTTTCATCAACACCTATTCTTATTCCCATAATAAAAAGTAAAAATAATAAACTAATACTTTGTAAAGTATTTAACCTAGATAATATTTTTTTACTTATTAGATCCTTATATCCTAGTATAGCCCCTAATAGTAAAATTGATAAATATAAAATTAACCTAAAATTCAAAATAAAACCCCCTTTATCTTTCATATATATTATATAAAAAACATCTATAAATACAAACAGAAAAGTCGTAGCTTTAACTACGACTTTTAATCTATACTTCCATTATAATTGGTAATATCATTGGGTTTCTCTTAGTTTTTCCATATAAGTAATTTCTTAGTGAATTTCTTATACTTGATTTAAGAGTAGACCAATCTGTTATTTGTTTTTTCTCACATTCTCTTAAGACATCTCTTACTACTTTTCTTGCTTCGTCCATTAGATCTTCTGATTCCCTAACATATACAAAACCTCTTGATACTATATCTGGCCCAGATACTACTTTACCTTTTTCTTTAGTAATTGTAACAACAACTACTAATAAACCATCTTCTGAAAGATGTTTTCTATCTCTTAATACTATGTTTCCTACATCTCCTACACCTAAACCATCAACTAATATATTACCTGAAGGTACCTTCTTTCCTAATTTAGCATCATTCTTTGTAAATTCAATTACTGAACCATTTTCAGCTATAAAAACATTTCCTTTCTTAACGCCCATTTCTTCAGCTAATTGTGCGTGTCTTTTTAAATGTCTATATTCACCATGTACCGGTATAAAATATTTAGGTTTAAGTAATGAATGAATCTGTTTTAATTCTTCTTGACAAGCATGACCTGATACATGGACATCTGCCAATGATTCGTAAATTACTTCAGCACCCTTTTTAAATAATTGATTTATTACCCTAGAAACTGTTTTTTCGTTTCCTGGTATAGGTGTTGCTGACATTATTACTAAATCTCCAGGTACTAATTCCATCTTCCTATGATCAGAAGATGCTAGCCTTGATAGTGCTGACATAGGTTCCCCTTGACTTCCTGTTGTAATAACTACAACTTTATTGCTTGGATAGTTATTCATATTGTTAATATCTATTAAAGTCCCTTCTGGTATATCTAAATACCCTAAATCTCCAGCTACTTTAACTACATTAACCATACTTCTTCCTGATACAACAACTTTTCTATTCACTTTAACTGCTGCATTTATTATTTGCTGTATTCTATGGACATTTGATGCAAAAGTTGCTACTATGATTCTTTGTTTTGCAGTCATAAATATTTCATCAAAAGTAGCTCCTACAGTCTTTTCTGAC
>VENA01000085.1 GCA_009711785.1 Bacillota bacterium
TTTACCTCACTTTTTTAATATCTAACTCTTTAAATATGTTATTAACCAAAGTTTTAAATCTTTTTATACATTAGACATTAAGAATATTTTCCTTATATACCTAGGATAAAAAACAAAATGATAATTAATGATACTGTTATTTTTGTTCTTCTGTATATATTTTCAATATTTTAATTATAATAGATATTATGTGTATTTTCTAAAGTTACATACACAAATTATAATTTTTATTTTCATACAACGTGCTATCCATCCCACACCTGAAGGGGTGGGCTTTTCGCACTTATTGTAATAAAAATATTAACATTATTGATAATATCACTTCTTTAATCTTTTCCATTCCACATATCCCCTTACTAAAATATACTTATCCACATTTATAGATATTTAGTTTATATTAAATACGTAGTTTTCATTTCTATCTCCACTTTTATATTAGTTTATTTAAATATAAATCCGTTGCTTCTTCAAAATAAACTGGATTATTATTAGAATCTAGATAATGATAATCGTAATGTTGCTTTTTTATAAACTCATTAAAGCCCCATGAATTATACATCCCTTTTAATTTCTCATAATTATCATTATCCACACCTATTGTAACTTCAGAAAAACCCTTCTTTTTTATTCTATCTAAAACAGTTCTCATTAGTTTACTTGCTAGACCACAGCCTCTAAAATTTTCTTCAATTCTAAAAGCACATAAATAAGCCCGTTTAACTCCATCGGCCTCATCAGAATCTTCAGAATTCCAAAAGATATATAATTCTCCTATGAGTCTATTTTCCTCTTTATTTTCAATAGCCCAAAATTCAATATCCCCTTTTTTTATACCATCCACAAAATAATTATAGGTTGGTGAATCACTATATTCCCAAAGTTTTTTCATTTCATCTACTGAAGCTATACGTATATCCATAAAATCACCCCATCTATTAAAATTTCATTTAATCCTTCCCTAATTTATTTTCTTACATTTTCTATGTTTCCAACGGGTAACCAATCATCCATATTTCCATAATCACTTTTGTCTATTTCAAAGGGTTCTAAGACTTTTATATTATCTACCTCTATTAAAACTAAATATCTCTTCCCAGCCCATCTTTTAACCTGTTTATCACTTAAATATAACTTATCACTATTTTCTTCTACTAACTTAACAGATTCTTCTTTTGTCATCTTTTCAGAATTATACACATATTTTACATTACCCTTTGCTTTAATCTTTCCTTCACCATTATTATTTATAAAATATAATTTATCCTTTACATTTACTCTTCCAAATGGTAGTTTTCTGCCTGCTGCTCCTCTAATTATCATTGTTTTCATTCCCTTAATTAACTTCTCATATTCCTTTGCTTTAGCATCTAAATAAACTACATGATCCATAATCTAGCCTCCCATTAAACTTTATTAACCCTTATTAAATAAGTTATGCATTTTATATTCTTGATTTTCTATTAATATCCTTTATTTTTACCATAATTTTGTAATTTAATTACAAAACAATTCATTAAGGAATAGTTTCTTAATGAACCTTAATAATATATGTTTGAAATCTTTATTACATTTTCTAATCCTAGAAGAATATATCCTTCACTTCCTCCATAAATTAAAGTTTTTTCTTTTAAAATCTTCTTTTCTATAGGTCGCAGCAACCGATAAAATTTCTGTATAATTTTCTAACTCATAAGGAGCTAAATCCAAAACTTACTCAGTTTCAATAAAATCTGATTTACATAAAGGTCATATGAACTTTGAAAAGAGTAAGTATTTCAAAAAAAGAGCAAAAGAACTATATATGATTGAAGCTAAAAATAATGAACTTAAACACCAGCTAGGCTATGATGTTGCAACATCGTAGGGCTTAACTAGTATGCAAATGCAAGGAGTCTTATCAATTTTCACAGTAAATATTAAGAGAATTATTAAGCTAAAAAGCAAAAAATAAAAGAAATAACCCTATGATTAGAAAGAAAAGAATGAAATATCCGATAAATTTCGAATATCCCATTCTTATTTTTATTTCTATTCATATTAACTCCAAAAAACTGTTTATTTTTCAGTGCCCTCCTATATTACAGAGCTTATTTTAAATATTTTCTTATAAACTTAGCTACTTTACCTTCTTTTATATACTTCTGTGGCTGCGAAATTTTAATTTCCTTATCATTAATTACAGCCTTGGGATTTTCATATAATATTTTTTTAAATTTATCATTACTTACAATAGCTTTAAATTCATCTAATGATTTCTCTACATTTGGGGTTCTTCTATTAAAAGAATGGGCATCTGTACCTATAAAATGTAGCATATCATGTTCAATTAATATTTTAGCTGTATCCTTTATAATAGGCCCATATGAACCCTTTAAACTTGGTAGATTAATTTGTACTAAAGCTCCCTGTTTAATAAATTTAAATAAAACATTTGGATTACTAATAATCATTTTGTATCGTTCTGGATGGGCTATAATAGGAACTATTCCTTTTACTTTTAAATCATATATTAAACTTTCAATAAAATAAGGATTATCTAACATAGGAAATTCTATTAACATATACCTTGAATTATTTAATGTATAGACAAATCCTTTTTCAAAAAGCTTTATCAAATTAGGAACTACATATACTTCATTGCCTATATATATATCTATATCAATCCCCTGTTTTTTTATCTTGTCTTTAAGTTTTAAAAAGTTTTCTTTTATAAGTTTTGTATTATTATAAGTAGTATTATCCACATAATGGGGAGTTGCAAAGATGCCTTTAAATCCATTTTTTTTAGATATCTTTATCATTTTAATTGAAGTTTCAAAGCTATCTGCTCCATCATCAACTCCAGGTAATATATGACAATGCATATCATACATATATAATTTCTCCTTTTAAATATCAATTTAATCTTCTTGATAATAATAGTTATTATAATAATACTTATAATAACCTTCTTTAACAGGAATTTTATTAAGAACCACACCTAATACATTTGCTTTTACTTTATCAAGTAAATTCTTTGCATTTTGTGACACTTTAATAATAGTCTCCCCTGTTTCAAATACTAATAACACTCCATCTGTTACAGTAGATAAAACAGTAGCATCTGTAACCATTCCTACAGGAGGTGTATCTATAATTACTAAATCATATTCTTTTTTAACACTATTAATAAATCCTCTCATTTTTTTAGAATCCATAAGCTCTGATGGATTTGGAGGAACCCTTCCAGAAGTTAAAACATCAAAACCACTAATTACAGTAGAAAAAATTATTCTTTCATAATCAATATCCTCTAATAAGCAACTGATAAGTCCTTTGTCATTAGAGATTTTAAAATGCTTATGAATCGTTGGCTTTCTTAAATCACTATCTATTAATAAAACTTTCTTACCATTTTGAGCCATAGTAGTAGCTAAATTTACAGCTGTTGTACTTTTACCCTCTCCTGATGAAGGACTAGTAATAACTATAACCTTTATCTTTTTATCAATATTTGAAAACTTAATATTAGTTCTTAGTGTTCTATATGCCTCCGATACAGGAGATTTAGGATTTTCATATACTATAATTTTTCTATCTTCTCTACATACATTCTCTATTAAAGGTATCATACCTAATATGGGAATACTAAGATATTTTTCAACATCCTCAGGGGTTTTTAATGTATTATCAAAATACTCAAGTAAAAATACAATAAGTATACTTACCATAATTCCTAAAACTGCTGATATAGACATATTAAAAAGTGGCTTTGGACTTATAGGATTACTTGGAACTAAAGCTTTATCAATAATTTGTATGTTTTCGATCTGAATTATTTTAGTTACACTTTCTTTAAAAACCTTAGCTGTTTCATTGGCTATTTTAGTAGCTAAAAAAGGATTAGTATCAGTTACATTTATTTTTATAATCTCAGTGTCCTTAACTAAACTTACTTCTACTTTTTTCTTAATCTCTTCATATGTCATATTAAGGTTTAAATTATTAATAACTTCCCTTGATACAAGCCTTGATTTAGCTATTTCCCCATAAGTAGATACTAACTTTTGGTTAATTAATATATCTTGATATTCAATATCTTTAGTATCATAATCCTTTAGTTTACCAACCATTAAAGTTGTAAATGTTTTATATTCAGGCTCTATCAAAAAGTAACTTATTAAACCGCTTATCAATATTGCTAATATTGTAATTAAAATAATAATCCATTTTCCTTTTAAAAGTATATATATAAATTCCCTTAGTTCTAATTTTTCCATAAGCCCCTCCTAGTAAATAACTCTTTATTATAATTTATTTTTAAATACTTTAGTATATGATAAGTATATAAGTATCCTTTTTAAATATTCTTTATATAATATGATAGAATTTAAATATAAATTTAAGTAGGAGGATTTAAATGTTAATAGAAAAAATTAAAAAATATAGAGATACTAAGTATGACCTCAGTTGTTCTGAAACCATTATTTATGCAGCAAATGAAGAGTATGATTTAAATTTAGATGAAAATACTTTAAAAACCATGGCTCCCTTTAGCGGTGGTATGATGATAGAAGATACCTGTGGTGCTATAACTGGTTCATTAGCAGTTTTAGGTATTTTATTTACAGAAGATGTTGCCCATAAAAGTGATCTATTAAAAGAGTTAGTTAAAGACTTTTTTATAAGATTTGAAGATAGTTTATATTCAAGAAATTGTAGCAAGTTAAAAAAGTTACATAGAACTGATGATAATGGATGTAATGATATTATATATAAAGCAGGAGAAATATTAGATGAGCTAGTTAAAAATAATTTAGAAAGATAAATCAAAAAAGCTGTTAAAGGTTAACCCTTAACAGCTTTTATCCATCATAACTTCTAATATAACATTATCTGTATTATTCATACCCTCAGTTGAAACAACAGCTAAATTTTTAATAGATTTTTCTATAACCTCATCTAAAATACCCTCACTAGGAGATATGAAAATATTATTACTAGCCATATAAGCTGCATCTATTGCTGATGCCACAGCGATAGAAAGCTTTAAAGCACATCCTAATTTTGCCCCATCACAAATCATACCAGTAACACCACTTATCATATTATTAATTGCTCCATTTATTTTTTTAATATCTCCATCTAAAATGTAAGCCATTCCAGCACTTGCACCTACTCCAGCTGATATACCACAACCACATATAGGAGCTAAAGATCCTGTATATGTTTTAATATATATATTAAGTAAATGACTTAAAGCTACTCCCCTAGTTATCTTTTCTTTTGATACATTTAAACCTTCTCCTATAATAGCAACTGGTAAAGTGGTAACTAACCCTTGATTTCCGCTTCCTCCACTACTCATAACAGGTAATGGATACCCTGACATTCTTGCCTCTGAAGCAGCTGCAGTTATAGCCTTTGCATAGCCTTTTATATCTTTATTATTAGTAGCAAACAAACTAGAAAATCCTAAACCTAATTTATTATTAAGTCCCTTTTTACCAATACGTTTATTCATTTTTATACCTTCATTTAAAAAATTAATATTATCTATATCTACAGTATCACTAAATTTTACTAACTCCTCTATACTAAATTCCCTTATTTTATCCCTTAAAGATTTTTCATTACTTTCCATTGCATCTTTTATATATATACATTCATTATCCCTTTCTAATAATACTACATTAGTATGGGTATTTCTTATTAAAACCTTAGCAGTATGATTTTCACCCCTAGCAACTGCTTCTATAAAAAGTTTCTCAACATCCTTTTTTATACTTAAATTTATAACGTGATTTTCAACTAATGATAAAGCTTTTTTTACATCTTTTTCAGTAATATCCTTTAAAACCTCTAATTCATATTCTGCTTTTCCATTAACTAAGGCTAAACTTCCTGCCATTACAATACCTTTTTTATCTGTATTGGGTATATATACTTCCTTTCCATTTTTAAATACACCTTTATCAACCTTTATATCTAATGTTTTAACATCCTCATCTAAAAGCTCTTTAGCCTTTGCAGTGGCATAGGCAACCGCCGTTGGCTCTGTACATCCTATAGCTGGAACCACTTGGTTTTTTAATATATTTAATAATACATTATTTTTCATTGGCAAGCCCTCCTTTATTCTACTATTAATAGTTGCAGGTTTCATGCCAATGAATAAATCCCTAAATTTAGTGATTCTTTTAATTTTCTTTTCTCATATTTGAGAAGCTCTCTTTTTCTAGTTTATATACATAGGTTATTCTCTGATAAAATAAGACTTTTATTAATTCTCAAATTTGAAAAAGCTATTCTCGTATATGAGAATAGCTTTATTTTTTAATCATTCATTTTTCTATATAAAGTAGCTGGACTTATTTTTAATTTTTTTGCTATTTTTTTCTTAGACTCTGTATCTTCACCATATTCATTTATCAAATCATTAATAACCTTCTTTTCATAGTTAGAAACCATATCCTTTAAAGATAAATCTTTATTAGATGTTTTTTTCTTTATATTAATTCTTTTACTTATAGTATCTAGTGTAATGATATTAGATTTTTCAAAATGTATTGCATATTCTATTAAATTTTGTAATTCCCGTACATTACCAGGCCATGGATAATTCATTAATACTTTTTTAGCATCTTTAGTAAATCCTTTGATTTTTTTATTATAAATATAATTAAATCTATTTAAAAAATTAATTGAAAGCTTAAAAATATCTTCTCCCCTTTCCTTTAATGGAGGTATTGTTAAGGGGATTACATTTAATCTATAGAAAAGATCTTCTCTAAATTCACCCTTTTTAACCATATCATATAGATTTCTATTTGTTGCTGCTATTATTCTTGGATTTACCTTAATAGGTTCTCTTCCACCGATAGGTGTAATTTCCTTTTCCTCTAAAACCCTTAATAGCTTAACTTGTATATGAAGGGGAAGTTCTCCTAGTTCATCTAAAAATATTGTTCCATCCTTAGCTAATTGAAATTTACCCATTTTCCCATTTTTATTAGCCCCTGTAAAGGCTCCCTTTTCATAGCCAAATAGTTCACTTTCTACTAAACTTTCAGGTATTGCACCACAGTTAATTGGCATAAATATTTCATTTCTTCTATTACTTTCAAAATGTAGGGCCCTTGCAAATAATTCCTTACCTGTACCACTTTCTCCCATTATTAATACAGAAACATCCCTTTTAGCTATTACTTTTGCCTGTTCTTTTACTTGGGTGAATACATTACTACTGCCTATTATTTTATCAAAGGTAATAAAAGAACCCTTTTCATTCATTTTAAAAACTGACCTTTGCATTTTGTCAAAATCCTTAAAGGTAAAAACAGCACCCTTTCTTTCTCCTTTTATATTAATTTCTTTAATTGATACTAAAAAATTATAGGTAGTATTTTCCCTTTTTATAGTTACCTCTTCTTCATTTATACAGCTATCAACCCTTGGGAGCTTGTCTACTATATTTTTAGGAATTATAGAAGTTATTTTTTTATTTATTATATCTATATCTAAATTTAGTTTATCCTTTATACATTTATTAGCACTTAAAATATTATTAAATTCATCGGTTATTATTATACCTTCGGCCACTGAATCTATAACAGTTAATAATTCTATAGATTTATGTTCTAATTTATTTTTCATGTTACTTTCTTTTATCTTTAATGAAATTAATTCTCCCATTCTTTTATCAAAATCTTCATATCTATCCTGCTTTTTTAGAAAGTCTTTTTTCTGCTCTTCATCAAATATTATCATTCCTATAGCTCCAACTATTCCTTCATCTGTCTTTATAGGAAAACAAACCTCAGCCTTTTCATCACAACATCCTTTTGATTCACAATCCATACATTCAACACTCTCACCAGGAAATTCTATGAAATATTTCTTACCTGTCTTTATTGATTTTTCAAATACCGAATTTCTAGGAGCAAATTTATCTATATCTTTTTTTAATTTCCCTGTTCCTGCCACCCTTTTTAATTTATTATCCATTATGGTTACATCAATATCTACTATGGCTTTTATAGTTTCTGCTATTTGTTGTAGGTCTTTTTTAATTAGATTAAGCATAAAAACCTTTCCCTTCTAATATTATTCTTACAATAATTTTATCATATTTTTTAGAAGCAAGTACAAATATATGTAAACACCAAATATTTCTAATTAACCTGAAATCAATGGATAATTCTTTTAGAAAGTGTGAAATAACAAGTTAAAATAAATATATCTTTATAATAATTATTATAAAAAAACATTTTAAAAGCATCTACTTAAATTAAGTAGATGCTTTCTTTTCAAACAAATTTTAAGTTTTTAAAGTTTTATACAAATATAGCTGCTAATATAGCTACTAAAGTTATCGTAACTAAACCTTGTATTAATGTAGCTAATGTTTGAGATTTATAAGCGGTAGCTACATCCATACCACTAAATTCTGTAACAACCCAAAAGAAACTATCATTTGCATGGGATACTGTCATAGCACCTGCACCTATAGCCATAACTGTAAGTACCCTTCCCATAACTGATGCTAATCCTAGTGAGCTAAGTAAAGGTGCTACTAAAGCTGAAGTAGTTACCAAGGCAACAGTTGATGAACCCTGTGCTGTTTTTAAAGCTGCTGCTATAATAAATGGTAATAATATACCTATATGATATGTTGCTAAGGTTTGTCCTAAATAATCTCCAATAGGAGTTGATTTAAGTACTGTACCTAAAGCTCCACCTGCACCTGTTACCATGATTATAATTGCTGCACTTTTTAATCCTTCCTTTACCCAACCACTTAGAGTTTCTTCATCATATTTTGGAAGTAGATTTAAAGAAAATAAAAAACCTATAATTAATGCATTAATTGGTTTTCCTAAGAAAGAAAATACTGTGTATAATGTACCTTCTCCAAAGGGCATTGTTGGATAATTAGCTAATGAACCTAGAGTTATAAGTATTATAGGAACAAGTATAGGTGAAAATGCTCCAAATGGAGTAGGAAGTTCTCCATATGTTTCTTTAACATCTTCTAAACTAGCTACATCCTGTTCTAAATCTTCACTTGATGTTAAATTCTTACCACATTTTTTAGCCCATAAATGCCCTGCTAGCATTGTAATTATAGATACAAAGAAACCTACTAAAATAACTAACCCTAAACTATTTTCAAGACCTAAATTCCCAGCTGCCGCTATCGGTCCTGGAGTAGGTGGAACTAAAGTATGGGTAGCATAAAGACCAGTAGCTAAAGAAACTGACATCATAACTGATGAAGCCTTTGTTCTTTTTGCTAGAGATCTTTTAAGTGATGATAATATTACATAACCTGAATCACAAAATACAGGTATTGAAACTATGTATCCTATTATACTCATTGCAAGTCCCGGTCGTTTTTCACCAACAACCTTTAAAACTGTATCAGCCATGGTTATTGCCGCTCCTGACTTTTCTAAAATAGTTCCTATAATAGTACCTAATATAATTACTATACCGATATATTCAAGTATACCACCAAAACCTGCTCTAATTGTTGAACCTATTTCTAAAACTGGCATACCAACTGCAAATCCAATACCATATGCAGCTAATAATAGTGATATAAATGGATGAAGCTTAAACTTAGAAGTTGCTAATACTATAAATCCGATACCTAATAATAAAATTAATAATAACATTGGTCCTTGTATCATAAGAATCCTCCTCTTTATATTTTTTTATATTAAATTACTAATATAAACAATTTAATGATTTTATTAATTTAAACTGATTTTTCACACAGTCATATAATAAATCCTTACCATTTTCCATAGCATTGTCTATATCCATAGGTTTATCAATAATACTAATAACTGAATCTATACCCTTTTTATAAACCTTTTCATAACCTTCACCCTTTGAGCCTACTATGGCCATAACAGAAACGTCATTTTCCTTTGAAATTGAACTTACTCCAACTGGTAGTTTCCCATTTACTGTTTGATAATTCATCTCGCCTTCCCCTGTGATAACTAAATCTATATCATTTTCTTTAAAGATACTTTTAAGTTTAGTAACTTCTTTTATAATCTCAAATCCAGGTTTTAACTTACCATCTAAAAAGGCTAAAATACCAGCTCCTAATCCTCCTGCAGCTCCAGAGCCTTCAACATCTAATACTTCTTTTCCTAAATCCTTTTTTACAACCTTAGAAAAATTATATAAAGCTTTATCAAGTATAGGAAGCTCTTCTTTAGTTGCTCCCTTTTGTGGCCCGTATACAAAGGATGCTCCATTTTCTCCACATAGTGGATTATTAACATCACAGGCAACTTGAAACTCAACACCTTCTAATCTTTTATCCTTACTAGTTGTATCAATACTTTCTAAACTTAATAATCCTTTAGCACCTTCTTTTATAGGATTTTTATTTTCATCTAATAATTTAAATCCTAAGGCTTTCGCCATACCAGCACCACCATCATTAGTAGCACTTCCTCCTATTCCCATAATAATTTTTTTACAGCCTTCATCTAAAGCCTTTAATACTAACTCTCCAGTTCCATACGTAGTAGTATTCATAGGATTTCGTTTATCCTCAGAAACTAAAGGAAGACCTGACGCTGTAGCCATTTCTATAACAGCTGTTTTTCCATCCCCAAGTATTCCATATCTTGCATTAACCTTACCTCCTATCGGGTCTGTTACAACTTCCTTTTTTATTTCTCCATTAGTATTTGAAACTAATGCCTCTATAGTTCCCTCTCCTCCATCTGCTAAAGGCACTTTGATAACGTTTGCCGATGGCATAACAGATAGTATCGCTTTTTCAGTTATATCACAAAACTCCTTAGCTTTTATACTTCCTTTAAATGAATCCGGTGCTATTAATATATTCATTAAAATGTCTCCTTTTTTTATGTTTGTATATAAATTATATTAAATAAATGTAAAAAATGCATTGTTGATAAAATTCAAAATATAAGTTAAAAATTGTACTAATAATACAATTTACATAAAAAGACTTTATAGCTTATAAACTATAAAGTCTTTATCATATATTTTTATTATATTTTAAATACAATACTAATAATCTTAAAAGTATCCTATCCTCATCATTATTAATAGGATCTATTTTTAGTAAATTTTTAATTTTTTTATATCTAAATACTGCAGTATTTCTATGGATGTATAGATTTTCAGATGTCTTTTTTATATTCATATTACATTTAAGTAACTCTTCTATTGTTTCTATAAGTTCCTTTTCATCCTTTATTTTTTTATAATACTTATATAAAAAATGCTCAAGATAACTTTCATCTATCTTAGAAAATAAGTACTCAAATATATGATCCTTACAAAGAAGTGTTCCTTCTTTTAAATCTAATCTATTACCCATTTTTAACATTGCCTTTGATTCTTTAAAACTTTCCTTTAACTTTAGTGGAGTATCATGAAATGTTCCTATACCTATTAATAGTTTTAAACCTAATAGGTCTTTAAGTCTTTCACTTATATCTAAAGAAAAATTATAAACTTCTTTATATATACTTTCTTCTCTTTTACTTTTAACGGTTTTAAAAACTATTATTTTATCATTTGTAATATTTGAGTAAATATCTTCAGAATCACTTTTATCACATTTACTTATTTCATTAAGAATAAATTCTTTAATTTTTTCCTCTGTATATAATGGACTTTTTTTAAAAACTTTTTCTAAATTTGTTATTTTCATAATCATTACTATTCTTTTTAAGTTAATATTAAAACCTAACTTTTTAGCCCACTGTGTAGATGATATTAAATCATCTTCAGTTTCCATATCTAATAAATTATTTATAAAAAATGTTTTCTGACTTTGTCTAGTATATACCCTTTCTTTTAGAAGTTCTTGTTCTATCATAACTTCTAAAACCATTTTTATTATCTTAACTGTTTTTTCTATTTTTTTAGGTTCCCCTGTAATACCTACTACTCCTCCAACTGAATCGTTATAATAAAAGGGCATATTTACCCCTTCTTTTACCCCTTCATACTTAGATGCATCCTTTTTAGATATATCTATTCTCTTATTTTTTCTTATAACATCCTCAGCCACTTTATGATAAGTACCTATTCTCTCTTTAGAACCACTAGCTATTATAACTCCTGATTCGTTCATGATATTTATATTTTTATCAAAATTATCTATAATTCTATCTACAAACCTTTGAGCTAACTCATAATCAAGTAACATTTACATTCCTCCATTTACCTATTATTTTATCATAGGTAAATACTCCTTTTTATTTTAACTCTTTAACCCTTTTTAAATCAACATAGTGGGTTTTATAATGTTTTTCTATTTTAGGATTATTATATTTACTAAATTGCAAAGTAATTTTTCTTCCCTTACCCCACTTTTTATATACAGTTTGAGATGGTTTCAATTTATTTTTATTAGCAAATTTCCGTAATTGCTTCATAACTAAAGATAGTTTTTTAAGGTTTAATCTACATACCTTTTCTAAATGTTTGACCCTTCCAAATCTCCAATTTTCATAATCTTTCTTTGATAATATATCCATTTCCATTAATAAATCCACAGGGGCTATAAAACCCTTTATATATATTAGTTCATTCGCTATATAATTTACCTTCTTTTTTAATTTTTCATTATTCAACCTATCACCCTTTCAAAATAAAAACACCCTAAGGTGTTTTATTTTTCATTTCTTTTATATTTAATAAATTTTAATGTACTGTTTATATGTGCTTTATCATATTCCCTGTAATTCTGACTATCAGCCCAATTTCTTACTTTTAAATAATCAGGATGATTTTTATCTTTATATATTTTTAAGAATTCATAAAACCCAGGTATTCCTCCCACATCCTCAGGCGGTGCAGTATTAGCCCCATCAATAAGTTTTGGATATCCAAACTTATAATCATCTACTATTTTTTCTAATTCAATTAAAAACTCCCAGTTATCACCAAAATCATAGGTATATCTAATCTCTTTATATTTAGTAAGATAATCATCAATCTTTTTTCCAGCTGGTTTTCTTATAACTGTTTTTAAGTTTTCTAGATAATTCTTTGAAAACTCATCATCCATACTTTCTAATCTCTTTTTAATCTTTTTTTTATTTTTCATATAATACTTATGTTCCCTATAGGCTTCATCATCATTAGTAACTTTCATATTTTCTTTATATAAGTCAAACTGAAATAAATGACAGGGCTCATAAGGGTAGCCACTTTCAAAGTTAGTTACATTTTGAATTATATCATTTAGTCTATTAAATGTAGCAAAAGCTGGCATAATAACCCTTCTCCATATAAGGGGATTAGAACCTATTAAAGATATCTTTATTTGATATGCTTTCATTTTTTTACCCCTTTCCTAAACTAATTTTTACCACAGCATTTTTTATACTTTTTACCACTTCCACAGGGACATGGATCATTTCTTCCTATTTTCTTTCCTTCCCTTACAAAGGGTTCTTGTTTCTCTTTGTTAGACGATAAATCTACATCCTCATCCATAACAACTTCATCTAAAAACATATCTTCTAACATACTCTCAAAATCTCTTTCCTTTAGCATCTTCCTTCTTTTTTTATAGTTTTTAATATTTTTAAAAAAACTAGATTTTAAGTTATAAAGATCTGGGTATTTTCTTTTTAATATTTCTATATATCCTTTCATCCTATTATAATTTTCTATTACTGTTTGTTCTGCAGCTTTAATAACTAAATCTTTAGGTTTATCGTTCTCTATTAAGGTGTTTTCAGGAAAGAAATCCAAGCAAATAAAACTACTAATCATTTCATGGATCTCTTTATCTTCCATTAGTAGTTTAAACTTAGGGGCTATATCTTTAATTTTATCCACATGTTTTTTTAGATCTTTAATTTCTTTATCCCTCGGATCTAAAGCATAAGCAATATCTACTAGAGGTTTTACTAAATTAATATCTAGTGAATTAAAGACTTCATTAGCTAAATTAAGCATTTCAAAGGCTATATCATCCTTTAATTCATCATTTTCCATGGCAAAATCTATATATAACCTAGAATG
>VENA01000044.1 GCA_009711785.1 Bacillota bacterium
AAACTGGAACTAACAAAGGGACTGCAAAGAAAATAGGTGGTTTCTTTAAAGGCGTTAAAGCTGAGGTTAAGAAAGTAAGTTGGCCAAACAAAAAAGAATTGGTTAATCATACTGCTGTAGTTATAGCGGTTTGTGCTATTATGGCATTATTAGTTTGGATTCTTGATTCTGGACTCCACGCGCTGTTATCCCTATTTATAGGATAAAAAGAATAAAAAGGAGGGAAGGACCTGAGTTAGGTCCCCGATTAATATGACAGATATGTCAGAGAAAGCAAAATGGTATGTAGTTCATACATATTCCGGCCATGAAAAGAAGGTACAAGCAAATATAGAAAAATTAGTAGAAAATAGAGGAATGCAAGATGTTATACAGGAAGTTACAGTACCTACTGAAGAAGTTGTTGAAGTAAAAAATGGCAAGAAGAAAGTAAAGGAAAAGAAAAAATTTCCGGGATATGTTATGGTTAAAATGATAATAACTGATGAGTCATGGTACCTTGTTAGAAATACAAGGGGAGTAACTGGATTTGTTGGTCCTGGTTCAAAACCAATCCCATTAAGTGATGATGAAGTAAGAAATATGGGAGTCCAAGAAGCATTACCACAGACTGATTTAACAGCAGGAGATTCTGTTAAAGTAACATCTGGTCCCTTTGAAGATTTTATGGGTACTGTGGATAATATTAATTTAGAGAAAAGAAAATTAAAAGTGTTTGTTTCTATGTTCGGTAGAGAAACTTTAGTTGAACTAGATTTTGAACAAGTTGAAAAATTATAATAAAATATAATATAGATTTCTACTTATGTAACATAAGTGGGAGGGGTAAAACCCGACAAACCACGAAATTTAAGGAGGTGTAATAGATATGGCTAAAAAAGTAATTGCTGTTGTTAAATTACAAATACCAGCCGGTAAAGCTACACCAGCTCCACCAGTAGGTACAGCTCTAGGACCACATGGTGTTAATATCATGGGATTCTGTAAAGAGTTCAATGCAAAAACAGGTGATCAAGATGGTATGTTAATTCCGGTTGAACTTACAGTTTATCAAGATAGATCTTTCACTTTTATTACAAAGACTCCTCCGGTAGCTGTATTAATTAAGAAGGAATTAGGATTAGAATCAGCTTCTGGAGAACCTAATAAAAACAAAGTGGCAACTATAAGCAAAGATAAGGTAAAAGAAATTGCTGAAATAAAAATGCCAGACTTAAATGCTAATGACATTGAGGCTGCTATGAGCATGGTTGCTGGAACTGCAAGAAGTATGGGTGTAGTAGTAGAAGGTTAGGTATTAAAAGTTTAAGAAGTTTAATAAGTGGGAGGTTTAACCGTTAAAACCACAAAGGAGGTAGCAAAATGGCAAAATGCGGAAAGAAGTATGCAGATAGTTTAAAGTTAGTAGATAGAGAAAAAATATATAACATAGATGAAGCAATGGAATTAGTTGATAAAACAGCTAAAGCTAACTTTGATGAAACAATTGAGTTATCTGTTAGACTAGGTGTAGACCCTAGACATGCAGATCAACAAGTTAGAGGAGCAATTGTATTACCCCATGGAACTGGTAAAACAATAAAAGTTTTAGTATTCGCTAAAGGAGAAAAGGTTACAGAGGCAGAAGAAGCAGGAGCTGACTTTGTTGGAGCAGATGAATATATTGAAAAAATTCAGAAAGACAATTGGTTAGATTTTGATGTAGTTGTTGCGACTCCTGATATGATGGGAGTTGTAGGAAGATTAGGTAGAATCTTAGGTCCAAAAGGATTAATGCCGAATCCAAAATCAGGAACAGTTACTTTTGATGTTGAAAAGGCGGTAAAAGAGATTAAAGCTGGTAAGGTAGAATACAGAGTTGATAAAACAAGTATTATTCACGTACCGATAGGAAAAGCATCATTTGGTCCTGATAAATTAGAAGAAAACTTCAGAACTATAATGGATGCAATAATAAAAGCTAGACCGGCAGCTGCTAAAGGGAAATATTTAAGAAATGTAGTTGTTTCTAGTACAATGGGACCAGGAATTAAAGTTAATGCACAAAAAATGGTTGACACTAAGAAAAAGTAGTTGACAACCTTTTGATTAGGTGTTACAATGATTTATGTTAATTGAATATAAAAACCGTAGACAGTAGGTGCCCAAGGGCTTAAATATGACCTACCGAGGTTGTGCTGATAGAACTCGATTACTAAAGGCCTCTCTTTGTCTACGGAGAGGCCTTGTTATATTTTTGTATAACAAGGCAGAAAAGGCTATTAGGCTTTAAGGAGGTGGAACGCAGGTGAGCTCAAAGATTGAACAAAAAAAGCAAGTTGTTGAAGAAATTAAAAATAAAATCGACGACGCTCAGTCAGTTATACTTGTGGATTACAGAGGATTAAATGTTGAAGAAGTAACTGAGCTAAGAAAGAAATATTCAGAAGCAGGTGTAGATTATAAGGTTTATAAAAACACTATGATGAGATTTGCATTTAAAGATGCAGGTTTAGAAGATTTTGGTGAATATTTAAAAGGACCTAATGCAGTAGCTTTTGGATATGAAGACCCAGTTGCACCGGCAAAAGTAAGTAATGAATTTGCAAAAGATCATGAAAAGCTTGAAATAAAAGCTGGTATTGTTGATGGTAATATAATAAGTCTAGATAGAATAAAAGCTCTAGCAGACTTACCATCTAAGGAAGTATTAATAGGTCAAGTACTTGGAGGATTAAATGGTCCTATATCAGGATTTGCAAATGTACTTCAAGGTACTATGAGAAATCTTGTTTATGCGTTAAATGCAGTTAAAGAAAAACAAGAAGCGTAAAAAATAAATTAAAGAAAACAACTTATGGAGGGATATTAAAATGGCAAGTGAAAAAGTGCAAAATCTTATTGAAGAAGTGAAAGGATTAACAGTATTAGAATTATCAGAATTAGTTAAGGAATTAGAAGAAGAATTTGGAGTAAGTGCTCAGGCTCCGGTAGCAATGGCTGCTGCACCTGCTGCAGGTGGCGGAGAAGCTGCTGAAGCAGAACAAACAGAATTTGATGTTATATTAAAGGATGCAGGAAGTTCAAAAATAAAAGTTATAAAAGCAGTTAGAGAAATAACTGGATTAGGATTAAAAGATGCTAAGGCATTAGTTGATGGTGCTCCTAACGCTGTTAAAGAAGCGGTAGAAAAAGACGATGCTGAAGAAATGAAGTCTAAATTAGAAGACGTTGGAGCTACTATCGAATTAAAATAGTCTAGCTTAAGGGCACTCTGGGTTATCCCAGAGTACCTTTTTTATAATTTAAGAAGTGAATTCTTAAATTATAAAAGGGATACAGGGGATAATCCATATAATCTGTAAGGTACTAATGATTTTTATAAACTTAAAAGCTTCAATATGAAATGAAGCTTTTTTTTAATGATTAAAGATAAATAACTTTTATAAAAGTTTCCTTGACAACTTGAAAAGCGTGTGATAGTATTATTAAATGCCTAATAGTAAGAAGTTGGCATAGTTTTTGTATAAAAAAAGCAATTTTGGAAATATTATAATAGATGTGTGTATGTACCCAAAAGTAAAAAAATGACTGCTTTTGGTATTTTAGTTTTAAATAAGGGGTGAATTATAATGGTGCATCCTGTTTCAGTTGGTAAACGGGTTAGAATGAGTTATTCAGACATTGAAGAAGTACTAGAACTACCAAATCTAATAGAAGTGCAAAAAAAATCTTATGAATGGTTTGTTAAGGAGGGGTTAAAGGAAGTCTTCGATGATATTTCTCCTATTCAAGATTATACAGGAAATTTAATCTTGGAATTTGTTGATT
Organism: Bacillota bacterium; assembly: GCA_009711785.1. Lineage (GTDB taxonomy): Bacteria > Bacillota > Clostridia > Tissierellales > MES13 > MES13. Next base: position 3,811 of record VENA01000044.1, read on the forward strand.
ATTCTATTTCAGGAGAACCTAAATATGAAGTAGAGGAGTGCAAAGAGAGAGATGCCACTTACTCTGCGCCGTTAAAGGTCAAGGTGAGATTAATAAACAAGGAAACAGGAGAGGTAAAAGAGCAGGAAGTATTTATGGGTGATTTTCCGTTAATGACTGAAAGAGGAACCTTTATAATTAACGGAGCTGAAAGAGTTATAGTAAGTCAGTTAGTTAGATCGCCAGGTGTTTATTACTCAAAGGAAATGGACAAATCAGGAAATGAGAAATTTTCTGCAACAGTTATTCCTAACAGAGGAGCATGGTTAGAATTTGAAAGTGATTCTAAAAACATAGTACATGTTAGAGTTGACAGAACAAGAAAATTACCTATAACTGTATTACTTAGAGCTTTAGGTTATGGTTCAAATGCTGAGATATTACAATTATTAGGTGAAACAGAGCAGTTACTTAACTCTATTGAGAAAGATAATACTAAAACAGAAGAAGAAGGTTTATTAGAAATATATAAGAGATTAAGACCAGGTGAGCCACCAGCTGTTGAAAGTGCTAAATCATTGATAAACACTTTATTCTTTGATCCTAAACGTTATGATTTAGCTAAGGTTGGAAGATATAAATTTAATAAAAAGCTAGCTCTACATAATAGAATAATGGGTAGGCGAGCATTAGATAATGTAGTGGATCCTGAAACTGGAGAAATATTAGTTGAGAAGGATAAAACTATAACAAGAGAATTAGCACTTGAAATAGAAGCAGCAGGTGTAAATGTTGTCGATGTTTTATCAGAAGATAATAAAATTGTTAGGGTTATAGGTAACCATTATGTAGATATAAGTGCTTTTGATTTACCTTTTTCATTAGAAGAGTTAGGACTTAAGAAAAGAATATATTATCCTTTAATGAAGGAATTAATTGAAGAACATGAAGACGAAGAAGAATTAAAGGAAGCTATAAAAGAAAAGTCTAGGGAATTAGCTCCAAAGCATATTACAATTCCTGATATAGTAGCTGCGATTAGTTACGAACTGAACCTATTTAACAAAGTAGGAGAAGTTGATGATATAGATCACTTAGGTAATAGAAGAGTTCGTTCTGTTGGTGAGTTATTACAAAACCAATTTAGAATAGGACTATCAAGAATGGAAAGAGTAGTAAGAGAAAGAATGACAATACAAGATGTAGATATAGCAACGCCTCAAGCATTAATAAATATAAGACCCGTTGCAGCATCTATTAAAGAATTCTTTGGAAGCAGTCAGTTATCTCAGTTTATGGACCAGACTAATCCACTTGCTGAACTTACTCATAAAAGAAGAATGTCAGCTTTAGGACCAGGAGGTTTAAGCAGAGATAGAGCCGGATTTGAGGTTAGAGACGTTCACCCATCTCATTATGGAAGAATGTGTCCTATAGAAACACCAGAGGGACCAAATATCGGATTAATAAATTCATTAGCAAGTTATGCTAGAATTAACGAATATGGATTTATGGAATCACCTTATAGAAAGGTTGATAGTGAGAAGGGCTTAGTTACTTCTGAAATAGTATATTTAACAGCAGATGAAGAAGATTACTTTGTTATTTGTCAGGCAAATGAGCCTTTAGATAAAGAAGGTAACTTTGTTAATAAAAGAGTTTCAGTTAGAGGAAAAAATGGTGCTTATGACGTTGTTTCAATAAAAGATGTTGATTACATGGACGTATCACCTAAGCAGGTAGTTTCAGTTGCATCAGCAATGATACCTTTCCTTGAAAATGATGATGCTAATAGAGCCTTAATGGGAGCAAACATGCAGCGTCAGGCTGTCCCACTTCTTAAAAGTGAAGCTCCAGTTATAGGAACGGGTATGGAACATAAAGCAGCTAAAGATTCAGGAGTAGCTGTGGTTGCAAAAAAAGGTGGAGTTATAGAAAAAGTAACCGCCGATGAAATAGATATAAGAGATGAAGATGGACAATTAGATAAATATAAACTTCTTAAGTTTAAAAGATCAAACCAAGGAACTTGTATTAATCAAAAGCCTATAGTGAAAAAAGGTGATGAAATTAATGCAGGAGATATAATTGCCGATGGGCCATCAACAGATTTAGGAGAGGCAGCACTAGGTAAGAATATATTGATAGGATTTATGACTTGGGAAGGTTATAACTTTGAGGATGCTATATTAATAAATGAAAATCTAGTAAAGGATGATGTTTTAACATCCATTCATATAGAAGAATACGAGTGTGATGCTCGAGACACTAAACTTGGACCTGAGGAAATTACAAGAGATATTCCTAATGTAGGTGAAGATTCTTTAAAGGATCTTGATGAGAGAGGAATAATCAGAATAGGTGCCGAGGTAAGATCGGGAGATATTTTAGTAGGTAAGGTTACTCCAAAGGGAGAAACTGAACTAACAGCAGAAGAAAGATTGTTAAGAGCAATATTTGGTGAAAAAGCAAGAGAAGTTAGAGATACATCTTTAAGAGTTCCACATGGAGAAACAGGAATTATAACAGATGTTAAAGTATTTACTAGGGAAAATGGAGATGAGTTGCCTCCAGGAGTTAATGAACTAGTAAGAGTTTATATAGCAACTAAGAGAAAGATAAACGTTGGGGATAAGATGTGTGGTAGACACGGTAATAAAGGTGTTATATCACGAATATTACCAGAAGAAGATATGCCATTTTTACCAGATGGAACGCCTTTACAAGTTGTTCTTAATCCATTAGGTGTACCATCACGTATGAATATAGGTCAGGTTTTAGAGGTTCATCTAGGAATGGCAGCAAAGCAATTAGGATGGCACATAGCAACACCTGTATTTGATGGTGCAACAGAGGAGAATATTGAAGAAGCATTAGAAAAGGCAGGACTACCAAGATCAGGTAAAGTACAATTAAGGGACGGTAGAACTGGAGAGGACTTTGATAATGCTGTTACTGTAGGATATATGTATATGTTAAAATTACATCACCTTGTTGATGATAAGATACATGCAAGATCCACTGGACCTTATTCATTAGTGACACAACAGCCACTGGGAGGTAAAGCTCAGTTTGGTGGCCAGAGATTTGGTGAGATGGAGGTTTGGGCATTAGAGGCATATGGTGCAGCTCATACACTTCAAGAAATATTAACTGTTAAGTCAGATGATGTTGTAGGTCGTGTTAAGACATATGAAGCAATTGTAAAGGGAGAAAATATCCCAGAACCAGGAGTGCCTGAATCATTTAAGGTACTTATAAAAGAACTTCAAAGTTTATCATTAGACGTAAAAGTATTAACAGAAGAAGATAAAGAACTTGAAATTAAAGAATCTGTAGAAGATGAAAATTCAGATTTAAATATTGGATTAGAAAATGATAGTTCTGATGATAAATAGTTTTTGATAAAAGTTAAATATTCTTTAATATTAAACCTATAGAAGGGAGAGAGCGCCCCTTGTTTGAATTAAATAATTTTGATTCAATTAGAATCGGATTAGCAGCTCCTGAAAAAATTAGACGTTGGTCAAAGGGAGAAGTTAAAAAGCCAGAGACTATAAACTATAGAACTTTAAAACCAGAAAAGGAAGGTCTTTTCTGTGAGAAGATATTTGGCCCTACAAAAGATTGGGAATGTCATTGTGGTAAATACAAAAGGGTCAGATACAAGGGAGTAGTCTGTGACAGATGTGGTGTTGAAGTAACAAAGTCAAAGGTAAGAAGAGAAAGAATGGGACATATAGAATTAGCTGCCCCAGTATCACATATATGGTATTTCAAAGGAATACCTAGTAGAATGGGACTTATTCTTGATATGTCACCAAGAAGTTTAGAAAAGATACTTTATTTTGCATCCTATGTAGTTATTGATTCTGGAGAGACTCCACTTTCTGATAAACAATTATTAGGAGAAAGGGAATATAGAGAAGCTCTAGACAAATATGGAAGAAAATTCAAGGCTGGTATGGGTGCAGAAGCAGTTAAGGAATTACTAAGAAGAATAGACCTAGAAGGTCAGGCTAAAGATTTAAGAATGCAACTAAAGGAAAGCTCAGGTCAGAAGAAGGTAAGGATTATAAGAAGGTTAGAAGTTATTGAAGCATTCAGACAATCTGGAAATAAACCAGAATGGATGATTCTAGATGCAGTACCGATAATCCCCCCTGATTTAAGACCTATGGTACAGCTTGATGGTGGTAGATTTGCTACATCGGATTTAAATGACTTATATAGAAGAGTAATAAACAGAAATAATAGACTTAAAAGGTTATTAGACCTTGGAGCACCGGATATTATTGTTAGAAATGAAAAAAGGATGCTTCAAGAGTCAGTAGATGCTTTAATAGATAACGGTAGAAGAGGAAGACCAGTAACAGGTCCTGGAAATAGACCTCTTAAATCATTATCAGATATGCTTAAGGGTAAGCAAGGTAGATTTAGACAGAACTTATTAGGAAAAAGGGTTGATTATTCAGGACGTTCTGTTATAGTTGTTGGTCCTGAGCTTAAGTTCTATCAGTGTGGACTACCTAAAAAAATGGCTTTAGAATTATTTAAACCATTTGTTATGAAAAAATTAGTTAAAGACGGTCTTGCTCATAATATTAAGAGTGCTAAAAGAATGGTAGAAAAGGTTAAGCCTATGGTATGGGATGTACTTGAAGAGGTTATAAAAGACCATACGGTATTATTAAATCGTGCACCTACTCTTCATAGATTAGGTATTCAAGCCTTTGAACCTGTAGTAGTTGAGGGGAAAGCAATTAAATTACATCCATTAGTATGTACAGCTTATAACGCTGACTTTGATGGTGACCAAATGGCTGTCCACGTGCCATTATCAACAGAAGCACAGGCAGAAGCTAGGTTTATGATGTTATCTGTAAATAATATATTAGCTCCCCAGGCAGGTAAATCTATTACGACACCAACTCAGGATATGGTGTTAGGTAGTTATTATTTAACTATAGATTCAGAAGAAGGGCAAGAAGTTAAGAATGTATTTAAAGATTATGATGAAATGCTATTAGCTTACTACAACAAGGAAGTAACTCTTCATACTAAAGTAAAAGTACGTGTTAAACGAGAAAATGATGAAAGAGGAAAGCTTGTTGAAAGTACAGTTGGTAGATTTATATTTAATGAACATATACCACAGGACTTAGGTTTTGTCGAAAGATCAGAGGATGATTACCGTTTAGAAATAGACACACTTGTTGATAAGAAAATGCTAGGAAAAATCATAGATAAATGTTTCAGAAAGCATGGAAATACAACTACAGCATTAATGCTTGATCATTTAAAATCTGTAGGTTTCCATTATTCAACAGTAGGTGCTATAACAATAGGTGTTAGTGATATTATAGTTCCAGAAGAAAAAGAAGCTTTAGTTTCAAAGGCAGAAGAAACTAAAGACAAGTATGAAAAAGCCTATAGAAGAGGACTTATATCTGATGAAGAAAGATATGAAAAAGTAATAGATGTATGGACTAAGACAACTGAAGATGTTACTAATGCGTTGATGGATCACTTAGGAGAACTTAATAACATATACATCATGGCTCATTCAGGAGCTAGAGGTAGTAGAAATCAGATAAAGCAGTTAGCAGGTATGAGAGGTCTTATGGCCAATGCAACTGGTAGAACAGTTGAAATACCAGTAAAAGCTAACTTTAGAGAAGGTTTATCAGTAATTGAGTTCTTTATTTCAACACATGGTGCCAGAAAAGGATTAGCAGATACAGCCTTAAGAACAGCCGATTCAGGATATCTTACTAGAAGATTAGTTGATGTAAGTCAAGATGTTATAGTAAGAGAAAAAGATTGTGGAACTGAACAAGGTATTACTGTTAAGGCATTCAAAGATGGAAAAGAAATTATAGAAGAATTATTTGATAGAATAGAAGGAAGAAACTGTATAGAAGATGTGGTTAATCCTGAAACTAATGAAGTAATAGTTAAAGCAGGAGATTTCATCACAACTGAAAAAGCACAAGAAATAGTTGATGCAGGTGTAGAAGAACTTAAGATAAGATCTGTTTTAGCTTGTAAAACTAAGCATGGTGTTTGTGCTAAATGTTACGGAAGAAACCTTGCTACTGGAGGAAAGGTAGATGTGGGTGAATCCGTAGGTATTATAGCAGCTCAATCGATTGGAGAACCAGGTACTCAGTTAACAATGAGAACTTTCCATACTGGTGGTATAGCAGGTGGAGATATTACCCAAGGTCTACCAAGGGTTGAAGAATTATTTGAAGCTAGAAAGCCAAAAGGGCTAGCTATAATTTCAGAAATAAATGGTACTGTTTCAATAAATGAAACAAGAAAGAAACGTGAGGTAGTAGTGACTGATGATGAAGGAAATTCTAAAAACTATAGCATACCTTATGGTTCTAGATTAAAGGTAAGAAATGGTGATTTAATCGAGGCAGGAGATGAGATAACTGAAGGTTCAGTTAACCCTCATGATATCTTGAAGATTAAAGGAATTACAGGAGTTCAGTCATATATTGTAAAAGAAGTACAAAGAGTTTATAAAATGCAAGGTGTTGATATAAACGATAAACACGTAGAGGTTATTGTAAAACAGATGTTAAGTAAAGTTAAAGTTGAAGACGCTGGAGATACAGAACTTCTACCAGGAAGTCTAGTTAACATTTTTGAATTTGAAGAAGAAAATAGAAAAGTAGAGGAAAAGAATGGTAGTCCAGCAGTAGGAAGAAGAGTTCTTTTAGGAATTACTAAGGCTTCATTGGCTACGGATTCATTCCTATCAGCAGCATCATTCCAGGAAACTACAAGAGTATTAACTGAAGCTGCAATAAAGGGTAAGGAAGATCACTTACTTGGTCTTAAAGAGAATGTTATAATAGGTAAGTTAATACCAGCAGGAACTGGAATGAAAAGATATAAAAATATTGCTGTTAACAAAGCTGAAAAAAAAGAAGAAACTATTGAATTATAAATGTTGACATGGAACATATATGGTGTTAAAATGTATAAGTGTGTAAAATCAACCCGTTAAACTTTTTTGATATCACAGAAGATTATGTGGTTTGCACATAATCTTCTAGATATTTAAAAAAGGAGGAGACTCTTTTGTTATCAGAACTAAAGAATTGCAAAAAAGTAATAGGTACTAAACAAGCTAAGCGAGCATTACTAGATGATAATGCCAAACTTATATATATAGCTAAAGATGCAGAATCCCATGTAGTCAATAAGATAAAAGAATTAAGTAAAAGCAAATCAGTTGAGATAGTTCTTGTAGATACTATGCGGGATCTAGGAAAAGCTTGTGGAATTGATGTGAGTGCCGCGTCAGTTGCAATTATTAAGACAGAGTAATATTTGGAAGGAGGTGCCCGAATGCCAACTATTAACCAATTAGTAAGAAAAGGTAGAAAAAAGCAAACTAAAACTTCAGAAGCAAGACACTTAAATGTAGGTTGGAATTCTTTAAAGAAGAAAACAACTAAAGTATATTCACCACAAAAAAGAGGTGTTTGTACTGCAGTTAAGACTGTAACGCCTAAAAAGCCTAACTCAGCATTAAGAAAAATAGCAAGGGTAAGGTTAAGTAATGGACGTGAAGTTACAGCTTATATACCTGGAATTGGTCATAACTTACAAGAACATAGTGTTGTTCTTATAAGAGGTGGTAGAGTTAAAGACTTACCAGGAGTTAGATACCACATAGTTAGAGGATCGCTTGACACTGCAGGTGTTGAAGATAGAAAACAAAGTAGATCTAAGTACGGTACTAAAAAACCTAAAAAGTAATATATGTCGAAGGGTGCGATGATGTATCTTTCTTAACTCCTTTAATAAGGAGTTAAGCGTATGTTTTTTTACATTAAGTGCACAGCGACTAATGCTTTTGGTCGAGTACCAATGAATTAATCTTGATTATTAAGGAGGGAAGCGAAGTGCCTAGAAAAGGACATATACCAAAAAGAGAAGTAATGGAAGATCCAATATATAAAGACAAAGTTTTAACAAAACTAATAAGCTCTGTGATGCTTGATGGTAAAAGAGGGACTGCACAGAGAATAGTTTATGGAGCCTTCGATATTATAAAAGAAAAAACTGGAGAAGATCCATTAGAAGTATTTTATAAAGCACTAAATAATGTTATGCCTGTATTAGAAGTTAAGGCTAGACGTGTTGGTGGTGCAACATACCAAGTTCCTGTAGAAGTAAGACCAGACAGAAGACAAACTCTTGGAATAAGATGGATAACTCTTTATTCAAGAAAAAGAGGCGAGAAAACTATGAGAGAAAGAATCGCCAAAGAATTAATGGACGCTGCTAATGAAACAGGAGCTAGTGTTAAGAAGAAAGAAGAAGTTCATAAAATGGCTGAAGCAAATAAAGCTTTTGCACACTATAGATGGTAATAAAGTCTTATTAGATAAGTTATTAAGGGAAAATAACAATGAGTTACTAAGTAGCAGGAAGGAGGAGTAACATGGCTAGAAAATTTTCGCTAGAAAAAACGCGTAATATAGGAATCATGGCCCATATAGATGCTGGTAAAACAACAGCTACAGAGAGAATACTTTTCTATTCAGGTAGAATTCATAAGATAGGCGAAACACATGATGGTGCATCTCAAATGGACTGGATGGAGCAAGAGCAGGAAAGAGGAATCACAATTACTTCTGCTGCTACTACTACACAGTGGAGAGATCATAGAATTAATATCATAGACACGCCAGGTCACGTGGATTTCACAGTAGAGGTTGAAAGATCACTACGTGTTCTTGATGGATCAGTTGCTATATTTGATGCGAAGAATGGAGTTGAGCCTCAGTCAGAGACTGTATGGCGTCAAGCGGACAAATATAATGTACCAAGAATTTGCTTTGTAAACAAGATGGATAAGATGGGTGCTGATTTTTACTATGCAGTAAAAACAATGGAAGAAAGATTAAAAGCAAATGCAGTAGCTATTCAGTTACCTATAGGAACAGAGGATGAATTTGAAGGTATAATAGACCTAATAGAAATGAATGCAAGAATATATAGAGATGACCTTGGACAAAAAATTGATGTAGTAGAAATTCCAGAAGATAAAAAGGAACTAGCAGAAGAGTATAGAGAAAAATTATTAGAAGCAGTATCAGATTTTAATGAAGATATAATGATGAAGTACTTAGAGGGAGAGGAAATAACACCTAAGGAACTTATGGCTGCAGTAAGAGAAGCAACTATAAATGTTGAAATCTTCCCAGTACTTTGTGGATCTGCTTATAAAAACAAAGGTGTACAAATGTTGATTGATGCAGTTGTTGATTACTTACCATCACCAACAGAAGTACCAGCAATTAAAGGATTCTTACCAGATTCAGAGGAAGAAGATGAAAGAAAAGCATCTGACGATGAACCTTTCTCAGCATTAGCATTTAAAGTAATGACAGACCCTTATGTAGGTAAGTTATCTTTTTTTAGAGTATACTCAGGAGTACTAGAATCAGGTTCTTATGTAATGAACTCTACTAAAGAAAAGAAAGAAAGAGTAGGTCGTTTATTACAGATGCATGCTAACTCCAGAGAAGAAATCGAGCAGGTTTATGCTGGTGATATAGCAGGAGCTGTTGGATTTAAAGAAACAGGAACTGGAGATACATTATGTGATGAAAAACATCCAATAATATTAGAATCTATGGTATTCCCAGAGCCAGTTATCTCAGTTGCAATAGAGCCTAAAACTAAGGCAGGACAAGAAAAAATGGGTATAGCTCTTCAAAAGTTAGCAGAAGAGGATCCAACATTTAGAACGCATACTGATG
>VENA01000087.1 GCA_009711785.1 Bacillota bacterium
TTTTTAATATGTTTCTACCTGACTTAGTCTTCATTCTTTTTCTGAAACCATGTTCTTTCTTTCTTTGTCTTTTTTTAGGTTGGTATGTTCTTTTCATGTTAGTACACCCCCTTCAAATGCTACCAGTAATGTGGATAGTTATATTGTAAAATAGCTATTTCTTTAGGTCAAACAGCTATAAAACTCTAAAGTTACAGACACTACTATTAGATTATAGCCATATTACCTGGCTATGTCAAGGTATTTATTGTTATTTTTAACTGTTAACAAAATTAATCACATCCTGTTAAATTTGTGGATATCTTTATATTATTGTTGATAGTTTATGCTTTGTTTGATATTATTAAATAAAAATGTGGATTATTTATTAACATAATCAACTTTTATGCACAGGTTGTGGATTAATTTGTGTATAACTTTTATTTCTTGTTAACTTTTTTATTTAAAATAGAGAATTATAGGGTTTTTTATACACATATATACTTTCAACATGATGTGGATAATTTGTATAAGTCAATTTATTCAAAAATTTTTTTTGCTTATTAACAGCTTATCCACATTTTTTATGTTTTCCTTGTTGCTAAATTTTATACTTTTTATATAATAGTATATTGTATGTTCTTGTGGACAAACTTGTAGATAAAATATTTATTTATTTTTTAATATATTTTTTTGGACAAACTTGTAATTGTTATTACTTGTTATAGATAGGAGGAAAAAAATGGCCCAAAATTTAGAAGAGATTTGGAGTAAGTCATTAAATTTAATTAAAACAGAGCTAACAGAAGTTAGTTTTAACACCTGGTTAAAAACCATAGAGCCTATATCGATTGAAGGTAATCAAATAATATTAGGGGCTCCTAATGAATTTACAAAAGGTATTTTAGAAGCTAGATACTTAACATTAATTAAAAATGCAATAAAACAAGTATCTAATAATAACTTCGAAATAACCTTTACTATACCAGGAGAAGAAGTGAAATTAGAAAAAGAAGAACCAAAACCTAAAGCAGATGAAACTAAAATAGACTCTAGCCCAACAACCAAATCTCAGCTTAGACCCAAATATACATTCGATAAATTTGTAATTGGTAATAGTAACAGATTTGCCCATGCTGCTTCCTTAGCAGTAGCTGAAGCTCCTGCTAAAGCTTATAATCCATTATTTATATATGGAGGCGTTGGTCTTGGTAAAACCCACTTAATGCACGCAATTGGACATTATATTTTAGATCAAAATCCAAATACTAATGTTGTGTATGTTTCAAGTGAAAAATTTACTAATGAACTTATAAACTCTATTAGAGATGATAAGAATGTACAATTTAGAAACAAATATAGGAATGTAGATGTATTATTAATTGATGATATCCAGTTTATAGCTGGTAAGGAAAGAACGCAGGAAGAGTTTTTTCATACTTTTAATGCATTACATGAAGCAAATAAACAAATTATAATATCCAGTGATAGACCTCCTAAAGAAATCCCAACATTAGAGGATAGACTTAGATCTAGATTCGAGTGGGGTCTTATTGCAGATATTCAACCCCCTGATTTTGAGACTAGAATAGCTATTCTTAGAAAAAAGGCTAAAATCGAAAATCTAGATGTCGATAATGAAGTGATGTCTTATATAGCTACTAAAATAGAATCAAATATCAGAGAACTAGAAGGTGCTTTAATCCGAATAATTGCTTATTCTTCATTAACTAATAAGGAAATAACAGTAGATTTAGCAACTGAAGCGCTAAAAGATATTATATCTGAAAGTAAACCAAAACAAATTAATGTAAAATTAATTAAAGATGTAGTAAGTAAAAATTATAGTATTAAGATCGAAGATTTTAACTCTAAAAAAAGAACAAGAGCCATTAGCTACCCAAGACAGATAGCAATGTATCTATCTAGAGAGCTAACCGATCTTTCACTGCCTAAAATAGGCGACGAATTTGGAGGTAGGGATCATACTACTGTTATTCATGCGTATGATAAAATTTCAAAGGATATAGAAAAAGGCCAAGACTTTAAAAAAGAAATTGATAATTTAATTAATGAAGTTAAGGGAAAATAATTAACAATTCATTGTTTATTAAATGTTAATGTATTGTTGATAAAATTTTGTGTTATAGTAAATAGGTGAATATGTGGATAAATAGATACAACATATTAACAAGTTATAAACATCCACAAATATTACAGTTAAGCTTGTGTAATGACTTATCCACATATTAACACTGCCTATTACTAGTACTACTAAGTTAAGTCTTTTATATTTATCTAATTACATAAAGGGAGGTTATCCACAATTGAAGGTAAAAATTCCTCAAAGCAAATTATCAAAATGTATAAACATAGTTCAAAAAGGTGTTTCACCTAAAAGTACTTTACCAATACTTAGCGGTTTATTATTAGAAGCTAAAAACAATAAATTAAAATTAACAGGTACGGATTTACAATTAGGTATAACAACAAATATTGATTGTGAGGTTGAAATAGAAGGATCTATAGTTATAGAATCAAAGATATTTGGAGATATTATAAAGAAACTACCTAATAAAGATATAGATTTAGAAATAGATGATAGTAATAACGTACACATTAGTTGTGGAAGTTCTGATTTCAATATAATAGGTCAACCAGCTGTTGAATATCCACAATTACCAAAGATAGATGATGAAACAAGTATAGAAATACCAAAAGATCTTTTAAAAACAATGATTAGACAAACTGCTTTTGCAACAGCTCAAGATGAAACAAGACCTATATTAACAGGGGCATTATTAGAAATAACAGATAATAATGCTGCATTAGTCGCTTTAGATGGATACAGATTAGCACTTAAAAATGTAAAAGTTAATTCAAATACTGATATAAAGGTAGTAATACCAGGAAAAACTTTAACAGAAGTTAGTAAAATACTAGAAGAAGATGACTCTAATGTGAGTATAATGTTTACTTCAAGTCATGTTCTATTTGACTTAGGTGATACAATAGTTATCTCAAGACTTTTAGAAGGTCAGTTTTTAAATTATAAAGATATAATAAGAAATGAATATAAATCAAAGGTGAAAATCAATACAAATGAAATTAAACAAAGTATAGAACGTGCTTCCTTATTAGCAAGGGAAGGAAGAAATAACTTAGTTAAATTTGATGTTAATGATGATAAGTTAACTATAACTTCAAATTCAGAGATTGGTAATGTACATGAAGAAATCCCCGTAACACTTGAAGGTGATGATGTTAAGATTGCATTTAATTCAAAATATATGCTAGATGGATTAAAGGTAATCGATAGTGAAGAAATTACTTTAAGTTTTATAAGTAATGTTAATCCATGTATAATTAATCCAACAGAAGATGAAAACTATACTTATTTAGTTTTACCTGTAAGATTAGCAGAAGAACATTAAAGATAGACACCTTTAAGTAGGTGTCTTCTCTATTTAATAAAAGGAGTTGATAAAATGATTAAAGAAATAAAAATTGAAACAGATTATATAAAACTAGACCAATTACTTAAATATGCTTCGATAGTTCAAACTGGAGGACATGCTAAAAATATCATTAAAAATGGTCAAGTTAAGGTTAATGGAGAAATTATGTTACAAAGAGGTAAAAAGATTAGAAAAGGAGATAAAGTAGAAGTTATAGGTGGTAGCACTTTAGTGATAAAATAAAAATAGTCTAAAATGGTTATTTGTGTAATTTCAAAAAAGTGCTATAATGTAATATGGTACTATTTGAATCGTATGTTCTTTTAAGGAGTGCTAAATTTGTATGTTAAAAGCATTAGACTTATAAATTTTCGAAACTATAATAATTTAAGAATTAAACTAAATAAGAAATTAAATATATTTTTAGGTAATAATGCTCAAGGTAAAACTAATCTTTTAGAATCTATTAATATATCTTCATTAGGTAAATCTTTTAGAACAAACAAAGATAAAGAATTAATTAATATAGATAAAAATGAAGCTTATATAGGTTTAGAAGTGGAAAAAAAAGATTTTAATAAACTTATAGAAATAAAATTAGAAAAAAATAAAGGAAAAAGGGTTAAAATAAATAGAGTAGAATTAGAAAAAATTTCTGAAATGATAGGAGTTTTAAATGTTGTAATATTTTCCCCTGAAGATTTAAAAATTATTAAATTTGGCCCAGGGGAGAGAAGAAATTTTTTAGATACTGAGATTTCTCAATTAAAACCTATGTATAGATACAACATAGGTAAATATAATAAAATACTCTATCAAAGGAATAATTTACTAAAAAATATACAGTTTGATAAAAATAAAATTAAACTTATAGATGTTTGGGATGAACAACTAACAAATATAGGATCAAATATAATAATTAATAGACTTTCCTTTTTAGAAAATATATCAAGCATATCTAAAAAAATTCATAAAAATATTACCGGAGGCTTAGAAAATTTAAATCTTAATTATTTAAATTCATTTCCTATCAAAGATATAATAGATAGTGAAAATAATATGAAATCTTTGAAAAATGATATAAAAAATAGATTTTTAGATATATTAAAGAAAAATTTAAATAAAGATATAGAAAAGGGTACAACCCAGATAGGACCCCATAGAGATGATATAGAAATATTAATCAATAAAAAAGATGCTAGAATCTTTGGTTCTCAAGGACAACAAAGAACAGCTGCTTTATCTTTAAAATTAGCAGAAGTTGAACTTATTAATAACGAAATAGGAGAATATCCAGTATTATTATTAGATGACGTATTATCAGAATTAGATGTAAATAGAAGAAAATTTCTTATTTCAACCTTTAAAGATATTCAGACGATAATTACATCAACAGACGATATAGATTTAACTGAGATTAAAGACTTAAATAAAAGCATATTTTGTATAGAAAAGGGAATTGTAAAGAAAGCGTAGGTTCATTGTCCGATTTAGAAGGAGGTTGTTTTATGTTTTTACATCTAGGGAAAAATTTTGTTATACCGCTTAAAGATGTAATTGCAATAGTAAATGCAGAGTCATCATTAAAATCCAAAGACACTAAAACTTTTCTTGATATTGCAGAAGAAGAAGGTTTTATATATAAAATAGTAGATGAAAACATCAAATCCTATGTAATAACTGAAAGAGTAGAAAAGGATAAATATACTGGAGATGAGATAAGAACAAGTATAATTTACTGTTCGAATATTTCTTCTACAACGCTTAATAAAAGATCAGGTTTCATAAAAAACATATAAAATAAGTGCAGTTTTACTGCAAAAAAAACATTAGATTGGGGGACATGAAATGTCAGAAAACCAAGATCAAAACAAAAGACTTTATGATGCTGAACATATACAGGTATTAGAAGGATTAGAACCTGTAAGAAAACGTCCTGGTATGTATATAGGTAGTACAGGACCAAGAGGGTTACATCATTTAGTTTACGAAATAGTAGATAATAGTATAGATGAGGCTTTAGCAGGTGTATGTGATACAATATCTGTTGTAATAAACGAAGATAATTCAGTAACAGTTTCAGATAATGGTAGTGGTATACCAGTTGCCATGCACCCTAAGACTGGAAAATCTACTGTTGAAACAGTTTTAACTGTTTTACATGCCGGTGGTAAATTTGATAATGATGCTTATAAAGTATCAGGAGGACTTCATGGAGTTGGTGTATCAGTAGTAAATGCCTTATCAGAAAGATTAGAAGTTAAAGTTAAAAGAAATGGAAAAATATATTATCAAAGTTTTAAAAGAGGTATTACAACTGAAGACCTTCATGTTATAGGAGATGCTGAAGGTACTGGAACTAGCATTACTTTCATGCCAGATGATTTAATATTTGATGAAGTTGATTTTAAATATGAAACACTTGAACATAGACTTAGAGAGTTAGCTTTTTTAAACAAGGGAATAAAAATAACCATAGAAGATAAAAGAAAAGAGAGAAGTAGTGAGTTTTATTTTGAAGGTGGAATAAAAGCCTTTGTTAAATATTTAAATAAAAACAGAGATCCTATTCATAAAAATATTTTATATTATGAAGGAGAAAGGGATAAATGCTTAGTTGAGTTAGCATTTCAATATACTGATAATTATAGTGAAAACACATTCACTTTCGTTAATAACATTAACACCCAAGAGGGAGGAACCCATTTAAGTGGACTTAAATCAGCTTTAACAAGGGTAGTTAATGATTACGCAAGAAGAAATAATATATTAAAAGAAAAGGATAATAATTTAAGTGGTGAAGATATAAGAGAAGGTATAACAACTGTTTTATCAGTAAAAATACCAGATCCTCAGTTTGAAGGACAAACTAAAACTAAACTAGGAAATAGTGAAGTTAGAGGTGTAGTTGAAGGTTTAGTATCACAAGCTGTAGATAGCTTTTTAGAAGAAAATCCAAAGGATGCTAAAAAAATTGTGGATAAATCTTTAAGGGCAGCTAGGGCAAGAGCAGCAGCAAAGAAAGCCCGTGATTTAACAAGAAGAAAAAATGTATTAGAAAGCTCATCATTGCCAGGTAAGTTAGCTGATTGTGCATCAAAGGATGCATCAGAATCAGAAGTGTTTATAGTCGAGGGAGATTCTGCCGGAGGTTCAGCTAAACAAGGTAGAGATAGAAGAACACAAGCTATATTACCATTAAAGGGTAAGATTATGAATGTAGAAAAAGCAAGATTAGATAGAATACTTAATTTTGCTGAAATAAAGGCTATGATAACAGCATTTGGTTGTGGAATTAGTGATGATTTTGATATAGAAAAATTAAGATATAATAAGATCGTAATCATGACAGATGCCGATGTTGATGGTGCTCATATTAGAACATTACTATTAACTTTCTTTTATAGATATATGAAACCTTTAGTAGAACAAGGACATATTTATATAGCTCAACCACCTTTATATAAAGTTAAAAAGGGTAGGGGAGAATATTATGCATATACTGAAAAAGAACTAAAGAGGATTTTAGATGAAATAGGAAGAGATAAATATAGCATACAAAGATACAAAGGTCTAGGTGAGATGAATCCAGAGCAGTTATGGGAAACTACCATGGATCCTGAAACCCGTAAAATGTTACAAGTAAGTGCAGAAGATGCAGTAGCAGCAGATGAAATATTTACAACATTAATGGGTGATAAAGTTAAACCAAGAAGAGAGTTTATAGAAGAAAATGCACAGTATGTAGAAAATTTAGATGTTTAAATAATGGTATGGCTAGGCCATTTTATTATAATCTTTATTTTAAAAAGCGATATATTATTATAATGTTAAAGTGTTTAAGCACTTGTATGAGGAGGATATAGATGAATGAGGATAAACCAAGGATTACATCTGTAGATATAAGAGAGGAAATGGAGAAATCTTATCTAGATTATGCAATGAGTGTAATCGTTAGCAGAGCATTACCTGATGTTAGGGATGGTTTAAAACCTGTACATAGAAGGATACTTTATGCTATGAACGAATTAGGCTTAGACCCTAGCAAACCCCATAGAAAATCAGCCCGTATAGTAGGGGACGTATTAGGTAAGTATCACCCCCATGGTGATACTGCAGTATATGATGCCATGGTAAGATTAGCTCAAGAGTTTTCAACTAGATACCTTTTAGTTGATGGACATGGAAACTTTGGTTCTGTTGATGGTGATAGTGCTGCGGCTATGCGTTATACAGAGGCTAGAATGGCTAAAATAACAAAGGAAATGCTTAGAGATATTCAAAAGGAAACTATAGATTACAGACCAAACTTCGATGAAACATTAGATGAACCAATTGTATTACCTAGTAAGTTTCCTAATCTTTTAGTTAATGGTACATCGGGTATAGCTGTTGGTATGGCCACATCAATACCACCACATAATTTAGGTGAGGTTATAGATGGGACAATCATGATGATAGATAATCCCGATATCGAAGTAGAAGATTTAATGACAAAAATAAAAGGGCCTGACTTTCCAACAGGGGCAATAATCACAGGAAAAGAGGCCATAAAAAATGCATACAAAACTGGTAGAGGTAGAGTAAAGGTTAGAGCTAAATGTGATATAGAACAAATGACTAAAACAAAGTCTAGAATAATAGTTACTGAAATACCTTATCAGGTAAATAAAGCTAAACTTATTGAAAAAATAGCACAACTTGTAAGGGATAAGAAACTTGAAGGCATATCTGATTTAAGGGATGAATCAGATAGAAAAGGAATGAGAATTGTAATAGAACTTAAAAGAGATTCAAATCCTAAAGTTGTACTAAATAGCTTATATAAACATACTCAATTACAAGATACATTTAGTATTATAATGATTGCTTTAGTTAATGGAGAACCTAAGGTATTAAATCTTAAAGAAGTTTTAACACATTATTTAGAGCATCAAAAAGAAGTAATAGTTAGAAGAACCCAATATGATTTAAATAAAGCTGAAGCTAGAGCTCATATATTAGAAGGATTAAAGATTGCCTTAGATAATATAGATGCAATAATAAAACTTATTAGAGGTTCAGATACAGTAAAAGAGGCAAAAGAAGGTCTTATGGAAGACTTTGGATTAAGCGATAAGCAGGCTCAAGCAATACTTGATATGAGACTACAAAAGCTTACAGGTTTAGAAAGAGAAAAAATTGAAGAAGAATATGAAGGATTAATAAAGCAAATTAATAAATTTAAAGAAATTTTAGCAAATGAAAGATTAGTATTAAATATAATAAAAGATGAATTAACAGCAGTTAAAGAACAGTTTAACGATGAAAGAAGAACAGAAATTAAAGCTTCAGTGGATGAAATTAACATAGAAGATATGATAAAAGAAGAAAATGTAGTAATAACATTAACTCATTTCGGATACATTAAAAGGCTACCTGAAGATACCTACAAACTTCAAAGACGGGGTGGAAGAGGTATTGCAGGCTTAAGTACAAGGGAAGAAGATTTTGTAGAGGATTTATTTATTACATCAACCCATGATAATTTATTATTCTTTACAAATGAAGGTAAAGTATATACTATAAGAGCCTTTGAAATACCGGAAGCTAAACGACAAGCAAAGGGCACGGCTATAGTTAATTTACTTCAGCTAAGTCCAAATGAAAAAATCACAGCGATTATACCTATTAAAGACTTTAATGAAGATGAACACTTACTCTTTACAACTAGAGAGGGTAAGATCAAAAAAACTGAATTAAGTAGTTTTGAAAACATTAGAAAAACAGGCCTAATAGCAATAAAGCTTAAAGACGATGATAAATTAATAGGTGTTAAAAGAACTACAGGAAATAGTGAGATAATAGTTGTAACATCACATGGTATGGCAATAAGGTTTAGTGAAGAGGATGTAAGAACAATGGGAAGAACAGCCATGGGAGTTAAAGCTATAAACCTTAATCAAGATGATAAAGTTGTTGATATGAATCTTACTGAAGAGGGTAGTGATTTATTAGTAATCAGTGAAAAAGGTTATGGTAAAAGAACCTCCCTTGAAGAATACAGAACCCAGACAAGGGCTGGTAAAGGGATAAAAACTTATAATGTTAAAAAACACACTGGAAACTTAATAGGAGCTAAGGTTGTAAGTGATGATCATGAAATTATGGTAATTAGTTTCATGGGAATAATAATTAGACTTCAAGTTTCTGGTATTTCTCAAATGGGAAGAAGTACCCAGGGAGTAACATTAATGAAAGTAGGTAAAGAAGATAGAGTTGTGGCTATGGCTAAAATAGATGCACAAGATGAGGACGAAACTCAGCAAGAGGAAAAATAAATAATACAAAAGATAAAGCAACTATAATAATATAAAAAGTTATATTTTATAGTTGCTTATTTTTTTAAATATTAAAAGGAGATGATTTTATAGATGGATATTATAGATCTCACATTAAATAAAGGTAAAACGACTACAATACATGGAAAATTATATGGACTGATGTATGAAATTGAAGAAAAAGACTATTACTTAAAGTTATTTATAGATTACTTTAATAGAAGATTAAAGGTTTTAGATTATAGTGGAAGTAACTATGAAGATATGACTAAAAGAATAGATTACATAACTAAAGAGAATAATTTTGATAAGGTTTTTATAAAAGGAACATCCGATGATTGGGAAGAATTTATGTCTTTTGGATATGTATTAGAAGGGATATTTAAATATTATTACCACGGAGAACATGGATATTGCCTTTCTAAATTCTATACTAATCAAAGAAGAAATAGTGGTTCAATAGAAAAGGAAAATGATATTTTAGAAAAGGTAAGGGAATGTGGTAAGAAAGAAACTAAGCCTTTTGAATTAAGTGATGATTATATTGTAAGGGTAGCAACTGAAAAAGATATAGATAGAATAACTAAACTATATGATAAAGTATTTAAGACATATCCAATACCATTAAATGATAAAAATTATGTAAAAACATTAATGGATAGTGATGTATTATTTATATTAATTGAACATAAAGGAAAGCTTATAAGTGCTGCATCGGCTGATATGAATCATAAATATAAAAATGCTGAAATGACAGATTGTGCTACAGATCCTGACTATAGGGGAAAAGGGCTTATGAGTTTTATTATTAAAAAACTTGAAAAAGAAATGAAAAAAAGAAATATAGTATGTTTATACTCTTTAGCTAGAGCAGTATCCTTTGGAATGAATAAGGTATTTAAAAAACATGGATATACTTATACAGGCAGGTTAATTAACAATTGTAATATATGTGGTAACTTTGAAGATATGAATTTATGGGTTAAAAAACTGTAAAAGTTTACAACTTTAATTTTTTATTGTATATTAATAATTAGAAACATAAATCGGAAAATTTAAAATTAGGAGGGAGTTCTTTGGCTCTAGAAATTAAAAAAACATTTGATAAAGAAAATGATAGATGGGTAATTAAACCAAATGGTGAAATAGATATATATACTTCACCCGAATTTAAAGAAACTTTATTAGATTTAATAGAAGAAAGTGAAACAGATATAGTTATTAATGGTGAAAATTTAGATTATATTGATAGTACTGGATTAGGCGTATTAATTAGTGGTCTTAAAAAACTAAAAGAGAAAGAAAGAAATATAATAATAATAAATATAAAGAAAAACATAAATAAATTATTAGATATAACGGGACTTAATAAGGTTTTTATAGTTAAGGAGTGCAAATAAATGAATGATAATAATAATAAAGACCATATAAAACTAAGCTTACCAAACAAACCTGAATTTGTAAGTGTTGCAAGGTTAACAGCTTCTTCAATAGCAAGTAGGGTTGGTTTCAATATAGAAGATATAGAAGATATAAAGGTAGCTATAGGTGAAGCCTGTACAAATGCTATACAACATAGTTCATTAAATGAAAATGATAGCTATGAAATAGAATTCATATTAGATATAGATAAACTAATAATAAATATTAGAGATAAAGGAAATGGCAAATGTAAAAAAGATATAAAGACACCTAATGTTGAAGAATTAAAAGAAAGTGGGTTAGGTCTATTCATTATTAAAACGCTTATGGATGAAGTTGAATGCATAAGTTGTGAAGATAAAGGTACAGAGATTAGAATGGTAAAGAGAATAGAGGTAGGTGTGTAATGAGTGAGCAACAAAATAAAAGCAGTCATGCTGATAAAAATGAAAAAGCTCATATAAAAGAACTATTTAAAAAATATAAAGAAACAAAAGATAAAAGCATAAGAGATGAGTTAATAAATAAGCATCTATATATAGCAGAGATATTAGCAAAAAAATATGCTAATAGAGGTATGGAATTTGATGATATTTTTCAAGTAGCTTCATTAGGACTTATATATGCAGTGGATAGATTTGATGTAGAAAAAGGTTATGAATTTTCTAGCTTTGCTACACCTACAATTATAGGAGAGATTAAAAAGTTCTTTAGAGATAAGGGATGGTCTATAAGAGTACCAAGACGAATACAGGAACTTTCTAAAAAAATAAACAACTCAAAATTAGTACTTAGTCAGAGGTTGCAAAGAACACCGACAATAAAGGATATTTCAGAGTATCTTAACTGCACAGAAGAAGATGTCTTAGAAGCTATGGAGGCTAGTCAAGTTTATACACCACACTCATTAGATGCTTCATATGATTCAGAAAGTGAAGATAAGGAGTTAAATTTAGCTGCTTTAATTGGAGACGATGATGAGTACTTTGATAAAATTGAAAATAGAGATTACTTATTAAAGACAATAGAAAAGTTAGAAGATAATGAGAGAAAGATTATAAAAGATAGATATATTAAAGGGAAAACCCAAGTACAAATTGCAGAAGAATTAGGGGTATCTCAAATGACGATTTCTAGACTGGAAAAAAAGATAATAGAGAAGTTTAGAAAACAATTAAAGAAAATGTATAGTTAAACATTAAATAGAGTTATTACTTTAAAAGGCATAACAAAATATTGGGCATAGCACCTAAAGGGTGTTGTGCCTTTTAGTTTACATTGATAGCTAATAAAACTGTAACAGTTCATACTAATTATGTTTTATATTTTCTCTTCACTATTAAAATAATATAAACAAATTTAAATTTAGATGTATACTATTTATGATTTACTCCCATAATAAAAACTGTCTTCTAATTTTATAGAAAATAGGTGTTGACATAATACTAATTTATGTGGTACTATATTAGATGTCGCAAAAAAGTTATTTCTTTTTACAAAGACATGAAGCAAAGAAAAAAAGAAAGAATTACTTGACAAATCTTAATAAAGATGCTAATATATTAAGAGTCGTCACAAAGGGCGGCACAAGAATTTGATCTTTGAAAATTGAACAGTGCGAAGTCATTAAACAATTATAGATAATTCATTTTGAGTTATCCCAAGTTGATTTTTAAATCAACACGTTAGTGTTACTATGAGTAACAGGTAAACTTTTAAATTTGAGAGTTTGATCCTGGCTCAGGACGAACGCTGGCGGCGCGCCTAACACATGCAAGTCGAGCGAGAAGCTTTTTATTG
>VENA01000014.1 GCA_009711785.1 Bacillota bacterium
CTTTTAAATTCTATTCATAAGTAATAGAAATTATTACACCTATATAGGCTTTTATATTTTCTTTGTTTTAATTTGTCAATATTAAAAATATTACCTGGGAAATTAAATGAAAATGTAAAAAAATATATAATAATACTTTTCTTTTGTCGATAAAAGATTAATATTTTATAAAAAAACGTTTATTATAAACTCTTACTTTTATAATATGAAATTTTTACTAAATTATTTAAATATTTTCATGAAAATATTATGCTTTATAAATAATGCAATTTCAGGGGTCCTCTTTATGTATAAAGTATTGATAGTTGAAGATAATTTAAGTCTTTATAATGAAATTTCTAAGGGATTTAAAAGGTAGGGTAGTAGTGGATTACTCTAATAATATATAAAAAAGGGATGATATTTTAGATAAGAAAATAGGTTTTACAAATGATACCTACGAAGAGATTGATATTGAAAATAATAAATAATGCAGCTAAAACCTTTAAATATTATTATAAATTTATTGAATATGATATGAAAAAAATAATGCTATAGAAATAGATAATCGTATTATAAGCATATCCCTTAAAATCCCTTTTATTATATTAAGCTATGCAACTTAACTCTGTAACTACTTTAAAAGAATATATAAAGAAAGACTTGTAAGGAATGTATTGACTATTTATACAATTATCTTGAAATTAATGTCAATATGCTTTGTATTATCCATACAAAACAAACCCCCTTTCTGGTTTCATCGTTAGATTTGATAACTTCCAGAAAGGGGTTTTCTTTAGTTAGTAACAAAATTAAATTAATTTCTAAAAAATTATAACTAATATTTTTTATAGATAACTTTGACATCTTCATCTAGTAAACTACTTTTATTTTGATAAAACATAATGTGTATTCTTTCCTCTTCTCTGTACTCTTAAAAACTTTTTATGAACCATAGATTTCAATATTTCTCTTGCTCTTCTATCTTTAATATCTAATATTTTAACTACGTCTTTCGTTTCTATTTCTCCGTAATCTTTCACATAAAATAATATCTTGTTTTCCTGATTTGTTAATTTTTCATATCTTTCCGGCACTTTCCGGCACTTTTCCGGCACCTTCCGGCACTTCTATATATATATACGTTCACAAAGTCTCCACACTCTCTAATTTCAGGTTCTTTTAAGCCTTTGTTTATGCATGATGATTTTATTCTTTATTCCCCTTATCCATTATTCATTTTATATGTTTTTCTTTTATCACTTGATGGATCATTATACTCTATTGTATTATCATCTATCCATACTGGAGAAAATTTCTTAGTAACTGATTTATCAATTATAATCTTTTCCTTTGTTGAGAAATTATATAGATATAGTTTGATACTTTTTTTACTTTCTTTAAATTCATTAAAAGCATCTGTATCTAAAAGTACTGGATAATCACTATAAGAAATCCAGTCTGTATTAGGGTTTATAGTATATTCTGATATTAATTCTAAATTATTTTTTATATATGTAATATCACCATTTTCTATTTTAAAAAAGTATTCTATCATATATGTATCACTTAAACTTCCATATAAAACTTTCCCATCCTCTGACCATATATTTGGAGTTACCTGTAGTGGTTTATCTATTTCATTAAAGGAATATTTTTTAATTTTTTCACCTTTATCATTAAGAATAATTACTTTTTCGTCAGATTCTACTGCAATCTTCTTGTTATTAGGGCTTACCCTATAATCAATGCCCTTAGCAGAATATAATTTCATTACCCCCTTAGATTTATCATATTTCCAAAGCTCATCTGTCCACTCATTATCAGTATCTCCCACTCTTTTTATATAATATATACATCCATTATGAACCTCCATAAAGTTATAATGATTAGTATATAAACGTTCATTTTTACTTAACTTTCCTTTAAGTTTTTCATTTTCCTTTTTTAACTTATCTATCGTTTCACTTAAATTTAATATCTCTTCATTTTTTTCTTCTAACTTTAATTTTAGTTCATTTGTTTGGTTATTGTTTATATCCTCTTTGTCAGTATTAATATCTTTACAACCAATGGTAAATAAACTAAAGATGATTAACACCATTAATAACTTCCTTTTCATCTTTTATCACCCTAGATTCTAAATTTAATATCTATCATAAAATTTTTTTCTATTCGAGTATAAAAGCGCTACAAAACTTAATATAACTATACCCGATACTAAAAAATTATACTCTTTATCTTCATTAGCTTTTTCTATACTTAAAGTTTTACTATTATTTATATGTATATCTTTAGACACCTTAGGATATATCTCTATTCTCTTTTGGTTTTTATCTTTTATGAAAACTTTACCTTCTTTTAAATAAAAATTATTCACCCTACATCCACTATTTATATAAAAGTTGAACATAGCATTATCCTTAGAAGATAAACTACTTTCTACTATATTTAATGTTTTATAATTCAGGGAAGAAACCTTAAAAATTCCCCATTTTAACTTATAATTTAATTTTTCTTTATCAATTGATGCTACTAGATAATCTCCCTTTTTAGGTATATACCAATAAAAATTATCTTTATCATTAAATATTTTTATAACTTTCTCTACTTTTTTTCCCTGTAAAGTTTTATCTACAATAACTTTAATATAGTTTTCATTAACATCCTCTACAGTTACTAAAACTAAAGCATATTGATCTCCATGGGTTAGTCTATATATAATGTCTGCTCCATAAGTATTAGATGTTAATATAATTACTAAGCTTAATATAAGAATAACTTGTTTTTTCACCATTAATTTATCTCCTTATATTTTAGTTTTCATGTATTTATTTTCCATAATACTATTATAACAAAAAACTTTATATGTTTTTTTAAAATTTTACAAAGTATCAAAGGAGGATCTAAGGCTTTAAGACTCTCAAAATAAAGAAAGTAATAGAAACTTAAAATTTAAGGACACATCTTAAAGATGTGCCCTTTGAATATATTACTCTCTATATATCTTTGCTCCTAAACTTTTTAATTTGTTTTCTATATCTGAATAACCTCTGTCTATATGATATATATTATCTACTTCTGTATTACCATCTGAAACTAATCCTGCTAATATTAAGGCTGCTCCTGCCCTTAAATCAGTAGCTTTTACTGGAGCTCCTAAAAGACTATTAGGACCTTGAACTATTGCACTTCTTCCATCTATTTTTACATCGATTCCCATTCTTTTAAGCTCATTTACATGCATAAACCTATTTTCAAATACAGTTTCTATAATTACACTAGTTCCCTCTGCTACTCCCATTAAAGCCATGAATTGAGCTTGCATATCTGTTGGAAATCCTGGATAGGGTAATGTTTTTATATCCACTGCATTTATTGGACCATCTGCTTTAACTCTAATACTATCATCATTTTCATAAATCTCTACTCCTGCTTCCTTAAGCTTTGCAATAATAGGTTTTATATGACTAGTTAAAACATTTTCAATTACTATATCTCCTTTAGTAATTGCTGCTGCAACCATATAGGTACCTGCTTCTATTCTATCAGGTATTATTATATGATCTGCTGAATTTAATTCTTTAACACCTTCAATTTTTATAGTATTAGTACCTGCTCCTCTAACCCTAGCTCCCATTTCATTTAAGAAATTAGAAAGGTCAACTATCTCTGGTTCCTGAGCAACATTCTCTATTACAGTTTCTCCCTCTGCTAAACAAGCAGCCATCATTATATTTTCTGTAGCTCCTACACTTGGAAAGTCTAAATATATTTTATCTCCCACTAACTTTTCTGCAGTAGCTTCTATATATCCATGTCCTACTTCAACCTCTGCTCCTAGTGCTTTAAATCCTTTAAGATGTAAATCAATAGGTCTTGTTCCTATAGCGCATCCGCCAGGCATTGAAACCCTAGCCTTTCCCAACCGGGCCAATAAAGGTCCCATCACTAGAAAAGAAGCTCTCATCTTCTTCATTAAATCATAGGGTGCTTCATAATTATCTATCATTGCTGAGTTTATTTGTAACTTATCCCTTGATATCCTTTTTACATCTGACCCTAAAGCTGCTAATACAGCACTTATAACCTCCACATCTCTTAAATCAGGTACTTCATGTAATACGCAATTCCCTGTTGATAGTAAAGATGCTGCTATTATAGGTAATGCTGAGTTTTTAGCGCCATCAATTTTTACCTTTCCTGTTAAAGGTGGACTTTTTTGTACTATAATTTTTGGCACTTTTTTTCCTCCTTTTTTAATATCCTGTTGTTATAATAGGACTCCCAATCCATATATATGTTTTCTTCTCATAATCATTATACCTAAGGGCTAAATTAAGATTCATTTTTCTTTTTCCAGTATAGATATATTTATCTATATTTGGTGTATATGCCGATATACTAACAAGTGATGAATCAACTACTCCCTCTACTTTTTTACCCTCAGTGGCATTTAATGCCTTTGAAACCACTTGATATTTATCTACACTACTTAATTTTCCCTCAAAACTTCCAACTATGCAAGTAGTAAACTGTGGATTTGAGTCTAACTTACTATATATTTCTTTTATTCTTTTTTTTGTTTTTTCAACTTCATTTTTATCATTGTTTATTACATCTATTACTAAATCTGTCTCTTCTAGGGTATTATAATCATCCTTATATGTCAAAAGAATAGCCGTTATATAATTATTATAATCATCTCTTCCATAAATGATAATATGATTTTGTTCTTTCCCTCTAATTAACTCATAACTATAATAATTTTTTAAGTCACTTTCATTTAAATTATTTTTATTTGTAAGTTCCCCTTTTATATTTAACATATCTATTAAATTAACTCCTAATTTATTAAGTTCCTCCATAGAAAGAAACTTATCCTTTATTTTAGAATTAGAATTTAAATTTATTTCTACAAATTCAGCATCCGTTGAATTAAAGGTATCAATCAAGGGTTTGTTAGTACTTATATCTTCAGCAAATGTATAATTAATAAAAGATAAAACTATAATTATTCCAATAAGTAAAAATTTCTTAATAATTTTCATAAAAAACCTCCTAGAAATGCTTCTGAATTTTTCATTTAATAATATTTGATAGGGTTATCTTTCGTTTATTTAGGTTTTATCTTAAGATTTGGGGAGTGGGGAAGGGAAGAAGTTGATTGTAATTATGTTAAAGGGGGACAAAAACATAGCTTACAACTTTCCCTCTTCCCTTGTAATTAAAGTATTGACAATTTTAGTTATGTTTTATACTCTTTTTTATAAAATATTTATTAAAAATGAGACGAAGCTAATCGTCTCTACTAATAAATTCATATGTATCTAAAACAATAATCGAGTAGGAGGTAGATAATTATTTTATCTACCGACCTCTCACACCACCATACGTACCGTTCGGTATACGGCGGTTCATTAAGACAATCTAAATTTTTCATACTGTGAAGATAAACTTATAAAACCATAATTAGTCAATCTTTGATTAGTTATGGTTTTATTTAATATTGGACTTTTTGAGATTCTCCAGTAACTTTTTCTTGTATTTGCATATTCCCACGCTTTATCCTTTGGGACTTTTAATTTTCTTAAGTTTCTGTAGCGTGTTTTGATTCTTTTCCAAGTCTTCCATATACAAGCTCTGAGTCTTCTTCTTATCCATTTATCTAATTTCCTTAGTTTACCTTTCATATCTGCTAATTTGAAATAATTTATCCACCCTACTGTAATTTCTCTTAATTTCTTAAGTCTATATTTGAAATTCATACTAATATTTCTATTAGTTACATTTCTAATCTTAGCTTTAAATTTTTCATAACTCTTTTGGTGGACTCTGAATTTAGCCTTTCCCTTATAATAGTAGAAGCTATATCCTAGAAATTTTCTTTTTGTAGGAGATGATACTGCACTCTTTTCTTTGTTTACTTTGAGTTTTAGTTTATATTTTAGAAATTTAGTAATACTTTCTAAAACCCTTTCTCCTGCTCTAAAGCTTTTCACATATATATTGCAATCGTCAGCATATCTGCAGAATCTATGCCCTCTTCTTTCTAACTCTTTGTCTAGTTCATCTAAGAGTATATTGCTAAGTAATGGACTTAAAGGGCCCCCTTGCGGAGCCCCTTTTTCTGTTTTAACTAGCATACCCTTTAACATTACACCTGAATTTAGATATTTTCTTATTAGTTTCAAGACTCTTTTATCTTCTATCTTACAAGATACAAGATGCATTAAAAGGTCATGATTTACATTATCAAAGAATTTCTCTAAATCCATGTCTACGACATATTTATATCCTTCATTAATATATTTCTGTGATTGTTTTAAAGCCATATGAGCACTTCTTCCTGTTCTAAATCCAAAGCTACTATCTGAAAATTCTTTATCGAATATTGGATTTATTACTTGATGTATCGCCTGTTGTATTAATCTATCTATTACTGTAGGTATCCCTAGTAGCCTTACTCCACCACTTGTTTTAGATATTTCTTTTCTTTTTACAGGTTTTGGCTTATATGTTCCATTTAGCAGACTAGCTTTCAAAGTTTCGTAATGTCCTTGAAGATAAGGTAGAAGTTCATCTACTCTCATTTCATCAATTCCATGACTTCCTTTGTTAGCCTTTACTCTTTTATATGCTTCATGAAAATTCCTTTTTGATACTATTCTTTCGAGCAAATTTTCAGTATTGAAATTTGATTTGGTTTTCGGATTTGACATCGCCGATAAATCACTGTGCACTCCTTGTTTATCTCGAGCTTCCAGCTCTACTTCAACAGGGTAGCCCAAATCTTTGGTTTTCTGCATTTTATTCATGTTTATTGAGATTGTCAATCGTACTCACCTCCCTAATGTTCAGTCCTTCCTAGAACTCCTATATTTATTCTAGTACTACAACCTCGGATGACTTCTCATGATAAATCTTATTTCAACCATGTTTTGAAATACATCTCCACATGTCCATGAGACCTCCCCAGGTAAGAACACAGTCTTTCATTCCATATATCCACCACATTTACTGTAATAGTTTCGGGTGATACGGACTTTGTTTTGTTTTGCAAACTCATCCAACTATATTCAGCCTCAAATGTGATTTGTGTACCTCAGACCAGAATTTTGCCGCCGACTTTCTTCAGATCCCACCTCACGGTGGGCACCCTTGTCTTAAGCTAACACCTAAATCACCTTCGGTGTTCGGGACTTTCACCCTATAGACTGTGCCCATACTGGGCACACAAAAAAAGATAGCAGATAAAAATCTGCTATCTTTATTTACCACTTCTTATTTTTGCAACTTCGATTCTTGTTACAGCTTTTCTAAGGGCTATTTCTGCCCTCATGGTATCTATATTTTTAGTATTTTTATTTAATCTTTTTTCAGCTCTTTCTTTAGCCTGTTCTGCCCTTTTAATATCAATTTCTTCGGGCCATTCAGCAGTATCTGAAATTATAGTTGTCTTTTCTTCTCCTACTTCAACATAACCTTCTGAAACAGCTGCTATTTTCTTTTCACCATCATCTTCTATCTCTATCATTCCAATGGCTAGTGGAGTTACTAAAGGGATATGATCTTTTAATATTCCCATCTTTCCTTCAGTCCCTCTTACAACAACCATGTCTACATCATCATCATAAAACTTACGTTCCGGTGTTACAATTTCAAGTTTGAACTTAGACGCCATTGAATCACCTCGTTTCCTTTGGGTAAGCATAAATTAATACCCTAAGTTTATACTTTTTGTTATAAGTTCAATGGCCAAATTATTGGCCATTGAATATAATTTATTTATTTTCTTCTTTTATTTTCTTAGCCTTTTCTATTGCTTCATCTATTGTACCTACAAATAGGAAAGCTGACTCAGGTAAATCATCGTGTTTACCTTCTAAGATCTCTTTAAATCCTCTAACAGTTTCTCTAACAGGTACATATTTACCAGGAATACCTGTAAATTGTTCAGCAACAGTAAATGGCTGGGATAAGAAACGTTCAATTCTTCTTGCACGGGCAACTGTTATCTTATCTTCTTCAGACAATTCGTCCATACCAAGTATTGCTATGATATCCTGTAATTCCTTATACTTTTGTAGTACCTCCTGAACCTGACGGGCAACATTATAATGCTCTTCACCCACTACAGCTGGCTCTAATATTCTAGATGAAGAATCCAGTGGATCAACTGCTGGATAAATACCAAGCTCAGATATTCTACGGGAAAGTACTGTTGTAGCATCTAAGTGGGCAAATGTTGTAGCAGGAGCCGGGTCAGTTAAGTCATCGGCAGGTACATATACCGCCTGAACCGATGTTATTGATCCCTTTTTAGTTGATGTGATTCTCTCCTGTAATTGTCCCATCTCAGTTGCTAGAGTCGGCTGATAACCAACGGCACTTGGCATACGTCCAAGTAACGCTGAAACCTCCTGTCCTGCCTGGGTAAATCTGAATATATTATCTATAAATAAAAGTACGTCCTGTCCTTGCTTATCTCTAAAGTGTTCTGCCATTGTAAGTCCCGTAAGACCAACACGCATTCTTGCTCCAGGTGGTTCATTCATCTGACCAAATACAAGGGCTGTTTTTTCTAATACTCCTGATTCTTCCATTTCATAATAAAGGTCATTACCTTCCCTTGTTCTCTCTCCAACTCCGGAGAATACTGATAAACCACCGTGCTCAGTTGCTATATTATTAATAAGTTCCTGGATTAAAACGGTTTTACCAACACCTGCTCCTCCAAATAAACCTATTTTACCACCCTTAGCATAGGGTGCTATAAGGTCAACAACCTTAATTCCTGTTTCAAATACTTCGGTTGCTGTTTGTTGTTCCTCATATGGTGGTGCCTCTCTATGAATTGGGGATTTTTCTCCCTTTGGTGCTTCTTTTTCATCTATTGGCTCACCTAATACATTAAACATTCTACCTAATGTAGGTTCACCCACTGGAACAGAGATAGGATTTCCTGTATCTACTGCTTCCATTCCTCTAACAAATCCATCTGTTGAATCCATGGCTATACATCTTACAGTATCGTCTCCAAGATGTTGAGAAACCTCTGCAACTACTTTTCCTTCCTTTCCTTCTATTTCAATTGCATTTAAAAGATTAGGAAGATTATCGCCATCGAATTTTATATCTAACACAGGTCCTATAATCTGTACTACTTTACCTATGTTCTTTTCGGCCATTTGTTTCAACTCCTTTCGTACTTTTAAGTCACTCATCTTACTTTTGTGCTTCAGCTCCACCAACTATTTCTGATATTTCTTGAGTTATTGATGCCTGACGGGCTCTATTGTATTCTAGGTTTAAATCGCCTATCATATCTTCAGCATTATCTGTTGCATTTTCCATTGCAACCCTTCTTGCACCCTGTTCACTGGCGGAGGACTCTATTAATGCACCATAAACTGTACTTTCAATATATTTAGGAATTAAATAGCTTAATACCTCTTCAGGAGACGGTTCATATTCTATTGCATCCTTATCTTCATCAATATCTTCTTCATTTACATCTCCATCTATTTCTGCAGGTAAAAGCTTCATTACCTTCGGTTGATAGGAAATTGTACTCTTAAAGTGAGTGTATACTAAATTAACCTCATCAACTTCACCATTTTTATATAAGTCTAGGACTAATGAGCCTATATTACTTGCATCTGAATAAGTGGGTCTTTCAGATATATTAAGATATGTTCCCCTTATATCATAATCTCTTCTTTTAAAGAAATCTCTACCTTTTTGGCCTATAACTATGATGACTGCATCATCTTTATTTTCAACACTATTTTGAACGAGCCTTGTGATATTACTATTGTAACCACCACAAAGACCCCTGTCACCGGTTATAGCAATATATGCCCTTTTCTTTATTTCTCTACTTTCTAAAAGTGGATGTTTTATATCCTTTGTAGAGGAAAGTATTTCTTGAATACTTCTTACTATTGTATTAAAGTATGGTCTTGTTTTATCAAGCTTATCCCTTGCTTTTTTAAGCTTTGCAGAAGAAACAAGCTCCATAGCTTTAGTTATCTGTTTGGTATTTGAGACACTTCGGATTCTTCTTTTAATGTCCTGCATACTAGCTTGGGCCATTGTAACACCTCCGTTCCCGTAAGGATGTTTCTATTACTTATCTTCATTAAATTTTTCTTTAAATTCGTTAATAGCTTTTTTAAGCTTCTCTTCTGTTTCTTCTTCTAATTTTCCTGTTTCAATTATCGTTTTACCTATTTCTGGATATTGTCTATCCATAAAGTCTAAGTATCCTTTTTCAAATTCCTTAACTCTTTCAACAGGTATATCTGCTAGATACTTCTTACTTGCTGCGTATATAATCATTACCTGATGCTCTACTTTTACCGGTGAATATTCAGGTTGTTTTAAAATCTCCATTATTCTTTCACCCTGGGCTAAAGTAGCCTGAGTTTCATCATCAAGTTCTGAACCGAACTGAGCAAATGCTGCAAGTTCTCTATATTGTGCAAGGTCAAGTTTTAATGTACCTGAAACTTGTTTCATTGCTTTAATCTGTGCTGAACCACCAACACGGGATACTGATAAACCTGCATTAACCGCTGGTCTTTGCCCTGAGAAGAATAATTCTGACTCAAGGAATATCTGTCCGTCTGTGATGGATATAACATTTGTTGGGATGTATGCTGAAATATCCCCGGCCTTTGTTTCTATAATTGGCAGTGCTGTCATAGAACCGCCACCATACTTTTCATCTAATCTAGCTGCTCTTTCTAGTAATCTAGAGTGTAGATAGAATACATCACCTGGATAAGCTTCACGTCCCGGTGGTCTACGAAGTAATAATGACATTGTACGATAAGCAACCGCATGCTTTGATAAATCATCATATATAATTAAAACGTCTTTACCATTAGCCATATATTCCTCACCCATAGCTGCTCCTGCATATGGGGCTAAATATTGAAGTGGTGCACGTTCACTTGCTGTTGCGGATACTACTATTGTATAATCCATTGCACCTTTGTCTTCTAATGTTTCAACTATTTTAGCAACAGTTGATTTCTTCTGTCCTATTGCTACGTATATACAAATAGTATCCTCTTCTTTTTGGTTTATAATTGTATCAACTGCTATTGCAGTCTTACCAGTTTGCTTATCACCTATAATTAGCTCTCTTTGTCCTCTACCTATCGGTATCATAGAGTCAATTGACTTAATACCTGTTTGAAGAGGTTCTGAAACAGATTTTCTTTTAAGAACACCGGGAGCTTTTGATTCAACTGGTCTAAATTTATCTGTATTGATAGGTCCTTTACCATCTATAGCCTGACCTAATGAATTAACAACTCTACCTAGTAAATCTTCACCTACTGGAACCTCAACGATTCTTTCAGTCCTTTTTACTACGTCACCTTCTTTAATATCATCATCAGAACCTAAAAGAACACATCCTACATTGTCCTCCTCTAAGTTTAGTGCCATACCATATACTTCACCTGGAAACTCTAAAAGTTCTCCAGCCATACAGTTTTCTAAACCATGTATTCTTGCGATACCATCTCCAACTTGAATAACTGTACCAACATCTACTACATCAAGTTTCTTTTCATATCTTTTTATTTGCTCCTTTATGACCGAACTAACTTCTTCTGGTCTTAGGTTCATGTAATTTTCACCCCTATCTATATTACTTTTATCTTTAATAAGTCTTCTCTTAATAATTCCATTCTTCTTTTAATACTACCATCTATTACTTTGTCTCCAATTCTTAGTAAAACTCCACCTAAAAGTGTTTTATCTATTACGTTTTTAAGTTCTACCTTTTGATTTAACTTCTCTTCTAAAAGAGTCTTTAAATCATTTAATTCTTTATCCTTCATTTCAACTACTGTTACTGCTGTAGCTTTAATTTTATTATTATCTTCATCTACTAAAGCTTTAAACTCATTAAAAATATCATTTAGGCTTTTTATCCTTCGCTTTTCTATAATAAGTTTTAAAAGTCCTAAAAGCTTAGCATTTACTTTGCCACTAAAAATATTTTCAATTATCTCCTTTTTCTCATCTGCATTAAGTCTAGGAGATTCAAGTAAGATTTTTAGATCCTTTTCATTTTTAACTGTATCATTTACAAATTTAAATTCTTCATACATTTCTTTAACTATGTTTTCTTCTTTAGCTAATTGAAAAAAAGCTGAACCATATCTCTTACCTACTAACTCTGCCATTTTTCATCCCTCATCTCTTCAATAAAATCACTGATGAGCTTTTCATGGTTATCTTTATCAAGTTCTTTATCAACAAATTTACTTGCAGCTAAAAGAGTCATATCAACTGCTTCTTTCTTATATTCATCAAGAGCTTTTGTTTTGCTTCTTTCGATTTCTTTATTAGCCCTTTCCATAAGTCTATCTGCTTCTTTTTCAGCATCATTTAATATTTTCTCTTTTTGATCAGCTGCTTTTTGTCTAGCTTCTTTTATAATTTGTTCTCCTTCTTCCTTTACACTAGCAAGTTTCTCTTCATACTTAGCCTTCAGTTCTTTAGCTTCCTTATTATCCTTTTCAGCTTCATCTATATCATTTTTTATATCTTCTCTACGATTTTTCATATACTCAGTGACTGGCTTGAAAAGAAAGCGTCTAAGTAGAAAGTATAAAACTATTGTATTTATCATCTGAAAGACTAAATTCCAATCTATTCCAACCAAAG
>VENA01000052.1 GCA_009711785.1 Bacillota bacterium
ACTTCATTATAGATACCTCCTGTAGAATTTGATTTGTAGTTACCTACTGAGCAACTTACATCTCAAATTTTACAGCGAGGTTCTATTTTTTTCAAACCTCATTTTACTTTATAACAGGAATGCTCCTTTATTATTTTAATTTATCTTTTTGTAATAATGCTTAATTGGAAAATATAATATAAGTGCAATAATAAGAAAAATTAGACATATAATATCTAATTGCATATAATTATTAGAAGAAAAAAAATCAAAAGTCCCTTTATTATTACTAAGCACATCAACTACTAATTTAGAAACAACAAATTTTCCTAAAAAATTAATTACTAAAATTATCATAAATGTTAATATCAAATATTTCCTAAAACTAAAACACCTCATAAGAGTCCTATCCCCCTTTTAAACTTAATCTCAATATTAAATTTCTCCATATAATACCAATACCCTTTTTATAATCAAATTTTTTTGAAATATTATTATATAATACATTTTAAACATAATTTATTATAACTAAATCTTTTTATTATTACTATAAAAAAAGAACGTAGAATATACGCTCTTTTTTAAAATATCATAATACATAATTAGCTAATGCCTTTTGTACATCATAGATATTTTTATCTTTTTTAAATTCTTTTTGTATTGGAACATTCATACCTCTAACATAAATTTTAAGTTCTGCATCTAAATCAAAATGTCCTGCAGATTCAACACTGAAATAAGTTATACTTCTATAGGGAATAGAACGATACTCTGACTTTTTTCCTGTCATACCTTGCTTATCAAGAAGAATTAGACGTTTATTTGTAAAAACAAATAAATCCCTTAATACTTTATAAGCTTTTTCAATCTCTTCACCTTCTATTAAAATTAATTCAAAATCCTTCTCTATCTTCTCTAAATCCATTTCTGACGCATGACCCATAATGCCTCTAAAAATACCCACATAAATCCCTCCTTTAGATATCTAGTGTAGTACAGCTTACACCTACTTATTTTATATTAGCTTCATAATGCTCTTCATTAAGTCTCACTACTTCAAGTTCTTTTTTATTTCCATTCAATTTCAATGCTAAACTTTGAATTCCAAATAGTTCTGTGAAAGTATGACTCCCAATGATAAGATTTATCCCTTTAAACTTAGCATATTGAATCGTATACAAATTACATTCACCTGTTATGTATACATCACAGTTATTTTCAACAGCTTCCTTAAGGCAAGCTGTTGGCCCTCCATTACCACAGACTAAACCCACACGCTTCATTTTTTTGTCATTAAACCGCCAAGATTTAACTGGTTCTCCAAGTAGATTTTCAATGTTTTTTACTAATTCATTAAATTCAATTTCTTCATCATATTCTGCGATTCTACCAAAATATAACCCTTCCCATTCGTGAGTTCTTTTAACATTTTCTAAATTCAATTTTTTTAATAAACTATCATTTGTTCCAAAGTTACAATCATCAAGTGGCAAGTGATTATAGTAGTGGCTTATACCATACTCTGCTAGTTTTTCTCTACATGCCTCTTTTAATCCATATATTTCTTCCCATGCATCGTGATGTGTCACCATCATATCAACTTCATGAATTCTTGCTTCCTCTATAGTTTCAAGCGTTAAATTAACACAATACCCTATTTTTTTAACTTTTTTATCTGCATGGTATGTAATTCCAGATTCTCTAGAATAGATTTCATTACTTGTTACATTAAAAAGATCATTAATTCTTTCAACAATTTGTGAAACATCCATATACTTACCTCCTGAATTTCATCATGTTTTGTTTTCAATTTTCATTATTATCATAGTTGTAATTAATTTATTTGTATTACATGATACTACAAATAAATTATGTGCCTACATTTTTCATACAGCTTACCGCTTAGTATTTTTAACCTTTTAAGCTTCTTATTCTCTTCTTAAAGTTCTCTGTTCTTTTCGTCTTTAGCCATTATTATAATATCTTTTAATTTTTTTATTTTAATATATTCCATTCTCGTTTAAGTAAATCCATATATATAATGTCTATATATTTACCATTTCTACTATCAAAACTTTTCTCTCTCATTAGTCCCACTTCTTTAAATCCTATTTTTTTGTATAGTTTTTCAGCTTTCTTATTATCAGCAAAAGTTTCAAGCTCTATTCTATTTAAATTTAAATAAGTAAACATAAAATCAATAAAATAAAAAAGTGCATCATAGCCATATCCTTTATTATGTTCTTTAATCTCTCCTATTTCTATACCAAATTCTGCGCTTCTATTTCTTTTATCCCAGTTTCTATATGATATATCTCCTATAGGTTCATTGTCTTCTTTTTTACAAATTATAAATGTTTTTTCATCTGGAAAAACGCTGTTATTTTCTATTTGTTTCATTAGTTCTATTCTTAAGGATTCTTTGCTTTGTAAAAATCCATATTTAAATCCACAATAGTTATTCCCTTTATTATTATTTCTCCATTTATGGAGTAAGTTTTCATCTCCTATTTCTAACTGTCTTATTAAAACCTTTTTTCCTTCAATCAAATAATCACCTCCTATAAAGTATTTAAGTAGTAATTTTGGTATTCTTTTTTTAATATAGGTACACAGCTTTCTTTTCTTGCTAAAACGTAGCTAACTCACATCCGTTATCCTTTGCTTTATTTAATCTATGTGCTAACATTTTAGTATATACTCCATTATTTCTATACTAATCTAATACAGTAGCACCTATTAGATATATAGTTAGTCCATCTTCACTGAATCTATAACTTGCATTACCTTGGTTTATAGTTATCATAGGCTATTAGGAAATTCCCACGTTTATTTTTTTAATTAAAGTATTTAAGTCTTTGTTTAAAAGCTACATCGGATGAACTAGTTTCTAATCTCCATATTTCTCTACTTACTGAGACATGATCTTTTATATGTTTTTTATTAGAAGCTTCTTTAACCTTAAATAAATTCTTAAGATCTAATTTACTCCACTTTTTTAGTTCTAATCCTAAACCTCTATATTCATCAACAATAGTAAATCCTTTATTAATAAGAATACTTTTTAAATTACTGAATCTATTTTTTAAAAATATTTTTCTCATATTGAAATTTTACAACCTTATTTGAATAAATACTATAAGAGTTTTCTAATTTCCTCATTAAAAGATTGCTATTCTTCTTTTCAATGGGCCCCTTAAATTTAAACTCTTTTTCATAATCCCAATGTTAGCCTGCTATTCTTTCAATAATTTCCCTCTTTAACATGTTATCACCTCATTTACTAAATTAATATATTAAATATAATTATATCAAATTTTTAAATTATAAAAGCCTATTTATTTCTTTAACATTTTGTAAAAAACAATAAAATTAGCATACTCATAAATTTAAAGTATGCTAAAAACATTTCTTTAAGTATTATATATTACTTATTTTAAGGGATATATACATCTACATTCTTTAATAATTTTATTCTCAATTTAACAGTTACAATATTTTCTATACTAATTATTTCCTTTCTTCCTAAAGGCATTGTAATACAAGGTACTTTATTTATTAGTATATTATCTTTACTACTTAGTATCTCACAGCTATCTATCTCACAATAAGGTAAATTATAATAAAATTTTGTAGTAGTTATTATTATATTATCTTTCTTTTCTTCTAAAATTGATGCTTTCTTTACTTTACTTGGTAAAAAATTTTCCTTTTTAGTCTTTATTGAAGTTGCAAACTCAAAAGGGACTTGAATTTTTTTTATATACACATCTCCTAATGCTCCTACCACATTTATAGGTCTAAAAGTATTATAAAAAATTTGTTTATTAAGTATTCCTTCAACGAAAATAACATTAGCTCCTTGCATGAATGTACATTTTTTAACTTCAATATTATTTATCACCTTTTCAATATAACTAACCTCATACGACAATTCAAAGGATGAAGAAAAATTGAATTTAACATTAAAATCGACTAATATTGAAGGCAAATTAACTACTACACCTGTATTGATAGCTTCAATATTTACAGGACTGTTTTCCCATCCTAAAACTTTACTATTTATTTTTGGAAAGTTTTTGTTTATATTGTTATATTTTAAATTAATATTATAATCTATAACTAAATCACTACTACTCAATTATATTCATCTCCTTTATCTAACTAGTTTATTATAAACTTTACTTTATTTTATGTCAGAGATTTACATTAGTTCATAAGTAAGGCATCTGTAAATACAGATGCCTACTTTTTACTCTTCTTTACAGTCGCAAGTTCCACCGATAGCAAAATTATTTATTGAAACTTGGCGCTTTTGAAGAAGTTTAAGTGTTACATTAATTACCATTTTCTCTTCTATTTTTCTAAATGTTCTCTCTTCAAATGGAGCAGAACCAGGAATAGGTCTTCTATTAAGATACTCATCAAATTCTACTATTCTACTGCTTATTAATTCACAATAAGGAAGTTCATTAAAATACTCTGAGCTTACTTGATTATACTCTGATAAATCTCCTGATAATAACTCATCTTTTTCTGCAAATTGATTTGGCAATTCTTCAGCCTTAAAATATTCAAATTCATTCTTACTAGTATTAATTATTGGAGCCGGCTGAAGTCCGTTAAATGTTACATTAGTTGTACATTGGAATGGTACATCAACTGTACAATGACGAATGTCTCCACATACACCTTCACTATTTGAACAAGTTCTTGTTGAATAATCAATATTCTTTCTTACAAATCCTTTGATAAATAATACATTAGTATTCTGAAGTAACATACATTGAGTTATCTTAAGTCGTTTTTTAATATCCTTTATTTCAAGTGCAGGTTCAGGAAGATCTATTTCAGCAACTACATTCATTCTTACATTTAACTCAGCTAATACAACCGGTATCTTAGCAACTACACCTGTTGTTATTGGGCTTAACCCAACTACTGAATTAGAGCAAGTATCTACAGTAGTACCTTCAACATTAGTACATATTGTTGGTGTTGGAATTGAACTAGTTTCTTTAGAATCCACTACATCTTTATTTGATTTGTTATAAGAAACCTCGACATTATTAACTTTACCCATTATTATATTTCCCCCTTTATATTTTAGATGTCTAATCCAAGCTGTCTTTTTTCCTAATACATATTATTCATTTGTCCAAAATTAGTGATTAATATAAAGTTTTGTTATAAAAAAAGTAGCCAAATGGCTACTTTTTAATGGGCTTTAACTTCAGTCCATATTTTATCATATTCTTTAATAAAATTACCTGGATCTAAAAACACTTCACTATCTTTAATATCTTCTTTATCAGGGTAAGCTACTTTATTATTTTGTATTTCTTTACTTAACATTTTCACAGTCTCAGAATTCGTTGTTGAATATCCTATATAATTAGTATTTTTTAAAGATATTTCTGCTCTAGTCATAAAATTTATAAAAAGCTCTGCTTCTTTTTTATGTTTGCTAGTTTTCGGTATAACCATATTATCAAACCATAGATTTGTTCCTTCTTTAGGTATCGCATATTCCAAATTTTCATTTTCCTTCATCATAGTTATTGCATCTCCTGACCATACAACAGCTAAAGCAGCTTCCTCACCTATCATCATACCCTTAACTTCATCTACTACATATGCAAGTACTAGTGGCTTTTGTTTTATTAACTCTTCCTTTGCTTCTTCTAATTTTTCTTTATCCCTTGTATTCATAGAATAACCTAATTTTTTTAAAGCAACAGCTATTGAATCTCTTTGACTATCAAGCATTAATATTTGATTTTTATACTTTTCATCCCATAATATATCCCAACTTTTAACTGGTTCTTTAACTACCTTAGTATTATATAATATTCCTACAGTTCCCCACATGTAAGGTATTGAATATTTATTTTCTTGATCAAAAGCTAGATTCTTAAATTGTTCATTTATATGTTTAAAATTATCAATATTATCCAAATCTATTTCTTTAAGCATATCTTCTTTAATCATTTTTTCTATCATATAATCCGATGGAAATGCTACATCATAATTAGTAGCACCTTGCTTTATTTTTACATACATATCTTCATTAGTAGCAAATGTTTCATAATTAACATTTATACCAAATTCTTTTTCAAATTCAGATATAACTGTTTCATCTATATAATCTCCCCAATTAAATACATTTAAAGTAACTTTGTCTTCTCCTTTACATCCTATAAACATTAGTAATATTACTATAATTAAAAATGATGATATTATTAATTTAGTTCTTTTCATTTATAAACACATCCTCTCTTTTATTTGAAGTTCTTTTATTAATTAAAACTAATAATACTAAAACACTTAAAAACATTAAAGATGATAAAGCATTTATTTTAGGATTTATTCCTCTTCTAGCCATTGAGTATATAGTTATTGAAAGATTAGTAACCCCAGAACCAGTAGTAAAGAAACTTATAACAAAATCATCAATTGATAAAGTAAAAGCTATTAAAGCCCCTGTTATTACTCCTGGCATAATCTCTGGCAATATAACTTTTTTAAAAGCTAATACTGGAGTTGCTCCTAAATCTAGAGCTGCTTCTAAAATATCTTTTGGTAATTGTTTTAATTTTGGAAGTACAGCCAATATAACATATGGTATATTAAATGTTATATGAGCTAAAAGCATAGTCATAAATCCTAATTTCATTTTAAAAAAAATAAATAAAGTCATAAGAGCAATACCTGTTACTATATCAGGGTTTAGTACTGGAAGATAATTAATATTTAGTATTATCTTTTTTTTAATACTTTTCATATTATATATACCTAATGCTGAAATTGTACCAATAACAGTCGATATTATAGATGATAAAATCGCTATAGTTATTGTATAATAAAGAGATTTTAGTATATACCTATCTTTAAATAATTGAAAATACCATTTAAAAGTAAATCCATCCCAATTGCCCCTTAATTTAGAATTATTAAATGAAAATATTATTAATACAACAATGGGAGCATATAAAAAAACATACAATAATACTATATAAATTTTTCTTAAAGGTTTTTTTACCATAACCCCTGTCCTCCATCTTTTCTATCATACTTAGACATTAACGCCATAGAGATTAAAATCATAATCATCATAATTATTGATAAAGCAGAGCCAAAATTCCAATCACCTACAAATAAAAATTGTTGTTCTATTAAATTTCCTATAAGCATATACTGACCTCCCCCTAGTAATCTCGAGATAACAAACGTACTTACAGCAGGCATAAATACCATTGTAATTCCGGCTGTAACACCTGGTAAGCTTAAAGGAAATATTATTTTTAAAAATACCTTTAATTTATTAGCTCCTAAATCTTTAGCAGCTTCTATAACACTTTTATCCATTTTACTAAGAACAGTATATATTGGAAGTACCATAAAGGGTAAAAAATTATATACCATTCCTAGAATTACTGCACCATTGTTATATAACAAATTCATTGTAGGCAATCCAATCCAACTTAAAAAGTTATTTATTAATCCATTTTTACCTAAAATAGTCATCCAAGCATATGTACGAAGTAAGAAATTCATCCACATTGGAATTATAAAAAGAAGAATTAATATATTTCTTTTATTTGTCACTTCCTTTGAAAGGATCAAAGCAGCAGGATACCCTAAAATTAAACAGATTATAGTTGATATTAATGCTAGAGTTAATGATCTAACAAGAACTTTTATATATACTGGCTCTAAAAATCTTTTGAAATTATCTAAACTTAATACTAGGTTACCATTTGTTTTTATAGTAATACTAAAAACTAAAACCAATATAAGAGGAACAACAATAAATAGAACACTCCAAAATATATAAGGAAGCACTACATATTTCTTCATATTTTCACCTCTCTTTCCTCATGACATGAATATCTTCAGGTCTTATTTTCATTCCTATAGTACATCCCTTAGGCTTCTTTGTACTATGTATAATCCAATCCTTACCACCTTGCGAAACTATCATTTCATAATGTACACCTTTAAAAATCACTGATTTAACTTTACCAGTTAACATACCATCATCATTAGAGACAACTTCTATATCTTCAGGTCTTATTACAACATCAACTTTTTCATTAAAGTCAAATCCTTTATCAACACATTTAAACCTTAATTTTGAAAATTCAACTAAAAAATCTCTTATCATAATACCTTCAACTATATTACTCTGTCCTATAAAATTAGCTACAAATCTATTTTTAGGTTCATTGTATATATCAACTGGTGTTCCCATCTGTTGTA
Organism: Bacillota bacterium; assembly: GCA_009711785.1. Lineage (GTDB taxonomy): Bacteria > Bacillota > Clostridia > Tissierellales > MES13 > MES13. Next base: position 8,242 of record VENA01000052.1, read on the forward strand.
TAACTCCGCTATCAATAACAATAACACTATCTGACATAGTTAAAGCTTCCTCTTGATCGTGAGTCACATATATAAAAGTGATCCCTACCTTCTTTTGCATATTTTTTAACTCTGTTTGCATTTCTTTTCTAAGTTTTAAATCTAAAGCTCCTAAAGGTTCATCTAGTAATAGTACTTTAGGTTCATTCACTAATGCTCTTGCTATTGCAACCCTTTGTTGTTGACCGCCACTTAGAGAATCAATGGTCCTTTTATCATAGCCTTTTAAATTTACTAGCTTTAATATCCTTTGAACTCTTTTTTTTATTTCTTCACTTTCTATTTTTTTTACTTTTAAGCCAAATGCTATATTTTCAAAAATATTCATATGGGGAAACAATGCATAATTTTGAAATACAGTATTTATTTGTCTTTTATAAGGTGGTATGTCATTTATAATTTCATCTTCAAATAATATTTCTCCTTTAGTAGGTTTTTCAAAACCTCCAATAATCCTTAAAGTTGTTGTTTTCCCACATCCACTGGGTCCAAGTAATGTAAGAAATTCATTTTTCTTAATTTCTAAGTCAATATTATTTAGAACTTTACTTTTGTTAAAACTTTTAGATATATTTTTTAATTTAATAATTGTATCATTCATTTTCATTTCCCCCTTTAATTAAAAGCTAGGCGGTGTACTTACCCATATTATCTTCGCTTTATTTTCTTTTTCATTAGAAATGTAATGATTATAATTTGCCTTATAATAAAAACTTTCCTGTTCTTTAACTTTTATCTTTTCTTTACCTATATGTAAATAAATTTCTCCTAAAATCACATATCCAAATTCTTCTCCAGAATGAGGAAAGTCTTTTTTGGTTCTACTATTAGGCTCTAATGTTAAAAGTAGTGGTTCCATTAAATTCTTTTGTGCATTTGGTATAATCCATTCAAACTTAAACCCACTCTTTTTATCTTCTGTTATGAAAATATCTTCCTTAGAAAACACTAATTTTTCATCTTCCATATCATTAAAAAACTCTTTAGGATTTGTTCCTAAACATTCTAATATATCTACTAAAGTAGCTATAGAAGGGGATGTTAAATCTCTTTCTAACTGTGATATAAACCCCTTTGATAATTCACATCTCATCGCTAATTCCTCTTGAGTTAAAGCCTTTTTCACTCTCAATCTTTTAATTTTTCTTCCTATTTCCAAAAATGTTCCCCTCTTTCTGTAGCATTATATTAAACTATATGTTTATAATTACTAAACTATTCAAAAAAATTACTGCAAGTAATATTTTTAAAAGAATGTTAAAAATATTACTTGCAATTTGTAATTAAATATACATTTTTCACTTTATAATACTTAATTTTTTCTTTTATTGTTTTGATAATAAACCTCAAAAGAACGTAGAATTATTATTAAAATCTCACAAAATATTTTCCATAAAAAGAAAATTAAAATGAAACTAAATATAAAAGTAATTATCATAATAAGTGATGGTATGATATGTAATTTAATAGTTAAAGGTATAATTGTTCTAAGAATAATATAGAAATATTGAGCTAAATTAAAACTAATCACCACCATTAATATAATACCTAAAATAAATAATTTATTAATAATATCCGATACTTTAGATTGTCCTAAAATGAAAAATTTTTTTATATTTATTCTACTATCACTATTTAATAACAAACTTATTAATATACATATAATAGTCCATATAATAAATAATAAAATAAAAGTAACGATTCCTACAAAAATACCATACCCCACATTGGGCACTATATTTTTTACATATGAATAACCTTTTTTTATTGGTTCATTTTTTCCCATTTTATGAGCCCAATAAATACCTTTATGTACTGCATTAATAATTAGTGGTATAATTCCTATAAAATATATCGTAATTAATACTTTTTTTATATTTCCCTCTGAATCTTTTAATATTTTTTCAAGCATTAAATCACCTCAAATAATCTCTTAATAAAAATATTATTTTGTATATGAAATTTTATCCTTTTATTCGTTTATTATATAAAAATACAAATATACTTACTATAAAAGAAACCAATACCATAAGAAATAAAATTGGTAACACTGCGCTAATAGTCATAGTTATCCTCCCTCTAATTAATTTTGAAATCTCTATAAGGAGTAATAGTAAAAAGAAAATTACTAATATAATTCTATGTAAAATCTTCACTAGATTCCTCCTAGATTTATTCATTATTTTATATACTTCTAACAGTTATTGTATCATAATGCTAATTTTTGGTAAACTATTAATATCGATATTCCATTAAAAATAATTCTTAAGACTTATAAAAAATATATTTATATCCGATAAAGATAAAATCTGGATTTCTCCAGATTTTTACATTTGATCTTTATATAAGTCTATAAACAATTTACCTTTAGATGATAAAACCCCATAGGAAACTTCTTTAATATTTAAAATACCTCTATTTTTTAATTCATTCTTAATCCAAACCTTTGATAAGTTTTTTTCTTTTAAGTTTTTATCTATTATTTTCCCATCTAAAATAAGCTCTATAGCTAAGCTTTCACAATTAGTTTGTATGTTTAAATCCTTAGGAGTTACTGGTTCATTTTTAGCCTTTAACTTAACACTTAACTCTCCATTAGGCTCAATAATTGCATGTTCTACTTTATTTATATCGAAAACCTTTTGCTGTCTTAATTGTTGATTTAAATATTCATAAGTATATTTTATATTTTTCATATTTTTTTCTAAAATTTTTCCATCCTGTATTAAAACTGTCTTTTCCCCGGCAAAAAATTTACGAAAAAATTGAGATTTTAATGATATGTAGGATGCTATATAAACTATAACAGTAACTACAAAAATAGAAATTAAAAATACTTCAACTTTAATTTTAATATTAAAAGCTAAATTTCCAGCTAAAGTACCTAAAGTTGCAACTGCAAGATAATCAAAATAAGTTAATTTAGATAAACTTCTTTTAGTTAATATTTTTGTTGAAGCAAAAAGAATAACAAGTGCTAAAATCGTCCTATAAACAACAATAAAAGCTTCCTTCAAAATAATATTACCTCGCTTTCTTTGTCCATTTCTATTATTGTTTATTATTATCAAAAATATATTCAAAACTAAATATTTACTTACTTTTAAAATCACCATTTAAGTTATCAACAAGGACTTTTATAAAAAATATTATAAGTACTAAAATTAACAAATCTTACATTTCTTAAAATTGTTAATTATTTAATCTTTCTTTTCTTAAAATACTATATACTACAAAATCTCTCCATTCTCCATGGTGATATCTAAAATGTCTTAAAACCCCTTCTTTTTTAAAATCAGATTTTAATAAAACCCTTTGTGCTGGAATATTTTCTAAATCTGTATCTGCTTCTATTCGTTCTATTGGGAAATTATTAAATATATATTTAGTAACCATATCCGTTGCCTTTGAACCAAACCCTTGTCCTCTACTGTTTTTTTCACAAAGCACAATACCTATACGAGCTAGTCCCTTTCTTACAAAGTTTATATAGACTAACCCTATAGGATTTAAATCCTTAATTTCGATAAGTAACATTTTAAATTTCTCTGAATTAAAACCGTCTTTTTCAAATTCCTTTTTAATATTATATAAAGACTGAAAATTAAATTCTTGATAATCTCCCCTCGCCTGTTGATTATTCCATTTTTTCACTAATTGTAAGTCCTTTTCTTCTAATGTTCTTATAATTAATCCATTGTTAGTAATCATATAGTCCTCCTCTTTTGTAAATGAATACTTTTAGTTTTTTTATTATATCCTTGTCATTTGCTATTTTCTAATTATTTATTAATGACTTTATTATAACATATTAGTTATTTTATGTTATTTTTATTTATGTAATCCTAGGTAAATATGTGTATACTTCACATATTTAATTACATATTTGTGTATTTATTTTATTATTTTCTAATTATATTTACATTTTTTTTTATTTTTTCTATATTTATGTTGTATTTATTATAATAGAATATAAAAATAAAATTCAACTTAGAGTAAAATTATAGTAGGCAAAAAAAACAAAAAATAAATAAAGGTGCCCAATCAAGGACACCTTTATTATACATGAATCATCCAATATAATAGTAATTGACAAGAAAACTATGAAAGGATGATTACATGTATAAATTAAGTTTAAACGAAAGTAATATAAATTTCAAGGTATTAGAACAAAGTATATTTGAATTTGTCTGCCGACAGGCATGTGAAATGTTAGTAAGAATACTTGAAGATATTGATGAAAAACTAATGAAAGAAAGAGATAAGAAAGTATATAGAAATAAAGGACTTA
>VENA01000079.1 GCA_009711785.1 Bacillota bacterium
AAGAGCCCTTAGGCTCCTTTAGTAAAATTATATATTTTTATAACTCATTATTTTCAACTCTTTTTATTAGATCTTTGACCTTTGTTTTTATTATATCCCTTGTTTTTCTAAAATCTTCAAGCGGCCCCCCCGAAGGGTCATCTAATCCCCAATCTTCCTTATGAGAAGAAGGTACAAAGGGACATACAACATTACACCCCATAGTAATTAAAATATCTACTTCTTCTGGAATATCTGTTAATAATTTTGGATAATGCTCACTCATATCAAGTCCTAATTCTTCAATTACTTTAACAGCCTTAGGTTTAACTTCTGGATACTCTTCTGTTCCTGCTGAATATACTTCTAATACATCACTTCCTATATCTTTAGCTAATGCTTCTGCCATTTGAGAACGGCAAGAGTTATGAACACATACAAAAGCTACTTTCTTTTTCATTTATATTCCTCCTTTTATCTAGAAAACCAATGTCTTGTATTATTTGCTATCTTAACTAATGTTAACATAAGGGGTACTTCCACTAAAACTCCTACTACTGTAGCTAAAGTTGCTCCTGATTGTAAACCAAATAAAGATATTGCAACTGCCACTGCTAATTCAAAGAAATTACTAGCTCCTATCATAGAAGCTGGTGCCGCTATATTATGTGGTAATTTCCAAAACCTTGCCCATAGATATGCAATGGCAAATATTAAAAATGTTTGTATTATTAAAGGTATAGCTATAAGTGCTATATGAAGTGGACTATTTAATATTACCTCACCTTGAAATGAAAATATAATTATTAATGTTAATAAAAGTCCTATAACTGTTACATTATCAAACTTTTTTAAAAATATATTTTTAAAATAATCAATACCTTTACTTTTTATTATATACTTTCTTGATAAATAACCACCAACTAAAGGTATTACTACAAATAATATAACTGATATAAATAATGTATCATACGGAACACTCACATTGCTTACTCCTAATAAAAACGCAACTATGGGAGTAAATGCAAATAATAATATTATATCATTAACAGAAACCTGAACTAATGTATATGCAGGATCTCCTTTAGTTAAATGACTCCATACAAATACCATTGCAGTACATGGAGCAGCTCCTAATAAAACTGCACCTGCTAAATATTCATTCGCTAAACTTGGCGAAATAAAATTACTAAATACAATTTTTAAAAAGAAAGCTGAAATCAAATACATAGTAAAGGGCTTTATAAGCCAATTTGTAACACATGTTACTGTTAAACCCTTAGGTTTTTTTGTAGCTTCAACTATACTAGAAAAATCTATTTTAAGCATCATAGGATAAATCATTAACCATATAAGTATAGCAACTGGTATACTTACCTTAGCATACTCAAATTTAGATAGTGTTTGTGGTATTATAGGTAGAAATTGCCCTATGGCTACACCAGCTATAATACACAAAGCCACCCACACTGTTAAATATCTTCCAAAAAAATCTAGACCACCACTATTTTGTTTGTTTTTTTTAGTCATTTTTCTCCTCCTTTATAGCTTATAATTATACTATATTTATGTTAAATCTATATTAATATAAATATATTTACATATATCTATATGTTAGGTAAATTTTTTTTATATTCTGGGTATTAGGAAACATCCTAATACCCTTATATTTAACTATTCTTTAAAATTTTCACTATTTCATCTGTCTTTGCAACTCTACCCTTTAGTACTACTTCTTCATCTACTACTAAAGCAGGTGTTTTCATAACTCCAAAACCCATAATATCTTTAATGTCTTCAACCTTTTCAACTTTAGCATCTAAACCTAATTCTTTTACTGCTTCTTTTGTATTTTTCTCTAGCTTTTTACAATTAGAACATCCTGAACCTAATACTTTAATTACCATTTAAATACCTCCTTTTAATAATTATATTAATAAATGGGCAACAGCATTAAATAAATATCCAACTAATATTATAGCTACACCAGTTATTGCTACAAAGTAAGCTATAAGTTTTGGTTTTATTACCTTTCTTAAAAGAATCATTTCAGGTAATGATAAAGCTGTTGTTGCCATCATAAAAGCCATTGCAGTTCCTATACCTACTCCTTTATTTATTAAAGCTTCAGCTATAGGAATTGTTCCTAATGCATTAGAATATAAAGGTATACCTAAAATAACTGCTACAAACACTGCTAATGGATTATCAGGTCCTGCATATTTAGCAAGTACCGGTGCTGGAGCCCATCCATGAATAACTGCACCTATACCAATACCTATAAGTAAGTATATCCATATTCTCCCCACTATTTCTTTAACATTTTCTAAAGCAAAATTAATTCTTTCTTTTCTATTTAATTTTTCTACTTCTGATTCTCCTACTTGCATTTGATATACATATTCTTCTACTTCATTTTCAAGTTTTAACTTACCTATTATTATACCTCCAACAACACCAACAATAACTCCTGTTATGACATATAAAAATGCTAACTTCCATCCAAAGGATGCTAAAAGTATTGCAAATGCTGCTTCATTAACTATTGGTGAAGTTATAAGAAATGAAAATGTTAATCCTAATGGTACTCCTGCTTCTACAAATCCTATAAATATTGGTACCGAAGAACAAGAACAAAAAGGAGTTACTATTCCCATTAGAGATGCCATTATATTACCCTTTATACCATCAAATTTACTAAGTATTTTTTTAGTTCTCTCTGGCGGAAAATAACTTCTTATATATGATATTAAAAATATCATAATACCTAATAATATTACTATCTTAATTGTGTCATAAATAAAAAAGTGGATACTAGAGCCTAATCTTGTAGTCATAGATATATTAAATACATTTTCAACTAAAAGTTCAACTAATTTATATAACCATTTAAATTGTAATAATCCGTTTATAAAATCCATCTTAAATTACCCCCCTAGCTTATCGTTTATGTCTAAAATATCCTTTAATACGATATCTTGTACTATATCTAATAGCTTAATTATTCTTTCATCCTTAATACTATAATTAATCCTAGAGCCGTCCCTTTCCTTAGTTAATACTGAAGCATCTCTTAATATCCTTAGATGTTGTGATAAATTAGATTGACTAAATTCTAAATCTTCATCTAATTCACATACACAAAGAGTACCTTTTTTTAATTTTTTTACTATTTTTAGCCTAACAGGATGGGATAAAGCTTTTAAAAATTTTACTTCTAAATCTTCAATTTTCATATCCATCACCTTTTCTATATAATCATATTAGAATTTTCTAATATCCTTATTTAATTATATAATACATTGAATGCAATCTATATGTCAAGGTTTTTAATAAATTTTTAACAAAACTTTATAGAAAAAAGGAGTAGAAAACTTTTCTACTCCTCTTTCACTTATTATTTCTTTTTAAAATCTTTTATATTAAGCTTACAACCATTACATTCACTACATTTTTTTAAAAGTACTTTATTACAACGGGGACATTTAATTTTAAAACCTTCTATCTTGTATCCACATTGAGGACAACTTTTAAATTTACTACAACTCATAAAAACCCCCTTATGATAATAATCTAAATACTATACCCCCTGTTAAAAAGGCTGCTATCCAACTTCCAAACCATATTCCTAAGGATTCTTTTGTATTTCTTTCCTTTAATATTATCATCATGGCTGCTATACAAGGTACAAATAAAGTTATTGTTATTAAAGAAACTGTTGTTTGAATCGGAGTCATCGTTAATGAATTTAATCCTGCTGCTCCAAAGTCTCTACGTACAATTCCCATTATAAAGGCAGTTGATGCTTCTTTAGGAAGTCCTAGCCAATTAACAGTAATAGGTGCTACTAAATTTTGAATATAATTTAAAAATCCTACCTCTTTCATAACAGTAATTACTATAGCTCCTATTAAAAATATAGGTCCTGCTTCTTTTACAAAGGATTTTGATTTTATATAAGTTTTCATTAATATATTTTTGATTTTAGGTAGTCTTAAAGGAGGTAAATCAATTAATAAATCCGATGACTCTCCTGGTAATACCTTGTTTAAAAAAGTTCCTGCTAAAACATAAACTATAAAAAGTGTAGCTAAATATATAATAAAATATTTCGCTCCTAAAGGTGCAATTAAACCTGCTATAACCCCTATTTGTGCTGAACATGGTATTGCTAGACCTAAAAGAAAAATAGCAATTATTTTTTCCCTTTTAGAACCAAGTAATCTTGTTGTAATAGTAGCCATTGTAACACAACCAAAGCCTAAAAGCATTGGTATAATTGCTCTTCCATTTAAACCTATTTTATTAAGTAATCTATCTACTAAAGTTGCTATTCTTGGTAAGTATCCTGAATCTTCTAAAATAGATAAACATAAATAAAATCCAACAACTAAAGGTAGTAATAATCCAAAAGTATAAGTTATTGTCATAGTTAATATTCCAAACTCACCAACTAAAAGTTTACCAAATAAAGATGTAATATCTAAATAATTTCCTACAAATCCTTTTATAAATGGTTCATACATCTCAGCAAAAAAAGTCTCTTCTGTTAGTCCTACCACAGTTTGGGCTACAAAAACCCCTATAAACTTATATATAAGATATAAAAATCCTAATAGTAATGGTATACCAGTTATAGGTTTGATCATTAATCTGCTAAGTTTACTTTTAAATTTAGATTCACTTTCTTTAATATTTATAACATTTTTTATGATTTCATCAATTCTAATTCTTCTTTGTTTATACACTTCTTCTCTATAATTTAAAGGTTTTATATCATGTTTTTTCGATATATTTTCATCACCTTCTAGTATTAATAGAGAATCTCTTTCATTATTAGTTTTATCTTTAATTTCTTTTAACTTATCATTTAATTTAAGACTTTTATTACCCTTTTTAGCTTCATATATCTTTTCTTTTACATTCTTTAAACCCTTTTGTTTTGTTGCTACAGTTGGTATAATTTCTACACCTAATTCTTTACTTAATTTATCAACATCAATATTAAGTCCTCTTTCTCTAGATTCATCCATCATATTCAGAGCCACTATAACAGGGATCCCCATATCAATTATTTGCTGAGTTAAAAATAAATCCCTTTCAAGATGGGTACTATCAACTATATTTATTACTATATCAGCCTGGGCTATGGTATCCCTTGCTACTATCTCTTCATCATTAAAAGAAGATACACCATAAACTCCTGGAGTGTCTATAATAACATCTTTATTAAATTTACCATGACTTATATCAAGGGTTGTTCCTGGAAAATTAGATACATCAACATAAATCCCTGTTAAGTAATTAAAAAATATAGATTTACCTACATTAGGATTTCCTGCTAGTACTATTTTCTTTGCCCCTTTAGGTATATCTATTTGATGACTTATATCACAACAATTCACAATTATACCTCCTTATTCATCTTTATTATAATTTTTTTTGCTAAGTTTCTACCTATAGCTATTTCTTGTAAACTTCTTTTAACTATTACAGGTCCCTTTGGTATTTTTTCTAAACAATGAATATTTGCCCCTTCAGATATTCCTAATCTATAAGCTTGTGCACTTATATCTTTATTTTCTATAGATAAAATAGTAAATTTATCCCCTATTTTTACATCAGCTAATGTCATAAAAACCCTCCTAAATTAATTTTGATAATAATTCTCAATGCAAGTTAAAAAATATATCAGTTGATAACGATTATCATTCTCGTATTTATAATATAATTATTTTTTTATTTTGTCAACTATAAATCCAAAAAAAAAAATGTACTTAGACTTCTTAACTTTTTAAGAAGTCTTTAGTAACATCTCCATTTCTTTAACATCTATTCCCTTATTTTTTAAATTGTTTATACAGTCATCTAAATATTTATTATCATGTTCATTATATATCTTAATATTTGAACGTTTTGCAAGATTAAATTTTTTATTAATACTTTTATCTGTGTCATTAATATCACAATAACCTAATTTTTTTCCTCTATAACTATTATCTTTCCATATTTTATTTGGATTATATCCCCTGTTTTCCATTTCATCCATAATAAGTTTGTGATAAGCTACTAAACTACCATAACTATATTTAAAAACATAATTTACAGTCTCATGTTTTTTTCCCCAACCTTTACCTCTTAAAGCACAGCACTCTCTGTGCTGACCTAAAAGTTGCTGTCTTGGTAATAATTTTATTAAATCTTGATGCCAAAGTCTCATCTTTTCACCCCTTTATAGCTTGTCTTATTAGGTTATATATCTATTATACAATAAATTACTTACTATCCTCTTTGAAAAGTTTTAAATATTCTCCATATCCTTCCTTTTCTAAATCCTTAACAGGTATAAATTTTAAAGAAGCACTATTAATACAATATCTAAGTCCTCCTTTATTTTTAGGCCCATCATTAAATACATGACCTAAATGTGAATCTCCCTTTTTACTTCTTACTTCAGTTCTTAGCATATTATGGCTTAGATCCTTTTTCTCCTTTAGAGTATCCTCACTTATAGGGTTTGTAAAACTTGGCCATCCACATCCAGAATCGTATTTATCCTTTGATGTAAAAAGTGGTTCTCCTGTTACTATATCAACATATAATCCTTCTTTAAAATTATCATAATATTCATTTGAAAATGGTTTTTCGGTTCCATTTTCTTGAGTGACTTTATATTGAATCTCTGATAATTTTTCTTTTAATTCTTTATCATTCATCTTTTTACCCATATTATCACCCCATAGATATCTTTATATATAATATACCTAAATAACTTAATCTAATTCATAAAATCTATTATATATAATAAATTTCAAAAAAATAAAACTAAGACTAAACTTAGTTTTAAGTATCTAAAGAATTAAATATTTTTTCTATATATTTTAGATCTATTTCATCATCATATATTTCATATTCCTTTGATATATAACCATCTGATGCATAAGTAATAACATTTTTTTCTTTATCCCTTCTACTTTTAATAAATTCAGATCTTATTCTTATTAGTTTATTATCTTTGTCTATATCAACATGTAGTTTTTCCTTTGTATTTTCATTATAAAATTCTATAAAATAACTTACATTATCATATGGCAAATTCTTAAATTTATTATTAATAAGTTTAAAATCCTTTAAATATTTTAAAAGAGTATTAGCTTTATTAATATTACCAACCCTTATTAGACCATTTGATCCTTTTTTAATGTAAACCTTATCAAATTCCTTTTCTTTAAACTTTGATATAACCTCTCCATCTAATGACTTTGTTATACCAAGTGATTCTTTTATATTAAATATTCCTCCGACAATACTTTCATAAATAACACCTTCACTTAATAAGAAAAAAAATGCCGGTATTAAAATAGCTAATAAAAAACCCTTTCCTTTTTTCATTAAAATCTCCTTTTAAAAATATTTTATCTAAAGATTTAAATATCTACATAGATAAAGAAGGATTAATAAGCTAATCTAATGGATTAAAACTTATAATATACTCTACTTTTTCATTGTTTATAGTCTGATATTTCATTGATTTCATAGCTTCTTTTTTAGTTCTTCCCTTTTTATTTTCCATGTTATCATAGAAAAAATCTGTAAACTTATCTATATTTATTACTTTCCATTTACCATTAATCTTTTCTAGAGTATATCTTTTATTAGTAATACCTATAGAATTATCATCTGTTTCATATTTTTTTATTACCTTTGTAAATACATACTTCCACTCATTATAACCTGCATCATATGTATTTGAAATCTTTATTTCTACATCCTTTGTAAAGGGATTAATTTTATCTTTAAAAATTTTTATAACATCTTCTCTATATGTATTTAATTCATCTTTAGTTGTAAATTCCAAATCTATAGCTGAATAATCTTTACCTCCTATGTTAAAAATTATTTCTCCTCTTTTATGTGAGTAGTCCTTTAAAATCCCTTTTGTATTTTCTTTATATGTATCATAGTTTATTAAAATATTACTTAATAACAAATCATTAGTTTCTAATACTTTTATGTTTTGAACTAACTTTTCATTTAAATCATTACTACACCCAATAAGTAAAACTATACTCAATAAAATAAATATTTTTTTCAATTATCTTCCCCCTAATTTTTTATTTCATATTTCCTATTAATCTTATATTGCTCAAAACCTTTCTTCTTATATTTAAAGGCATTAACAGGACACATATGTAAACATCTCATACATGATTGACATTTATTTTTAAATAAAATTTTATCATTCTCTTTATATATATTATTAGTGGGACATTCGTTAATACATTTATTACAGTTTATACACTTATCTATGTCAACTGTAAGTTTTTTTCTTGCCCAAGTTTTAAAGGATTTATTTACTAATATATATATTAAATACATTGATTTTTTTCTTAATGTGCTTATCTTTTTTCTCTCTTTTTTACCGTTTATAAATTTTTTTGTAATATACTCTGCTTCCTTTATTGCATCTTCTTTAGCATTTTTAATATCCTCATTAGTAGGTTTTTTAAATGCAACTACATAATAGTTATTAGGCATTTTAATAGGATGTTCTAATACTATATTAAAACCTTTCCTCTCAAGTATGTCTGAAAAACTACCTAATCCTGTTGGAGCATATCCCCCTGCTTGAGTACTTATAATAATAGCTTTTTTTCCTTTTACAAAGGGTACTTTCTCTTTAATGAAATTTGTTAATATTTCAGGGAAAAATTCAGCATAAATAGGTCCTAAAAAAACATAAAAATCATATTTATCCTCTACTGTATTTATATTTTCTACTGAAAATAAATCTAGAGTAACTTCCCTTTTTTTAAAACTTTCTTTTAAAAGTTTTGCTACATATAAAGTATTACCCGTACCTGAGAAATAAAAAGCAGCTCCCTTCATAATATCCCCCTTTTAAAATCAATCATATTTATTTATATATATTTTATTTTTATTTTCACTATATAAAATAATTCTTTTTATTTTTCTTAAAGTTTCATTTTTATATGTAATTATTACAGATTCTTTATTAAAAATTGTCACATCTATCTTATATGGTTTTTCCTTAATTTTTTCTTTAAATTCAATGGATATATCTTTAGATTTTTTTATTAAATTTTCATCTAATATAAATAACCCTACGTGATTTTTATTATTTCTTCCCTTTAATTGTAAATGTAATATGCTTTTATCAAAGTCATTAACATTTAAGCTATTATCTGAAATATTAACTTCATTAGATTTATCTAGATAAACTTCCATAATTCCATATTTATTATCTTTTTTATAAGTAAATACATAAGTATTTTCCATAGATAATATACTTAATGTTTCTAAATTTCTTTTTTCAGCAAACTTATATATATCTATACTTTCTAATTTATTATCTTTTTTGTTATTTTCACATCCAATTATATTAAAAGTTAATATAATAATAAATAATAAAAACATTTTTTTCATATAATCATTCCTTTTAAATTGATTACATTCCTATTATAACTTATTTAGTAATATTTTTACAATAATGCCTTTGAAAAAGACTCCTATCTTTAGGAGTCTTTAATCAGTATATCATTTTTAAACTAGTATCTATTAATTCCTTAGTAGTCTCTTTAGAAGGATTATTGAAAATTTCAAAGGAATTATTAGTTTCTACAATTTCATTTTTATTTTCCTTTTCTATATATCCTTTTTGAAATAAAAACTTAACAGGATCTATCCTTTCTTCTCTTTTAAGCCTTTCATTAAATTCATCTGCTCTTTCATCCCAAAATCTTTCTTTTTAAACTTTCCTTTTTATATCTTCATTCCATTTTTCTTTATAATATTTTATATCCATAATATTACCTCCAGAAAAAGACCATGAAAGCTAATATAACCTTCATGGTCTAATACTTATTAAAGTTTTCTTGTATAATCCTCAAAACAATCAAGACATACCTTTTTTCCATCCATCAATCTTATCTTATGTTCAGGAGCTCCTTCATTGCATACTTCACATTTTATAGTATTAAATATTCTTGCCTTTTTAGGTAAATTAAATTTTGGCTTTTTAAATTCAAATATATCCTCTATATCTGAATTTAAAATGAATTTCTGTCTCTTTTCTCTATCCATCTCTTTTTCAAAGGGTTTTAAAACTATTCTTATACTTTCATTTGTACTTCTATTAAAAAAACTAAAAGCATGTTTCCCTGTATCTTTATATAATAAGTTTCCCTTACCAAAAGTACAACTTAATATATATTGTATTGCATCCACTCCACATGCATCATTTTCAGTTACACAAACTATTTTCTCATCTTCTGAAAAGTTAATACCTAATTTTTTTATTGCAGCTTCTACTGCTTTAAAACCTATAGCCAATCCAGGGCATTCATGTCCATGAAAGTTAACTACTTCATCCCAGAGTAATTTATCCATTTTATCAACTCCTTTAAATATTAAAAAAGGCGGCGATTAAATGATTTCGCCGCTTATTCTTGGCTCTTCACTAATCGTCAATGTTATAAGTTATTCCGTGTACACTTTTGTAGTGTATAGGTTCCATTAACCCATCACAATTCTGACA
>VENA01000042.1 GCA_009711785.1 Bacillota bacterium
AAGCATATGAGGATTTAAAAAATAAGTTAGGTTAAGTGTTGGGGTCTGAGCTTAACAACATATAACATGATATTTGAAGACAGTCCATAAAGAGCGTGTGGACCGTCTTAAGATATCAAAACCGTTAACTGAAATTATCTCTATATTTTACAAGGTATGTAGGGGAAATATATTTATTAATGAGTGATTAGCTTAACAAAACATAGGACCTTTAAAATTATTAAATAGAAAAGAGTAAATTATTATGAATATATTAATTAGAAAATTGAAGAGACAAAATTTTTTAAAAATATTAGTTACCATTCTTTTAATTACTATCATTGGTCATGTCTATCAAAGCATTATGGTGAACTATGAAAGTAAAAAGTATAGTAATCCAGGACAGTTAATTGAAGTTTACAACCATAAGATGCATATTTATAGTAAAGGAGAGGGAAAACCCACTGTAGTATTCACAGTTGGGTCGGGAACTCCAAGTGCATATACAGATTACTACTTTATTCAAGAGAATATATCAAAAGAAACTAGAACTATTTCATATGATAGACTTGGATATGGATGGAGTGACAGAACTTCAAAGGATAGAGGAATAGATCAAGTAGTTGATGAATTACATACTTTATTAGAAAAATCTGGAGAGAAACCACCTTATATACTTGTAGGACATTCACTTTCATCGTTAGAGGTAATTAGGTTTGCTCAAATTTATTCAAAGGAAGTAGTGGGAGTAGTTCTAATTGATGGAGGAAATCCTACATACTATGCTACTTTAAACGAACAAGCGACTCTAGTGCCAATGTATACCCTAAAAATAGCTGGCAGTATTGGCTTGATTAGAACACTTGGGAATATTGGGATATTACTTCCATTAACTGATGAAAAAAAGAGAACAAGTTTATTACCAGAAAAATTAAGTAAAATTGATAAAGCATTGTTTTATAAAAGTTCAGGAGAAAAAAATAATATAAGGGAAGTAAAGGCTATAAACGAAAATGCACGTAAAGTAATAGAGGGGGGGAATATTGGGAATATCCCACTTATTATTTTAACATCTGATAAAGGTACTAAAGATATGGTTTGGAAAAAAACACAAGTCCAACTTAAAGATTGGTCAATAAAAAGTACACATGAAATTGTTAAAGATTCTACTCACTATATTCACTGGGACAAACCTAATATTGTTAATGAAAAAATAAAACAATTAATAGAAAGCTTAAAATAATTGTCTGAAGTGGGTAAGTTTTAGCGTTGTGAAGACAACTTCAGTTAACATAGCATTTACCACAGTCCACAAAAAGCGTGTGGACCGTCGCAATATTCTAAGAACGTTATATAAAATACCCAGGAGCAAGTTTTTTGAAGTAGGTAAAAAGCAAAATTTTAACACAAGTTTTAAAGATAGAGTTTTAAGCAGAAGAATTATAATAATATAGATTTGCCAAGGAAACTTTGTAGCTTAGATAGATAAGAAAGGTCTCTGAGGGTCGATTTTATAGGGTCGAACTTTAGAGCTTTTTTAATCTAGATTCAGAAAAAAGCAAATGAAAAATATGGAAGGTGTTAAGCAATAGATAGAGAATATAAATATAATAAAGAAATTGATATTACAAGATTTTTTTGAAGTGAAATACATATTGGGCTGGGTACTTTATATAACACACTATTGGCGATAGTCCACAAAAAGCATGTGGACCACCGCAAGATAGTCAAGACGTTATAAGAAATACCTATTTATATAATTAAAATAACTATTTTAAGGAGGTTAGCTATGATAAAAATAGGACGTAATGTGAGATACTTTAATCCTTATAAAGAAGAGGTAGAGTTTTCAAAGAAGCATAGTTTTGATTTTATGCAAGTTTGGTATGATAAAGATGGTATAGGATTACATAAAGATAATGAGCCAAAACAAGAAATAATAAAAAAATATAATTTTCCAACAATAATTCACGCAGTATTAGATATCAATGAAATAGAAGAGCATATTCCGAAGTTGATAAAAATGCTAAAATATCTAGAACATAAAGATTTAATTATTCATCCTATTTGTAGAAGTGAACAGATAACAAATCAAACTATATATAAATTGTCTGAAAAAGTAAAAAAAGCTTTTGAACTTTTATCTGATGAGAATATTAAGTTATATCTTGAAAATAACAGTAGATTAAACCCAATCTTTAACAAAGTAGAAGAATTAGAAATTATGTTTAAAGAAAATCCCGAAGTTGAGTTCTTACTTGATGTTGCACATATAGATGATTATAGTCATCTTAAAAATATGATAGAAGTAAAGATGCCTAAAATATTACATGTCGCAGATAGACATTTAGATATTATTCATGAACATTTACCTTTAGGTCATGGAAATATAGATTATAGTTATATTTTTAGAGAGGTATTGAATCAATTTGAAGGAAAAATAATATTAGAAATTGTCCAAAATGATGATGTAATAATAAAATCAAGAGATATGATAGAAAGGATAATAATGAATAAATAAAATGTAGGTACATCTTATAACATATGTTTCCATACACCCTACAAGAAACGAGTAGGTCATCTGGAAGCATCAGACCGTTAGACAAAATCGCCATAAAAGAGAGTGAAAAACAAGAAATATTTAGTAGTTAAATAATATAAAAGATAGAGTAGGACGGATTCAAAAATTAAATTTAATGAGTTTTAGAGAAATAATTTTATTTTTTAAAATATTAAATGAGAGGGAAGTGATATTTTATGAGATACTTCAAAAAAGTTGTTGGTGAAAAAGTATATTTATCTCCTATAAACATTGAAGATGCAAAAAAATACACGGAATGGATAAATGATTTAGAAATCTCCATCAATTTAGGAAATGCATCGGAAATATATTCATTAGAAAAAGAGAAAGAAATTTTAGAAAGAATAAGCAAAGAAGGATACAATTTTGCAATTGTGAGTTTAAATAAAGATGAACTTATAGGTAATTGTGGATTAATGCATGTGGATATGAAACATGGAACAGCCGAGTTAGGAGTATTTATTGGAAATAAAAATTATTGGAGTAAAGGATATGGAAGAGAAAGTATTAATTTATTATTAGATTATGGATTTAATCTTTTGAACTTAAATAATATATTTCTTAAAGTTCATTCTTTTAATAAACGTGCAGTGAGTTGTTATAAGAAATGTGGATTTAAAGAAATAGGTAAAAGAAGACAAGCATATGTAGTAGGAAATAAGAAATATGATGACATTTTTATGGATATATTGAGGACTGAATTTAAAGGGAAAATAGATAAGTTAATAGATGAAGAATATTAAACAGATGGCCACTTCGTCTAACATGCTATTTGCAGATAGTCCACGAAAAGCATGTGGACTGTCGCAAAATAGCAAGGACGTTAGGCAACATAGATTACTGTTTATTTGAGGAGGTACTATGAAAACTACTATAAAGATAATAGCAATAATTTTATTATTATTGGGATTAGTAGCATGTCATAATGATGCTAATGATGCTAATGATGCTGATAGGCTAAAATTATATATTCTTAGACATGTTGAGGGGACTAATGATTTAGTTATTGATGAAAGTCCAATCATTACAGGGGAAGATATTTTAAGTTATGAGTGGGATACGCATAAAATTGTTTTTAAGGATGAGTTTCTATCATCATGTGAAGTTGATGAAACTAAAGATGATTTTATAGTTGGTGGATCTAAAATTTTGGGAGTTTACTACCCAGACCAATTTGCAGTTTATATTGATGATGAAGAACTATATAGAGGTCATATGAAACCTCAAGCTTATATTTCGTTCATGCCAAGAGGACCGATGATTTCAAATTCAGATAAAGGGATAATAATTGAATGTCTCGATAGCAACTTTGATACTAGGAATAATGAAAAACAGTATGAGGTATTAAAGAATAATGATCTATTAAAATAACATGTAGGGCTGGATAAATTAGTGCAAACCTCACTGCGAAAAACACCAATTAATAATATAACTCTATTTCCTCTGACTAATAGTTTGAGGGATTTTTTATTGTGTAATGTTTGTTTAAACAAATAATAAAACGAAAAAGAAGGAATTATGTAGAATAGTATGGAATATTTTACTAAGAGTTTTCGGCCAATACAAATGGAAATCCTCACGATTCTTATAACTTAATGGAAAGTTTTAAAACTACATACTAGAATAATGAAAAAGGATTTACTATATGATTCTATTAAATTTTTTACTAAATAGAAAAAGATTTTGGAGGTAAAAAGATGAAAGATGATAATTAATACAGGAACTTATTAAGAACAGTTATGAGTGCAATTATTTAGATTTCAAAAAAACACAGTATAGAAAAGAAAAGTTTAGTGATTTAATTATAGATATTATGTCTATGGCAAATTCAGATTTTAATTTAGATAAATACATTATAGTAGGGATAAAGGATAAGCCAGGTGAAGCGAGGGAAGTTATTGGATTAAAAAACTCAGATTTTATCGATGATTCTATTTATCAGAATTTAATTAATGATAACATTGAACCTTCCATCAAATTTAATTATTATTCTACAGAATTTGAGGATAAGTTAATAGGAGTCTTTAAGATTCATAAATCAAATACTAATAGACCTTACATGTTAAAGAAACAATATGGGAAGTTAGCACAAGGGTTATGTAAAATCAGAAGGGGAAGCACTAATTCGTTTGCATCTAGAAAAGATTTAGATAAATTCTATTTATCTAAAGAAAAATTCGAAGTACAATTCATGGATGATTCTTTAGCAGCTGCTTATGAAGAGGTAGGATGTGCCAGAACCTCAGTGACTTTGAGGAACTATACTAGCTTTCCAGTAGTAATCAATTATGGACTTATTACTATTTTAAATAGAGAAGGAGAGGAACTATCAAAACATAGGGTATATGGCTTTGATAAAGATATTAAAGGAGCAGATTTTCAATTGACATTACCACCTATGCATGAAAAATTAGGAGATTTATATGTAGGATTTAATTCATCAGATTGTCTAAGGTTAGGATTAGACCAGTATGGACATTCAGATGAAGAATTTAGATTTGAATTACTGTTTACAGATACAAATAATAATGAGTATACTGCACATGTTGAAAATGGATGGGTATTTGCCAAAGGAAAGTTTTTATGGAAGGTTGAGTTGGAAGCTAAAAAGAATGGGAAAAAGCAGAAGAAAAATCCTTTCAAAAGAATATTGGGGTAAATTTATAAAAAGAAAGAGGTCATTTAATGAAACAAGTTTGTGCAGCTATAATTGTTCATAACGACAAAATATTAATAACTCAAAGAAATCCCAGAAAGAAGCTTCCCTTGTTATGGGAATTCCCTGGGGGAAAGATTGAAAAAAAAGAAACTCCAGTAGATTGTGTGAAGAGAGAAATTCATGAAGAATTGGGAATAGAAATAGATGTAATTAGGAAGTTTCACATTAATTCTCATAGATATAACTTTGTACATATTCAACTTATTTCATTCTTAGCTTCATGGCAGAATGGAATAATTTCCTTGAACGAACATGAGAAGTATTTATGGGTAAAAAAGGAAGAACTAATGAATTATGACTTTGCACCTGCAGATATACCAATTATTGAAAAATTAAGGGAGGTGGATTTATGCCATTTGATCCAAAACTAGAAGTTGGTCAGATTATTAAAAATAAAGAATTAAGAGAGATTTTTAAGTGTGGAAACATGGGAGGAATGAGAAAATCTAATACTACAAATACCTTAGTAATTGTTTCAGACCACACTAAAGGGTTATACGAAGATCGCTGGGAAGGAGACGTCCTCCACTATACAGGAATGGGTAAGAATGGTGACCAAGATATAAATTATGCACAAAATAGAACTTTAAATGAATCAAACTCTAATGGAGTAGATGTTTTTCTTTTTGAAGTGATAACTAAAAGACAATATATTTATATGGGACAAGTATTTTTATGCGATGAGCCGTATCAAGAGCAACAGCCCGGTGAAGATGGGGAAATGAGGAATGTATGGATTTTCCCAGTAAAATTAGTTAAAAATCAAAAAGTATCATTGATTGCAGATAAACTAATCAAACAAAACTTCAATGAAAAGCAGAAAAAAATAAGTAGAATGTCAATCGATGAAATAAAGAATAAAGC
Source organism: Bacillota bacterium (assembly GCA_009711785.1). Classification (GTDB taxonomy): domain Bacteria; phylum Bacillota; class Clostridia; order Tissierellales; family MES13; genus MES13. The sequence continues at coordinate 6,144 of VENA01000042.1, forward strand.
AAAGGTTACAGGAAAGACAAGTACTGGAAAAAGAAATACGGTTGCTACAACATATGAAAGAAATCCATATGTTATAGAATATGCTAAAAGAAAAGCAAATGGGATATGTCAACTTTGTAATGAGCCAGCACCTTTTAAAAATAAAGAGGGAGAACCTTATTTAGAGACACATCATATTGTATGGCTATCTCAAGGGGGCTCAGATGCTATAGAAAATACAGTAGCACTTTGTCCAAATTGTCATAAGAAAATGCATGTATTAGACCTTGATAAGGACAGAAGAAAACTTATTATAGTTACTAAAGAGTATGTTTAATTAAAATAATCAACGAATTTTTAAATAACTTAAGACATTTTGTTTATTTTTGGTTCTAAGTATCAAAAGGGAATTAAGAAATGAGTTTTTGTAGAAAAACTCTCAACATAGCAGAAATAATATTTTGGTTAGTTATAAATAACTTGAGCCGTATGAGGGGAAACTCTCACGTACGGTTCTTAGGGGAGAGCGAGGAGGTAACCCCTTTGACTTACCCGACCAAATACTATCGGAGGTTTAATTGTATGATTACAACAATAAATGAGTTTTTTAGTAATTTGGATGTATCTTTTATTAAAATAGATTACATAGGCGTTTTTATAGCTATATTATCCTTGTTTGTTTCCATTATGTCTCTAAGGAAAACCGAGAAAACATTGAAATTGACTCAGGAATCACTTGTACTTTCAAAGGAAGCGTTAGAAAGCACAAACAATGTGCTAGACATAAATAAAAACATGTATGAGTTATCATCTAAAGATTATGTTCCTAAATTGGAAATATATATGGATGATAATTCAGTACGAATAACTAACCATTCTAATGATTTATTTGAAATTGAATATGTTGATTTAATAGGAGTAGAAGTTCTTGGGTTTGAATACTACAATAAACCAAAATATGTATAAATATCGATGACGAAGCTTTTAGAATTTCTCCAAATTTTCGAAGGAGATAGAAGAGAGAAACACTATGATTATAAGTATAGCGAAATATATCCATTATCTTTTAACGTTCATTCTCAAAAAAACAAAGTATTGAATACGTAAGGAATAAAATAGAACATAATTATGGATTTGATAAAAGGAGGGGTAATAAGTCCGATTTTAACAAACATATACTTACACTATGTGCTTGATCTTTGGTTTGAAAAGGTAGTAAAAAGACATGTCACAGGTGAAAGCCTTATATTAGCTTATGCAGACGATTTTGTATGTGCATTCAGATACAAAAGAAATGCGGAAAAATTCATGAAAGCACTAGAGAAAAGGTTAAATAAATTTGGATTAGAATTAGTTAAGGAAAAGACAAAGCTAATCAAATTCAGTAGATTCAGTAAAGATAGGAATGGAGACTTTGATTTTTTAGGATTCACTTATAGATGGGAAATATCAAGAAAAGGTAAAGATATAATAGCCCATAAAACAAGCAAGAAGAAGTTTAATCTATCCACACAAAAGATAAAAGAGTGGATAAAGAAAAATAGACACTGTAGAATCAGGAAGCTAATAGACCAGTTAAATAGAAAGTTAAAAGGATATTATAACTACTATGGTGTAATAGGGAACTATGCAATGCTAGAAAAGATGAACTTAATAGTAAAAAGGTTATTATATAAATGGTTGAATCGGAGAAGTCAAAGAAAAAGCTTTAAGTGGAAGGATTTTGGAAAGAAGCTAAGAGAAAGATATCAAATACAAAAACCATTCATAGAAAGTAGAGACAAACAAATGGAATTATTTATATAAGCCGGAAGGCGGAAGTAGAGATATACAACTGAGGAGCCCAGTGCGGGAAATCTACAAACTGGGATCTGTGCCAGGGGCGATGGGAGATCATCGGTTCTATGGTGACGGCGAAAGAAACAATTAGGTTATCTACGTGAATAAATATTGTTTACAAACTTATAATTTATTTATATCAAATTAAAGAAAAATGGGGGGCAGTAAATGCAAGTAAAAGATTATATAACCATAACAATTTCATTATTGGCTTTAAGTCTTTCTTTTTGTAGTATTATTTTCACATATTTAAATTTCAAAAGATCAACATCGAGGTTAGAAATTCAACAGTTGTCTTTTTCTCCAAAACTATTTGATACTTCTGCAAGACCTAATATATTGTATTTATCTGGCGAACAGAATCCAGATTTATGGACCGTTGTGCCGATGCTATACTTGATTTTGTATTTGAAAATTGACAATTTGAGTCATACAGGTATTACAATTAGTAATGTTTTATTAAACGATAGTTTTCTTGTATCAAAAACAAATAATATACAATTGGACGATAATCTTACTCTTTCTTTTTTTTCAAGTGAAGAGGCTAGAGATAGAGACTTTAGTTTATATGGTCATGCCGTTCCTATGTCTAGAACAAGTCTAGAACCCGAACATTATAACATCATTAAAATTGGTGAAAGAATTGAATCAAAATCATGCATTGAAGGTTTATTGGTTGTTGGAGGGAATCAAGATTTATATAATGCAGTAAAAGAAGGGAGTAATAAGTTGACGATTGTGACACCAGATAAAAAATTCGATGCTAATATTAAAATTTATAAAACGACAATACCAGACATAGGTAGAACCGACAAAAGCTAATATGATATTGTCTAGTTTATAGATATTGGGTACTGTCATTGATTCCTTCGCCTAACATACAGTTCCCGATATCCTACAAAAAGCGTGTAGGACATCGGGAACTGTATGTTAGGCCATAGACAAAAAGGAGATGATATCGTGGAAAAGATAGGTATTTTTTTAGGTGCTGGTGCTTCAAAAGCTGAGGGTGCTCCATTGCAGAACGAAATATTTTATGAGTATTTTTCAAGTGAAGACTTCAATAACTCTTATGATGAAATGGATAGAGAACTTGCTACCTTTTTTTATGATTTTTTTAATATTGATTTAGATAATGACTCACTAGAGAACGTTGTATTTCCAACATTCGAAGAAGCTTTAGGATTAATAGATTTAGCTATTAGAAGGAAAGAATCATTTGTTGGTTTTGATATTGTAAATCGTGCTTCTAATAGTGGACGATTACGTTTCATATCACAGTATTTGGTGTTTTTAATAGCGAAATTACTTAATAAAAAATTAAAAAAATCAAATAACCTACATGATCAATTAGTTGAAAGATTATATTATTTAAACATTATAAAAGACACATTCTTTATAAGTACAAATTATGATATTTTAATTGATAATGCATTAGTTAAATTATATAACAAGGACATTTATCTTGATTATGGAATTGATTTTAAGAATTATGACCAAGAAAATGATTGGCAAAGACCAGTTTTTGATAAATCTGTACATTTGTTTAAGCCACATGGATCATTAAATTGGTTATATTGTCCTACTTGTAATCAAATTGAAATCACTCCCAGAGAGAAAGGGGTAACTACAAGACTAATTAATGAATTTCATAGAGCTACTTGTAAGAAATGTCATACCGTTTATAGACCAATAATTATTCCACCTTCTTTTTACAAAGATATGTCAAATGTTTTTATTGAAACAATTTGGAATAAGGCTGAGTATTACTTAAAGCAAGTTAATCATTTAATTTTTTGTGGTTATTCTTTTCCTGATGCAGATATACATATAAAATACCTATTAAAACGTATTCAAATTAATTCAGACCATCCGATTAAAATTACTGTTATTAATTATTATGATGGAAAAAGTGATACAAGTTGTAAAGAAGAAGAAATAAGATACAAAAGGTTTTTTGGACAAAAAATATATTATGAAAAAATGTCTTTTGAAAGTTTTGTAAAAGAGCCAGAAAAAATACTTGGAAGTGATTGTTGTTAAACAGCACTCTATTTCAACCTTTAAAAGTCAAAATATTTCCGCCTAAATATCATTAAAGATCATAGATAATTTAAATAATTTAAGTAAGAATTATTCTTGAAAGATCAAAAAAATCACTTTATTACATCTTTAAAACAAAGAAAAA
>VENA01000066.1 GCA_009711785.1 Bacillota bacterium
GTAATCATAAAGTTCGTAAAATTCATCCCAATGATCTATCAATATTTTTTTGATTATTCCAGTACCCATAGTTACCTCCTTAAGCGCAACCATATTTTTACTGTAAATAGTTTGCATAAATTCTGTGCTATAGACATCATCTGACTTTCACCTACTCTATTATATCAAAAAAATTTATACTTTCTTATACAATAAAAAAATGCCTTTATCTAAAATAAAGACATTTCTACATCTACTTTTTTATTAGTCATAAAAATATATTTTTAAGAACTAATTACGTTATATGAATTTTTATTAGTATTTTTATACAGTAAACCCTTTATTACATTTACTAATACATAAACAATAGGTGTATCTATTATAGCTATTATTAACTTAATTATATATTGTCCAATAATTAAAGAAACTATCGGTGAACCAGTATTATAAAATGCAATTATAATGAATATAGATGTATCTATTAACTGAGATATCATTGTTGATAGATTATTTCTAAGCCATAAATGCTTTCCATTAGTTAACTTTTTTAAATAGTGAAAAGCCCATATATCATGATGTTGACTTATTAAATATGAAATCATACTTGCTAAAACTATTCTCATATTACTACCTAATATCAATTTGTATTCCTTTTGATTATTCCAAAACCCTGCAGCTGGCATTTCAATTGCAATTTTAATAAAAACTGCAGAAATAATACAACATATAAAACCTAAAACGACTATAAATTTAGTTCTTTCTTTCCCCCAAATTTCTGCTATTGTATCTGAAATAGCAAAAGTCAAAGCATAACATAATACTGCTGCTGGTCCTATTAATCCACCTATTATAATAACTTTACTTGCAATAATATTACTGATTACTAAAAGTGTTACAAAAATTGCTCCTAGTAAAAAAAACATTTTTTCTTCTTTTAATATTTTATTATTCATTATTCATCCTCCATTATTTAAAATATTTCAATCCATAATAACAACATCCTATAGCTCCATTAAATTGAGGTTTATTAAGCATTAAAACTTCATTATAATCATTTTTTAAAAGTTCTTTAATTGCGCTGTTAAAGGCAACTCCCCCTGATAAAATTAATCTATTAGATTTAAACTTATTTAAAATAGGTTTAAGTCTCTTATAAAGGGAATAATTTACCCCAGCACATAACCTTTTAGTTTCTATTCCCTCTGCTATCTTCCCTATTAACTCAGATTCTGAAAATACAGCACATGTGGAATTAAGTTCTACAGGGTTTTTATAATATCTAAATAATTCATCTAAAGATACTTCTAATACACTTGCCATATTTTCTAAATATCTCCCACAGGAAGCAGCACACTTATCATTTAAATCTAAGTCTGTCATTATTCCTTTTTCAACTTTAGCTATTTTTACATCTTGTCCACCTATATCTAATAGTATAAAATCTTCTTTCCCTGTCTGATATATTCCCCCATAAACATGAGCTTTAACTTCATTTATTATCTTGAATTTATCTATATTTGTATTGTTTCTACCATACCCTGTTGAAATTGCTTTATTTATGTTTGTTAATTTTAGTTTATTAAAATCAACCTTTAGCTTACCATCATATATACAGTAGTCTTTATAAAACCTCATAGTGCTAGTTTTAAATTTTCTTTTTATTATCCCATTTTCCATAACTACTAATTTTACTTCCCTACTTCCTAAATCTATACCTAATACCTTCATTAAACTACCCCTTTTCTATCAGAAAGCATATCTAAAAATGCTTCAATTCTTAATTTAGTTCTAGCATCTAAAACATTTGATTTATCACCTTCAATGGTTAATATAGGTATATCAATTTCATTTTTAATATATATATCATCGATTGCTCTATAACAAAATGCTTGAGTATAGTGTATTAATCCATCTAATTTTCTTTTATCTATTTCTTTTTTTATCTCACTTATCCTATAATTAATATCATATGGATAAGTATAATAATAATATTGTTCATATATATTATTGATTTCACTTATTCTTGGAAATGAAAATTCTCTTTGCACTTCGTTAAAAACTATACGTCCATTAAAAGATTCTACAAATTCATAAATATCACTTACCATAGGCGGTACTCCTATATAGCCTAATCTTAATTTATCCTTTTTAGGTTTTCTTTTCTTAATTATATCTATATTTTTTAATAATTCTTCTTTATACTTTTTAAAATCTCCATTAAAATCACTAGAACTAACTTGATATAAGTGATTTTCAAACCCAGTAGCTTTATTTTCTTTATATGTTAGTAAATCAATTTTTTTAACTAATTTTCTTACACTTTTTAATTCATTCCTTACTCTTTCTACTTTATTAATATTCACCTTAAAGATATCCATAAACTTTTCGATTTCTAATTTAACATTTTCCTTTTTTCTATCTGAAGGATATTTAAATTCATACACTTTTATTCCTTTAAGTTTTAATATATTTACTAAGGCCTTTGTATTAGAGCAATCACCTTCCATGACTCCTATTACTTTTTTTATATTATTTTTAATACAAGCTCCAAAAATCCCCTTAATCCATGCGCAGGAACTTTTCGGAAATCCTTCACGTTCAGCTATATCTATATATTCATTATAATTTTTAGAAGTAATAAAAATATTGTTTAAATCTATTACTTTTACTTTTGAAGCTATTAAAACCTCTATTGGTACAGTGGTTGTTATACCCACTACTTCCATAAAAATTACCTCCTATTAAAATTAAACATTAAAAAAAGGGCATACTCTGCCCAAAACAAAAACTACCTTGACTAGGGTAGTCTTCCTAGTTTTGTTTATAGACAGGATGGATTACGAACTGTCTTATTAATTGTCTGAGTTAGTATATCATATAATAGTATTTTTAACAATATTATTATATGTTTTTTTTAATTCTTTTAAGATATTGACTTATCATTATACTATAAAAGTAATCATAAATTAAAAATATAACTTGTAATATAATTATTTTAATTAATGTATAAGATAATATATCTATATTAATTAAATACTTGCTAACTAAAAAATATGTAATTAATAAAATGACATTAAAAAAACTAAACTTTAAAACCCATTCAATATAGATGTTTCTTATTCTTTCAATATAGTATTTAATTATTCCATAGTATCCAAAGAATATAATATAAAAAACTATTATTATTTTATTTTGGATAAAAAAACTTCCTAATATTGAAGTTGATATATAGGTTAATAAAGCATATTTAATTCCATATTCTATTACAATTATTGATAGAAACGATGAACTTAAAGCTAATAAAAATAATTTATTAGTAGGTATAATATTTATTAAATACAAACAAATTAAAGTAAGTGAAGTTACTATAGCTCCATAAACTACTCCTTTACTTTTTCTATTCATAGATATCTCCCCTTAAGGACAAGCTAGAAAATCTCCACCCATACACTCACAACAACAATCTGTACAAATCAAACAAGAACAAATATCACAAGCAGATGTTCCCCCTGGATATCCTCTATCATTTCCTACATTTCTGTATCCTGTATTTCTCATGTTTATATTGTTTAAAACTCTTTTATATTCCATATTAGTAGGATCTAATCTTACTGCTGTTTTTAAATAATTATAAGCTTCATTATACCAACCCTTTTTAAGTAACAAAACACCCTTTAAAAAATTCCATTCAGCATTCTTTATATTAACACTTTCAAGTAATTTTTCAGCCTCAAATAAATTATTTCTTTCAATATGATATCTAATTTTATCAAGTACATTATTATAATTATTATTATAAGAATTACTACTATAAGAATTATTTTTAAATGTATCATTATTATTCATTATCTTATTATAAGCTTCATTAACCTCCCTTAATTTTTCTTCAGCTAAATCTGATAAAGGATTATTTCTATATTGATCTGGATGATATTTTTTAACTAGCACTTTATAGGCTCTTTTAATTTCTTCTTTACTAGCATTCTTATTAACATTTAATACTTTATATGGATCCTTCACATTTATCACATCCCTTTTCTATAATAGTATTAGTTTTATGCCTTGCACCTAAATAAATTATATTTTCTAATAAATTTTTATTATATTTTATATCTAATAATTGAAAACTTTTAGCTATATTATCTAAAGTAAAAGTCAATCCAAAATTAATCTCATCTTTAATCTTTGACTTAAATTCTTTTAAATTTTCACCCTCGTTATAACCATACTTTAATAGTATTGCATTATAATTTTCCTTTTCAACATCCTTAGCTAAATCATCATAAGCATCAAGTATATAAATCCATCTCCCTAGATTATATCCAAGCCAACTTAAAACTCTTTTATTATCTTCACTTGATATATAGGGCGGACATGCTATGGTTTCCATAATTTTGCCAAAAGCATGAGCACTCTTATCAAGAGTTTTACAATTAGTAGATTCTAATTCATATAATTTATCAAGTCCTGTCTTTATCTCTTTAAATTTTTTAGGAAATTTATATTTCGCTTTCTTTAAAGATAAATGATATGGTAATGAAGCAAATAAAGCGGTTATCTTTTTTTCATCCTTCCAATCATCTATCAATTTAAAATATACTAAAATAATTCCCATATTAGATGCATACTCAATATGTTTATTACTTTTTAATACCGGCTTTTTCTTAATAGGGTTTGTTATACATCCCTCCCTTTTAAAAGATACTTTCTCGCTATCTAAAGAGGACAATAACAATCCTAAAAAAGTCAAATCATAATTAAGTCCTAACCTTACTAATTGATTAAATTCTCTGCCCATTTCTTTGCATATTCCACAATAATACCCTTTAAAAACATCATATTCCTTTATCTTTAATTCAGGTTTAAAAGGTGTAATATATCCAAACATTCATTTCACACTTTCTGTATTTTTTAACTACCATAGTACTCCTTTAAATAGTTCATTTGTTACTTCCATTAATACTTCTTCTCTAACAACCCTAGATAAAATATCATATTGTTTAATAAAACTAGGAATATCTCTACTAGGCATTAATATCTTAGAATCAAAATTTCTTTTGATTTCTCTTACAAAGCTATCAAAATCATAAATCTTAAACCTTTCTACATTACATTTCTTTGCAATATTTTCAAATAGCAAAATCAAAATATCTTCATATCCACAGCTAGTATCAACATCTAATAAATAACCTAACTTTGGAATCAAAAACTCTAAAAGTAGTCTTTCTTTAGAAGTTTCTTTTAACCCTAAAAGTTTACCAACTTTATATATATTTTCATCTGGTAAATCTAGAAGAAATTTTATAAAAAATAGTTCATCATTTAAGGGTTTTAAATAATAATACTTTCCCTTTAATTTTTTAAATGTTTTAAGTGTATCAAAATATCCAAGCTTTAAATTTTTTCTTGCGTTAACTTTACTAAAATCTAATATCCTACCTAAATCTTCTTTGGGTTCAATATATTTTATATTCAAATTGCTCGTTTCTACTTTCCTAGTCCTTCCAAGGCCAAAGGATCTTATAACTATTATATCTTTATACCCTTTAGATAGTAACATAGAAATTGGTACATTATCATAAAACCCTCCATCTAAAAAGACTTTTTCATCAATTTTCTCTCTTTTAAAAAGAGGAAAACTAGCACTAGCCATAAGGTAGTTAACCATTTTCCCTTTAGGTATATCTTCTTTGAATAATTCTAAGGGTTTCTTATCTGAAATAGATACTGTAACTATTCCAAAATCCATATTAGAATTTCTTATTTTCTCTTCGTCGATATTATCCTTTATTATTTTTTTAATCCGACCTGTATCTACACCCTTATTAGTCAATAATGCTTTAATTTTATTAGCCCAATAGGATAAACTTTCTTTCTTTATTTCAAGATTAATAAGTTCTTTAAGTTGTTCATCTTCAATATTAAATACCTTTGAAGGTGTAATATTATACCATAAATCATATGCTTTATTTAAATCACCCTGAACTATCATTGCACCATTCAAAGCTCCTATAGATGTACCAGAAACTCCCTTTATTTTTATGCCCATTTCACTTAAAGCTCTATAAGCACCTATTTGATATGCTCCCTTTGCTCCTCCGCCTTCTAATACTAATCCATACAAATTAGATCCCCCCCTATATATATGTATACATTAATTATAACTTAATAATAAAATAATTTAAATAAATAAAAGCTAGGGTTTTAACCCTAGCTAATAAAAACTATGCAACTTCCTCTATATTCTCTTTATTTTTTTGATAATAGATATCTTCGTTGAATTCTCCTTCTGATTTAGATATTAATATTGTACACACAGTATCTCCTGTTATATTAACTACTGTTCTTGTCATATCTAATAATCTATCTATACCTATTATTAATGCAATTCCTTCAACTGGAAGTCCTACAGATTGTAGTACCATTGATAAAGTTATAAGCCCTACCCCTGGTACACCAGCTGTACCTATAGAAGCTAATGTTGCAGTTAAAATTACTGTTAATAAAGATTGTAAAGAAAGATCTATTCCATAAACCTGTGATATAAATATTACAGCTACACCTTGCATTATCGCCGTACCATCCATATTAATTGTAGCTCCTAATGGTAGCGTAAAAGATGCAATACTTCTAGATACTCCACATCTTTCTTCTGCAGTATCTATTGTTACTGGTAATGTACCACTACTTGATGCTGTAGAAAAAGCAACCCCCATTGCCGGTACAAAGTTTTTGAAAAACTTAATTGGGTGTAGTTTACCTATAATACTTAATGCTCCCATATAAGTTAATCCTGCATGTAAGAATAAAGCTATTATTACTGCTGCCATGTATTTTAATAATGGCACCATAGCATCAAATCCAACTGTAGCAAATGTTTTTGCAATTAATGCAAATACACCTACAGGCGCTACTGACATTATTACCATTACCATTTTCATCATTATATCATTTAATGATTCAAATATTCCTAAAATAGGTTCTGCTTTCTTTCTAATTAATGCCATACTAACACCTAATAATAGTGCAAACACTATTATCTGTAACATAGAACCATCTGCTAAGGATGCTACTGGATTTCTTGGTACTATATCAGTAATAACATCAACTATAGGCTTAGATGCTCCAATTTCAGGTTCCTGTTTTAATACATTAGATAAATCTAGTCCTACTCCAGGATTTATAATTGATCCTAAAAGTAAAGCTAAAGATATTGCTATACAAGTTGTTGTTAAATAAAATCCTAAAGTCTTTATACCTACTCTACCTAATTTTTTTGGATCTCCTATTGCAGAAGCACCGCAAACTAAAGATACAAACACTAAAGGTACAACTAACATTTTAATTCCATTAATAAATAATCCACCAACTAATTTAAGTATTCCACTAATTATTATAGTATCCTTAATATAGCTTGATGGTAGTTGATTTAGTAAAACACCAAATAGTGCACCTAATACTAAACCAATAAGAATTTTCTTTGTAAGTGAATTTTTGCCTTTCATATTATTCCCCCTTTATGTACTAAATCAATTATACAAAGGAGATACAAAAAAATACACAAAAATTCTTTAAAATACACGATATTGTAAAAATAATTCTGAAAACTGCAATTTGAGATTTTTATATTTCACTATAAAGTAATATTCCGTTGATAAATTTTCTAACGCTAATTTTTCCACCCGTTGGTCTTTTCCCTCTTATCCTATCCATTTCAGCTTTTACATTTTCAAAGTCAAATAAACTATTTGAATAATTAATAAAGTTATCATTCAAATAATCTTCAATGCCTATGTTAGCAACATTGACCAATGCTTTGTTTATAGCCCTTCTTAAACTTTGTTCCATTGCTTTTGGGTTATCACTTAATTTGCTGCAAATCTCACTAATTTTATAGTTAAAATACTTCTCATCATTATCTATTAAATATTTACATATTTCTATTATATAATCTCCACCACTTTCACCTAACAAACCTAATTTGCTAATTATTAATCTTACTTTTTTCATTCTTTTTTTACTTTTATTATTATTATCATCTAAACTTTCAAATACATCCCTTAAATTATTAAAACTATTTTCCATCTTAATTTTACTAGATACATTTTTTATAACACTTATTACTTCAACAATATTTATTGGTTTATTAATAAAAAATTCTACTCCTGAATAATATGATTTTCCTATTAACTCTTTTTGTGATACCTGGGATATCATTATAAATTTTGTTTTTATATTTTTACTTTTAATTTCTGTTACAACCTCTATCCCATCTTTTTTAGGCATAAGTAAATCAATAAGAACAATATCAGGATTATTATTTTTTATTTTTTCTAAAGCATCTTCTCCATTAAGGGAATATCCAACACAATGTCCTAAATTATTATCTTCAATAATATTTTCTAACATCTGTACAATACTTAAATCATCTTCTACAATAAAAATTTCCATGCCTACTCCTCCAACTCATTTTGAGGTAATGTTACAATGAATACAGTACCTGAATCTATAATAGATTTAATCTTTATATTTCCATTATAATAATTTTCAATTATGTCCTTTACTAAAGTTAGACCTAATCCTCTATTTACATCCCCTGTTAGCTTATTAAACTTTGTTGAAAAGCCTGGATTAAAAATATGATTAATATCCCTTTTTTTTATTCCCGTTCCTGTATCTATAACTTTAAATATATGATTATTATTCTCTAAGCTATGTTCAATAATTATATCTCCACTATCCTCTATAGATTCTATAGCGTTATTTATTAAATTTCTAAATACTGAAATAAGTCCATAATGTTTCTTAGTATAAAAATTCTTTCCTAACTTAAAATATATATTAATATCTCTTTTTTCTTTATTTATAAACTTTCTAGTACTCTTTTCTAATATATCAAAAATATCAGCTAGACTCATTTTCTCATATTGAATCTTATTTCCCATTATATCTTCTACCCCTTTTATAACCCGGATATAGTCTTTTTTTATTTCATGAATATCCGTGGCTACTGAAAGGGATAATTCCTTTAACATTTTTATATCATCCTTTTGAGATAATCCTTCATAAAGCTTATATGAATCACCCATAACTTTTTCAATATAATCAGAATTCCTTTTCATAAAATAAATTTCACTTTTTAAACTTGAAACTAATAAAACTAATCTCCTATATCTATTTTCATGTTCTTCTTTGATAACTAATAGTTTATAATACTTTATTATTGATATTAATAATATTGCTAAAAACGACCTTAGTAATGCTACAAATATTAATACTTTAATTATATCATAATTATCCATAAATCCTTTTTTATTAATTCTTAAAAATATTTCCATAAAATTTGAAAAGAAATCACAAATTGCTAAATAAATTCCTAATTTTATTACTTTTTTACTATTTACTTCAGTAATTAATAAATAAAATAAAACTCCAAAAATAATATAAAATAAAATCGATGGATACGTAATACTAAGTATATATGAAACTTTTAACCCACTAAAAATTAATAATAAACTTCTAAATAAAAAAACTACTACACCAGTTATAATTGAAAATAATATGGAATTAAAATTTTTATTTAAAGTTAAAATAACTGAAAATAATACCACAGATAAAGATACTCTAAAATCCTCCATAAAGGGATTTATATATAATTGAGATGTTACTGCTACAGCTAGTGCAAATAAAAACATTCTTTTTATTTTATCCAATTCCTACCCTCTTTTCTACTATCATTTTATATAATTATACAATAAGTATCTTAAAAAATCACATTTACATTTAATCAATACAATCGAGTAGCTAGAAAATAGGATAATTAATCCTATTTTCTTTGCTCTCACAGAACCGGACTTACGTTTGCCGTATCCGGCTCCTGAAATCTCTCAACTAACTAGTAATAGTTAGACAACAACCCAA
>VENA01000081.1 GCA_009711785.1 Bacillota bacterium
TTGACAAGCTTGTATATAATCTTTCCTTTTGGTGTATTACTATATATACTTTTTACAGGTATGAAAAAAAGTGAATGGTGGGTTATTATCATATCTATATCTTCATTAATTGCATAATCTATTGTTTCCTTTGTAATATCTAAAGCAAGTAATATTTTTTCAACTTCTCTTTCTGGATTTCCTAATTGAAATCCTGTGTTGTCCCAGTCTTCAATAAGTTCCTTAGGTGCTAATTTATCCATAATATCTACAATATCCTTAACCTTCATATTAAATAAGCCTCCTAACTAATTTCTTTATATTCTCATAAAGGTTTCTAATTTTTAATTAAATACTATCACAGAAGCCTGATAAACGCAAAACAAAGCGCCTAATTCAGTGAATTAGGCACTTTTTCTAACTTCTGTCTTTATAGTGGGTATGGAGTAATTTATGACTTTTTTCACCTAAAGGTTTTATTAAAAACTCTTTATATAACTCCACAACAGCAGGGTTTTTATGGGATTTTCTTATTTTAGCTTTACTATCTGCATTATATATACCCTTTACTCTTTTTTCCTTTATATCATTAGTTCCAGGAATAGGTTGACCTCCTCCTCCTATACATCCTCCAGGACAACACATTATTTCTATAAAATGATAATCTGCTTTCCCTTCTTTTATTAAATCTAATAATACTTTAGCATTATTAAGACCATTAGCAACTGCAACCTTTACATTTAAATCTCCAACTTTAACTTTAGCTTCTTTAATATCCTTAAGTCCCCTTACTTCTTTTAGGTCTATGTTTTCAAGTTCATTTTTAGTTACAACTTCATAAACAGTTCTTAAAGCAGCTTCCATAACACCTCCTGATGCGCCAAATATAACCGCTGCGCCTGTTGAAATTCCAAAAGGATCATCAAATTTTTCCTCTTCTAAATCATTAATCTGAATTCTAGATTCCTTAATCATTTTTGCTAATTCTCTAGTAGTTAAGACTATATCAACATCTGAATTACCTTCATTATTCATCTCTTCTCTTTTAGCTTCAGCTTTTTTTGCAGTACATGGCATAATTGATACTACAACTATATCCTTAGGATTTATATTATTCTTTTCAGCATAATATGATTTAGCTAAAGCACCAAACATTTGTTGAGGAGATTTACAAGTAGATACATGTTCTAATAATTCAGGATAAAAATGTTCGATATATCTTATCCATCCTGGACTACATGAAGTTAACATTGGTAACTTCCCACCATTATTTATTCTATATAATAATTCATTTCCTTCTTCAATTATTGTTAAATCCGCAGTAAAGTTAGTATCAAATACTTTATCAAAACCTATTTTTTTAAAATAATTTACTATCTTTCCTGTGATAATACTTCCCGGTTCTAAGTTAAATTCTTCTCCTAAGGAAACCCTTACAGCTGGTGCTACTTGGACAACTACATGTTTATTTTCATCTTCTAATACATCCCAAACTTTTTCTATATCATCCTTTTCATATATTGCCCCTACCGGACATACATTAATACATTGCCCGCAGTAAACACACTGAACATCTGAAAGATTTTTATTTAATGGTGGCCTTATTTCCATTTCACAACTTCTATTTACATTATATATTGCTCCTACTCCCTGTACTTTATGACATACTTCAATGCACCTTCCGCATTTTATACATTTACTTAAATCCCTTACTAAAGATGGATTACTATTATCTATAGGAAGCTTAGAATAAACTTTGTCTAGATTATCATTTCTTACATTTAGCTCATCGCATAAAGCTTGTAGCTCACAGCTTCCATTTCTAACACATGTTAAACAGTCTCCATTGTGATTTGCTAATATTAGTTCTAACATATTTTTTCTAGCTTCTCTAACCCTTTTAGTATTAGTCTTTACTTTCATTCCTTCTTTAACTGGTGTACAACAGGAAGCTACTAAGTTTTTATTACCTTCAACTTCCACTACACAAACCCTACAACTTCCTTTAATATCTTGGTCAGGATGATAACAAAGTGTAGGTATATTTATTTTTAATCTTTTACAAGCTTCTAAAATAGTAGTACCTGGATTTACTGTGATATCAAATCCATCTATATTTAACCTTATATCAGTCATTAAAATTCCCCCTTACCACATGACCCTGTTTTACAATATCCTTTTATATGCTCAATGTATTCTTCACTAAAGTATTTCATAGTAGTGATTAAAGCAGTTGGAGCTGCTTGCCCTAAACCACAAAGGGAAGTATCTTTCATTAATAAAGCTAAACTATTTAAAAGTTCTAAATCCCTTTCAGTGCCATCTCCATCAATAATTCTATTTATTATATTAATAATATGTCTATTCCCTTCCCTACATGGAGTACATTTACCACAGGATTCATGTTTAAAAAATTCCATTGTAGATTTTATAAAATCTAGAATACAAGTATCTTCGTTTGAAACAAATACTGCCCCTGAACCTAAGCCTATATCTAGTTCATTTAACTTATCAAAGTCAAGCTTTGTATCTAACATTTCCTTAGGAAGACATGCCCCTGATGATCCTCCTAATTGAACAAATTTTAATTTTTTATTATCCCTTAGACCACCACAAATATCATATATAACTTCCCTTAAAGTTATACCAAACTCAACTTCATATACTCCTTTATTAACTATACTACCTGATACTGATAATAATTTAGTCCCAGCACTAGATTCAGTTCCATATTCTTTATATTCTTTTGAACCAATTGATAATATGATTGGTATATTAGCTAATGTTTCTACATTATTAACTAAAGTTGGCCTTCCCCATAGTCCTTGATTAGGAGGATATGGAGGTTTAAATCTTGACCTTCCTGGATTTCCCTCTATAGATTCTATTAATGCAGTCTCCTCTCCACATACATACGCTCCTGCTCCAGATCTTATTTCTATATCAAAACTAAATTCCTTTCCAAGAATATTTTTACCTAAATATCCTTCATTTCTTAATATATCTAAAGCTTTAGTTAAAATATTACGTGATTTAGGATACTCGCCTCTTATATAAATATATCCAGTTTTAGCTCCCACTGCATATCCTGCTATTATCATACCTTCAATTATTTGGAAAGGACATCCATCTAATAATATTTTATCTTTAAAAGTTCCAGGTTCCCCCTCATCTGCGTTACAAATTACATATTTGCACTCATTTTTTTCACTAGCTACAAAGGACCATTTTAAACCTGTGGGAAAAGCTGCTCCTCCTCTACCTCTTAGATTAGAATTCTTAATTTCATCTATTATATCTTCAGGTTCCATTTTAAATAATACTTTCTCTAAAGCCTTAAATCCCTTATTATTTTTATAATCTTTTATTGAAAGTGGACTGATTTTTCCACATAATCTAGAAATTAAATTAACCACTTAACATTCCTCCTCTCTTAAAACATTTAATAAACTTTTTATCTTTTCAGGAGTTAAATTCCCATAATATTCATCATTTATCTTTATCGCTGGAGCAATATCACAAGCCCCTATACAACTAGTGTATTCTAATGTAAATAAATTGTCTTTAGTCGTTTCTCCAACCTTTATGTTTAGTAACTTTTCAAAGGTCTTTGCTACCATCTTTCCTCCGTTTAAATAACAAGGACTGCTATTACATATTTGAATTAAATATTTACCTCTTTTTTTAGTGGATATCATTGAATAAAAAGTAGCAACTCCATAAACTTTACTTAAGGGTATTTTTAATTCATTAGATATAATTATTAATGCTTCTTCCGATAAATATTTCCCCTTGGTTTTATTTTGAACCTCTAAAAGTATCTCTAATAATTTATCTGGAGTTTCACCTTTATTTTTTATAATGTCTAAAACTTTTTTCTTTAAATCCATTCTAAATCCCCCCCCTTACATTTTTATAAGCCATTCATCAACCGGTTCATTATACATAGCATGGGATATTAATATGGCTCTAGCTTTTTTCTTATCGACTAATTCGTAGGTATACTTTTCGCCTTCCTTTGTAATTACATCTACTAAGGGTTCCTTTGAACAAAGACCAATACATCCTGTTGTTTCTATAATCACATCTTCAAGCTCTGCTTCTACCACTGTTTCCTCAAATGCTCTTAAAACTTCATTTGCTCCTACACTTACGCTACAAATTGCATAACCTAAGACGATTCTTAACTTCCCTCTTTTTTTCTTTTCAATAGCCTCTTCAGCCGATTGTCTTAACTCCTTATAAAAATCTTTATATGTCATTTTATTTCCCCCTTTTGGTTTTACTTATATAAGTTGCATAGTTTATACCAACTTTTAAAAACTGCTTGTACTTTTTTCAAAAAAAATAAAAGCCTGATATAATCAGGCTTTCATATTTTTTTTATATTACCTATATAATTTGATTCTTATACTTTTAAAAAACATCCCCCTCTTTAATGCACTAATGCATTTACTTATGCTCATATGCATTATTTTTTATATACTTATTTATTTTTCTAACCACAGTTGACTGATTAACTCCTAGCACTTCAGCTATTTTGTATGTATTATTATATTTTTCATATGCCTTTTTTATAATCATTTTTTCCATTAGCTCATTAGCTTCCTTTAATGGTAATATGCCTTCTATTTTTATCCTTTTACATATATCTTTTGTATCATTAAATATAAAGACCGGTAAATCTTTTTCATCTATAATCTCCTTATTTATAGTCACAACTAATCGTTCTATAACATTTTGAAGTTCTCGTACATTACCTGGCCAACTATATTCCTTTAAAATACTTTCAGCTTCACTGGATAAATCCTTATTTTGACCATATTTTTTATTATATATATCTAAAAAATGATAACATAGAGGCAAAATATCAGATTTTCTTCTTCTTAAAGGTGGTATTTCTATTGGCACTACATTTAATCTATAATATAAATCTTCTCTAAAGGTTCCTTTCTTAACCATACTAAGTAAATCTTTATTAGTAGCTGCTACTATTCTTACATCTACTATTTTCTCCTCTGTCCCTCCTATTCTTATAATTCTTTTTTCTTGTAATACTCTCAATAACTTAACTTGAAGATGGAGGGGTAAATCTCCTATCTCATCTAAAAATAATGTTCCTTTATCTGCAAGTTCAATAAGCCCTGGCTTGCCGCCTTTTTGAGCCCCAGTAAAAGCACCTGTTTCGTATCCAAATAATTCAGATTCTATTAGATTTTCTGGTATTGCTCCACAATTTATTTTTATAAAATCATTTTTATTTCGGTTACTTAGTTTATGGATAAAGCTAGCTACTACTTCTTTTCCTACCCCTGATTCACCTAGTATTAATATTGTAGAATCAACCTTAGAAACATTACTTGCAGTATATAAGACTTTTCCAAACTCTACACTATTAGCTACTAAATTTTCATTTTTTATATCTAAATCTTTTACTACCTTATCTTTTTTTAAGTGATATTTTTCTAATTTTTTAGTTTCTAGTAACTGTTCTCTTAATCTATTTAATTCATCTATATCCCTAATATTAGTCACAACCCTAGTTATTTTACCATCTTCAAAAAGAGGAGTAGCAGTTGCTAGATATTTTTTTCCTTTGTTAGTCTTTTGGATAAAAGAAATTCTACGTTTTTCTTTTAAAGCTAATAGTGTTGCAGAAGGGAAAATAACATTCTTTTTCTCCATATCTTGAACTTTATCCTTTTTATCATATTCAACCATCCTATGCCATGCATCATTAGTTTTTAGTATTTCTCCTTCACCATTAGTAACTACTAATCCATCGTAGGATGATTTTATTATTGTTTCTAATTCATCTTTTAGACTTGTTATTTCTTTTAGGTTATTAGAAACCTTATCAAGTAACTTTGATTTTTTACTAAGTAAATATGGTAAACACATATCTACTTCTGCTATTCCCTGTAAAACAGCTATAGCTTTATCCCTACATGTATCATATCCACAGGCACCACAATTTAATTCATCCTCAGAATTATACTTATTAGTCTTTTCTAATACTTCCTTTATTTCATCCTCTGAAGGGAAAGCCATTATGTTTCTTTTGTTTATAAATTTTCTTTCTAATTTTATATTATCCATATATTTAATATTATTTTTATCATCCTTTTCTTTACAAAATTTATGTATTTCATTTATCTTTTCATAATAATCTAAATCACTATCTATCTTAGGACCTTCTATACATCCTTTACACATTAACAAATCTACAAATTTGAATGTCGGCTTTCCTTTATATAAAGTATTGATTAATTTAAAACATTCCTCTAAATTATCTACACTTATATAATCACTATCATTTAAATCTAAATTAAGATTTTTTAATAATCCAGTAGATAAGGGAAATAATCTTCCTTTATTAGAACTAGTTACATCAAAGTCTGACTTTTTCGCCCTTTGAATTAATATTTCTTTTTCTCTAAATAATTCCTTTAATTCCTCAAATGTTAAAACACTATCTATAATCCCTTTAAACTGAGGATTTAAAGCTTCTGCTTTTTTTGATACACAGGGCCCTAAAAAAACAACCTTTGATTCTTTATATTTATTTTTTATAAGTTTACCAGTAGCTATAATTGGTGAAGTAAAGGGTAAAAGATATTTGATAAGTTCAGGATAATGCTTTTCTATCATTGAAATAAAAGCAGGACATGGAGTACTTATATATGTCTTATCTTTATTTAATTTAATGAATTTATCGATTTTACTAGAAAGGACTTCTGCTCCTATAGCTACCTCCCAAACTTCAGAAAAGCCCATTTCTTTTAAAGCACCTATGAATTTTTTATATGAATAGGGCTTAAAACTAGTAATAAAGGAAGGCGCCACACAGGCTATGACCTTTTCATTGTTTTTTAATAATTTAAGAGTCTCCTCTTTACTACTTAACACAACTTTTGCATTTTGAGAACAACTATTTATACACTTACCACAATTTATACATCTAGAATAAATTATTTCAGCTTGTCCATTCTTAATCTGGACAGCATTTACAGGGCAGTTTCTTACACATGAATAACATTGTTTGCATTTGTTTTGAGTTACACTAATTATTTTCTCCATATGATCTCCCCTCTTTAACTTTACTTAAGCCCTATTTAATACTATGTTTTTTAAAAGTATATATGATACTTTTTCCTCTCTTGGTTTAAAGGGGGGCACATAAAAAAACGTGGATATATATCCACGTTTTTAAAACATTAACTAAATTTTATTTTTTATTACTTTTATAAAATATCTATGAAAAGAGTCATCATTAGTTAATTCAGGATGAAAAGAAGTCACTACCATATTCTTTTCCCTTGCTGCTATTATTTTATCATTGTATTTTTTTAATATTTTAACTTGATTACCAACTTTATTTATATAAGGGGCCCTTATAAAAACCATTGGGATTTCCTTAGATGATACTTCTTTAATCTTTTTTTTAATAATAAAACTTTCAAGTTGACTACCATATGCATTCCTTTTAACCTCTATATCCATAGTTCCTATATGTACATTTTCTGATTCTACTATTTTTTTAGCTAATAGTATCATCCCTGCACAGGTTCCCCAAACTGGCAATCCATTTGAAATTTGTTTCTTTAATGTATCCATTATATCAAATTTTTTCAAAAGCTTTCCGATTGTAGTACTTTCTCCCCCTGGAAGTATAAGTCCATCTATATGGTTTATATCTTCTTTATATTTAACCCTTATAGGATTAACATTTTCTATGCCCTTAAGTATATTAAAATGTTCACTTACAGAACCTTGAATGTCTAATACACCCACATTGGTCATTTTACCATCCTCTTTCTGCATACTCTGTTTCTAAATCACTTATTTCAATGCCTTTCATAGCTTTACCAAGATTTTCAGATGCTTTAGCTACAATTTTAGGATCGTTATAATAAGTAGTTGCTTCTACTATTGCCTTAGCAGTTTTCTCTGGATTTGATGATTTAAATATACCTGATCCTACAAATATACCATCACATCCAAGTTGCATCATAAGTGCTGCATCCGCAGGAGTTGCAATACCACCTGCTGCAAAATTAATAACAGGTAATTTACCATTTTTAGCTACATCCTCTACTAAATGATAGGGAGCTTTTACTTCTTTAGCTGCAGACATAAGTTCTTCCTTAGGCATTGTATTTAATTTTCTAATTTCAGATAGTAACGTTCTCATATGACGTACAGCCTCGACTACATTACCTGTTCCTGGTTCCCCTTTTGTTCTTATCATTGAAGCCCCTTCTCCGATTCTTCTTAGAGCTTCTCCAAGATTTTTAGCCCCGCATACAAATGGAACATTAAAATTTCCTTTGTCTATATGAAACATTTCATCTGAAGGTGTTAATACCTCGCTTTCATCTATATAATCTACACCTATTTCTTCAAGGATTTGAGCTTCCATGAAATGTCCGATCCTCACTTTGGCCATAACAGGTATAGAAACTGACTTTATTATTTCCTTTATCATTTTAGGGTCTGACATTCTTGCCACGCCACCTTGCTTTCTTATATCAGCAGGTACTTTTTCTAATGCCATAACAGCTACAGCCCCTGCCTTTTCTGCTATAATTGCTTCCTTAGGGGTTGTAACATCCATTATTACTCCTCCCTTTAACATTTGTGCTAAATTTTTATTTAACTCATATCTTTCATTCATAATTATTCCTCCTTTTAATTGTATCGTTTCGCTTTTTAATATATAACAATACACTTTAATGTTTATAAGTACATTTTTACATAATAATTATCATATGTCAATACAATTTATATTATACCCTTATGCTTTTTTATTTACCCGAGCATTGTACTTATTAATCTTAATTTATACCGATACAATTTAGAGTCATATAAACAAAAAAGTAGGATTTACATTTACATGCAAATCCTACTCTCAAGTAATTATTATTTTTTATCTCAATAATATTCTATATAATAAAAACTTCTATCGTTAAATAGAAGTTGAAAAAAATAAACCAGCGACGACCTACTCTCCCAGGACGTTGCCGTCCAAGTACCATCAGCGCTGAAGGGCTTAACTTCTGTGTTCGGTATGGGAACAGGTGTGACCCCTTCGCTATAATCACTGGATTAATGGTGCTCAATATATAGTTTTATACTGTACCTTCAAAACTACACAGAATATATCAATTTTTTGGTCAAGTCCTCGACCTATTAGTATCACTAAGCTGAAGACATTGCTGCCCTTACACCTGTGACCTATCAACCAGATAGTCTATCTGGGGTCTTACTCTTACGATGGGAAATCTTATCTTAAGGTATGTTTCGCGCTTAGATGCCTTCAGCGCTTATCACTTCCAGACGTAG
>VENA01000021.1 GCA_009711785.1 Bacillota bacterium
AGATAGTTAGAGAAGAGATGGATAAAGCAGGGTCTCAAGAGGTATTAATGTCAGCTATACAACCAGCTGAACTTTGGAAAGAAAGTGGGAGATGGTTTGACTTTGGACCTGAAATGTTTAGATTAAGAGATAGACATGAAAGGGAGTTTTGTTTAGGTCCAACCCATGAAGAGTATTTTATGGACACGTTAAAAAATGAATTGAACTCATATAAACAATTACCTATGAATCTTTATCAAATACAAACTAAATATAGGGATGAAAAGAGGCCAAGATTTGGTTTAATGAGATCTAGAGAATTTATAATGAAAGATGCTTATAGTTTTGATAAAGATGAAGAGGGTATGAGAAATTCATATCAAGAAATGTGGGATGCATATGATGAGATATTTACTAGATGTGGTCTTAATTATAAGGTAGTTGAAGGAGATTCAGGTGCTATGGGAGGAAGTGACTCCCATGAATTTATGGCTATGTCAGAGATAGGAGAAGGTGTAGTTGCATATTGTGATGATTGTGACTATGCAGCAACTGATGAAAAGGCAGACTGTGTATACGAACTTAATGTAGATGATAATGAATCTTTAGAAATGGAAAAAGTGCATACACCTGATGTTAAAACTATAGATCAACTTATTGAATTCTTTGATTGTAAAGCAGATAAGTTTGCAAAAACGTTAGTATATAACATAAATGATGAAATAGTTGCTGTTATGGTTCCAGGGGATAGAGAGTTAAATGAAGTAAAGCTTGCAAATTACTTTAAAGTTCCAGGACACCAACTAGAACTTGTAGATGAAGATACAATAAAGGATGTTACCCATGCAGAGGTTGGATTTGCAGGTCCTATAGGACTTAAGGAAAATGTAAAACTAATAATGGATTCAAGAATTAAAAAAATGAAAAACTTTATAGTAGGTGGAAATGAAACAGACTACCATTATAAAAATGTAAATGTTGGTGATTTTAACGCAATAGATGCTGGAGATTTACTTTTAGTTAAAAAAGGAGATAAATGTCCTAAGTGTGAAAGTCCATTAAAAACAGCTAGGGGAATAGAAGTAGGAAATATATTCCAACTAGGAAGAAAATATAGTGAGAGTTTAAATGCTACTTATCTTGATAAAAATGGTAAAGCACAAACCTTTTTGATGGGCTCCTATGGCGTTGGTATAAATAGAACTATGGCGGCTGTTATTGAACAAAGTCATGATGATAAAGGTATTATATGGCCATTATCTGTAGCGCCATATCATGTGATTATTACAGTTATAAATGCTAAAAAGGATGAACAAATTGAACTTGGAGAAAAGCTTTATAAAGACTTAAGCTCTAAAGGGATAGAAGTATTAATAGATGATAGAAAAGAAAGAGCTGGAGTTAAGTTTGCAGATGCTGAATTAATAGGAATACCTATAAGAGTAGCCGTAGGAAGAGATGCTAAAGACGGTTTAGTAGAATATGTAATAAGAGGTCAAGAGGATAAAGGAAAAGAAAAGATAAAAGAAGAAGAAGTATATGAAAAAATTAAAGAAGAATTTAAAAATCAAGGGTTAAATATATAAAAGATAAGGCTGTTTTTGCAGCCTTATTTTTATGTCTAAATTGAATATAAACTTTTTAACTGAGCAAAATAACTTAAAGTACTTATAAGGAGTGGTTAGGTGGATAAAAAGAAAAATTTTCTTTCTAAATTTTATTTTCTATCAACAAAATGGTGGATAGTTCACATAGCATTAATACTTTTAGTTTTTTATTTATTCACTAAAATATTTTAGGAGGAGAATAAATGAGAAAGATTTTTTTAATAGTATGTATCATTATTTTATTATTAAGTAGTTTAACCTTTGCTGATGAAAATAAAGTCGTTAGTTTAGGTAAGGATTTAACTTTAAAACAAAGGGATGAAATTTTAGATTTATTTAAAGCTAAAGAGGATATAAAGGTTATATATGTAACAAATGATGAAGAAGTTAAATATCTAGGAAAGTTTGTTCAAAAAAGTGTAATAGGAACTAAAGCTATATCCTGTGCATATGTTGAGAAATTAGGGGATAATGGTATTGAAGTAGAAGCTTATAATATAAGTTATATTACTAAGGAAATGTATAAAAATGCTTTAGTTACAGCTGGGATTAAAGATGCTAAAATTAAAGTGGCTGCCCCTTTTGAAGTTTCTGGTACAGCAGCTTTAACTGGCATTATAAAAGCCTTTGAAGATGTAAGTAATAAAAATATTAGTGAAGAAAAGAAAAATATAGCAAATAAAGAAATTGCTAATACTTATAATTTGAGTAAAAAAGTAGGTAAAAAAGAGGCTAGTAACCTTGTTAGAGTTATTAAAGAAAGAGTTATTGATAAGAATTTAAAGAAAGAAGAAGATATAAAAAGAGTAGTAATTGAAATATCTAATGACTTAGATATAAGTTTAAGTGAAAAAGAGATAAATAATATAGTAGATCTTATGAAGGATATATCAAAGCTTAATTTAAATATTAATGAAATTAAAAAGCAACTTAAAGGAGTATCAGATAAATTAAATGAGTTAAATGAAGATAATGAAGAGGTAAAATCAATCCTTAACAAGATACTTGATATATTAAGAGAATTATTTGCATTTTTAACTGATTTATTCACTAATAGTGATTAAAAAGCTAATAATTTCTTGATACACCTTTAGATGTGATATATAATGAAAACGATAAAAAGTAATTAGGAGGTATATGTATGTCTGATGTTAGGGTAAGATTTGCACCTAGTCCTACGGGTTATTTACATATAGGAGGGCTAAGAACAGCACTTTATAATTATTTATTTGCTAAGAATAAAGGTGGAAAATATATATTAAGAATAGAGGATACTGATAGAAATAGATATGTTGAAGGTGCAATAGAAAACTTGATTGATGCGTTAGAATGGGCAGGAGTTAAGCACGATGAAGGAATTATTGTAGAGAATGGAGAATTAACTCAAACCGGAGAGTATGGACCATATATACAATCAGAAAGGTTACATATATATAAAGAATATGTAGATGAATTAGTAGAAAAAGGCCATGCTTATTATTGTTTCTGTTCTAAGGAAAGAATAGATGAGGTTAGAGAAAAACAAAAGGCTAAAGGTTTAGCTCCGAAATATGATGGGTATTGTAGAAGTATAGATAAAGAAGAAGCAAAAAAACGAGTTGAAGCAGGAGAAGAATATACAATAAGATTAAAGTTACCTGTTAATAGGGATATTAAATTCCACGATGCAGTTAGGGGTAATGTAACTATAAATACTAAGGATATAGACGACCAAGTTTTAATTAAAGGTGACGGTTTTCCTACATATCATTTAGCTGTTATAGTAGATGACCATCTTATGGGTATAACACATATAGTAAGGGGTGAAGAATGGCTTCCATCTACTCCAAAGCATGTATTTATGTATGAAGCATTTGGTTGGGAAGCACCTGAATATGTACATTTACCAACTGTATTAAATAAAGAAAGAAAAAAATTAAGTAAAAGACAAGGTGACGTTGCTGTAGGTGACTTTAAAAAGAAAGGATATTTACCTGAAGCTTTAGTAAATTATTTAGCTTTAGTTGGATGGAGTCCTGAAAGTAATAAAGAAATATTCTCAATGGATGAACTTATTGAAGAATTTTCCTTTGAAAGAGTTTCAAGCACAGGGGGAGTTTTTGATAAAGATAAGTTAAATTGGGTAAATGGACAATATATAAGAAAAGCAGATTTAGATAGAATAACAAAGCTTGCAATACCATATCTAAAAGAGGCAAATTTAATAACTGATGAAGATATTAATAACAGATATGATTGGATAAAAACTATGGTTTCAACTGTTCAAGAAAATTTATCCTTCATGGCAGAAATACCAGAAAAAGTAGATTTCTATTTTAATGATGAAGTTAAACTTGAAAATGATAAGGCAGAAGAAATGATAAAGGGCGAACAGGTGCCAAGTTTATTTAAAGCCTTTAGAGAAGAGTTAAATCAAATAGATGAAATAGATAAAGACTTTGCTAAGGGTATATTTAAAAAGATTCAAAAGAAAACAAAAGTTAAGGGTAAGAACTTATACATGCCTTTAAGAGCGATGCTTACAGGTCAACTTCATGGACCTGAAATGGCAGATATAGTTTTAGTATTAGGTAAACAAAATATACTTGATAGAATAGAATATGTAGAAAATAACATTTTATAAACTTGAAATTAAGTATAATGTTTAGTAATATTAAATATAATATATAAAAGTAATGAGAAGGTAGAGTAAATATATCATACTTTAAAAGAGAAAATCTCCATGGGCTGAAAGGGATTTAAGTCACTGATAGATTGAAGTGCACCTTTGAACTGTTGCCTGAAAATTAGTAAGGCAAACCGGTTGTACCGTTATAACTATCTAAGGTGGGACATAGTCCTATTAGAGTGGAACCGCGGAAAAACCGTCTCTTGATTGAGGCGGTTTTATTTATATTAAGGAGGGATTTTATGAAATTGTATAATACTTTAACGGGGAAAAAGGAAGAATTTAAACCAATTAATGACAAAAAGGTAACTATGTATGTATGTGGACCGACAGTATATAATTATATTCATGTAGGAAATGCTAGACCCTTTGTAGTATTTGATGTTTTAAGAAGATATTTTAAATTTAAAGGATATGAAGTGGACTATTTATTAAACTTTACAGATATTGATGATAAAATGATTGAAAGGGCAAATGAAGAAGGAAAAACTGTTAAAGAAGTAGCAGATAAGTATATTAAAGAATACTTAGAGGATGCTAATAACTTAATGTTAAAGGAAGATGAAACAAAACATCCAAAGGCAACAGAACATATAAAAGATATAATTGATTTTATAAAGGAATTAGAAAATAAAGGATATGCATATAGTGTAAATGGAAATGTATATTTTGATATAGGTAAACTTAATAATTATGGTAAACTTTCAAATAAGAAAACAGAGGAGCTTATTTCTGGAGCTAGAATTAAGGTAAATGATGAAAAGAAAAGTCCTATAGATTTTACACTTTGGAAAAAAGAAAAACAAGGAGAGCCTTCATGGGATAGTCCATGGGGTAAAGGAAGACCAGGGTGGCATATAGAATGTTCTGTGATGGCTAGAAAATATTTAGGCGATACAATAGATATACATGCAGGAGGACATGACTTAGAGTTTCCACATCATGAAAATGAAATAGCTCAAAGTGAGAGTTTAACAGGAAAAACATTTGCAAATTTCTGGCTTCATAATGCAATGCTTAATATTGATAATAAGAAAATGTCTAAATCTGAACAAAACTTCTTTACAGTAAGAGATATTTCTAAAGAATTTGATTTAGAAGTAGTAAGATACTTTTTATTATCATCTCATTATAGAAATCCCGTTAATTTTAGTAAAGAAATACTAATGCAAACTAAAAGTGGTTTAGATAGACTTTATAATGGGAAGAAGAATCTAGAACATATATTAGGGAATGCTAAAGAAAGAGAATTAACTGATGAAGATAAAAATATGATTGAAAATATAAATCAATTTAAAGAAAAGTTTGTAAAAAGTATGGAGGATGATTTAAATACTGCTGATGCTATATCTAGTATATTTGAATTAATTAAATATACAAATACTAATCTTTCAGATGAAACAAATAAAAAGGTAATAGACAAAGCATATAGTCAGTTAATGGAGTTATCTGAAGTTTTAGGAATTTTACAAAGAAAAGAAGAGTTGTTAGATGATGAAATATCTGAGCTTATAGAAAAAAGAATCAAAGCCCGTAAAAATAAAAATTATCAGTTAGCAGATGAAATTAGAGATGATTTAAAGGAAAAAGGAATAGTACTTGAAGATACGCCACAAGGAACAAAATGGAAAAGAATTTAGGTGCTTTTATGAAATTAGACAATGAATTATCAGAAAGAGAAGTTAAAATGTTTTCACCTTTACAGCTTGCCTATATAGGAGACGCTGTATATGAAGTTTATGTAAGGAAGTATTTACTTTTAAATACAAAAGTTAAAGTTAATGGACTCCATAAAGAAGCGATAAAATATGTAAAAGCTAAAGCACAGGCAAATGCAGTAAGGGTAATAAAAGAAACTTTAACAGAGGAAGAATGGCGCGTGGTAAAAAGAGGTAGAAACGCTAAATCTTCCACTGTGCCTAAGAATGCAAATATAAATGATTATAAGTATGCCACTGGATTTGAAGCATTGATTGGATATTTACATTTAACAAATAAAGATGTAAGAATAAAGGAGTTATTTGATATTATCATTAAAGATAATTAAAAAATATAAGCATGGGGGGATTATACCCCCTTCATGTTTATATTTTTTTTGATATAATAAATTTAAAATGATATTAGGAGGAAATTTATATGACTAAACTTAAAGTAGATTTATTAAGATATACCCCTGATGCAGAAAAGTTAGTTGCATCTGCGGCTAAATTATGTTACTCACAAGTAGGAATTGATAGTATTGAAGATAAATTAGATGAAGTTAAAGTTAAAAAGTTTTTGGACATGCTAATGGGTATGGGACATGAATCGCCTATTGAACATGTTAATTTCACATTTGGTGTTGAAGGAGTTAGTAGAGTATTAACACATCAGTTAGTAAGACATAGGGTGGGAGCATCTTACTCACAGCAATCCCAAAGATATGTTAAACTAGATCAATTTGAATATATAATCCCACCTGCCATAGAAGAAATTCCTAAAGCAAAGGAAAAGTTTATTGAAGCAATGGAAAATGACCAAAAGTATTATGATGAAATAACAAATTTACTTTATGAAAAGCACTTGAAAAATTATATCGAGGAAGGAAAAAGTGAAAAGAAAGCTTCTAGAATGGCAGAAAAAAGATCGATAGAAGATGCTAGGTATGTATTCCCTAATGCCTGTGAAACTAAAATTGTATTTACAATGAATGCTAGAAGTTTATTTAATTTCTTTAATCATAGATGTTGTAATAGAGCACAGTGGGAAATAAGAGACTTAGCAACAGAAATGCTTAAACAAGTTAAAGAGGTTTGTCCAACATTATTTAAATATTGTGGCCCTAATTGTTTGAATGATCCATGTCCAGAAGGTAATATGACTTGTGGAAAAGTTAATGAGGTTAGGGAAAAATTCAATAATTTAGTTTAATATAAGCTTAAGTGGAAACCCTAATAATGAACTATAATTGTATCCTAACCCTAAAGGAGTGAGAAATTTGAAAAATCAAGATTACGTAGAAGGAAGAAATCCTGTTATTGAGACTTTAAAATCAGGAAGAGATATAGAAAAAATAATAATAGCAAAGGGTACAAATAAAGGATCTATAAACAAAATAATAGGAATGGCAAAAAAAAGAAAAATAGTTTTACAATATGTTCCTAAAAGTAAATTAGACTCAATGTCTAAAACAAAATCCCATCAAGGAGTTATGGCATTAGTTGCCGCATATAAGTATAAAACTATAGATGATATTTTAAAGCTTGCTGAGAAAAGAAATGAAGATCCCTTTGTAATTATATTAGATGAAATTGAAGATCCCCATAATTTAGGTTCAATAATAAGAACAGCAGAAGGTGCAGGAGCCCATGGGGTTATTATACCAAAGAGAAGATCAGCAGGATTAACAGCAACAGTAGCTAAGACTTCCGCAGGAGCGGTTGAGTATTTACCAGTAGCTAAGGTAACTAACATATCAGCTACTATTGAAGAATTAAAAGAAAAAGGTTTATGGATATATGGAACCGATATGGATGGTGATAGTTATTATTACCAACAGGAATTAAGAGGACCTATAGGCATAGTAATAGGAAGTGAAGGTAGCGGTATGAACCGTTTAGTGAAAGAAAAATGCGATTTTTTAGTAAAGATTCCTATGAAGGGAAAGGTATCTTCCCTTAATGCATCTGTTGCAGCTTCGGTTATTATGTATGAGATCTTAAGGCAACGGAGTTTAGGATAAGAAGTATGAGAAATGAAGAGTATTTATTTGTGGATGGTTATAATATCATTAATGCCTGGCAAGAACTAAGAGAATTATATGAGATTAGTTTAGATGTAGCTAGAAATCGATTGATAGAAATAATGGCTGAATATCAATCCTATACTGAAGTTAATGTTGTAATTGTTTTTGATGCACACTTAGTTAAAGGAAATATAGAAAAAAAAGAAGTTATATATGGTGTGGACGTTATTTATACTAGAGAAAAGGAAACTGCAGATAGTTACATAGAGAAAACCCTAGATTCAATTGGTAGGGTAAAAAGAGTAAGGGTAGCTACTTCTGATTGGGCCGAACAACAGATAGTTCTAGGAAGAGGGGGCACTAGATTATCAGCTCGTGAATTAAAAATTGAAATAGATAATTTGAAAAAGACCATAAAAAGAAAAAATCAAAATAAAAAAGATAATGGGAAGGTAAAAGATGCACTAGGAGAAAGATTAAGTGGTGATGTTTTAAAAAAATTGGAAAAATTAAGAAGAAATACCTAATTATCTTGACTATAGAAGGTTATGTAATGTATAATGTTGTTATGAGTTTAGGGATTTTCAGCGACTTGTTGGAGGCGATGTTGGTGGGCTTAACTATCCAGAAGAAACTTTCAGAAGCATATGTAGATGATTATCATTTAATGTCAGATGAAGAAATTGTTAATAGCGCAAAAAATGGAAATGATGAAGCGTTAGAGTATTTAATTAAGAAGTATAAAAATTTCGTAAGAGCAAAAGCAAGGTCATATTTTCTTATAGGAGCCGATAAAGAAGATATAATCCAAGAAGGTATGATAGGATTATATAAAGCTATTCGGGACTATAGAACGGACAAGCTAGCGTCATTTAGAGCATTTGCAGAGCTATGTATAACAAGACAAATAATTACAGCAATTAAAACAGCAACAAGACAAAAGCATATACCACTTAATTCTTATGTATCACTTAATAAACCAATATATGATGAAGAATCTGATAGGACTTTGTTAGATGTTTTAAGAGGAGTAAAAATAACAGATCCAGAAGAGTTGATAGTAAGTAGAGAAGAATTAAAGCACATAGAAAATAAGATAGGGGAAATATTAAGTGATCTTGAATGGGAGGTATTAATGTCGTATCTGCAAGGGAAATCCTATCAAGAGATATCACTTGAATTAGACAGACATGTAAAGTCAATTGATAATGCCCTACAAAGGGTTAAAAGGAAGCTAGAGAGATACTTAGAATTAAAGGAGTAATAAATATTTAATTTTAGTATTGACAACCTATTTTTAAAATAGTAAAATATTTATCAGCACCATTGAA
>VENA01000073.1 GCA_009711785.1 Bacillota bacterium
AAAAGTTTACCTGTTACTCATAGTAACACTAACGTGTTGATTTAAAAATCAACTTGGGATAACTCAAAATGAATTATCTATAATTGTTTAATGACTTCGCACTGTTCAATTTTCAAAGATCAAATTTTCAAGGCCGTTCCGTGACGACTCTTAATATACTATCACTTAATGTGTGTTTTGTCAAGAGCTTTTTTTATATCTTGTTTCGCTCTTTTCCTAAGCGACTCTTAATACTATAGCATCCTTTATAATATTTGTCAAGGATTTATTGAAATATAAAACCGTCCACAAAGGGACGGCTTTAATTTATTCTATATTTCTTGGTTTCATAGTTGGGAATAATATTACATCTCTAATAGATGACTGATCTGTCATAAGCATTACCATTCTATCTATTCCTATACCTAAACCGCCTGTAGGTGGTAAGCCAACTTCTAAAGCATTAATAAAGTCATCATCCATCATATGAGCTTCATCGTCTCCTGCATCTCTCTTTTTAACTTGCTCTAAAAATCTTTCTTTTTGATCTATAGGATCGTTTAACTCTGAAAATGCATTTCCTGCTTCACTTCCACAAATAAAAGGTTCAAATCTATGTGTATATCTTGAATCTTCAGGATCTTTTTTAGCTAATGGTGAAATATCAATAGGATGATGAGTTATAAATACTGGTTGTATAAGTTTTTCTTCAACATATTCATCAAAGGCTTCACTTATTATTTCACCTATTGATTCATTTCCTGTAAGGTCTAATTTTAATTTTTTAGCTTCTTCTCTTGCAGTCTCTACATCTTTAATACTATCAAAATCTACTCCAGTATACTCCTTAACTACATCAACCATTCTTTTTCTTGGCCAAGGTGGAGTTAAGTCTATCTCATTATCTTGATAAGTAATTTTCGTACTTCCTTTTACTTTCTCTGCTACGTATGCATAAAGATTTTCCACTAACTCCATCATATCCTCATAATCTGCATAAGCTTGATATAGTTCTAATAAAGTAAACTCTGGATTATGACTACTATCCATTCCTTCATTTCTAAATACTCTACTCATTTCATATACTCTATCAAAACCTCCAACAATTAGTCTCTTAAGTGGAAGTTCTAAACTTATTCTTAGATACATCTGTATATCTAGTGCATTGTGATGGGTTATAAATGGTTTTGCAGAAGCCCCTCCTGCTAATGTAGATAATACAGGTGTTTCAACTTCTACGAAACTCCTCTTATCTAAGAAATCTCTTACATATTTAACTATTTCCGATCTTGTAACAAAAGTCTTTCTTACTTCTGGATTCATAATTAAATCTACATATCTTTGTCTATATCTTAAATCAGGATCTTTAAGTCCATGGAATTTTTCAGGTAGTATTTGTAAAGATTTAGACAACAAAGTAATCTCTTTAGCCTTTATTGATATTTCTCCTCGTTTTGTTTTAAATACCTCTCCATTAACCCCTATAATATCTCCTATATCATAATCTTTATATTCTTCATACTCTTCTTTACCTAGAATATTTACTTTAACAAATAATTGTACTCTTCCTTTATGATCTTGGACATCTGCAAATCCTGCTTTTCCATGACCTCTTTTCGACATAAGTCTTCCTGCTATCTTTACTTCTTTACCTTCCATTTCATCGAAATTTTCCTTTATGTATTCACTATAGTGAGTAACATCAAAATTTTCGATTTTAAATGGATCTTTCCCACTCTGTCTTAGTTTTTCTAGCTTTTCTCTTCTTAATAAAAGCATTTCATTTAAATTTTCTTCATTATTCATCATTTGAGACCTCCTAGCTATCTACTTATATCAAGTATCTTATATTGCATTACACCATCTGGTACCTGTACATCTACTGTATCACCTTTTCTCTTTCCTATTAGTGCTTCACCTACAGGTGATTCGTTAGATATCTTTCCTTCATACGGGTCCGCCTCTGCTGATCCTACTATAGCATATACAATCTCTTCGTCATATTCTAAATCTTTAACCTTGACTTTAGAACCAACACTTACCATCTCAACTGATATATCTTCATCATCTATTACTCTTGCATTTCTTAACATATTTTCTAATTTAAATATTCTTTCTTCAACCTGTGCCTGTTCATTCTTTGCTTCATCATATTCAGAGTTCTCACTAATATCTCCAAAAGCTATGGCTGTTTTTATTCTTTCTGATACTTCTTTCCTTCTTACTGTTTTTAAATGTTCTAATTCATTTTCTACTTTTTTTAATCCATCAACCGTTAAAACAACTTCTTTCTCTGCCACTTGTCCTCTCTCCTTTTTACTATAATATTTATTATCGTAAAGATAGAAATAATTCCTAATGTTCTATTATATTTAATCAAAGTCAACTGCTTTATTTTTAAAAAACTTTATTATTTCTATTTCTCCATATATGTTGATTATTATAATTTAGTAATAACTTGTTGTCAAGAGGTGGAAACTATGGTTTTTTCAAAAAATTCGACTGTAAAAGTCCTTTATTAAGAAAAAGATCACAAGCTTCTTTAATTGTATACCTATTATTCCTTATTAAAACATGGGTTGAAAGAAGGGAAACATCCCCATATAGCAAATTATATAATCCTGTATCTATTGTATTATTAAAATTAAAATTTTTATCATCACATATAACTTTCTTAGGATTTTTTAATAAAAAGTCATTTGCTATAAATAAATCTTTTCTTATAAACTCAATATGTTTATTTCTACCTCTAGTTAAATCAAATATGATTTTTTTTCCTTTAATTTTATTTTTACTAATCAAAATATCTTTAAAATTAATAATAATATCGTACTTATTAATATTTTTTATGTTTTTTATTACATGAACAACAAGACCTGTATCTAATAAAACCTTTTCTTCTAATGAAGTAAAAAAGTTTTGATTATTGCTTAAAATTGTAATAAATTTTGATTCTTTAGCTAAGTTCAAAGTTAAATTTATTATATCTTTTGTGTCATTACTTATTATTAATATTTCTTTCTCACTTAAATACTCTTTTTTAATCTTTAGTATACTTTTTAAAACAAAGGGTATTAATTTAACTTTAATGGCTGTCCCATCGCTTATCTTAATATTAGTATTTTCTTCAAAATCTATTATATCCAAAATATTTAAATTATTAAATCTTTCTGAATATATAGTGTTAATATCCTTTAGATTAATTAATTCTAAAGCCTTTGTTACTCGTTTAATATATTCTTTATCTGAAACTATATTTTTAGTTGTTATTCCAACACCATAACCTATTAAATTATCATCTTTTTTATATTTACAAACTATCCTTGGTTTAATTTTATTATCTAATTTTTTATAAAATCTCTTTGGTAAATATCTTAAAGGTCCTTCATTTAAATAATCTAAATATTTATCCTTAGCTATTATATAAACAAATTTACCCTCCCATTTTAATCCCCCTTTAGTAGCTTTTATTTTAAATATAATTAATGATAAACACATAAAATTTCATAATATCTTTAAATGTATTATATGAAAGGATTTAAGTTGGTATTCCTAAAGGAAAATTAAATATATCCTTTAATTAAATCTATCTTTTACAATTTTATTATAAATTATATAAACATTTTGTAGATTTAAGTCGAAATAAAAAAAGATGGCTTTATACCATCTTAATACTTTACTATGTTTAAATAATTATATAATTCTTTTTTTAACTCTTCTTTATCATCAAATGTATTTAATTTTCCTCTCATTGTAGAAGAGTTAGGGAGCCCTTTAATATACCAACCTATATGTTTTCTCATCTCTTTTACAGCAACATCTTCTCTTTTAACCCTACATAGTAAATCTAAATGCTTAATACACATTTTTATTCTATCTTCAAAATTAGGTTCATCTATTATTTTATTATCATTTATTAGCGAAAGAGTTCTTTTAAATATCCATGGATTTCCTCTACTCCCTCGTCCTATCATAACAGCATCACATTTAGTATGTTCAAACATCTTAACTACATCTTCTGGTTTGAATAAATCTCCATTTCCTATAACAGGTATATTAATGCTTTCTTTTACTTCCTTTATTATATCCCAATTTGCAAAACCTGAATAATATTCTTCCCTAGTTCTTCCATGGACTCCAACTGCCTTTGCGCCATTATCTTCAGCTATTTTTGCTATTTCAACTGCATTTATACTATGATTATCCCAACCTTTTCTGATTTTTACAGTAACAGGTTTATTAGATGCACTAACGACAGCTTTAATTACTTTCTGAACTAATTTTGGTTTTTTCATTAATGCGCTTCCATCGCCATTTTTAACTATCTTAGGTGCAGGACATCCCATGTTTATATCTATAATATCAAAATCATTTCTTTTATTTAATTTATCTTTAACTACCTTAGACATAATATCTGGATCTGAGCCAAAAATTTGAACTGCTAAAGGTCTTTCTTTATAGTCACTTTTCAATAATTTTTCCGTTTTTTTATCTCCATAATACATTCCCTTTGCACTTACCATTTCACTATAAACTAACCCCGCTCCATACTCTTTACATATCAGGCGAAAGGCCAAATCAGTAACACCTGCCATAGGAGCAAGGAAAATTTTATTATCTACTTTTATATTACCTATTTTCATTTTATCACCCCATAGTTTTATTATACCTATTTGTATATAGAAAAAAACAAGTAGTCAAAGTTAACTACTTGTTTCTTTCATAAATAATTCGTAATCCTTCTAAAGTTAATAACTTATCTATTTTATCTATCTTCTTTGACTCAGATGCAATTAATGAAGCTAATCCACCCGTTGCTATAACGTGTTTAACATCATCATTTAATTCTTTACTTATTCTATCTACAATATAATCAACTGAACCTGTATAGCCATAAACTATTCCAGATTGCATACTATTTATTGTATTTTTAGAAATAACCGTCTTTGGTTTTTTTATTTCTACTTTAGGTAGTTTTGCTGCACTTCTAAATAATGCCTCACTCGATATCTTAATACCAGGAGCAATAACTCCTCCTAAGTAGTCTCCGTCCTTCGAAACTGCACAGAAAGTCGTTGCAGTTCCAAAATCAACTAAAATTAACGGTCCTCCATATTTTTCGTAGGCAGCAATAGCATTTACTATTCTATCTGCTCCTACTTCTTTAGGGTTATCATATTTTATATTCATTCCTGTCTTTATTCCAGGCCCAACAATCAATGGCTCTTTTTTACAATATTTTATACTCATAGCTTGTAAAGAATACATAAGTGTTGGGACAACAGAAGATATAATTACAGACTCAACTTCTTGTAAGTTTAAACCATTATAGGTAAATAATCTATCAATTAGCATACCATACTCATCTGAAGTCTTATTTCTATCTGTAGATATTCTCCAGTATTTTAAAAGTTTCTTATCTTCATAAACACCTAGTACTATATTTGTATTTCCAACATCAAATACTAAAATCAAACCTTTTCACCTTCTTTTGTAAATTACAAATTCTATTGTTTTTTCAATGCCACCACTACACTGGTAACTATTAACATTGCTATGATTGTTTCTGGTATTCCATTAGTAAGTCCTATACCTAATATAACCTTACCTACTAAATCTGTGTTACCTCCTATTTTTTCAACAAATGTTTCTCCATATAATTTGTATATCATAAATAACACACCAATAGTATTAGTCAAAGTTCCTATAGCCGCTGCTATAACAACTTCAATTGCATGATCTTTTAATCTCTTATATGAATAAAAACCTACTAATAGTGTTACTAATATTAAAACTCCTCGAAAGGATACTTGCCAAATACTCATTCCTGCTTCATAGCTTATAATCTGTGTAATAAATGTTTTACTTAAATAAACCAAAGTAGATGTCCATATTACAACCAGTGTTGTTATAGAGGCCTTTCTTCCCATTCTTTTAAAAAGCACATAGGAATAATAAGCTGTTATCCCTATTAAAACCCTAGGTAATACAGAAACTAAAGGATTAAAAAATATTGGGGATATAGGTGTAAAATTAATGACAGCATTAATAATACTAAATATACCAAACATTAAACCTACTAAAATCCCAACTATCGGCCCTTCAATTATTGCACCTATTATAACTGGAATGTGCATTATCGTATATTTAACAGGTCCTACTGGAATAAATCCTAAGGGGGTAAGTCCTAATAGAGCTGAAATCGCTGCTAAAACCCCAACAATTGTAAGCTTTCTAACAGAAACTTTCTTAGTGTTTGTCTTTAACATTTTAACAACCTCCCGTTCAAGTTCCCATAAGGGATACTAGACGTATATTTTTTTTATTATAAAAAGTCCAAATCCAAAGGATATTGGCTTTAATACGTATATTATTCTAGCAGTTTTTATAAATCTTGGCAACTATTATTTTATATCTTTATAAGATAATATATTTTCATATCTATTTGCTGACTTAACGCCATTTGATATTGCCATTGACATTACTTCACTGGCTAAAGTTCCTATTAAACTTATATCTTCTTTTACTTTTCCTGTAGCTAATGTAAATACACTATCCCCATCAAACATTGTATGTATCGGATTAATTGATCTAGCTAAGCCGTTTTGAGCCATTTGTGACACTTTATTTGCCTGTGGTTTTGTTAACACTCCATTGGTAGCTATAACTCCTATGGTAGTATTTTTATTAGGAAAACCTGAAGATACTCTATATTTTTTCATATATTCATAGGAATTTATAAGATTATCATTTTCATCTATAGCTCCAGCTAATAACTCATTTGTTTTATAATCATATACATCTCCATAACTATTAACACAAACTAAAGCTGAAACTATTAAATCACCTAATTTTATACTTGCACTCCCTAAACCAGATTTCATTGCCTTTTCAGGACCTAATATCTTTCCTACTGTAGCACCTAGACCAACTCCTATATTTCCTTGTCTATTTTCATTTTCTTTAGCATTTAAACATGCCCTATATCCCATATCAAAATTAGGTCGTATTTTATAATTTCCTATATTAAGATCAAAGATAACGGCTGATGTTACTATTGGTACATTTGTAACCCCAACATCAAAGCCTACATTTTTATCCTCTAAATACTTCATTACTCCAGATGCTGCATCTAGGCCAAATGCACTCCCTCCAGAGAGTATAACTGCATGAACCTTATCTACTAACTTTTCAGATTTTAACAAGTCAGTTTCTCTAGTTCCTGGAGCTGATCCTCTAACGTCTACCCCTGCTGTAGCTCCTTTTTCACAAATTATTACACTACATCCTGTCATACCTTCTATATTATCTGCATGTCCTACCTTTATTCCCTCTATGTCAGTAATATATCCGTTATACATATCCATTTTCACCCCTAACAGATATCTCTCCTGAAATTAATCCTTCCTTAGTTCCATCTGGATATTCAACGATTAAATGTCCATCTTTATCTAAGTTTATTGCCTTTGCTTTTTTTGTTTTATTTCTTCTGATTATTTTTATATCTTTATTTATCAATGCAGAAGAGCTTTTGCATATTTCAATTGATTTAGTTATAGTATTATATTCTATTAGCTCATCATATAGATATTCAAAATTATTTAAAATATTTGCTACTAATTTCTTTCTACTGACTGAATTGCCACTTTCTATCTTTAATGAAGTAGCCTTATTTTTTAACTCCTTTGGTACTTCTTTTTTATTAAGATTTACATTTATCCCCATCCCGATAACTATATAATTAACTTTATTTATTTCACCACTCATTTCAGTTAATATTCCACATACCTTTTTATTATTAATAACTATGTCATTAGGCCACTTTATATAATTTTTAATACCCATATCTGAAATAGCCTTTGAAACAGCTGCAGCTCCAATTTGAGTTATATAAGAAGCCTTTGTAGGTTCAATGTTAGGTCTTAATATAATAGATAGCCATACTCCTTTACCCTTAGGAGATGTCCAATATCTACCTAACCTACCTTTTCCTTTAGTTTGTTCTTCACCTATTATTATAGTTCCTTCATTTTCTCCTTTAATAGCCAACTTTTTAGCCTTTATATTAGTTGAGTCTAAAGAATCAAAATGATAAATTTTTCTTCCTATGGTATTTGTTTTTAGTTTATCTTCTATTTCTTCATATGTAAGTAAATCAGCTGAATTTAAAAGTCTATATCCCTTTCTAGATACCGATTCAATTTCATATCCTTCTTCCTTTAATTGATTAATATATTTCCAAACGGCAGTACGACTTACCCTTAATTTATCACTTATATTTTGTCCTGATATAAAATTATTTTTATTTTCTTTTAACAGTCTAATAATTTTCCCCTTCATCTTTTCCCTCCTTTTAACAGTTTTATTATATCACTTTTTAAAAAAATTAAAATAAAAAGGTAACTTTTTTAAGTTACCCTTCAATATCTTCTTTCTCTATATTCTCTTTTACCTTTTCTTTAATATCATCTGAGCTAATTACTATTTCCTTAGGCATTGTATGTATTTCACTAGATTTATTTTCTTTATATTCCTTTACTGAATCCTTTATTTCACTATAGCTATCATATATTTTATTTCCTATCTCTTTTCCCTTTTCCTTTAACTTTTCTCTATTTTCTTCTCCCTTTTCTGGAGCTAATAAAACACCTAATGTTCCACCTATTAAAGTTCCAAGCATTAATCCTGTTATGAATCTCCCTTTACCCATAGAAATACCTCCTTTATACTATATATTATCATACCCTAAATTAAAAATAAAAAACTGACCATATGAAAATATATGACCAGTTTTATAAATTATCCACCAAAAAACATTAATAATACTCCTGCTGCCACTGCTGAACCTATAACTCCTGCTACATTTGGTCCCATTGCATGCATAAGTAAAAAGTTTGAAGGATTTGCCTTTTGACCTTCCTTTTGTACTACCCTTGCTGCCATTGGTACTGCTGATACTCCTGCTGCTCCTATTAATGGATTTACCTTTCCTCCACTTGTTTTATACATTAACCTTCCAAATAATAATCCGGTTGCTGTTC
>VENA01000060.1 GCA_009711785.1 Bacillota bacterium
AAAGTACTGATAGTGTAAAAAAGGCAGCTTAATTTTCTAAAATTATTATTTTGTAAGTAAGGCTAAGTTAAGATAACTATATATATTCATAGGAAACCTCCTAAGGTAGAATCTTTAGGAGGTTTATTTTATATAGGTTTTGGTTTTGCTTTTGTATTATTTTTAATATTTCCCTTAGTAAACCACCAAATAGCAAATGAAATGTGGACTATAATGTTTATTATTCCCCATATAGATACTACATTTTCATTAGCCCATGATGATGAGTCCATAATAGGTGTGAATATATCATAAGTTGCCCTTATGAATAAATGAAAAGCTAGGGTATAAACCCGTGCGCTTAACCATAGGTCTGAGCGCCCCTTTATTATTGAAACTATTTCAGGTACTAAAAGTATACATATTGAACTTGCTAGATATCCTGGATTTTCAGCATATACAAAACATGCATTCCAAGTGGTATATAAAAAACACCACATCAACGGAAAGTCTGCGATTAAATCACCGTAAGATCCACTTATTCTCCAGGATTTTTTAGGAAGTGGTATTGTAATACATAATAAAAATCCTGATATAGCATTGAAATAATTACCCAGTGCTAAATCCTTTAAAGATGCTTCAATAATGTTAAGGTTTAATACTATATATAAAATATATAATGGCCATTCTTTCCTTAAAAACTCCCACCCTTCTTTTTTTGAACGGTTACTTAAACGTACTAGATTAGTAAAACAAGTCGGTATTAAAACTATTAATGTTTTTCCCCATCTAAACCAACCATCAAGATTATTAAGCCATAATGGGAATGTAAATATTGCTAGTATGAAAAAGACTGTTGCTCCTTTTAAATATTTCCTTGATAGTTCATGTACCACATATAATATTGCAGTATAAACAGCTATAGACAAAATATACTGCCAAACTGGTATATCCATATTAAATCCCCCTCTTTAGTTTTTAAGCTAAACATTTAGAATTTTTAGAAAATTAACCCCCATAAATTTTATTATATTCCAAATATTACAATAGTTCAATTATTTAGTATATTTTTAAGGTTCCAATATCTAGTTATATTTGTGTTTATTAAAATTAAAATAATATTTAAAAAATTATGAAAAGGTTGTAAAATAATATCCAATATTACAAATTTCGACAAGCTAAATAAAAAAGTTATGCTAAAGTTAAGATACTAAATTAATAGATTTCTTTATTAGGGGGGAAAATTTTGGGTAAAAGTATAGAAATAGACAACTCAAAGGAAAGAAAGGATGTTTTAAAAGGAAAATTAAATCTTCAAAAGAAATTAACATTAGTTATTATTTTATTATTTACTATTAGCAGTACAGTACAGGGGATATCTTTAAATTTGATTTCAAAAGTTTTAAAAAATGAACTTATGTTAAACATAGCATCGATAGGAATAGGTATATTACTAGCATCAATAGGAGCAGCAATATTTATAAGAGTTACACTAAAAAAACCTTTAAAGCAATTAACAGATTTAGGGTTTAACTTAAGTAATAATGATCTTACTTATAAAACAGAGATAAAAAATAAAGATGAATTAGGCTTATTAGGGGAAACATTAAATGGGTCTATGGATAATTTAAGAGTTCTTATAAAGAATATTTTTAACAATTCAACAGATATAAAAGAGGCTAGCAATGAAATATATAATCTTTTAGATGAAATATCTTCAAATTCAGAAACAAATAATGCATATATACAGGAGTTTACAGCAGCAATGGAAGAAAGCTCTGCATCTATTGAAGAGGTGAATACTTCTATAAAAGAAGTGACTTTAGCAACTGAAAGTTTAACTAAAAAAGCAGAAGAGGGAAATAATTTATCAAAGGATATTGATAGAAGGGCTAATGAGTTAAAGTCAACTACAGAAAAGGAAATAAAAAATGCAAATGATTTATATAAACAAATACAAGATAAAGTATTAAAATCCATTGAGAAAAGTAAGATCACTTCAGAGATAGAAAAAATGACTAAAGAGATAGATCAAATATCTGAACAGATAAATCTTTTAGCATTAAATGCTGCAATTGAAGCAGCAAGGGCAGGGGAATATGGGAAAGGATTTGCTGTAGTAGCTGATGAAATAAGGAAACTTTCTGAAGAGGTATCAGATACTAATCATAATATTGAGTATATAACTAAGGATATAAAAAGTATTATTAAAGAATTATCATATAATGCTAAGGATTTATTAGATTATATAGATGATGATGTTTCAGGAAATTACGAAAAAATGTTAGGTTTTGGAGATCAGTATATGAAGGATTCTAAATCAATTAATGTATTAGTTGAAGATATACTATCAACCAGTCAACAGGTACTTGCATCTATGGAAGAAACAGAATCATCTATGGAGTCAATTTCTACTACTGTAGAACAAAGTAATTTAAATATCCAAGAGATATCATCTAATACCATAGATATAGCGCAGAATACTAAAGTAATGAATGATAAAAATGGAGAGCTTTATAAAATGATAGATAGGTTAAATAATAAGGTTATAAAATTTAAAGTATAGATATTTTTAATATTTTATGGCCTTTATAAAATAGCCTTAGATGCAACAATTTTAGAGGTGATGAATATGTATAACAAGTTTAAAAATATAATTTTTAATATAAAAGAGAAAATTAAAATTTATGAAAATAATTTTAAACTAAATAATAAAATAAAAGGCCGACTAGTTTTTGATTATTCTAATGATAGTTTATGGGAATATAACATTAAACAAAAGAAGTATTTCTTTATTTCAAAAACAAGGAAAATATTAGAAAATTCAGTTCATAGGAAAGAAAGTGATATAAACTGGTGGAAAAAATTATTACATCCAGATGATAGTACTAAAGCTATTGGTAAATGGGAAAATTTTTTAAATAATAATAGAAAAATATATAGAAACATATACAGAATTCATTGTAAAAATGAAGGATATAAATGGATTCTAAGTAGGGGTCAAGGAATGTATAATAAGGGTAAACTAATAGGTATTTCTGGTTCTTATATTGATATTACAGAAAAAAAGGAGTTACAAAATAAACTTAAAAAAGAACGAACCCTTAACAAAAAAATCTTAAATAATGCATCTATCATAATACTTATGTGGGATTTAAATATGAATTTAGTTGAATTTAATAAATACGCAGAAAAAATTACAGGATATAAAAAGAAGGAAATATTAGGTGATAAATGGTTATATGAACTCATTCCTAAGGAAGAAAGAGAACCGATTACTAATATGTTTGAAGAGATCAAAAAGGGTAATATAAGACTGAAAGTTGAAGA
Organism: Bacillota bacterium; assembly: GCA_009711785.1. GTDB lineage: Bacteria > Bacillota > Clostridia > Tissierellales > MES13 > MES13. The sequence goes on from VENA01000060.1 coordinate 3,310, forward strand.
ACAATTACTTTGTAAAAATGGAAAAAGGATAGATGTTTTGTGGAATAATAGTCTAATTTATGATAAAGAAAAGACCTTTTTTCTATCTATGGGTATAGATATAACTCAACAAAAGAAAGTAGAGAAACAACTATATTATATGGCACACCATGATGCATTAACAGGATTACCGAATTGGAATTTATTTAATATTGAATTTAATAAGGCTTTAAATAAAAAGAAAAGTGAAAAAGGAGCTTTATTATATTTGGATTTAGATAATTTTAAGAATATTAATGATACTTTAGGTCATAATGCAGGGGATGTTTTATTAAAGCATATAAGTAGTAAACTATCTAACTATATTAAAAGACCTAATATAGTTGCCCGTATAGGGGGAGATGAGTTTGTTATAATGCTTAAAGATGTGTTTAAAACTAAAGATATAAAGGATAAAGTTAATGGTATTTTAGATTTGTTTAATGAATCCTTTGTAATAGAGGGATACGAATTTTTTATATCTTTAAGTGTTGGTATTGCAAAGTATCCAGAACATGGACAAGATATAACCACATTATATAAATATGCAGATACTGCAATGTTTAAAGCTAAGGAAAGTAAAGGTTCTAAATATAATTTTTTCACGTTGTCAATTGAAAAGGAAATGATAGAAAATGTTGAATTAGAAAGAGAGTTAAGAAAAGCAATAATAAATAAGGAATTTGAATTATATTATCAACCCCAAATAGATTTAAAAACAGGGAATATTATTTGTGTTGAAGCTTTAATAAGATGGAAACATCCTAAAAAAGGATTTATTTCCCCTGCTAAGTTTATTCCTTTTGCAGAGGAGTCAGGGATTATAAGTTCTATTACTGAATGGGTATTAGAAAATGCCATAAGACAAAAGCGGGAATGGGAAAAGAAAGGTTATAGATCAGTTAAATTAGGAATTAACTTATCAAATAAGTGCTTTCATATGAATAATTTAGTTAAAAAGATTGATGAAACAATTAAAAAAGAAGAAGTATTATATGAAGAAATAGAACTTGAGATTACTGAAACTGCTGCTATGGACAATATAGAGAATTCTATAAGAGTATTAAATAAAATAAAGAAACTAGGTATGAAAATAGCATTAGATGACTTTGGGATAGGGTATTCTTCATTAAATTATTTAAAAAAATTGCCTATAGATATTCTGAAAATGGATAGAGCTTTTATAAAAAATGTGACTAATGAAAAAGAAGATAAGGTCATTACAAATTCCATAATACAATTAGCCCATGGCTTAGATATAACCGTTGTAGCAGAAGGAATAGAAACAAAGGAACAATTAGAATTTCTAAAAAATAATAAATGTGATATAGGACAGGGATATTTATTTAGTAGACCTGTATCAGCAAATGAGGTTGAGAAATATTTTAAATGCTCTTAATGGATATAAATCCTTTAAGAGCATTTTTATTTCTCAAATTTTTAGTTTCTAGCTGTGATTTTTAAAGTTTGATTTTCATTATAATATATGTATTAAATATTTATTTTAAAAACCTTCTATAAAGGATTAGTATTAACATAATTAGACTAATAATTGTAAAAAATAGTATCAAGATAGGAGGCTGAAATTGAAAACCGATAAAGATACTTATAAGCTACCATTAATTAAAAAGTTTCATAGTTCGAAAAAAGAATTATTTGTTTTAATTACTGTATTATCCATTTTTTTATTTATCAGTTTGTATGAAGTAAAGGATATATATTTAACTGCATTGATAATTATTTTTATTATTTTAATACTATTTTCGTATGTTTTTTTAAGGCCAAGACAGATAGAAATAACTGATAGATTTATTAAGGTAACTTCAAAAGCTAGGGTAAAGATAACCCATTGGGAGGATGTAGTTGATTTAGAACTTATTTCTACAGGTGATAAATTAATAAAGGGCTTTTATACCATAGGTGTAATTACTAAAAAAAATATGGTGAATGAAGAGTTTCCCTTAGTAGTAAGAATTATAATTAGTTTGTTTAAACCTACCTATGGATTATCAATTCCTCTTAAAAATTTAAAAGGTATTGATTCTGATAAATTATTTTTTACAATGCAAAATAAGATAAAGGTAGAAATAGAAGAAGACACTGATATAGATAAAGCACTAGATGAATTATCAGAAACTAAAGATTTTGATAAATATCCTTTCAGGGCTTATATATATATAGTTATTATAGGAATTTTTACTGGAGTATTACAAGGGTATTTACTCTACATTTCTTCAATAACAAGAATACTTTTAGTTTTTTATATAACATATTTTATAGCACTTTTTCTACCAATTAGCGCAACTTATTTGATGATTATTTTGTTTCATAGTCTATATAGTGAAAAAAGGTTTGGTTTCATTAATAGACTTATCTTCGCTTTTGCAATATTGATACTTTTTTCATTAGGACCTATAAATAAATTTTATTTTCATATAGGAAAAATACCAACTATTAAAGAATTGCCACAGGTTAGCTTTATAGTAATTAATAGATACCTAAGTAATATTGATGAATTTAGTAGTTTTAATGTAATAATAGGTATTGTTTCTCTTTATATGGGCATAACCCATGGATATTCCTCAAAGATGATAGTTAAAATAAAAAAGTGGTTATTTCGTTTAAAATCAAATAAATATTACTATACTAAAGAGGATGATATGTATAATGTATATATAGTAGAACCTGAAAAAGTGAGTGAATTATATGATGAGTTATTTCAATTAAAAATAAATGAAGGATTACTTATTGAAAAAGGTGAAAAGAGACCCTTATCCTTTTATATTCCTACAGATATAATTAAAGAAGTTCAAATTAAATTTTCAAGAAATAGTATTATTACTATTAAGAATAAAGAATATTTTTATATTGATTTTAAGGATCGAACTAAGAGAAATCCTAAACCATATTTACTACCTTGCTCTTTACAATTTGATAGAAAAAAAGAAATAAAAATAGTAAGATTTAGATACTTAAAATAAAACATGCTATAACAATAGCATGTTTTAAATATATCTTTATTTAATTTCTATTTTTTTGTTGCTTTTTTTCTTTTCTGTTTTTATAAGCTCAATTTCTAATATGCCATCTTTAAATGTGGCATTTATATTATCTTCATCCACATCATCAATGTAAAAGCTTCTTTTAAATTCACCTAATCTTCTTTCTCTTCTTATATAGTTTTCCTCTTCTTTTTTAAATTCATCCTCTCTTTTAGCTGAGATTGTTAGGTAATTATTTTCATATTCAATGTTGATATTATCTTTTTTCACTCCAGGTAGCTCAGCTTCTAAAAGATACGAATTTTCCTTTTCTTTCACATCTACCTTAAATCCTGTTTTATTATTATCTAAGATGTTTGGAGAATTAAAAAACTCCTCGCCAAAAAAGTCTTCTAGTAATTTGTTTTTATAAGGTCTTAACATTAAAAACACCTCCTAAAAATTTTTAGCTTTCATCTTCAATTATTATAATAGTACATAAATTTAAACTAGATATAAATAAAATGTAAACAAATCCCTTTGATAGGTATAGAAAAGAAAATAATGGTAAAAATATTAATAAATATAGATTTCGGTTAGGGGGAATTGATATGGCAGGTGTAATAAACAAAATAGAAAAAAAACAAGGGAAAGTTTATGGAGGGTTTAAAAATATCATAAATTTATTTAATAATTTAAGTACCGATGACAAAAAAGAAAGGGAAGATGAAGAATTATTAAAGGAATTAAAACATGCCCATACAGAATGGAAAAATGCTGAAACATACTTTCATAGCGTTGCAGAAAACGATTTAATAGATCATGCAATATATAATATGGAAGCGGCCAAAAGGAAATATATGTATTTACTAAAGAAAGCTAGGGAAAAAGACCTAAGGGGAAATGTATAGTAGGGTTGTAATATTTTTGCCATATAATCTATATATTAAATTATAAGGAATTAAATTAGAGGTGATTATATGGAGGCTAGTATGGAATTTACTATTATTTTAGCATACGCTTTTGGACTAGGCATTTTACTTATATTAGGATATTTATTAATAATTCCACTTAAATATTTAGGAAAATTAATCTTAAATGGCATTATTGGTGGTATATTATTACTTATATTAAATTTTTTCGGGAAGTTTATAGGAGTAACTATAGGTATTAATCCTATAACAGCTTTAATAGTTGGTTTTTTAGGTATACCAGGAATATTAATGCTTTTAATACTACAATATATTTTATAACCAGTGATATTAAGTTATCACTGGTTATTTTTATTTAATATACAATTTAAAAAATAGATTTTAATTCTAAAAATATAATAGCATTCCAGTAGATACAAAATATATCATTTTTTCATATAATTCTTGAATGATAATTATAATAGTGATAAACTGAATTTTATGAAGGTTTGTAAATAAATATAGTTTATATAGATATTATTTGGAGGTGAGGATTATTTTTTTTAGAAGAATTTATGGAATGATAACAAGACCTAAGGAAACATTAAAGGATATAAGTGAAAATAAGCCTATAGTTCAGTCATTAATACTTTTAGTTATTTTAGGGTTAATGCCATTTATGATGTTTATAAATAATGATATTTTATTTAATGCTGCTGATTTAAACCCTATGGAGATGGAAATGTTCCAAAGGATAATGCCTGCATTTTTTATATTTTTCGTATTTGGAGCAATGCTTTTAGCACCGATTTTTCAGTTTATTTCAACAGGTATTTATAACCTTTTATCAGAGTTCTTTGGATATGAAGGAAATGGAAAAGGATTATTTGCAACATTAGTATTTGCCAGTGTACCTAATATATTTGCAAATATATTTAGTGTAATTTTAGCCTATTCAGGGGCTATAAGTTTCTCTTGGCTACTAACACTTCCCTTTACGATCTGGGTTATAGTTTTAAAAATATTTGCCATAAGAGAAAATTACTCAATGAGTGGAGGAAAAGCAACCCTTGTATACTTCATTCCGGTAATAGTAATATTTGTTTTATTTATTATAGCTATGATATTAATGTTTACAACTATTGCTTCACAAATGGGACCATGGATGAATGAATTTGGTACTACTATGTAATTATGTTTCATAAATTTAATGTTTAGAAAAGAAACATGGTAAAAAATACATGATATGTAAAAACAAAGACTAAATATATGCATATATATAAATATTTTAACAAAAAATAATAAAAAGAGTTTGTCTTAAATACCATACATCTGATATAATATTAGAAGTGAGTAAAAATAGTATTTGAAATTTTTTAAGATTTTTGATTTAATATATGTATGTATAAAATAATGTAAGGAGGAATAT
>VENA01000001.1 GCA_009711785.1 Bacillota bacterium
TTTTATTAATATGGTTGAGAATAATGAAGTAAAAATTTGTAGTCATAGAATATAGATATATACGTCAGATAACATAGCATTTGCAGACAGTCCACAAAAATCACGCGGACTGTCGCAAAATGCTAAGAACGTTATACGTAACTTTTAAGAAAGATAGATATTAACAAAAGATTGTTGGTTTAGTTAAAACGTGACCGTAAAGTATTGAGAACAAATAATTAGGTCAGGGGGAGTTTGTGTGAGAAAAATTTTTATCACTTTGTTTTTACTTGTAGTTTTTTTTAGTGGATGTTCAAAACAGATACAAAGTGATTATCCAATAGCGGTAGCGTGGAATAATATACGTTTCGCAATATCGGTTGAAGAAGTTTCTAAAGAAAACCTGGGAAAACAACTTGGTGAAGTAAAACGTATCAAAGAGCCTATGCCTAAAGAGAACGGGGATGCAAATTTCATCACAGTTGGGAGTAAAATATTCGAGATTAATGGTATAGATGCAAATGATACTATTGCAATTGAGTATAATGGTAAAATTGTTAAGGCTACCAAGATTGGTTCATTAAAATAAAAGGATTTAATAATTAGTACATTTTGTTCTTATAGTGAGTATTAAAATTAGAAGGGTTTAGTGTAGGTGAAAATCAAAGAATAGTAGATATAGCTACGTATAACATAGGCTTTGAATCATCATACAGAAAAAATGTATGACGACACAAAACCTCGGACCGTTATCTGAAAGATTGCCCCGAAGAACATATAAGTAGTGCAAACGTAACGTTCTGTTGCTAGAAGAAAGGAAGAAAAAAATGAATCATACAAATTTAGAGTTTTTTACTGACTGGTTTAATTCATACGTGCTATATTTCCATACTGGTGATATCAATATAGATGTTAATTACATACTTAAAGAAGAGCACACTCAAAGGGTTCGGATAAACTCTGCAAACATTGCAAATTCTATTTCACTATGTGAGAATGATCAACTATTAGCTGAAGCTATTAGTCTATTTCATGATATCGGTAGGTTTAGGCAATATTATGATTATAATTCCTTCAATGATTTACAGACAGGTAGTCATGCTACAATGGGAGTTCATGTACTCGAGGAATCAAATGTTCTTGCTTGTCTTGTGGAAGAAGAACAAAGTATTATTCTTGAAGCAATTGAGTATCATAATATGATATCTATACCAACGGAAGTTACAGGAAGAACATTACTACACTCCCAACTAATTAGAGATGCTGATAAACTAGATGGATTTTACGTAATTACAAATGAAAATGAGATTCGAAAATATAGTCTTGACCCACTAGTAGAGGATGCTTCATTTTCCCAAAATGTAATGAATTGTCTCATAGAATGTAGGAACATTGACTACAAAGAAATAAAAACATTATGTGATCGAAAGATGCTCGAATTAGCGTTAGTTTATGATTTAAACTTTCAATACTCTAGGGAGCTAGTCATAAAGAAAGGTTACATAGAGAAGTTAATTAACTATCTTCCAGAAAGTAAAGAAAAGAACCAAATAAAAAGCCATTTTGAATTATATTTAAATCGTAAAGAATTAACCAATAGTGGGTCGACGTCATGTCAGTGGGGCCAATCCATCAGATAACATATACTTCCTGATATCATACATGAAACTTGTATGACATCTGGAAGTATTAGAGCGTTATACATCATTTATGATTTTTAGAGACAAAGAAGATTGGAGGAAAACATGATTTCAAGTGACTTACTTGAGGAAATTCAGCAATGCAAAAAATGTTTATCTATATCAAATTATAATAAGTTTTCATTAGTTTCGCATGGGAAAATTGAGTCATCGTATATGCTTATATCAGAGGCTCCTGGTAAAAAAAGTCTCAACAATGGTCAGTATTGGAAGGGCAAAGGAGGACAAATTATTAGAACGGTAATGAGTGAGTTTGATAAAGAACTTGAAGATGTTTTTTATTTAACTGATATTGTAAAATGTTGGCCTAATGAGAATGGTATGAATCGTAAGCCTTTACAAACTGAAATAAGAAATTGTTCTGTATTTCTTGAAAGAGAAATTTCTGAACTTAAACCAAATTTGATTATAGCTTTTGGTAAAACGTTAGCAGAGTATCTTCTTAACGATAAAGTTTCGATGAAGGAATCGCATGGTAAAGTTTACAGGTCAAGAGGAACAAAAATTTTAGTATTATACCACCCAAGTCGTATAGACCAATTTATGAATCGTGATTTATATAAATCTCAGTTACGTAATCTTTTTTCAAAATTGGTTACTAATAGCAAGGATGATTTTGAAGTTCACTTATCACAAAATATAAAAAAAGAATATACAACAAAGAAAAATATAAACCAAGAAAAAGTAATCTATACTAACTCTACATTTGTTTTGCCAGCATCAGGTAATTCTATAACAGAGGGAGATGTAAAAAGAGGATATCTGAGAATTACAAAAGATCACAAAAAATATTTTCCAAATGATAGTTGTGACGTAGTTATTATTGTTATGAACAAAACGTATAATGTGTCATTTAAGCATCGTGGCCAACGTTCTCACTTGCTTAAGATAGGTAAAGAAAATATGAGTATTCTTGGTATTAAAAGTGGAGGATCTGTAAAAATTAATGTAATCAGTGATAGAAAGTATAAACTAGAAAAACTCCAATAGTGCTTAAACGACGTATAACATGCTATTTGCAGACAGTCCACGGAAAGAATGTGAACTGTCGTAAGATAGCACGGACGTTATATAAAATGCCCAGTAGCAAATTTTTTGGAGTAGGTAAAAAGCAAAATTTTAACACAAGTTTTAAAGATAGAGTTTTAAGCAGAAGAATTATAATATAGATTTGTTAAAGAAAGACTTTGTGGGTTAGATGGGAAAGGTCTCTGAGGGTCGATTTTATTGGATCGAACTTTAGAGCTTTTTTAATCTAGATTGAGAAAAAAACAAATGAAAAATATGGAAGGTGTTAAGCAATAGATAGAGAATATAAATATAATAAAGAGATTGATATTACAAAATTCTTTTGAAGTGAAATACATATTGGGCTGGGTACTTTATATAACACACTATTGGCGATAGTCCACAAAAAGCATGTGGACCACCGCAAAATAGTCAAGACGTTATCTAACATATTACATATAAAATTAGGGGGAAGATTTTACTATGGTTAATGCAACTTTTTTTATGGGAATTCTAGGGGTTATTATCTTCATTACTATATTATCAACATTTCAAAAGTTATTAAGAAATGATGAAAGTGGTTTTCTCCACTTACTTATGTGTTTTATGTTTATATGTTGGTTACCAATACCTTTTGTGATTTATTTAAAATTGAAAATATATAGTTTCTTATTTGTAGGTGCATTGTTAGGAACAGTTTCTTTAGTTCTTTATGTTATAACAATGATTTTGCAAGCTAGTCATTTATCATATTCTACGAAATTAGCATATGAAAACGAAGAGTTATGGAGAAAAAATGATGATTGGATGTTAAATGGTTTATTAGGAAGCCAAGTTGAGTTACTTGCAGGTTTTCTCAAAGGTATATGGATAATGTTTTTAGCATTGACATTTTGGCTAGATGGGCAAATAATATTTTCAATTTTAGGTATTTTTTATAGTTTATTTACTGTCTTGTATTTATTAAAGCTATTAGATACTAGTTTGATTAGAGATATAAAAATATTAAAAGTACTGCCTGTCAATCCTTTGATTATTAACTTAGAGACATCTAGTTGGTTTTTACTTTTATTAATATGGTTGAGAATAATGTAGTAAAATTTGTAGTCATAGAATATAGATATATACGTCAGATAACATAGCATTTGCAGACAGTCCACAAAAATCACTTGGACTGTCGCAAAATGCTAAGGACGTTATACATCATTTATGATTTTTAGAGACAAAGAAGATTGGAGGAAAACATGATTTCAAGTGACTTACTTGAGGAAATTCAGCAATGCAAAAAATGTTTATCTATATCAAATTATAATAAGTTTTCATTAGTTTCGCATGGGAAAATTGAGTCATCGTATATGCTTATATCAGAGGCTCCTGGTAAAAAAAGTCTCAACAATGGTCAGTATTGGAAGGGCAAAGGAGGACAAATTATTAGAACGGTAATGAGTGAGTTTGATAAAGAACTTGAAGATGTTTTTTATTTAACTGATATTGTAAAATGTTGGCCTAATGAGAATGGTATGAATCGTAAGCCTTTACAAACTGAAATAAGAAATTGTTCTGTATTTCTTGAAAGAGAAATTTCTGAACTTAAACCAAATTTGATTATAGCTTTTGGTAAAACGTTAGCAGAGTATCTTCTTAACGATAAAGTTTCGATGAAGGAATCGCATGGTAAAGTTTACAGGTCAAGAGGAACAAAAATTTTAGTATTATACCACCCAAGTCGTATAGACCAATTTATGAATCGTGATTTATATAAATCTCAGTTACGTAATCTTTTTTCAAAATTGGTTACTAATAGCAAGGATGATTTTGAAGTTCACTTATCACAAAATATAAAAAAAGAATATACAACAAAGAAAAATATAAACCAAGAAAAAGTAATCTATACTAACTCTACATTTGTTTTGCCAGCATCAGGTAATTCTATAACAGAGGGAGATGTAAAAAGAGGATATCTGAGAATTACAAAAGATCACAAAAAATATTTTCCAAATGATAGTTGTGACGTAGTTATTATTGTTATGAACAAAACGTATAATGTGTCATTTAAGCATCGTGGCCAACGTTCTCACTTGCTTAAGATAGGTAAAGAAAATATGAGTATTCTTGGTATTAAAAGTGGAGGATCTGTAAAAATTAATGTAATCAGTGATAGAAAGTATAAACTAGAAAAACTCCAATAGTGCTTAAACGACGTATAACATGCTATTTGCAGACAGTCCACGGAAAGAATGTGAACTGTCGTAAGATAGCACGGACGTTATGCGAAAGTTAAATTTTAATCTTTAAGCTTTAGAAAGAGAGTGATACTAATGAGTATTTTAATTCATAAAGCAAACAGAGATGATTGTAAACTTATTCATAGAATGCAAATTAGTTCGTTTAGGACATTACTTGGAAAATATCAAGATTATGATATGAGTCCAGGCAATGAGACAATACAACAAATATATAGACGTTTTGACCAACCTTTTACAGATTATCATTTAATTAAGAATGATGACAAAGTAGTAGGTGCAATTAGAATTATTAGAAACGAGAAAGAAGGTATATGTAGAGTTAGCCCAGTATTTATACTTCCTCAATATCAGGGGCAAGGAATTGCACAGCAAGTATTTTATCTAATAGAGAAATATTACGATTGGGCTAACAAATGGAAACTTGATACTATTCTACAAGAACAGGGTAATTGTTACTTGTATGAAAAAATGGGCTATAAGAAAACAGGAAAAGAAGAAAAAGTTAATGATAAAATGACAATAGTATACTATGAAAAAGATATAGAAAATTAGATAAAATAATAAACTAGAACCATCGCATAACATAGGATTGTAGTAACCCTAGAAAAAGCATAGGGCTACTACAATCCTAACACCGTTATGCGAAAGACCCTATTATCAAACTAAACCTTAGTATTCAGGATATAATTAAAAACATTAATAGGTATAGTATAATTCATTTAATAATAAATTATATAGGAAAAAGAGTGTATATCATAGGTTTTATAGTATGTAAAACTATAACCGCAAAAATGATCTTAGCTATTTGATTTGGATTTTATAGGAAAGATAATAATATAAAAAAGTCATTTTAAAAAAGGTTCTTTTGGTAAACTTATTTAAAATAAATTTAAGAAGGAGACTGAGTATGTTAGATATTATAAAAATTCTTGGAAGTGTTATTATAATTCTTGTTTTATTAGAGTTATTTGAGTTGCCAGATTGGATTGGAAGAAAATTAAGAGGGGATATTTCAAATAAAGAAATAAAGGAAGAAATAAAATCTTTAGAGACTAGAATTAAAAATTTAGAAGAAAAAGTAGATTAACGTTGATATAACCATATTGAAAAGTTATGGGTTTAACTGTTTATCAGATAACAAGTAAATGTTTATAAAGAATCTTAGACTAGACAATGAGTTAACAATTTTTGCAGGTAAGTAGTTGAGCTTATGGGCCATCGCATAACATAGCATTTGCCGACAGTCCACAAAAACCATGTGGACTGTCGCAATATTCTAGAAACGTTATTCGACAGCTAAATATAGATACTGGTATGATAATCGGTAGCTTTGGTGAGAAATGAAAAAGAACTTATTGTTTATTAAAATATTAAGGGCATTTAAATTTAAAGCTGTGTTAAACAGTTTATTTGGTCTAGTATCTGAGAGGTTTGCGACACTTAATTTTTATACTTTGTTATATGTTAAAAATTTTTAATTCATGGTATAAATTGAATAAATTATTATGCGTTAAACTAATCGTATATGTTACTTAGTGATGACAATGAACATAATATTAAGGATAAACACTACACAATATCTATAATATGAAGATATTTTAAGTTAATTAATGGAATAAAATTATGTTATAACGAAAATGTAAAATATACATTAAACTAACGTTGTGTTTGGTTATTTTTTAATGAGCAATACACACTTTAAAGGAGTGGTTTAATGGACAAGAAAAAACTTATTGAAAGCTTAGATCAGTTACAAAATAAAACTACAAAAATTTCTAAGATAATAACTATTGCACATGCAATTGTACTTATATTAGCTCTTAGCGCAATATTCATAAAAAAACATATGTAGTTGATATATATGTGTTAAAACCTGTTGTTTTCCTCTGAAATATAGTATATCTATTACCTTGTATTTTAGAGTATAATGAAAACGCTAGCACCTAACAAACTATTTTCAGGTATTACACGAGAGACGTGTGGAACACCGTAAGATAGAGAAACGTTATATGTAATAGCTTTTACATGTCATTAATTTGAGGTGAAAGAATTGTAATTACTAATTATTATAAATTTGAGTTTTGCTATTAAATAGAACTTTCTCATTTAACAGAATTTTTTTGTGGACTTTATCCAAAGAAGGTGGAAGAAGGAAGATTTGGACTTGGAATTATTAAGCCGCAACAGAGAACGAATTATTCTTTTTATATGGACATCTGTAAGAAATGAACCACATAAAATAGAAGATAATCCCATTAGCTCTGAAGGAGTTTATGCATGGGACTATGTTATTGGAAATGAAACAGTAGCTTTAAAACTAGGTGAAACTGAAATTATTGGAGTATATAGACAAGGTATAGATTCTATTAGAACATATAATTTAGTAGATGAAAATGCAATAAAGAGTATGATAAATGAAAATAAAGCAGTACATTTACTTAAAATTAAAGTAGATGAAAGAAAGGAATGATTAACCATTCTTGTTAAACAGCACTCTATTTCAACCTTTAAAAGTCAAAATATTTCCGCCTAAATATCATTAAAGATCATAGATAATTTAAATAATTTAAGTAAGAATTATTCTTGAAAGATCAAAAAAATCACTTTATTACATCTTTAAAACAAAGAAAAA
>VENA01000067.1 GCA_009711785.1 Bacillota bacterium
TTTTATAGATTAATTGTTTAAATGGTGGTGATTAAAATTATTGCAAATAAAAGAAATAGCATTAAATTACATCCAACTCAAATAATAGTTTTAGGATTTTCAAGTGTAATACTTATAGGTGCAATATTATTAAATTTATCTATAGCCTCTAAAAATGGTCAAAGTGTGGGATTTGTAAATGCTTTATTTACATCAACTTCTGCAGTATGTGTTACAGGGTTAGTAGTTGTTGATACAGCGACCCACTGGACTAGCTTTGGTCAAATAGTAATTCTTTCTTTAATTCAAATAGGAGGCTTAGGTTTTATGACAATGGCCACACTATTTGCATTATTAGTAGGAAAAAGAATTACTTTAAAAGAAAGATTAGTTATGAAAGAAGAATTGAATCAATTTAAAGTTTCAGGTGTAGTAAGATTAACTAAATACATACTTGTTTTGACATTTGTTGTTGAGTTTATAGGCGCTTTATTACTTTCTATAAGGTTCATTCCGATATACGGAGTAAAAAAGGGAATAGGTTTAAGTATATTCCATTCAGTTTCAGCATTTTGTAATGCAGGTTTTGATTTAATTGGTAATTTTAGAAGTTTAACTCCATTTAGTAGTGACATTTTAATAAGTGTTACAATTTGTCTTTTAATAGTTTTAGGTGGATTAGGTTTTAGAGTAATATTAGAAATAATACAGGGAAGAAGATTTAAAAGATTTTCCCTGCATACAAAGCTAGTTATAACAATAACTATATTATTGATATTTATTGGTTCTTTTTCAATATATATATTAGAATATAACAATCCAGATACAATGGCTGATTTATCTATGAAAGGAAAGGTATTAACTTCAGTATTCCATGGGATAACACCAAGAACTGCTGGTTTTAATACATTACCTACAGATAAATTAACCACAGGTTCAATATTCTTAACAATAGTTCTTATGTTTGTAGGAGGATCACCAGGTTCTACAGCAGGAGGTATAAAAACCACAACTATTGGAGTTTTAATAGCAACTATATTATCTGTAATACGTGGAAGGGAAGATACAGAGATGTTTGGTCGAAGAATATCTAGAGATTTAGTAAATAAATCATTAACAATAATGGGACTTGCAATGTTATTAATTATATTAGTTACTATGATTTTATCAGTAACAGAACAAGGATTTACTTTTGTAGAGATGTTTTTTGAAGCTAGTTCGGCATTTGCTACAGTAGGTCTATCTTTAGGAATAACTCCAGAGTTAAGCTTTTTAGGCAAAATAGTTTTATCTATAACTATGTTAAGTGGTAGAGTAGGTCCACTAACTCTTATATTAGCTTTAGCCCAGAGAGGACAAAATAAAGCAATGATGAGATATCCTGAAGAAAAAGTAATTGTAGGATAAGGAGGATTTAAAATGAAACAGTTTTTAGTATTAGGATGTGGGAGATTTGGTTCAAGTATAGCAAAGACCCTTTATAAATTAGGACATGATGTAATGGTTATAGATAAAGATAGTGAAAAGATAAAAAACATTTCACAACATGTTACCCATGTAATAGAAGGGGATGCAAAGGATGAAAAGATAATTAGGTCATTAGGTGTTAGTAACTTCGATATTGTAGTTGTTACTATGGCTCTAAATATACAATCATCTATATTAACTTCAATACTTTTAAGAGAGTTAGGAGCAAAATATATTATAGCTAAGGCACAAAATGAATTACATGCTAAAGTTTTATATAAAATAGGTGTTGATAGAGTAGTTTTTCCTGAGAAGGACATGGGAGCTAAAGTAGCACGTAATATTATATCTCCTAATATAGTAGATTATATTAATTTATCTTCTGATTATAGTATAGTTGAAATTTCACCACTTAAACAATGGTTTGGAAAAAGTTTAATAGAGTTAAATCTAAGAAGGAAGTATGAAATAAATGTAATCGCAGTGAAACAAGGAGATGATATAAATATATCACCTAGGGCTGATTATGTGGTTAATAAAGGGGATATATTAGTTGTTATAAGTCATAATAGTAATTCTAAAAAATTAATGAAATTAGTTAATAAATAAAAAAACATAAAACCAAAGAAAGTTTTATTAAACTTCCTTTGGTTTTTAAATATTTTAAATCATATTGTGATTTTTAATAACTTTAATATCTAATGGTTTTTTAGCAGGACCTTCTATAACTTCACCATCATATTTAAATCTAGAACCATGACAAGGACAATCCCAGGATTTCTCTGCTTGATTCCAATTAAGTTCACATCCTAAATGGGTACAGGTAGTATCGACAATATAAAGTTTATTATCATCACCTTTATATACACCTAATTTTTCACCATTTCTTTCTATTACTTTTCCTTCTTTTAAATCTAAATTTAATTTATCAGTTTCAGGTAATATTTTTCCTAGTAAAAACTTTTCAGCTACATTTAAATTTTCTTTAAAAAAGTTTTTAAAGGAAGCTAATGGAGTAAAGCGTGATGGATTATAAACTTGTTCCCATTTACTTTTTCCATTTATGATAAGATCTTTAAATATTAAAGCTGAGACCATACTAGTTGTCATTCCCCATTTTTTAAAACCTGTAGCAACGTAAATATTAGGAGTATTAGATGTTAAATTACCAATATAGGGAACATCATCTAAAGGCATACAATCCTGAGTTGACCATCTATAGGGTATATCTTTAACAGTAAATAATTGTTTTGAAAATTTAAGTAAGTTATTATAATGCATTTTTGTATTTTCTCCTTGACCTGTTTTATGATTATCACCAATAACTAATATTAACTCTTCATTACCAACTGTTTGAGATCTAAGTGACCGTGCAGGGGATTCTGCATTTATAAACATAGCATAAGGAAACTTCTCCTTAGCTTTTATAGCTAATACATAGCTTCTCTCTGTATATAATCTAGAAAAATATAAACCTCTTTTATCGTAAAAAGGAAAATGGGAAGCTATTATTATTTTTTTAGCTTTTACTATTCCTTTATCTGTAATAACTTCGTTTTTTTCTTTATCTATATCTATAGCTTTTGTTTTTTCAAATATATAGCTACCATCACCATTAATCTTATTAGAAAGGGGTAAAAGAAACTTCAAAGGATGAAACTGAGCTTGGTTTTCAAACTTTAAAGCTCCTTTAATTTTTATGGGTAATGGTATATCTTTAACAAAGGAAGCTTTAATACCTAAGTCTTTAGCTGCTTTTACTTCTCTTTTGATTTTTTCTATGTTTTTATCTTGTTCTGTATATATAAAGGATGGACGATAAGAAAAGTCACAGTCAATTTGTTCTTTATCTATTATATCTTTTATTATATGTATAGCAGTTTCATTAGCATTTGCATATTGTAATGCCTTTTCCTTTCCTCTTTTTATTAATTTATCATAGATTAAACTATGCTGGGATGTCACCTTTGCTGTTGTATGGGCTGTGGTAGCTTTAAGTATTTTATCAGATTCAATAACTGCTACTTTTAAACCTTCATTCTTCAAAATATATGCAGATAATATCCCAACCATACCACCACCAACGATAGCTACATCTACATTTATATCTTTATCTAGTTTAGAGAAATTAGTTTCATCTGTAGATGAAATCCAATAGGAATTAGAAAGAGAATTAAAGTTAATTAAATCTTTACTCATAAAAAGCCTCCTTAGATATTTAGTAATTATTATTTGTTAGTTTTAAATAATTATCCTTAGTAAGAATAGGTTAAAAAAATTAGATAATAATAAAATTATGACTAACTTTTAAAGGTGTTTTATGAAGAGTAAAGAGATTAATAAAATTATATTCATTTCATTTTCATTAATAATGTTTTTATTATTAATAGGGTTTATTATAAAAAGGCAAGACAGATTTATTTATAATTTATTAGCATCATATATTGGATATCTATTATTTATATACTTTGGAAATAAAAGAAATATAAAAGTTAAAAATCATATTAAAATACTAGTTTTATTAACAATTATAATTCATACATTAATGGGACAATACTTCAATCTTTATTTAACGACATATTGGTTTGATAATATATTGCATGTATTTGGTGTTTTTTCCTTTGCGTTATTTTTTATAATATATTAAATAATAAGGTAAAAATAAATAATAACTTAAAAACATATATTTTTATAACAATATTTAATTTGGGAGTAACTTTTGGTGTTATTTTTGAAATACTTGAATTTATTTTAGATATTTTTTATAAAAGTACAAATCAAAAAAGTTTATATGATACAAACCTTGATTTAATTTTTAATTTTCTAGGTTCATTTCTAGCGGGAATATATGTATTACTTAAAATAGACACTAAGGATTCTAATCATTATGGTTAGAATCTTTAGTTTTGTGGTTATTTTTAATTACACTAATTTTTTTTGGGTATAATTAAAATTAGTAAGAAAGGGGGTAAAATAATGGATATTAGTAATGTATTAATTGCCTTTGGATTAACACTTTTTGCAGGTCTTTCAACAGGTATAGGAAGTGCTTTAGCATTTCTAACTAGAAAAACTAATAAAAAGTTTTTATCTGTATCCCTTGGTTTTTCTGCAGGGGTTATGATATATGTTTCCTTTGTAGAGATTTTTATAAAGGCTAAAGAAGCATTAATATCAGAATTTGGATTTACTAAAGGGTATTGGATAACGACCATTGCTTTTTTTGGAGGGATTTTTTTCATAGCTTTAATAGATAAATTAGTTCCTGATTTTGAAAATCCCCATGAAGTAGGAAAAATTAAACATATAGAAAAGCACTATTCAGAAGATGAAGATGAAAATGAAAAAGGAAAATTATATAGAATGGGTATATTTTCTGCTTTAGCAATTGCAATACATAACTTTCCTGAAGGTCTTGCAACTTTCACATCAGCTTTAAAAGACCCAAGTATAGCTATACCTATTACAGTTGCAATAGCAATACATAATATCCCAGAGGGAATCTCAGTTTCAGTACCAATTTATCATGCAACAGGGGATAAAAAGAAAGCTTTTTATTATTCGTTTTTATCAGGTCTTGCAGAACCTGTAGGTGCACTTATAGGATATGTTTTACTTAGAAGTATATTTAGTGATGCAGTCTTTGGAGTTATTTTTGCTGCAGTGGCAGGAATTATGGTTTTTATATCCCTTGATGAACTTCTACCAACGGCCCATGAGTATGGAGAACACCATATTGCTATATATGGTCTTATCTCGGGAATGGCAGTTATGGCTTTAAGTTTATTAATGTTTGCATAAAATAATAAACCTTCCCGTTAATGAAAATTACGGGAAGTTTTTTATTAACTATTGCCTGCTTTAAGGGTTTCAAGGTGGGAAGTATCTGCATATAATTTAATTTCAGCTACACTTTCATCCTCTATTTCTATTAAACTTAAATTAGTAGAATGCATAAAAGGTGGATCCCAAAATTTTTCTAAAGGTCTATTCTCAAAGTAATTTAAAATTTGTTTTACAACTACAGCATGAGCTACTATTAAAACATTTTTATTATCATGATTTTTAATTATATTATTTAAACTACTTAATATTCTTTTTTTAAAATCTTTAAAACTCTCACCTGTACTAGGTTTATATAGATGGGGTTTATTCCAAAATATTTCATATTGAAGTGAAGTTATTTCATCATGCTTTAATCCTTCCCAATCACCGAAATTCATTTCTTTAAAATTTTTATCTGTTATTATATCTAAATCTCTATTACTAGATATAACTTCAGCTGTTTTATATGCTCTTGTTAGTGGACTTGAATAAATAATATCTATTCTTTCATCAGCTAATCTTTCTTTTAATAGTTCTGCCTGTTTTATCCCTAAAGATGTAAGATTAGAGTCTTTACTACCTTGAAGTCTTCCTTCTTCATTCCATTTTGTTTGTCCATGTCGGGTTAAAAATAGTTTTATCATTATTTACTCCTTTCATTTTTTATCGCTACTTTAAAATAAATTTTCTATAATTATATTCTTTAAATATGTGTTATTTCCTTTTATTTTGAAGAAAAAATAAGAATTAAAAGGTATTTCGACAAAATTAAACCTAAGTATGATAAAGTTTCAAGGTTTAAAAATAATATTGTTTTAGTTGAAAAAAATAATAAAAGAGATATTATAATTAAGCCTAAATTTATGTAAGGTCTTTTAAAGAAGGTATTGCACCGGTAAAAATTAATGATAGTTGGATTTATGTAGATAAGTAAGGTGAAAAAATTTTAGAATCTCTAACAATACAGAACAATTAACAGTGAGAAAATAAAAAACATATTGAATATTCATTGATTGACAAAGTGTAACAAATAGTTTACAATGAAATTGTCGTTAAAAAAATATCAAAATTTCAGTCAAGAAGACTAATAAAGCCATGAAGGCTACTTGAAAGTAGCTTATTATGGCTTTTTTTATTGTATAAGAAAGTATAAATTTTTTTGATATAATAGAGTAGGTGAAAGTCAGATGATGTCTATAGCACAGAATTTATGCAAACTATTTACAGTAAAAATATGGTTGCGCTTAAGGAGGTAACTATGGGTACTGGAATAATCAAAAAAATATTGATAGATCATTGGGATGAATTTTACGAACTTTATGATTAC
>VENA01000053.1 GCA_009711785.1 Bacillota bacterium
TTGGGTTGTTGTCTAACTATTACTAGTTAGTTGAGAGATTTCAGGAGCCGGATACGGCAAACGTAAGTCCGGTTCTGTGAGAGCAAAGAAAATAGGATTAATTATCCTATTTTCTAGCTACTCGATTAGATATTTTAATTAAAAAACATATATGATATTATTAAATTATATTTAAAAATTAAATATAAAGGGTATTATTAATATAATACATTTATTTTAATTGAGGTGTAATAAATGGAACAACTTATAATTGAATTTGCAAAAGATATAGTTTCTAATAATATTTTATTATCTTATCTTTTCTTTTTTGTTTCTCAGGCTTTACAAATATTATTTCCACCATATCCTGGAGACATGGTATTAATAATAGAAGGATATCTAACTGAGTTTTCTAATATTAATTTATTTTTAGTAATGATAACTGCAATTTTAGCAACATCATTATCTTCTATATTATTATATAACATTGGTAGAAAAGAGGGCTCTGTAATATTAAAATCAAAAGTAGTGAAATACTTATTTGATACTGAAAAAGTCAATAAGTTAAGGCATTTATTTGATAGATTTGGAACTTTGGTTATAATTGGAAGTAAGTTGATACCAGGAATATTTTCTCTAACAGTATTATCAGCAGGTATATTTAAAGTTAAAAGGAAGTTAGCTTATATATCCATAGTTATTATTACAATAATACATCACGGAATTTTAATAATACTTGGAAAGATTCTAGGAGAAAATTGGACGTTGATATTTTATAAAATTAACCAATATAACCGTACAATTATTGTATTAGCTATTATTGGATTTATTTTATATATTATTTTATTAAAGATCAAAAATAAATTGTTTAATTAGTTTGGGGGAGAAAAATGAAAAAATTAAGTCCTATTTTTAGTATTTCATTATACGTATTTTTACCGTTGTTTATGTTGTTGATAAGTATACAATTAGTAACTTTTGATGTTGAATTTTATAGTGAAAAGTATGAAGAATATAATATTTCTAGAAAAACAGGGATAAAAAGTGAAGATTTATTAGATATAACAAATGATTTATTAGAGTATCTTAAGGGAGATAAGGAAAATATTATAATTTATAAAAAAGTTAATGGACAAACACAAAAGATATTTCAAAAAAGGGAGTTATTACATCTAGTAGATGTGAAAAATTTGTTTTTAAAGGGATTTAAATTAAGAAATTTAGCCTTAATAATGGCTACAATAGCAATGGGTTATTTTCTTTTATTTAATAGAAAACTTTTAAGAAAAAAATTAATAATAACTTCATTAATTCCAATATTTTTGATACTAGTTTTATTTATATTAATGATGTTAGACTTTAATAAATATTTTACATATTTCCATCAAATATTTTTTACAAATGATTTATGGCTATTAGATCCTAAAAAGGATATTTTAATACAAATGTTACCTTTGGATTTCTTTTATAGTATAGCTAAAAAAATATCTTTTTATTTTGCAACTCAATTATTATTAATTTTCCTATTAGGACAAGGATTAAAGAGAAATGTTTATAATTCTTTAAAAAGGAAATAATCTGTAACCATAGGAGGTTATGGATATGAAAAAGAAAATTAAAGAATTAATTAATGGGATTAAAAAATATATAAATAATATCAAATTAAAAAGATATTATATTGAAAATACGATGGAGGGAAGATCTTATTTTGCAATATTTTTAGATTCTTTAGTAATTAAAGTAATACTTTTTATTTTAGGTTTTATATATTTTTTTATTAGAACTAATAGCTTAGGATTTACTGCTACTATTACAGTGCAACTTATACTTCTATTTTGGATTATTAATGGAAGAATCAAAAAGAGTCGATTAAATACAGCTAAAAAAGAAGTGTATGATAAAGTAGCAAAGGAAAAGATTTTTGGAGATTTAATAAATAAAACTCCTTATGAATATTTATCATATTTAAAGTCGGCTTTAGAAAAATATAAGGTTGAAGATATAAAATTGTTTCATCAAACAGACGTTGATATGTTAGCTAATTTAGATGGCAATAGAATTGGAATTAAATGTTATCAATATAATAAAGATTATAAAGTAAGTAGTAATCATGTTAGGGAATTTTTTCTTACTTTAAATAAAATGGATATTAATGAAGGAATAATTATAACTACTTCAACTTTTTCTGAGGATGCAAAGGAATTATTACCGAAATTAAAGGATCATGGGAAATTACATTTAATGGATATAGAAGAGATAGTTAAGCTATTTAAACAAGTTGAGTTATATCCTTCTGATAATGATATTAAAAAAATAATATTAGATAAAATTTCCGATAAAAAAAGAAGGATGAAGGAATATAAAAATGAAATTTTATCAAAGAGTAAGATTGGAAAATATATTATAATAGGTTTAGTTATATATTTATGGGGTGGTTTTACACCTTTTGAAACTTATTATAATTTAGTAGCATTAATATTGATTTTATTAGCTATCATATCCTTTGGAAAATATATTTCAAGTTTTATTTATGTAGATAGTGCAAATGAAGAAGAAATACTTTAAGTATTTACAAATTAGAAATTTTATTATAAACTTTATTTGTTAATAAAGACAGAGTAGGCAAGATGCGTTAAGTGTTAAGGGATGGGAAGTTGCCCTTAAACGAAAGGTAACCCTACGATAGCTTGTCGCTTCCGCTGTCACATTAAAGAAGAACCTCTTCTTTGGTGTGATTATTCTGTCACAAAAAAGGAGTGGTATCTTTGATAAAAAGTGCAAACAGAAATTTATTGAGTACAAAAGTGTTAGTTGGAGCAAGTTTACTTACTGGAATAAGTATAATTTTAACAAGGGTTTTTTCTATAATGATTCCCTTAGCAGGACTTCCTGCATTAAGATTTGGTTTTGGTGCAGTTCCTATAATTATTTCAGGTATAATCTATGGACCGATTGCAGGAGGACTAACCGGTATAGTTGCAGATTTGCTTGGAGTAATGTTAAATCCCCAAGGAGGAGCCTTTTTTCCAGGATTTACATTGAGTGCAGCTTTAAGAGGTGTAATTCCAGGGTTAATTTATATGATTTTAAGATCAAAGAAAATTAATTTTAATATTTTTAATTCTCTCTTTATTTTAATACTCACATCAGGTGTAATGAATCTGTTATATCAAAGGGAAGTTTTATCTATAAAAAATAGTTGGGTATACTTATATGATGAGAGAATTTCATTAATTTATATTTTATTATTTATTTTAGTTGTACTTTCATTCATGATTTTACCTATAGTTATTACAAAGAAAGAGAAATTAAGTAATAGTAATTATTCTTTAGATAAAATACTTTTTACTGTAAGTTTTCCATATATTATAATTTCATTAGGACTGAACACACTTTGGCTTTCAATAATGTTCAATAAAGGATTTTTTATTTTCTTACCTGGTAGAATATTAGCAGGATTAGTTATAATACCTATGCATGCAATAATAATATATACGCTTTCTAAATTTTTCAAATATGCTAAATAGCTACTGGGAATCCAGTAGCTTTAAATTTGTAATAAAAGTTTATTAATGCAAAATTATGACAAATAATTAATAGGGGGAATTTTATGAAAAAAGTACTTGCAATAATGGGTAGTCCAAGAAAAAATAAAAATACTAATATTTTATTAGATAGTGTAATTAAAGGGCTTAAAGATAAAGATGTTATTGTTAAGAAAGTCTATCTAAGAGATTTAGAAATTAATCATTGTATAGCATGTGATTATTGTGCTAAAACAGGTAAATGTAAATATAGCGATGATATGGTTGAATTATATGAAGAATTTAATAAAAGTGATGGAATTATTATAGCATCACCTCTATATTTTAATTCTGTAAATAGTATCATTAAAACTATGATAGATAGATGTCAGGCTTACTGGTCTAGTAAATATGTATTAAACAAACCAAGCATTGATGTTAATAAAAAAAGAGTAGGTTTATTTATATCAGCTGCAGGATCACCCCACCGTAAAGATCAATTTGAAGGATGTATACCTGTTATTAACTTATTTTTTAAAGCTATAAATACTGAATATAGGTATAATTTATTTTTGTCTAATACTGATAAAATAGACGCTTTACAAAGAGAAGATAAATTAGAAAAAGCTTATAATATTGGTTTTAATTATTTTAAGGAGTAAAACTTATTTAATAAAGGGTATAATAAATTAAGGGAGATTAAGTTAAAAGTAGGTGATTTAGTGGAAGTAGTTAATATAGACATAAAGAATAGGGAATATAAAATATTTATAGGTGAAAATAATCTAAAAGAAATACATAACATATTAAAGGAAAATGATATTAATAAAATTTTTATTATAACTGATGAAAACGTATCAAAATTGTACTTAAGTAAATTACTTAAATATTTAACAGACTACAAACTCCATTATTATATTGTTAAGCCCGGAGAAAACAGTAAATCTTTGGATACTGCAAGTTTAATATATGAGAAAATGCTTTCAAAAAAGTGTAATAGGAAAACTCTTTTATTAAGTTTTGGTGGAGGAGTAGTTGGAGATTTATCGGGGTATATTGCTTCAACTTATATGAGAGGTATAGATTTTTTTCAGATTCCAACAACTTTACTCTCTCAAGTAGATAGTAGTGTAGGAGGAAAAGTTGGAATAAATCATTTAGGATATAAAAATATTTTAGGAAGTTTTTATCAACCTAAAGGGGTTTTAATAGATATTAGTTTACTTAATACATTAAATAAAAAAGAAATTACCTCCGGAATAGGAGAATTAATAAAATATGGATTAATTTTAGATTATGGATATTTTAAAAAAATTTCAAATAATATTAATGAGATATATTGTTGTAATTCTAATTTATTGAAAAACATAATTAAAGAAGCAATTATTTTTAAAAAGAGGATAATTGAATTAGATGAACTTGATAGAAACATTAGAGCAATATTAAATTTTGGTCATACAATAGGACATAGTATAGAAAGCTTATATGATTTTGATAAATATAATCATGGTGAAGCAGTACTATTAGGTATATTATATGAAGCATATATTGCATTGTTAAAAGGAGTAATAGATAAAAATTATTATAATGAGATATATAATATTACAAAAGTGATAACTCCAATTAGATTTAATGAAAAAGAAATAGAAAATTTACTTAATATAATGAAAAATGATAAAAAAAATATTGATGGGAATATCGTATTTATTCTACCTACGGGTAAGGGTAATGTTAAAATATATAATAATATTGATAAAAGTTTAATAGTTAGAAGTCTCAAGGAAGTAAAAGGGTATAAAAACTTTAGTAAATGAAAATGGTATCTTATGTAAAAGTTGTACTTAAGATTGCCATAGAGCAATTATGATAAGCTCTATAGCTATGTAGTAACTAAAGTGAATAATAACAATCTAAAAAGAGTTTAATTATTGTAACTTTGAATTATTTTAATTACTTCTTTTAATGAAGGTAATCTACCTTCAATATGGATTTTGTCATTAATTATTAAGGCGGGTAATTTTTTTACACCCAAGTATTTGATTCTTTTTTCATCTCCAATGATTTCTAAATTATATTTCTTTAGCTTAAGTTTCTCTATGGCCCCATTAACTATGGGAGCTAATTTAGAGATACTTGTACTTCAACAAAATGAATCTAAGATTTTTATATCCACATTTATCCCCCTCTAGTATACTGTTAATTAAATGATAATAAAAATATTAAATATAATCAAATGGATTGACTTATTAATATAGTAATGTTAAACTTCAAGAAACATAAAAAGTGAGGGGATTAATGTGGTTATATCAAAGGTTAAGTTAAAAGATGAGAATACGCTAACGTTAAGAGAAGTAGAGGCTAAAGATGCTGAAAGTATAATTGAGTATGTAAATGAAGTAGCTGGAGAGACGGATAACCTTACTTTTGGAGAAAATCAATTTAATATAACCCTTGAAGAAGAGAGAAAAATACTAATAGAATCAAAAAAGAGTGAAAACTCTTTCTTTTTATTGGCCATTATAAATGATAAAATTGTTGGAATGTTAACCTTTAGAGGGGGTAAAAGACCTAGGACTAAACATGTTGGAGAATTTGGAGTTTCTGTTTTAAAAGAATTTTGGAATCTAGGTATAGCAAAGAAAATGATAATAAATTTAATTAAATGGGCAAAAGATAATGATATTAAAAAAATTAATTTAAGAGTACTATCAGATAATGAAAAGGCTATAAAGTTGTATGAAAAGTTAGGTTTTTTAGAAGAAGGAGTAATAACTAAAGAGTTATTCATAAATGGTAAGTTTTATGATACAGTAGCTATGGGTTATTGTATTGATTAACTTTAATTCGTAATTTAAAAGACCTAAACTAAATAATGTAATTATATGAACATTTTTACAATAAATTACAAAAAGGAGTTTTTGAATTTTACTAGAATATATATGTAAATCGTTGTTTAAAA
>VENA01000086.1 GCA_009711785.1 Bacillota bacterium
ACCATGAAATCATCATATCTACTGTGGCTGAGAAAATAAGTGATGGACGAGTCTTAGACCTCATAAGAAAGTTTCTTAAATCGGGTGTAATGGATAATGAAAACTTTAGTAAAACAAAAGTTGGCAGGCCGCAGGGCGGGGTCATTTCACCGTTACTTAGTAATATCTATCTCAATAAATTCGACCAAAAGATGAAGAAAAAGGGTATAAGGATAGTACGTTTTGCTGATGATATTTTAGCGTTTGCAAAGAGTAAGAAAACTGCAGGAAACTATAAAACTTATGCTAAGAAAGTACTTGAGGAAGAATTAAAACTTACAGTTAATAAAGATAAAACTAAACTTACAAGTGTGTTTGAGGGAGTTGAGTTTCTAGGATTTATAATATATGAAAAATGTCTAGTGGTTGCTCCTAAAAGAATTAAAAGATTTAAAGATAAAATTCGTAAAAAGACTGTAAGAAATGCTGGTAGGAAAATGATAAATATCATTAAGGCTTTAAATCCAGTATTAAGAGGCTGGATAAATTATTATAGAGTAGCTAATATTAAAACCCTCATAAGAGATATTATGAGATGGATTAGAAGAAGGCTACGAATGATAAAAATGAAGCAATGGAAAACTTATAAGGCTATGCATAAAGAAATGAGAAGACAAGGAATAAAAGGAAATGGAAAGAAAATGGCAGTGACTAAGTGGAAAAATTCAAAAGTACACATTATTCACAGACTTCTTCCCAATAAATATTTCCATGACCTTGAACTTATTGATTTAACAGAATATGAAGTTGGGTTGTTGTCTAACTATTATTAGTTAGTTGAGAAATTTCAGGAGCCGGATACGACAAACGTAAGTCCGGTTCTGTGAGAGCAAAGAAAATAGGACTAATTATCCTATTTTCTAGCTACTCGATTATGGGTAAAATTAACAAATGGTATGATATGGACAATGCTAAAAAAAATATGTAAAAAAGAGGTTCATTTATTTGATATTTTTAAGTCTTTTGTTTAGAATAGAAAGCAGTAATATAAAAAAAGCGAGGTTAGCATATGAGAAAAATAAGGGTGGAGGAAATTACAAAAGAAGTAAGAAAGATGTGTATTAAAGCAAATTGTGATTTAAGTGAAGATGTATTAAAACAAATAGAAAACTTTAAAGAAAATGAAAAATCACCCATAGGTAAGGACATTTTAGAAAAAATATTGCTTAATGCAGATATTGCAAGTGAAAAACAAGTACCAATATGTCAAGATACGGGAATGGCAGTATTTTTTGTTGAAATAGGAGATAAAGTAAATATAGAAGGAAATATAAAAAAGGCAATAAATGAAGGTGTAAGACAGGGATATAAAGATGGTTTCTTAAGAAAGTCAGTAGTTAAAGATCCTTTAATAAGGGATAATACTAAGGATAATACCCCTGCTATAATCCATTATGACTTTGTTGAAGGTGATAAAATAACAATTTACTTTGCACCTAAGGGATTTGGAAGTGAAAATATGGGTAAGCTTAAAATGTTAAAGCCATCAGATGGTATCGATGGAGTTAAAGATTTTGTATTAGATACAGTTAATAAAGCAGGCCCTAATGCTTGTCCACCATTGGTTGTGGGAGTAGGTATCGGTGGAACTATGGAAAAAGCATGTTTACTTGCTAAGAAAGCACTTTTTAGAGACTTAAATTCTTATAATGAAAAAAAACATATTAAGGATTTAGAACATGAGTTATTATTAAAAATTAATGATCTAGGCATAGGACCTCAAGGACTTGGCGGAAGAACAACAGCTTTAAAAGTAAATGTTGAGACTTTTCCAACACATATTGCAGGTTTACCTGTTGCTGTGAATTTAAATTGTCATGTAGCAAGACATTTAACAGTGGAAATATAAGGGGGTAAATGATGAAAGAGATAAATATAAATACGCCTTTAACCTTAGATAAAGTTGAAAATTTAAAAGCAGGAGATAGAGTATATATTACTGGGACTTTATATACAGCTAGGGATGCAGCCCATAAAAGGTTAGTAGAATCTATAAAAGAAGGAAAAGAGTTACCCTTTGATGTGAAAAATTCTATTATATACTATGTAGGACCATCTCCTAGTAAACCTGGTGAAGTTATAGGTTCAGCTGGACCAACTACTAGTTATAGAATGGATGATTATACTAAAGACTTACTAAACTTAGGTTTAAAGGGTATGATAGGCAAGGGAAAAAGAAGTTTAGATGTGGTTAAATCAATAGTTGAAAATAAAGCTGTATATTTTGCAGCTATAGGAGGAGCGGCAGCTTTAATATCTAAAAGTATTAAATCCTCAGAGGTTATAGCATATGATGATTTAGCTACAGAGGCTATAAGAAAACTTTATGTTAAGGATTTTCCTGCTGTAGTAGTTGTTGATAGTGAAGGGAATAATTTGTATAATATAGAAGTTCAAAAGTATAAAAAGTAAAGGAGTTAAATATGGATATAAACAAAAGAGCACTTAAAATGCATGAAGAAAACAAAGGAAAGGTATCAATAAAATCAAAGGTGAAAGTTGAGGATAGAGAAGGATTATCCTTAGCTTATACTCCGGGAGTAGCAGAACCTTGTAGAGAAATAGAAAAGAATAAAGACAATATTTATAAATACACATCTAAGGGTAATATGGTAGCAGTAGTTACAGATGGAAGTGCAGTATTAGGCTTAGGAGATATAGGAGCCGATGCATCACTACCTGTTATGGAGGGTAAATCTATATTATTTAAAGAATTTGCAGATGTGGATAGTTTTCCTATATGTATTGATTCAAAGGATGTAGATACAATTGTTAATACAGTTAAATTAATAGCTTCATCCTTTGGTGGTATAAACCTTGAAGATATATCAGCTCCAAGATGCTTTGAAATAGAAAGAAGACTTAAAAAGGAAATGAATATTCCGGTATTTCATGATGATCAACATGGCACTGCAGTAGTTGTTTTAGCTGGGCTTATAAATGCACTTAAGTTAACGGATAGAAAATTCGATGAAATCAAGGTATTAATAAACGGTGCAGGAGCAGCAGGTATAGCAATATCTAAACTTTTATTAAAAATAGGAGTAAAAGATATAATTATATGTGACTCTAAGGGTGCTATATATGAAGGTAGAGACAATTTAAACTGGATAAAGGAAGAAATGAGTTTGGTTACTAATAAAAACCTTAAAAAAGGCAAATTAGAGGATGTAATAGAAGATATAGATGTATTCATTGGAGTATCAGCTCCAAATATACTTACCGGTGAAATGGTTGAAAAAATGAATGAGCCTATTATATTTGCTCTTTCAAATCCAGTGCCAGAAATCATGCCAGATTTAGCAAAAGAACATGGGGCAAAGGTAGTTGCAACAGGAAGATCTGATTTTGATAATCAGGTTAATAACGTTTTAGCTTTCCCTGGTATATTTAGAGGAGTATTAGATAAAAAGGCCAGTCAAATAACAGATGAAATGAAAATTAAAGCAGCAGAGGCTATAGCTAGAGTTATATCAAAGGATGAATTAAGTGAAGATTATATCATACCAAAGCCTTTCGATAAAAGAGTATTAAAGGAAGTTTCTAAAGCAGTTGGTGAAGCCATAAAGTAGCTTAAGGGGGTAAATATTATGAGGAAAGTAATTAGAGAAGTAGAAACTAAAAATATAAGGCCATTATGGCAAGTTAGCTTGATGTTTTTATTATCTGTGGTATTTATAAATTTCCTCATAACCTTAAGTAATAAATTAGGCAAATATAATGATTTTGCAAGTTTTATAATATTAACTTTATCTTTAATAGCATTAATTATTCTTATAAAAAAAGTATTATGTAATTATGTGTACACATTAGATGACGAACAATTGGTATTTAAAAAGGGTATAGGGAAAAAAAGCAAGTTAATACTAGATTTAAATTTAAATGAAATAGATTTCATAAGACCTATAAAGGAAGTTAAAAAAGATAAAGGGGTAAGTCATACTTATAAGCTTATGTGTAATAAAAATAATAAAAAACTTTATGTAGGTCAATTTATAAGGGATGGAAAAAAATATAGATTTGTATTTAAACCTAGTGAAAATCTAATAAAAAGTATAGATACTTATAAAAACTCTCAAACAGTCCATATATAAATGGGCTGTTTTTTATATTATTTTAGGTGGTCATGCAACATTGAACAGGCACTATGAATAAAATATAGTATATGGGCAATAATTTTAATAAGTTCAATAAAAGGGGATGATTTAATGGATATGAATGCAGCTGAATGTAGTATATGTAGTCAGGATGCTAAGACTGGAATTAAATTATTTAACAATGCTATATGTAGAGAATGTGAAGAGGATATTTTAAATGTTGACATAAAGGATATAAAGTATGAGTATTATAAGGTGGTAATTAAAAAGATGTGGATAGATTACATATTAGCTTTTACTTAGGTCAGGGATAACCTGATCTTTTTTTGTTTGCGAGGCATGTTGCCGAGCCGGTGGTTTGAAAGATAATCTGTCACCTAGTTAATGGGAAGACAAGCTGTAGGCAAGGGCGTTTTTGGCGACGAAGAGGTCTGAAGGAAGCCGATGGTGGCTATTGGAACGGAACGAAAGTGATCCAGTGTTGGCATAGGTGTTGGATAACCCTCCAAAAAATGGGAACGTCCAAATATTAACTAAAATACCTATGTTTTGATGGTCGTTTTGATAGCAGGCGAAGTAACTTAACCTTGGAAACACTGTATTCGACGCTGTAGGTTTTATCTCAAGTGAAAGCAAGAGTTAAAATTAGGGTGCAGTATGCAGACGAAGCCGTAGTAGTGAATAAACCTATACCAATGAAAGCTAGTAATAGTATGGAGGATAACATGTAGGTGACACATTTCAAATATATGTGACGATTATAGGTCAAAAGCCTATAGTTGATGCGAAGGGCGGAAGAGATTTCAAAATATATCGGAAAGTATTTAAGTGAAAGTAAAGGTGTTAAAAGAAGACTGAAATGTCTTAAGGAACGAATAGCGAGCATAAAATAATTTGTAAGCTATACGTCCACACGGATATGAAGTAATTGGGTGAACGAAGATAAGATTGCCATAGAGCTAGAGACGTCAAGGGAACCTAATGAAAAACATATAGCTTAAGTAAGGATACTCAGAATATGTAGCGACAAAGGAGGAAAATCATGAAGAAATGGTACAGCTTAATCGATAAAATATATCGAATAGAAAATTTAAAATTAGCATTTAAACGCGTGAAAAAGAATAAGGGAGCTCCCGGTATAGATGGAGAATCAGTTTCTGACTTTGCGTTTAATCTAGATTATAATATAGAGTTTCTTCATGATAGACTGAAAACTAACACATATGAATCAAAACCGGTAAGAAGAGTAGAGATCGAGAAACCAGATGGAGGTGTAAGATCACTTGGAATTCCTACAGTGAAAGACAGGGTTGTACAACAAGCTGTAGTGAATATTATCGGTCCTATCTTTGATAAAACATTTCATCCATCAAGTTATGGATATCGTCCTAATCACAATCAACAGCAGGCAGTTGCGAAGGCTGAGCGCTTTATGAATAGATATGGATTAAAATATGTCGTAGACATGGATTTAA
>VENA01000080.1 GCA_009711785.1 Bacillota bacterium
ATTAAGGTTCTGTCAAAGGACCTAAAAAGTATACTACCTGGATTTTGACAGGTTCTTATAATACTTATATAATTTTAAATCTTCCCAAAGCTCCCTGGGGATTCTATGCCCTTTTTTACGCTTAAACTTAAATAAAATTTGACTTTAGAGTACCAATTTTGCTAATCTTAAAATAAATACAATTTTTAAAATTATTTTTTGGTGTTTATTTACCATTTATTGGATGTTTTCATTCTTTATTTAACGGAATCGATATTGTGCTTATTTTACTTTTTGACATGAATTCCATTTTAAGTTTCATAATATCATTTCCTTACTCAAAGT
Organism: Bacillota bacterium; assembly: GCA_009711785.1. GTDB lineage: Bacteria > Bacillota > Clostridia > Tissierellales > MES13 > MES13. The sequence goes on from VENA01000080.1 coordinate 325, forward strand.
ATCATGGTATAAAAATATATTCAACTATAATTTTAAAATTGATTTTAATGTACTAACCACCAATTAGAATGCCGTAAATACTGTAAAACTAAACAATGGTTACCTTTTGTAATTGTTCATTTATTCTTTAAGTTAATATCAAAATTTTATTTAACATTTTTTGTTGTTTAAATCTTATTCCTTTTTAATCATCAAACCTAATAAAAAAAGATCCAAATAAAGGAGGCATGTTACTGATAAAACTATTATAATTCCATTAAAGGATTTTCAAAAAGACTTGACAAACATGACGAATGGTCATATAGTTTTATTATGGATAAAAAATTATTCTAGGAAGTGAGTGATTTGATGATAAAGCAATTAGTCGATGATTTTTTTGAAATAAGCGATGGAAATTATATAAGAGAAGATGTGGCATTAGATTCAGAACTAAATGGAATGCAACTTTTTGATAAACCCATAATTGGAATTGCATCTGCAAATGATCCAATATTTGAAACATATTCTAATAAGCATGATATAATGTACCAAAAATTTATTGGTCCAAAGGTATGGCTTAAATCAGCAAAATCCGTTGTGTCTATTTTTCTACCTTATAGCGAGCAAGTGAAAACTGGAAATGCTAATAATTTGAAGCGACCTTCACTTGAGTGGTTGCATGGTCGATATGAGGGGCAGAAATTTATAAACGAGCTTTCTGAATTCATCAAAATGAAATTGGAGCATGCAGGACACAAATGTGTGATACCTAGTATTGATGATAGATTGGATGTAAGAATAGGTACTAGAACTAATAAAGACGTGAATACTTCACTTTCGTTAACAAATGCTGATTATTGGAGCAGTTGGTCTGAGCGACATGTGGCTTTTGCTGCTGGATTAGGCACTTTTGGTTTGTCAAAGAACATTATTACAAGAAAAGGATCAGCAGGGCGTTTAACGAGTATCATCATAGATATTGATTTTAAAGCGACGGAAAGACCTTATACAGATGTTTATGAGTACTGTACATTTTGTGGGCAATGCATATCTAATTGTCCGGTTAATGCAATACATATAAATAAGGGCAAGGAACATACAGTCTGTTCTAAATATATAGACTGGGTATTGAAGGAGTATTATCCACGTTACGCATGTGGGAAGTGTCAGGTGAAAGTTCCTTGTCAGGATGGCATCCCTGAAACACCTTGATATATATTTTTTTATTAGGTGTAGTAAACAACTGAATTTTACTGACATAACTTCTATGGTACAGTTGCTAAGATAACATATGCGAGATTAGGACATTTGAATACTTTAATACTACGGCTATGGAGAGATAAAAGTTAAAGCGGCTAATAAAATTGAAAAGATAATGTTTCACAGTAAGCTTACATAAAATATTAGACACAGGCTTTCATTTACGCAGAATATATAATTAGGCAAAAAACACGTTGTTCATTAAAAACTGAGTAACATCATACCTAATAAAAAAAGATCTAAATAAAAGAGGTATGTTACTGCTAAAACTATTAGAATTTTATTAAAGTATATTTTAAAAAGTCTTGACAAATATGACGAATGGTCATATAATTTTATTATGGATAAAAAAACAAGAAAAAAACAAGAAATTATTCGAGCATCATTACACGTTATGCTCGAAAAAGGTTACAACGGAACAAGTATAAAGGATTTAACTGCTGCTGCTGGTATACCTAAGGGATCTCTTTATAATTATTTTGAAAATAAAGAGCATTACGCAAAAGAAGCTTTATATTTCTACTATAATGAAATGAATAAGGAGAATTTTGATATACTAGAAGATAATACATTAGATCCACTAGATAGGATAAAGAGCTTCTATAGAGCAATGATAATATATTATAAAGATGAATCTCAATGTAAATTAGGATGTTTTATAGGCAATCTAACTCTAGAGATGGGTGGTGTAAATGAGGCAATTAGAGAAGTTACTAATGAAATACATGATAGGATAGTTGAGAGTATAAGAAAGGCTTTAGAAGAAGCCATAAAAAAAGGCCAACTATCAAAAACTAAAAACATAGATATTTTAGCAGATTTTATTGCCAGCAGCTGGCAAGGTGTTTTACTTAGAATTAAGGCAAGTAATAATAAAGATATGTTAGATAATTTTTATAAAGTATTAGTAGAGGTTTTACTAAAGTAAAACTTCTATTTTTTCAAACTACATATGACGACTGGTCATATAGAAAGGAGGTAATATTATGAATTTACAGCAACATTTAAGAAAAATTAAAAAAGATTTTTTATCCAATGTATCACAGGATATTATTGATGCATTTGACCAAGCAACAGAAGAGCTTGCTAAAAAAAACATCCAAGAAAAAGCTCTGAAGGTAGGAGATAGACTTCCAGCGTTTATACTGAAAAATGCTTTAGGAGAAGAGGTTGATTCTAACGTTTTATTGAAGGAAGGACCCATAGTAATAAATTTTTATCGAGGTGGTTGGTGACCGTATTGTAATTTAGAGCTTGGTAGTTACCAAGAAATACTTCCACAAATACATGCTCTTGGCGCTCAACTTATTGCTATTTCACCAGAATTACCTGATGAATCTTTAAGTGTAGCTGAGAAAAACGCTTTGAAGTTTGAAATACTAAGTGATATCAATAATGATATTGCAAGGAAATTTGGTATAGTTTTTTCACTAAATGATAATTTGAAATCTATATATAGAAATTTTGGTATAAACTTACCTAAAACTCAAGGAAACAACAAGCATGAACTTCCAGTACCAGCAACATATGTTATAAACTCAGACGGAACTATAGTTTTATTCCATGTAGATATTGATTATACAAAGAGATTAGAGCCAGAAGAGGTTTTAGAAGTGTTAAAAAACATAAAATAAATTAAGCAACAGAAAAAATGAAGAAAATAATTATTAAATAGGAGAGGATTTAAATGAAAAATATACTTGTAGTTAATGGACATGAATACTATGATTTTGCAAAGGGAGAGCTTAATAAAACACTATTTTCACAAATTACAAATACCTTAGAAAAGAAGTATCAAGTAAAAACAACAGTGATACAGGATGGATATGATATAAAGGAAGAACAAGGGAAATTTAAGTGGGCAGATGTAATAATACTACAAACTCCAATTTATTGGATGAATGTTCCTGGGTTATTAAAAACTTATATGGATAAAGTATTTGAATATGATATATTCTTTACTGGATCACCTAAATATGGTCAAGGTGGACTTATGAAAGATAAGAAATATATGCTGTCTACAACTTGGAATGCTCCTGAATATGCATTTAATGATAAGGATACATTCTTTGATGGAAGAAATGTTGATGAAGTTTTAATTCATCTTCATAAAACTATGGAATTTATTGGAATGACAGCATTGAAAAGTTTTTCAGCCCACGATGTAATTGCAAACCCTGACATAGAAAAATATACGAAAGAACTAGACAGTCATTTAAAGGAAGTATTTAAGGCATAAATTTAAATTGGCTTATAGAAATCCTAATCACCTATATTATGGGAAATTTCATCTTGATTCTAACCTGATTTATAGGATACAATATAGTGATTTACACATACCTTTGTTTTAATGAGGACACTGAAAAAGTCTATAAAAAAACGTCATCTTTTCTTAGATGGCGATTTTTTTATTTCTAATCTTGTTAACTTCAAAAAACTGATTAATTTTCAAAGAATAATCCTTTTATTAGTGGGGATATTATAGATATGAAAAAATCTTAAGACTAGTAGTATAAACGTTTTAAAAATAACCTTTACTTTGAATGAAAGAGAGGTGAAAATCGGGGGATTTTTACTCGATAATAAATAAAAAATGTTGTAACAAACAGGCATATCTTTTTTTTGTTACTTTTTATATTGACAGTAGGTTCTTTTTATCATTGCCTAGAGATGCTTTTAAAGCAGCAGGTACAGGTCAGTGGTTTACAATTCTAATTTTATCAATTGTTTTTGACATTCCTACATTTATTATATCAAGCCTAAACAAAAAATTTGAAGGTAAAACAATTTTTGAATATTCTAATATACTAGTTTGTAAACCTATTAGTGTGAGTATAGGTTTTATATGTACAAGTTATTTTTTATTAGTTTTATTAGTGATTTTCCGTATGATTGCAGAAATTATAAAAGTAAGTTTTTTAGTTTTAACACCTATATAGGCAATATTATTTATATTTGTTAGTACTTCTTTATACATATCCCATAAAGGAATAACTAATATTGCTAGATTATGTGAAATATATGGTATGATTTTTATTACCGTGGCAGTTGCTATCCATATTTCTATGTTTTATTTAGGGGATATTACTCAAATAAAACCATTATTTGATATAAAACAAATTAAGGATTATGTATTTGGTATAAAGGATTTATTCATTGCACTTTTAGGTATAGAAATACTCACCATTATCCCCTTTAGTAAAGAAAATGGAAAAAAAGGAGTATTTTATTCTGTAATGGTAGTATTCTTTGTTGCATTATTTTATATTTTGATTTCAGAAACGTTTTTAATGATTTTAGGAGTTAATGATATTTTAAATTATAATTATTCTTTGATTGAAGCCCTTAGAGAAACAAGACTTCCAAGTACCATATTATTAGAAAGAGTGGATATATTATTTTTAACCGTAGGAATTTTTGCATTTATATCTGGATTAAGTATTTTATTTTTTTCAGCTGTTGAAACTACTTCTAAATTATTTTCAGGAGTAAGTAAAAATAAAATATTTATAATTATAGGTTTAATAACTTATAGTATAAGTTATTTTTTTATTGTATAAGAAAGTATAAATTTTTTTGATATAATAGAGTAGGTGAAAGTCAGATGATGTCTATAGCACAGAATTTATGCAAACTATTTACAGTAAAAATATGGTTGCGGCTAAGGAGGTAACTATGGGCTCTGGAGTAATCAAAAAAATATTGATAGATCATTGGGATGAATTTTACAAACTTTATGACTACAAAATAAGAAAAGTGGTAAAAGATGAAGTTGAAAAGATAAAAA
>VENA01000012.1 GCA_009711785.1 Bacillota bacterium
TTAATATTAAAGCAGCTAACTAAAGTTAGCTGCTTTTATTTGTATATTTTTAATAATTGTTATATAATTTAAATGTTGAATATAGATTTAAGGAGTTAAAAAATGAAAATTGCTATGGAGATAATCAAATAGAACTTAATACTTTAGGAATTCTTTTTTAAAACTTGGTCATACCAGGTTATTTTTCCTATGTTCTTTTTAGCCTATTAAATACCCATAGCTATCTATAATTAAATTTCTTTGAAGGAGTATGTCTATATTTAACAAATAAGAAAATTTAAGGTTGCAGATGGACTTAGGTTCATTTGCAACCTTTTTTATATTAAGAGGTGATTAAATTGACTACAAAAATGCCAGCTAATCTGGTTTATTATATTTATACAGGAGCTACAGCTTTACTTTTTTCATTAATGTTTACAGTAAGTGGAATATATAGGATAGAACTAGCTAATTTAACAGCATTACAATTAGTTTTAGTAGGAACAGTTTTAGAAGGGTCATGTTTTTTATTTGAAATTCCTACAGGGATAGTAGCAGATGTTTATAGTAGAAAAAGATCTATTTTAATAGGTTTAATTATTATAGGTGGAGCTTTCATACTAGAAGGAAGTTTTAGATTTTTTGAAACTATAATTATAGCTCAATTTCTATGGGGATTTGGATATACTTTTCTAAGTGGTGCTGATGATGCATGGATAGCTGATGAAGTTAAGGGTGAAAATTTAAATGAAATATATTTAAAAGGTGCTCAAATAGCTCAGTTTTGCTCTTTCATAGGTATATTACTTAGTGCTATGCTTGGATATTTTTATATTAATTTACCAATGATTATTAGTGGAATACTTTTTATTTTCCTTTCTATGTTTTTAAAAGTATTTATGCCTGAGAGAGGTTTTAAACCTAAAAAAAGGAAGGGTAATTCCTATCAAAATATGATTGAAACATTTAAAGAAGGATTAAGTTTTATAAGTGAAAGTAAAATTTTAATAATAATACTTTTTATTTCACTAATATATGGGTTATATAGTGAAGGATTTGATAGGCTTTGGGAAGCTCATTTTTTAAGGGATTTATCCTTTCCGTTAATTTTAAATTTCAAACCAGTTATTTGGTTTGGTATAATTAATTCAGCTGCGATGATACTAAGTATAATAGCAGTACAAATTATTAAAATAAGGCTAGCTAAAACAGGTAATATTGAAAAGGTTTATTTATTAGTTATAATTAATTTACTAACTGTAGTTGGAATTATTTCCTTCGGAATATCAGGGAATTTTAAATTTGCATTAATGACTTATTTAGTAAGTTATATATTAAGAACTACTAATCAACCAATATTTAGAGCCTGGATAAACCAGAATTTAAAATCTAGTATAAGGGCGACAGTGTTATCTACTGTAGGACAAATAGATGCATTAGGACAAATAGCAGGCGGACCAATTATCGGAGTTATTGCAAGTAGATATTCTATTTCTATAGCAATTATTTTTGCAGGTATAGTTTTATCTCCGGTTGTGATTTTATATTTAAAAGCGGTTAAATCGGAAAAATTAAAAGAAACCATATAGTTTTAAAAAAATTTAAAAGAATTTCTAAAGTATAAGATTCTATTTTTAAAGCAGTTGATAAAAATCAACTGCTTTAAATTTATTACCATCTTTCATAGTGGATTTTAGATTTATCATACCTATTTGAAGGTTCTTTTTCTTCATTTTTATATCCTAAAGAAATTATTGAAAAAGGTATTATGTCATTAGGTAAATTAAACATAGCCTTTATGCTTTTAACTCTATCTTCTGTGGGATATACTCCAAGCCATACTGCTCCTAGGTTTTTATGTTCTGCTTCTATAAGGATATTTTCTGTTGCTGCTGAGACATCTTGAACCCAATATCCTTCAAACTTTTGTTTATTAAGGTTTCCGCAAACGATTATTGCAGTATCTGCTTCTTTTAACATAGATGCGTAGGGATGAATTTTAGTTAAATCTTTTAAAGTATTTTTATTTTTAATTACAATAAATTCCCAAGGTTGTTCATTTCCTGCTGAAGGTGCAGCCATAGCTGCTTTTAATAAATCACCTATAATTTTTGTATCGATTTTTTCATTTGTATATCTTCTAATACTTCTTCTGTTTAAAATCTCTTTCATATCAGGACTCCTTTTTATTAAGACTTTATTTTCATTATACCCGAGTCTTAGACTCTATAACGATAAAAGCGGAATCTTGACAATATAAATAAATAAAATACAATAACATTAAAAGGATGTGATTAAGTGAGTAGTTTGTTTGATAAGACCTTTATTAATGGAATGGAGTTAAAAAATAGGTTTATACGTTCAGCAACATGGGAAAGATTAGCAGATGAAAAGGGTTATATGACAGAGGAATTAATGGATGTTTATAAGGAGTTATCAAAGGGGAATGTAGGTTTAATAATAACTGGTTATGCTTTTGTTTTAGAAAGTGAAAAACCTAACCCTGGTATGATGGGTATTTATAATGATACTTTCATAGATGAATATAAAGCTCTTACGGAAGCTGTACATGAAAATGGTAGTAAGATAGTACTACAAATAGCATATGGCGGTTCTCAAACAAATCATAAGCCTGATGAGAGAGTAATTTGGGGTCCATCTAAAGTAGCTCAAAAAAAGACTAAGGTTATGCCAAAAAAAATGACTGAAAAGGACATTAATACGCTAATAAAAGCCTTTAAAGATGCAGCTTCAAGGGCAAAAAAGGCTGGGTTTGATGGGGTTCAAATCCATGGAGCCCATGGTTATTTATTAAGCCAGTTTTTAAATCCATATCATAATAGAAGAACAGATAAATATGGAGGTAGTATTGAAAATAGAGCAAGAATTATTTTTGAAGTCTATAAAGAAATAAGAAAAGAAGTAGGTAAAGATTATCCAGTTTTAATAAAGCTTAATTGCTGTGATTTTTTTGATGAAGGAATGACATTAGAAGAAAGTAAATATGTATCTAAAAAATTATCAGAACTAGGAATAGATGCAATTGAGATAAGTGGAGGTATTGCTGGGGCTGTTAATGGTCCAAAAACAGTTAATTTAAAAGAAGATGAAGAAAGTTTTTATAAAGACTATGCAAAGGAAATTGCAAAAGATATTAATACAAATGTTATTTTAGTAGGTGGGAATAGATCCTTATATAAAATGGATGGGATATTAAATAATACATCTATTAAATACTTCTCTCTATCAAGACCATTATTAAGGGAACCAAATTTAATCAAAAGATGGGAAAAGGGAGATACTAAAAAAGCAAAATGTATATCCTGTAGTAAATGTTTTGATGATAATGGTAATTATTGTGTATTTAAAAGGTAAGAGGTGATTTATATAAGATGGTTAGATAAAAGATATCATTCTTTAAATTATGAACTGAGAAAAGAATTTAATCAAAAGGTTATTAAACTTTCTTTAAGTGGTGGATTTACATGTCCTAATAGGGATGGAACCATTGGAAGTAAGGGATGTTTATTTTGTAGTGAAAAAGGTTCTGGTGAGTTTGCAGCCTCAAAAGAATTGAATATAAAAGAACAAATTAACGAACAAAAGAATTTTTTATCAAAGAAATGGCAAACTGGAAAGTATATAGCTTATTTTCAAAGTTATAGTAATACTTATTCAACGGTTAAAGACTTAAAATATAAATTTAATGAGGCGATAGATTCTAAAGGGGTCGTTGGTCTTGCAATAGCAACAAGACCTGATTGCTTAAATGAAGATATATTAGATTTATTAAGTGATTTAAATAAAAGGACTTATCTATGGATAGAGTTAGGCTTACAAACAATCCATGAAAAGACAGCAAAACTTATAAGAAGAGGATATGATTTAAATTATTTTTCAGATGCAATAAAAAAACTTAATGATAGAAATATAAAAGTAGTTACACATCTTATCATGGGCCTTCCGAGTGAGACTAAAAATGATATGTTAGAATCTGTTAAATATATTAGTAATTTAAACTTATTTGGTGTTAAGTTTCATTTAATGCATATATTAAAGGATACTGATCTTTATAAGTATTATAATGACAATCCATTTAAATTATTTAAAAAAGAAGAATATATATCACTGATTGCAGATACCATAGAACTTTTACCACCTAAGATAGTTATACATAGATTAACAGGTGATGGAGCAAAGGAAAAGCTTATTGCTCCTAGATGGAGTTTAAATAAGTTATCAGTATTAACAGGAATTGATAAGGAGCTTAAAATAAGGGATACTTATCAAGGGTTTAGATATGAAAAGTCCTTTTAAAGGAGTGTTGTATGCTTGTTATTAAATGTAGTAAATGTAAAAATAAAATATTTAAATATAAGAAAATAGGAAAGGGTAAAGTTTTAAAATGCTTTAAGGATAGAATAACTAGAACCTATGATTGTGTTGTAGATAATGATTGTATAAAGTGTACATGTGGTAATATTATAGGTATAGATGAAGGTAATTATTATAAAATGAATAAAGAAAGTTTTACTTATACTGGAAGAAAAATTAAAAGATGATTTAAAAGATGGTAAGTTTTTATAAACTTACCATCTTTTTGTTACATAAAAATTTATAAGTATAAATATTAATCCTTGCAAATAATTATTAAATGTCATATAATATAAATAATCAAAAAAAATTTATTGTTTTAAAGTAGTAAAGCATTGGACAAGCATATAGAAAGAGGGTGATTAAGTATGTTAAAGATACCTCAGTTAGAAATAGGAGGAACTTACACAAGAGAAAAGAAAGTTAAAGAAGAAGATACTGCTATTAAATATGGTAGAGGTCAATTAGATAACTTACTTGCAACCCAGAATTTGATAGCTTTAATGGTAGAAGCTTCTAAGGAACTTTTAGATGATAAACTTCCAAATGGATTTATAACAGTAGGAAAGAAAATACAGTTTAATCATTTAGA
>VENA01000013.1:0-1617 GCA_009711785.1 Bacillota bacterium
TAAATCAACACGTTAGTGTTACTATGAGTAACAGGTAAACTTTTAAATTTGAGAGTTTGATCCTGGCTCAGGACGAACGCTGGCGGCGCGCCTAACACATGCAAGTCGAGCGAGAAGCTTTTTATTGATTCTTCGGATGATTTAAAAAGTGGATAGCGGCGGACGGGTGAGTAACGCGTGGGAAACCTGCCCTATACAGGAGGATAGCTACTGGAAACGGTGATTAATACTCCATAAAACTCTAGTATCGCATGATACATGAGTCAAAGCGTTAGCGGTATAGGATGGTCCCGCGTCCCATTAGTTAGTTGGTGAGGTAAAAGCTTACCAAGACGACGATGGGTAGCCGGCCTGAGAGGGTGATCGGCCACACTGGAACTGAGACACGGTCCAGACTCCTACGGGAGGCAGCAGTGGGGAATATTGCACAATGGGGGAAACCCTGATGCAGCGACGCCGCGTGAGCGATGAAGGCCTTCGGGTCGTAAAGCTCTGTCCTAAGGGAAGAATTTTGACGGTACCTTAGGAGGAAGCCCCGGCTAACTACGTGCCAGCAGCCGCGGTAATACGTAGGGGGCGAGCGTTGTCCGGAATCACTGGGCGTAAAGGGTTCGCAGGCGGCCTTGCAAGTCAGATGTGAAAGCCTTCGGCTTAACCGAAGTAAGCATTTGAAACTGTAGGGCTTGAGTACAGGAGAGGAGAGCAGAATTCCTAGTGTAGCGGTGAAATGCGTAGATATTAGGAGGAATACCAGTTGCGAAGGCGGCTCTCTGGACTGTAACTGACGCTGAGGAACGAAAGCGTGGGTAGCAAACAGGATTAGATACCCTGGTAGTCCACGCCGTAAACGATGAGTGCTAGGTGTTGGAGGCGACAGTCTTCGGTGCCGCAGTTAACGCATTAAGCACTCCGCCTGGGGATTACGATCGCAAGATTGAAACTCAAAGGAATTGACGGGGGCCCGCACAAGCAGCGGAGCATGTGGTTTAATTCGAAGCAACGCGAAGAACCTTACCAGAACTTGACATCCTTCGGACCGTTCTAGAGATAGAACTTTCCCTTCGGGGACTGAAGTGACAGGTGGTGCATGGTTGTCGTCAGCTCGTGTCGTGAGATGTTGGGTTAAGTCCCGCAACGAGCGCAACCCCTACTTTTAGTTGCCAGCAAGTTATGTTGGGCACTCTAGAGGGACTGCCGGTGATAAACCGGAGGAAGGTGGGGATGACGTCAAATCATCATGCCCCTTATGTTCTGGGCTACACACGTGCTACAATGGCCGGTACAACGGGAAGCTAAGCCGCGAGGTGGAGCTAATCCCTACAAGCCGGTCCCAGTTCGGATTGCAGGCTGCAATTCGCCTGCATGAAGCTGGAGTTGCTAGTAATCGCGGATCAGAATGCCGCGGTGAATGCGTTCCCGGGCCTTGTACACACCGCCCGTCACACCATGAGAGTTGGTAACACCCGAAGCCATCGAGCTAACTTTTGAGGCAGATGTCGAAGGTGGGACCAATGATTGGGGTGAAGTCGTAACAAGGTAGCCGTATCGGAAGGTGCGGCTGGATCACCTCCTTTCTAAGGAGAATATACTTTGCACTGTTCGATTTTGAGAGATTAA
>VENA01000013.1:1873-4780 GCA_009711785.1 Bacillota bacterium
TACAATTTTACTGGTCAAGTTATTAAGAGCATAGGGTGAATGCCTTGGCACCAGGAGTCGATGAAGGACGGGATAAGCGCCGATACGCTTCGATGAGCCGCAAGTAGGCTTTGACTCGGAGATTTCCGAATGGGGAAACCCACGTAGAGCAAACTCTACGTATCTTCTACTAAACAAAATAGGTAGTTGAGGACAAACCAGGAGAACTGAAACATCTAAGTACCCTGAGGAATATAAAGAAAACTCGATTCCCTAAGTAGCGGCGAGCGAAAGGGGAACAGCCCAAACTCATAAAGGTTTCCTTTATGGGGGTTGCGGACTTAGTTAAAGATTGATTTATTGTAGCCGAAGAAATCTGGAAAGATTCATCATAGAAGGTGATAGTCCTGTAGGCGAAACAAAATAATCTTTCTGACTAAGCTCCAGAGTACCACGGAACACGAGAAACTCTGTGGGAAGCTGGGAGGACCACCTCCCAAGGCTAAATACTACCTGGTGACCGATAGTGAACAAGTACCGTGAGGGAAAGGTGAAAAGAACCCCGGGAGGGGAGTGAAATAGAACCTGAAACCCTATGTTTACAAGCAGTGGAAGTACTTTTTATGTACGACCGCGTACTTTTTGTAGAACGGGCCAGCGAGTTACGATATGTTGCAAGGTTAAGGACTTTTAAGTCTGTAGCCGTAGGGAAACCAAGTCTTAATTGGGCGCTTAGTTGCATATCGTAGACCCGAAACCGGGTGACCTACCCATGGGCAGGATGAAGCGGAAGTAAAATTTCGTGGAGGTCCGAACCGTTTAGCGTTGAAAAGCTATCGGATGACCTGTGGGTAGAGGTGAAATTCCAATCGAACCCGGATATAGCTGGTTCTCCTCGAAATAGCTTTAGGGCTAGCCTCGAGTTAGTGATGTGGAGGTAGAGCACTGAATGGCTGAGGGGCGTTCATACGTTACCAAAGCCTATCAAACTCCGAATGCCACAATCATTTTGCTCGGGAGTCAGACTACGGGAGATAAGTTTCGTAGTCGAAAGGGAAACAGCCCAGACCATCAGCTAAGGTCCCTAAGTGTAAGTTAAGTGGAAAAGGATGTAAGACTACACAGACAACCAGGATGTTGGCTTAGAAGCAGCCATTCATTCAAAGAGTGCGTAATAGCTCACTGGTCGAGTGGTCTTGCGCCGAAAATGTCCGGGGCTCAAACTTACCACCGAAGCTATGGAATGTGTTATCACATTGGTAGAGGAGCATTCTATAAGGATTGAAGCTACACCGAGAGGAGTGGTGGACTTTATAGAAGAGAGAATGCTGGCATAAGTAGCGAAAGCTAGGTGAGAATCCTAGCCATCGAAAGTCTAAGGTTTCCTGAGGAAGGCTCGTCCTCTCAGGGTTAGTCGGGACCTAAGCCGAGGCCGAATGGCGTAGGCGATGGACAACAGGTTGACATTCCTGTACTACCTATATGCGTTTGAGAGAAGGGGTGACACAGGAGGATAGGTTATGCACACCGTTGGTTGTGTGTGCCTAAGCTAGTAGGAAGTTTCTATAGGTAAATCCGTAGAAACAATTCCGAGAAGCGACAGGGAGCGAAAAATAAGTAGCGAACTAATCGATTCCACACTGTCAAGAAAAGCCTCTATCGAGTATATTAGGTACCCGTACCGCAAACCGACACAGGTAGACGAGATGAGAATTCTAAGATGAGCGGGAGAACCCTTGTTAAGGAACTCGGCAAAATGACCCCGTAACTTCGGGAGAAGGGGTGCCGGATAGGGTTATGACCTTTACGGTCTAAGCCTTGTTCGGCCGCAGAGAATAGGCCCAAGCGACTGTTTAGCAAAAACACAGGTCTCTGCTAAGTCGAAAGACGAAGTATAGGGGCTGACACCTGCCCGGTGCTGGAAGGTTAAGGGGACTGCTTAGGCATTAGCCGAAGGCATGAACTTAAGCCCCAGTAAACGGCGGCCGTAACTATAACGGTCCTAAGGTAGCGAAATTCCTTGTCGGGTAAGTTCCGACCCGCACGAAAGGTGCAACGATTTGGGCACTGTCTCAACAAGGGACCCGGTGAAATTGTAGTACTCGTGAAGATGCGAGTTACCCGCGGCAGGACGGAAAGACCCCGTGGAGCTTTACTGTAGGCTGTTATTGGATTTTGGTATCATTTGTACAGGATAGGTGGGAAACTTGGAAACCAGAGCGCTAGCTTTGGTGGAGTTGACCTTGGGATACCACTCTAATGATACTGGAATTCTAACCACAGACCGTGAATCCGGTCTTGGGACACTGACAGTCGGGCAGTTTGACTGGGGCGGTCGCCTCCTAAAGAGTAACGGAGGCGCTCAAAGGTTCCCTCAGCACGGTCGGAAATCGTGCGTAGAGTGTAAAGGCATAAGGGAGCTTGACTGCGAGAGACACATCTCGAGCAGGAACGAAAGTTGGACTTAGTGATCCGGTGGTTCCGAGTGGAAGGGCCATCGCTCAACGGATAAAAGCTACCCCGGGGATAACAGGCTTATCTCCCCCAAGAGTCCACATCGACGGGGAGGTTTGGCACCTCGATGTCGGCTCGTCTCATCCTGGGGCTGAAGTAGGTCCCAAGGGTTGGGCTGTTCGCCCATTAAAGAGGCACGCGAGCTGGGTTCAGAACGTCGTGAGACAGTTCGGTCCCTATCCGCCGTGGGCGCAGGAAATTTGAAGGGAGCTGTCCCTAGTACGAGAGGACCGGGATGGACAGACCTCTGGTGTATCAGTTGTCTTGCCAAAGGCATGGCTGAGTAGCTACGTCTGGAAGTGATAAGCGCTGAAGGCATCTAAGCGCGAAACATACCTTAAGATAAGATTTCCCATCGTAAGAGTAAGACCCCAGATAGACTATCTGGTTGATAGGTCACAGGTGTAAGGGCAG
>VENA01000022.1 GCA_009711785.1 Bacillota bacterium
TTTATTTGGATCAGCTGCAAATGGAACTTTAAGGGAAGATAGTGATGTTGATATCGCCTTTTTAAGTTCAAAAAATATTGAAGATTACGATATTTTTATGTTAGGACAAGAGTTAGCAGAAAAACTTGAAAGAGATGTGGATTTAATAGATTTAAAAAAAGCATACACTGTTTTTAAAACATAATAAAAATGAATAAATCTCCAAATATCAGCATTATTGTTCCTGTAATAACTATTTCCCTTTTCCTTTTTTTTATTGCTTGGTCATATTCATCTTTTGATAATTTTATTTTTTGTTTTCTAAATATATTTCTTGTCTCTATTTCAGATTCAACTGATTGTATAACAAATATATCATAAAGCATTGAATTTTCATTTAATACTCCTTTAAGAATCGTACCAGAAACAACAGTGTTAAATATTAAGAACAATACTTTTTGTATATTCACTTATTACTCCTCCACTCTTAATGATGACTATGATATTATTTCCAAAATTAGTTAATGTAACCACGAAGATATTTTTATATATCTTCTTATTTAACAGTCAACCAATATATTATTATTGAAGAAGCTATAGTTAAATAAGAAAGTACCCATATAGCTATTTTCTTTATTTTTTTGTCTCCATATTTAAATACAGTAACAAATAAAGAAACTAATGCTAAAAAAGCTGATGTTAATGTAGTAAACAAGAAATAGTTCTTTATAATTTTTGTATTTTAAAAAATAACTATCCAAGCCTCTATATATTGCAGTTGAAAAACCACTAATACTGAAAAACACACACATAAAGGTTAATGTACTAGGTTTTTTTCGCTTTATGCACCATATTATTCCCTTAAGAGTTAAGAGAGAAGCCACAATTGTCATTGTAATATATAAATATGCAGGAATATAATTATAAAACATTTTATCTCCTCTTTCTTTTTATATTATTATATATTTAATGTTAATAAAGTTTAATATCCATAACGCTCTTCCTTTAAATAATTAATTCCTACATCACCTATTATAATCATAATCTACATTTTCTCCTGCTTGATAGAAATGTTTTACATCTATACGTTTAAGTTCATCATATTGATTTAAAATTGTTTGTAGACCATCTTTAAAAACTTTAGTTACATTTCCATTTTTATCATAATCAAAGTGCCAGTCTGTTCCACTACTTGTATATGAAATATCTGTTAATCTATCAGCTGTATCATAACTGTGGTTTATTCCTTTACCGTTAGGATAATTTATATCTGTAAGATTAGCATTCTTATCATATTCAAAGGTAGTTTCTTGCCAAGCACCATCTTTAATTGATTTAACTAATCCAAGTTCATTATAATCTTTTACTATTGAAGTATTATAATAACCTGATCCATCATCATTATCTATTTGCTTAAATTACCATTATCATCATAAACATATTGTGTTTTTAATCCCTTTGGATTTGTTGCTGTCTTTATTCTATCTAGTTTATCATAGGTAAAACTATAAGTGTTATCTAAAGGGTCAGTTATTGTTTCTACATTTCCCCTTTCATCATTTGTCATTTCAATAGTATTTCCTAGCTGATTTGTAACATTTTTTATATAGTTTCCATTACTATCATAACCATATTCTGTTTTTAGATTCCCTTCATTAAATCTTACTGAATCAAAATACATTGTACCACTTGTAGCACCTTCTGTTCCCACAGATACAGTTAACTTAGCTGCATTCTCATTTAAAGCTTTTGCGTCCTCTTCTGATATTGTTAAAACTACCCTTCTCCAATCTGTAGTCTCTTTTATAGGTTTTTCTATAGCTTTTTCTCCTAAGTCATTTCCCTGGGAATCTAATATATTAAATTTCAATATAGCTCCGCTACCTGATACATTATCTGTTTTTATTACTGCACTGGCAGTATAGGTTTTATTATCTTTAATAGGCTCTGAATTATAAGTGGATACTACAGAAATCCCTGTTACATCTGATATCTCTATCATATGCATCATCTTTATAGTCAATTTTTAATAATACTTGGTAATATCCTCCACTTGGTGAACCATCTTCAGATTTAAACCATCCTGAAAATTTAAGCGAAGTACCAGCTTTACCTATGTAAAAGGGACAAAAAGCTGTCCCTTTACTATTGATGTTTCATAGTTTTGTAATTTTAACCTTAGAAAACATCAAATTATATTTAGTTTTCATCTTATTTAGTAAATAATCTTGTTATACCATACCAAACTAGTATTATTGGTGTAGCTATTATCATTATTAAAAAGTTACGTTCTTGTATTGCAATACTAATTAGAATTAGAAACATAACTAGAACAACAAGTTTAAAGAAACTAGCTACTTTACCTCTATGTTCATCCATTGGAGTTTCTTCATCTTTTAACTCTAATTCCTTTCTACGATTCTCCTCTATTTTCAATTTTTCAATTTCTAACTCTACGTTCTTATCTAGTCCCTCTAAAGTATATTTTCTTTTACAATTTTTGCACTCATAAATAATTATTCCTTCATATGTTTTAGCCTTTGTCTTAAATTTTACTCCATTCATTATAAAATCTTCTAGCCCTTTATACTTCTTATGAGTATATTTGCTTAATTCTTCACTATCACAGTTTGGACATTTTTTCTTTTTAAATATATAGTTCAACAGTTCTTTAATGGTAAAACTATAATTAGTCATTGCTATATTACCTAACCTTTCTACTTAAGTGATTTATCCATTTAGTTGTTGCAAATATCAATATAGAAATCAGTACAATAAATATAACTACTGATACCATGTCAATTTCCATAAAAAATGGAGCAACTATGCCAAACAGAAAACAAATAACAAAATATATTCTTATAATTTGGGCTATTATTAAAGATATCTTATTCCAACTCATAACTAACACCACCTAATAGTTAATTTACCATCCTATTGATATTTTTCCACCAAATCCAAATAACGCAGCGGCCTTAAATCCTGCTTCAAATTTACCATTCGCACGATAAATTTCTCCATAACCTCCAGCAGCTCCTGCATAGCCTGCTCCCGTCAATCTGATATTAACTCTAAAAATTTGTATATTACCACTAATAGACCCCATTGCTCCTGCAGCGAATAATTCAGCTTTAGCTCTTACTTTTCCTTCTTCAAGTACCAAGGCTCCACTAGCGTTTGCCATCATCAATTCTCCTTCAGCACTAGCAGATGTATTCACCTTGTTATTTCCTATTTTACCACTATTAAGTTCAACGTCTATAAGTGATACACCTGTTCCTCCACTTATATTGACACTATCTTTTGAAATATTAAGTGTTGGCTTATCTACTTCGGCACTAACTAAATATACATTAAAATTATCTTTATAACCTAAGTTACCAACAAAGTAGTTATTATCTCTGTGTCCAAATCCATCACCATGCAATACAGATTGACTCCTCATCTGTCTATTCATAGCCTCTGGATGTGCAATACCCTTATCATCTATAGGCACAAACCCATCAGGGTCTACAAAGTTTGTCGGATTGTTTGCTGCATATGAGTAAAGATTTAGTGCAAATACTGCATCCCTTGTTATAAATCTACCTAGGAACGGTGAGTAGTATCTACTCTTTAGATAATAAAGATTTGTTTTATCATCATATTGATATCCACTATATCTAAATGGATTTGCTTTCCATAGGGCTACTCCATCTCCTGTGTTTACTGTACTACTTTTACTTGATATATTTCCCCATGCATCATATTCATAGTTTGCTACTATATCTCCGTTTTTATCAGTTAATGCCACTACATTTCCATGGGCATCGTATTGATACCAATAGGTTTCTGGGGTCGTGGCTGTATAGTCAACCATATTTATTACTCTTTCTGTCATATCTCTTAAAAAGAAATATTTAAGGGTTTCTGAACCATCAGTTATATATGCTAATCTGTTACCGTTATAATAATAACGCTCTACTTTACCTTCATCTACTATTTCTTTTTTAGATCTTAATCCATCTGAATTGTATTCATATTTTACTTTTGTTACTCCATTTTCTTTAGCTTCTATTAGTTGATTAGCATCATTGTATATATACTCCCAATCATAGTTGTTAGTTAAATTTCCATTTGCGTCATGACTAAATTCTTCTAATCCATTTACTTTAGTTATTTCATTTGTGGTTTTCTCATACTCAAAGTTATAAGTTAAGCCACCTTCTTCTGAGCTTAGTGTTCTGTTTCCTAAAATATCATAGTCATAGCTTACTTTTTTAGTAAGTGTATCAGGATTTGTCGTTGTATCGAAATGCTCTTCTTTTGTCAGTTGATTTAGTTCATCATAAGCATATTCTTTTCTTTTTCCATACATATTATCAATTTCTTTAGTTCTATTTCCATTTTTGTCATATTCATATTGATAATCAAGTACTATTCCTCCACCTGATTTTTCTACTCTATATCTTACTATATTTCCTGCTTTATCATAAGTCTTGTAGGTTAGATAATGCATTCCACTGCCTGCTATATATGTCTTTTTAATCTTTCCTTCTTCATCATACATATATGAAGCATTTATTCCATTTGGTCCATTTACCCCGACAGGATTTCCTCCTTGGTCATATTCAAAGATTATATCAGTATCTGTATCCTTATCTGATAACTTTGAGTTGTCTATCTTAATAACTTGTCCTGACCTATTATAATCATAATCTACATTTTCTCCTGCTTGATAGAAATGTTTTACATCTATACGATTAAGTTCATCATATTGATTTAAAATTCTTTGTAGACCATCTTTAAAAACTT
>VENA01000059.1 GCA_009711785.1 Bacillota bacterium
AATGTATGTTAGCACCTAATCCTTCAGGTTCAGCTATAAGTTGTCCTTTTTTTACTTCTTCACCTTTGCTTACTATTGGTTTACAAGGTCCACCTACATGCTGTTTTAGCATTATTGTTACTTTCACATTCTCACCTCCTGATACAAGAATATATATTTGGGTAAAATTGAGTTTGTAAATTATTTCACACACATATATATTTGCAATAGCCGTGCCAAAAGAAATATATCTCGCAAAAAAAATATTAATTTAAGCTTAGTATTCCCACAAATTCAACTATTATAGATTATCCAAATAATTTTTGTAATAACTATAATTAAAATTTATAGTTAGTCAAATTCTAAACTTTTTCGCTTTTTGTCGAAATTTCGACACAATACTACAATGAATTATTTTTATACAATTGTGATATATACTAAGGTTTGTAGGAATATAAAAAGAGTGTCAGGAATTTGACATATGCCGAATTCCTGACACTCTTTTACTTTATATATTATAAGTTCTCATTTTATAATATAAAGTAGCCCTAGGTATATTTAATAACTTAGAAGCTTTTGATTTATTTCCATTAGTCTTTTCTAAAGCATGTTTTATTTTTTCAATTTCTACTCTCTTTATTGCTTCATTTAAGTCTAAAGTCTCTTTAGTATCATTTCTTTTAACTTTATCTTTAACATCGTTAATAATATATTTAGGAAGTAACCCCTTTGTAATAATCCCATCATAGGCCATTACAATGAGTTGTTCTATAGTATTTTTTAATTCTCGTATGTTTCCTTCCCATTTATATTTTAGTAATATCTCCATTACTTCTTTATCTATTTTAGGAACATTTTTATTATTTCTTTTTGCTAATTCTTTAAGAAAACTATTAATAAGTAAAACAATATCCCTTCCTCTATCTCTTAATGGGGGAAGATCTATATTTATTACATCGAGTCTATAATATAAATCTCTTCTAAAGGTACCTTCTTCTACCATTTTCTTTAAATCCTTATTCGTAGCAGATATAACTCTAAAATCAACATCTATACGATTTTCTCCCCCTACTCTTTTAATCTTTTTCTCCTGTAATACCCTTAATAATTTAGCTTGCATAAACATTGGAAGATCACCAATTTCATCTAAAAAAATTGTACCGTTGTGACTAAGTTCAAAATAACCTATTTTCCCTTTACTACTTGCTCCTGTAAAAGCTCCTTTTTCATATCCAAAAAATTCACTTTCAAAAAGCTCATGGGGTATAGCGCTACAATTGACCGGTACAAAAACACCCTTTTCTCCACTATAACCATGGATAGCTTTAGCAAAAACCTCTTTTCCTGTACCACTTTCTCCAGTTATTAAAATAGTAGCCTTAGTTTCTGCTACTTGTTTTGCTTGTTTTATCTTTTCTACCATTACTTTACTATTACCTATTACATTACCAAAATTATAATCAGATAGTTTTTTTACCTGGGTTTCTAGATATTTAACTGTATCATTAGCTTTTTGTAAATCGCTTGATAATTTTTTTATCTCAGTAATATCCTTATCTGTACTAACCACTCCTATAAACTTTCCATCTTCTCTATATATAGGAAATGAACTTATAATAACGTATTCACCTTCTTTTGGTGAATGATACTTATTTCTTATAGGTTTTTTATTTTTTAAAACTTCTAAATTAATGGCATTTGGGAAAAAGTCCTTTAATTTATTCCCTATTATTTTTTCAGATTTTAGGTTATACAATTTCTCTGCATTTTTATTCCATATTAAAACTTTTCCCTTTGCATCTATACCACAAACTGCTTCATGTATATTATCTATAACATGGTTTAACTTAACTGCAATTTCTTCTAAATTCATATAATAATATTTTCTTATTTCTTCTTGTCTTATAACCCCTTTTATCAATTGCTTTTCTATAACAGGCAATCTTCCTATTTTATTCTTAAGCATAATATCTCTACATTTTATTAAAGTAGTATTCTCTTTAACAGTAACTAATTTACAATCAATAAAATCTCTTATTGGTTTGTTTAAGCTATCGTTACTATTAAAAATATTTGATATATCAGAAAGTGTTAATAGCCCTTGTATTTTTTCCTTCCTATTTACAATAAATATTTCTTTACTATTTTTTTTAAGCATCATTTTTAGAGCATCATCTAATAAAGTATCCATATAAAGAATTATAAAATCTTTACTCATAACATCTTTAACTAAATGCTTATCTGGCATAAAAAACATAATTAGTCTCCTTATCCTTTTTTAAAAGTTTATATTATCCAGTTAAAAAACCACTAGTTTTAAAATACTCGATAATTATATTATTACTATAAAAATAATATCCAATATTCGAATCAAATATAGATTTCGCTATTAAACCTTCTGAATACATCGTAACCACTGGAGTTATTAATGCAAATATTAAAAATATTATTAAAATACCTTTAATTAATCCAAAACCGAAACCTAACATTCTATTAAATTGTTTGATTATTGGTAAATGGGCTAATAAATCTAAAAGTCCTATTAAAATTTGTATTATTCCCCACGCTATAAAAAAAGCTAAAACAAAACTAATAATATTAATTAAAATATCAGTTAATGACCCTACAAAAAAATTATTTAAAGAACTTACCGTTTCAGTTGAAGTGTTTCTAAACTGTTCACTATTGATCATTATTTCCTTTATAGGCTTTGGTAATTTAAATATATCAAAGAAAGAATCAGCCTTTGAATTACCCATGCCTTCCATTAAACCATATACTCTATTATTTACAAAGTCTAATATTTTAGTATATATAGATGGTGTTTCTTTAATATAATTTACTATTACTTTATAATAATTCTTTGCTATAAAAAATGAAAGAAGTAGCCCTAAAAGATTAAAAACTGAAACAATAAACCCTTTAGTTAACCCCGAGATACTATTGATTAATAAAATAATTAAAATGATAATATCTACTATATTCATATAATCACCACCTAATTTTCATCTACAAGTTTATATACTAATAAATTATAATTTGTATATATTATTAAAGATTCATCCCTTATGGCAAAATCCATAATATTATCTTTATTATATTGAAAAAATTCTTTTCCCTTGTTAGTAAAGCCTATAATTTTTTTATTATTTTTAAGATAAATTTTTTCTTTGTTAACTAATAGTTTATCATACTTTTCATTAAGCTGTTTATTTAATATGACTTTACCTTTATTATCTATGATTTCTAACCTATTCTTAGCTTCATTATCTAACAAAAGATAACAGTAATTATTATAATAATCTATATCAGCTACAATGGATTTTAAATCCTTCTCCCAAAATAATTTTCCATTTTGTAATGAAAATATTTTTTTATCTGTCGTTGCAATAATCTTTTTATCATCAAATACTAAATCTTCTATTATCTCATCTTTTAAACTATAACTATAAATTTTAGATCCATCTAACTTATAAGCTAATATCTCACTTACTATAGTATTATCCTCAACCCCTAAAGTAGTAACAATAAAACTTTTTTTATCCTTGTTCATATACGCTAAAAGGGGTTTTTTATCTATTACAACATTTGAAATAGTATTTCCAAACTCATCAATTACATCTATCTGTAATAAATCCTTTTTATTTTTCGTAAATACAAAAAGGTGGCCTTTATCTTCAATCATACTCATTATTCTTTTATTAGTATTAACCTTCCACAATGAATTTCCATCTATATCAAATGAGCTTATTTCACTATTATCACTAATAAATATATTATTATTTAATTCAGATAAGTCCTTAGCTTCTTTTGACCAATTTAATTTTCCATTTAAATGATAAGACTTTATAGTTTTATTGTTTCTAAATAATAAACCATCATCAAATAATTTTATCTCTTTAATATTATTACTTACATCAATACTAACAACTTCTTTAGCAGTCTTATCTTCCTTTGTTATTAATTCATATAAATTTTTAAAACTCCCTCCAAAAAATACTATTAAAAGTACTATTAATAATAAAAAAAACATTACTGGCTTCTTTTGTTTTTTCCTAGTTTTTCGCAAAGTTACACCTCCTTAGTTTATATTTTCTTCTTTATAATATTAAAATCCTTCTAAAATACTTTAAAAGCCCTTCTAGCTTTATTAATTAAAAAATATATGATTATAAAAACAATCATAAATAATCCTAGATAACCGAAAATAGGATAAAATATATTAACTAACTCTGAAAAACCTATCTTGGCCATTGGTAAACTTACCATACAAAATAAAATCGAAACCAATAATTCATTTATTTTTAATGTGTTTTTTATTCTTTGTATAAAACCAAAACCATTTGCTATAGCTGTTGTAAACATAGCACAAAGAA
>VENA01000029.1 GCA_009711785.1 Bacillota bacterium
ATATGAATAAAAATGATGCTAATGATTTAGCAAGAGCCATAGTTGAAGCTAAAAAGAATATTAGTTATTGTAGTCAGTGTTGTAATTTAACGGATACAGATCCATGTTATATATGTGGAAATAAAAAGAGAAGTGATTCTGTAATATGTGTTGTTGAAGATCCAAGGGATGTAGTTGCTATGGAAAGAACCAAAGAATATAATGGAAAGTATCATGTTCTACATGGTAGTATATCCCCAATGGAAGGTATAGGACCTGACCAAATAAAAGTTAAAGAATTATTACAAAGGATTCAAAATAAACCAGTAGAAGAGGTTATATTAGCAACTAACCCTACTATAGAAGGTGAAGCTACAGCTATGTATATATCAAAACTACTTAAGCCAATGGGAATTAAAGCTAGTAGAATAGCCCATGGGATACCAGTAGGTGGAGATTTAGAATATGCTGATGAAGTAACACTATCTAAAGCATTAGAGGGTAGAAGGCAATTATAAATATTTTTATTTATTTGTATTAATATTTAAAGTTTTATAACAAAATATCGTTTTATAAAAAAATGCTTTTAAAGAATCCTATGATATCTTTAAAAGCATTTTTTGCTTTTATAGGAAGGTGAAGGGAATCTATTACTAGAATAAGAAAGAAGACAGATTGTTAGAGATAAGTAAAGCCATCTTCTCAATAACTATAATTATTTTAGCAGAGTATAGTTTAATAATTCAAAACTTTAATTTTATGCCTTGAGATGCCTTTCTTAGGAGTAACTATGTTAGTTACGAGAGTAATTGAATTTTAAAGGAAACAAAAGTCATTTTACATCTACATGTTTTTATTCTTTATTTATTTTCTTCGTTTTAATACAAGATTTTTTATTGAATTAGAATCTGTTTAAGAAAGTTGTTTAGCAATTGTAAAATAGGACTAAATATTAAGTAGGAGGATTGAGTATGGCTTATTTTAATGATAAACAAAAGGTTATGGAATATATTGAAATGTGTGAAGGTATGGGGGCAAAAGAACTTGTCAATATTTTAAAAAGACAAATAAAAGAAGGTTCTACAGTTCTAGAACTCGGAATGGGTCCTGGCAATGATCTGAATTTACTTAAAAATTACTACAATGTTATTGGTTCAGATAATTCACAAGCATTTTTAGATGCATATAAAGAGAATAACAGAAACACTGAATTACTTCTTTTAGATGCAGTAACAATAAATACTGATAAAAAGTTTGACTGTATATACTCAAATAAGGTATTGCAGCATTTAACAAAGAAAGAACTTAGTCAATCCGTGGTAAGACAGAAGGAAGTTCTTAATGATGGAGGCTTACTATTTCATACATTTTGGAGAGGTGATTCAGAAGAAATATATGAAGGATTAAGATTTGTATATTATGAAAAGGATGAACTAATAAATATTTTCCAAAAACATTTTGAAATAGTTGAAATAAATTACTATTCTGAAGAAGATGATGAAGATTCAATTTATATAGTTTCACAGAAAAAGTAGTTTAAGATAATATGGTAAGTATATCATGGATAGTAGATCAAAGATGAAAGGCTTTAAATATACTTTAGTTTATGAGGATGATATTTATTAAAGAATTTACAAAAGCGAAAAAATTAATAAATTTGCATCAAATGAATTACTTGAAAAATAACTGATATCAATAATTTAGTGTGAGTTATGAACATAATAATATTTAAAGTATATTGGTCAAGAATGAACTATAGAGGGGTGATGCATATTTGAACATATCAACATGGATTGCTATATATATGCCGTTATTTGTAGTGATTTTTATTATCTTACCAGAGCAAAACAAAATACGAAGATTAATATGTATTAAAATTAGAAAGAGAAAGGGGTGGATACCTATGGCTAATGATGTAATTAAAAAGTATATAGGAAAAAAATGTAAGATAACAACAGGATCATTTGGTACAACAGTAGCGGGTAAAATAGTTGAAGTAAAGGATAACTGGATTGAGGTAGAAACTAAGAAGGGAAAAGAATTAATAAATGCCGATTTCATACAAAATATAAAAATAAAATAGAATGTTTATATAACATGCTTCTAAAGAGTGTTAATACCTTTAAGGGCATGTTTTTTTATTGGCAAAACTAAATAGAAAAAGATTAAACAGCAGTAAAACCAATGAATAGATAAGAAAATGATATATTATATAACACAAATAAAAAAAGCATTATAAAAACACTAAACTTAATGAAATAGTAAATGAACCTAATATGGTTGACGCTTAAGTGGAAATGAATATGCTATTTTATTTAATATAGATCATAATAAAACACTCCTTAATATTAGTTTTCCCTCTAGATGATAAAATATGATTAGATATAAGTAGAGAAAAATAAGGATGTGGATAGATAGTAAGTTCTGGGGATTAATATTAAATCATTTATATGAAATGTGGATAATTTAATATCTTATTGTTTGATTATGATTAGGATGAATTTTATTATTTAATTATAAATAAGGGAGGAAATTAATATGGACTATATGGGAAATAAAGAGTATTGGGATAAAAAGTTTATACAAAGAAGTGACAAACCTTTAAGTCCTGAAACAGCATTGGTTGATAATATTAAATATTTCAAAGAAGGGTCAGTGCTTGATTTAGCATGTGGAGATGGAAGAAATACTTTGTTTCTTCTTAAAGAGGGTTTTAAAGTAACAGCAGTTGACTTTAGTAATGAAGCGCTTAAACGATTACAGAGATTTGTAAAAAAATTAAATTATTCTGTGGACACACGACAGATCAATTTAAGTATAGATAAGGCATTAAAGGACATTAAAATATTTGATAATGTTGTAATTAACCATTATAGATTAAGCAAAAATAATCTTTTAGATATCAAAAATCATTTATCCTTTGGTGGAATTTTGTTTGTATCTGGATTTGGACATAAACATAAGACTTGTGGAAAAATTAGAAAAGAGGATTTAATTAAACCTACAGATTTTGATGTGTTAAATGATTCATTTGAACTTATTGACTATATTGAAAGTGAAGATGATAGAGGATTTTTTGTTACTTATATTTTTCGAAAGAAATAGTTTTATAATTTGAAAAATTAAGAAGGAGAAACTTAAAAATTTAAGAATAACTTAGATATGGATATAAGTTTTGGAGGAGAGCATTTATGAATATAGAAGTAATGGCTATAGAGTCCATAGGGGATATGATTTTAATTTTTTTAAGTGTATTGTTACTTCCACTGGGGATTTTGATTTTTGTTAATATAGATTATATAGCTAATAAGTGGCATGAAAGGTCAAAGGAAAGGTCATCATTTGAGTATATATATTTATTTGGTTTTTCCATTAAGTCTTATACATCGGTAAAATGGAATAAGTTTGTTTTTAGGCTTATTGGAAGTGTAGGTATATTAATAGGAAGCGTAAGTGTTATATACTTAGTTATTTGTTTAGTTAATATGTAATAGTAAATATAATATGTTTTGGAATAGAATTAGTTTCTTGGGATAAGCCTTTTTTAAAATAGCAAAACAAGAAAAAGTAATAAAGCTCTTCCTTAAGGGGTTTCGCAGGTTAAAGATTTATTAGAATATAATATAAATAATAAATGGAAGAAAACAGTGGATAAAATTTACAGACTGTTTTCTTTTTTTGCTATTGTTTTTTTATATAAATTATGATTAAATATTAACTATTGTATTTATTAAATTTTATTAACATTTTACACAAGAGGAGGATTAAAATGGAAAGATTTAAAAAGGTGTTAAAAAACACCGGGAATTTAGTTATTATTGCAATGATTTTAGGTATATTAGTAGGTTCTTATGTACCAGGTAGTGCTTCTTTCTTTGCTCCCTTTGGAGACATTTTCATGAAGCTTATTAAAATGCTTGTTATTCCTTTGGTTTCAGTGTCAATTATATCAGGAGCTGCATCTATTGGGAATACTAAATCCGCAGGGAAGATTGGTATGGCAACTTTTTCTTATTATATGTTTACAACGATGGTCGCTGTAACAATAGGTCTAGTATTAGGAAATATATTCAAACCAGGCATTGGTTTAGATATGGCTACTATTCAAACGATGTTTTCAGAGGAATATGTTAATAAAGGTGCTACTCCAGGATTTTGGGAAACTGTTATGGGTATAATTCCACTAAATCCATTTAAGGCATTACTTGAAGGTAATATTCTTCAAATTTTATTTTTTAGTCTTTTTCTAGGTTTTGGAATTTCAACCCTTGAAAGTCATAAAAAGGATTCACTATTAAATGGATTAAATTATATTACTGAAGCTTTAATATGGATGATTGAAAGGGTAA
>VENA01000074.1 GCA_009711785.1 Bacillota bacterium
AAACAATAGATGACATTGACATTGAAGAAGTTGATTTATTTATAATACCAGGAGGTTTTCCTGATATTTTAATAAATAATACTAAGTTACATAAATTATTAAAAGAATTGAATAGTAAAAATAAGGTGATAGGGGCTATATGTGCAGCACCAATACATTTAGCAAAAGCAGGTATATTAAATGGTAGGAATTTCACCACTACATTACCAGTAGAAGAATTTTATGAGTTTAATGAATGTAATTTTAAAAATAGAGATATTGTAGTAGATAAAAACATAGTAACAGCTAAGGCCAATGCATATGTTGATTTCGCAATAAAATTAGGAGAACTTATGGATATATATGAAAATGAAGAAGATTTAGAAGAGACAATTAGGTATTTTAAATATCATGAAGATACTCATCAGGATAAAAAATAAAAGGGGGGAATAAATATTAATATAAAATTTGAATCATTAAATGATAAATATATAGATGAAGCAATGGATATAGTATTATCTTTATATAATAAGGAAAAAGAAGCAGTTTCTTTTTTACCACAAGAGAGAGGTTTTTTAAATAATTTAAAAGAATCATTAGAAAAATTATTTAAACATGGAAAAGGAATTGTTGCTATTTATAATAATAAACTAATCGGTTTTATAGCAGGATATGAAATAGATGAATGTTTTGGAAAATGTAAGGGCATATATACTCCTTTATATGGTCATGGAGTAAGGAGTGAATATCCTAAAAGTTTATATCAAAAGTTATATAAACATATGAGTGATAAGTGGGTTAAAAACAATTTTATGACCCATGCAATTACTTTTTTTGCACATGATAAAGAAACTATTGATATATGGTTTTGGATGGGATTTGGTTTACGTTGTGTTGATGCAATGCGTGAAGTTAAACCCATTGATGTAAAAAGTAGAGATATTACAATACATAAAGCAAAGTTAAGTGACATCCCTGATATAGCTTATCTTGAGGGAAAACTAACTAAACATTTAAATCAATCCCCATTGTTTATGCCACGGAGAAATGAAGATCCTACTAAAAACTTAACTGAATGGCATAAAAATAAGGATAATCATTTATGGATAGCTTATCGTGATAAAAAGCCATTAGGATATATGAAAATTCAGCCAAATGCAGAGACATTTATATCTGAACATAAAGATGTTATGAATATAACGGGTGCTTTTGTATTAGATGATAAAAGAAAATCTGGTATAGGAACTTTATTATTAGGAGAAATCCAACAATGGCTTAAGAAAAATCATTATTCCCTTTGTGGAGTAGATTTTGAATCCTTTAACATAGTAGGAAGTAGTTTTTGGAATAAGTATTTCACCCCATATACATATAGTGTAGTAAGACGAATTGATGAAAGGATAGGAGATTTATATGGGTAAGGATAAACTTAAATTAGAAGGGATAAATATAGATATTATAAAAAGCTTAGGTTTAAATGAGAAAAATTTAAAGAAAATAAAGGATTTAGAAGTTTTATGCAATGAACATGATGATATAAAAATGAAGCTTAACTGGGGCTTTTTAAAAGTTAGACCTAAGAATAAAGTGAATGATTTCTTATGTTTTAAAGATAATAATTTAGTTGGATATTTAGGTACCCATATATATGATTCTGTTGCAGAAACAACAGGCATGGTACATCCTGAGTATAGAAGAAAAGGAATATTTACTAAATTAATGTCTATAGCAACTGATATTTTAATAAAAAAGGGTATTTATAAAGTACTTTTAATAAGTGAAGATGCAACCTTAGCTAGTAAGAAGTATGTAAAAAATATAAATGCTAAATTAGTGTCAACAGAATATAGGATGATACTTAAAAAATATAATTTTAAAAAAACAAAAACAGATTTAGTAGTAAGGAAGGCTAAAGCAATAGATGCAGCTAAAAGGGCTAGAATACTTTCAATTTGTTTTGATATGCCAATTAAAGATAAAGAAAATTATATTAAAGAATTGCATGATAAAAATAAAGAGTTTTATGTTGCAGAATTAAATAATACAGTTATAGGAAATTTAAATGTTTCCTTTGCAGATAATGTAGTTATATATGGAGTGGGAATATTACCTGAATATAGAAATAAAGGATATGGAAAAGAGTTTATAAAAAGAGTTATTGATAATTTTGATAATGATAAAGATATTATTTTAGAGGTTAATAGTAAAAATAATGCAGCTATAAAGGTTTATGAAAAATGTGGATTTAACAAAACAAATACATATAATTATTATGAAGTATTACTGACTAAAGAGAGGGATTAAGGATTATGGAAGGACAATTATTAGAAATAAAAGATTTTTTTGATAGTGTTGCAACAGAGTATGATAATAATCATATGAAAGATTCTTCTTGTTATGAAGAATTTTATAAAAAGATAGCAGAACCTATTAAGGTAACTAATAGAGCTATTAGAATACTAGACTTAGGTTGTGGTACAGGAAATGAGCTTAAAAATATATTTAATAAAGCTGAAAATGCTACTATAACTGGTGTTGATTTATCTCAGAAGATGTTAACACAATTAAGAAAAAAATATAAAGTATATTCAAATCAAATAAAACTTATTAATGGATCCTATGAATCTGTAAGATTACTTGAAAAAAACTTTGATTATGCAGTATCAGTAATGTCATTACATCATTTTACTTATCATAGGAAAAGAAAAATTTATGAAAAAATTCTTAAATCATTAAAAACTAATGGAATATTTATAGAAGGTGATTATTCAGTATCTAATAAAAAAGAAAAGGAAGGATTAATAGAATATAAAGGTCTTTTAGAAAAGAATAACTTAGAAAAGAAAAAAGACTATCATATAGATATTCCCTTTGCAGTTAAAACTGAAAAAAAATTAATGTTAGCTGCAGGTTTTAGAAAAGTGAAAATTATATTTGATAAAGAAAAAGCAGCAGTTTTAGTTGCCTATAAATAAAGATGCTCTCCCTATAGTAGACAGATTTTTAAATATAAATCTGTTTATGTAAGGGAGCATTTTTTATATTAGTGTATACTTTTTCAAATAAGAACTTAAAATTAGAAAGACTAGTTTAAGAATATTTTACTTATATAAGTGGTATAAATGTTATAACTAGTATTTTAAAGGGGGATTATTATGAAAATTATTGATGCTCACATACATTTTTCAGATATCCAGAGTTTTAAGAATACAGCTAATAATATATCTTATGTTGATTATTCTACTGAGGGTTTTAAAACAGAATGTAAAGAAAATAATGTGAAATTAGGGATTGGAATGGGGGTAACTGAAAATACAAAGGGAGGATTTCCTGATTTTTCAGCACCTAATCCGATGACTAATAATTTAGAGAAGAAAAAACCTAAAAAGTTAGCCCATTGTATAGGAATTAATCCTGTTAAGCTAAAAGGGTATGATAGAATTAAGGAATTAAATAATATTGAAAACAGTTTAAAAGACAATGAAGTTGTAGGAATTAAAATCTATGCAGGGTATTATCCTTATTATGTATATGATACTGTTTACGATCCTATATATAAGTTAGCTGAAAAGTATAAGATACCTGTGGTTATCCACGGTGGAGATACATATTCTGAAAGGGCTAGATTAAAATTTTCCCATCCGTTATCTGTAGACGAAGTTGCAGTTAGATATAAGAAAGTGGATTTTATTATTTGTCATTTCGGTGACCCTGCAATAACTAATGCTGCAGGTGTTGTAGCTAAAAATTCTAATGTTTATTCAGATCTCTCTGGTCTTATAGTTGGAGATGAAAATAAAGTTAATAAAAGAATTAATCAAAGACTTTTTATTGAGCATATAAAAAGAGGAATAGTTTATGTAGATGATTATTCTAAGTTTCTTTATGGTTCAGATTGGCCTTTAGTTAAGATGAAACCATATATAAACTTTATTAAAGAAATAATACCAAAAGAGTATCATGAAGATGTGTTTTATAGAAATGCTTTAAAAGTGTTTAAAAGACTTAAATATTATATTTAATAAAAATTTGTTTATATTAATGATATGAAGTATAATTAATAACTGATAAATTTAAGATAAATATGGAGGAGTTTAAATGAAAAACAAACCGATACTTGAAGGCCAAATTTCTATAAAGGCTGCCCTTAAATCTAATAATAGGGATGTTTATAAGATTTATATAAAGAAAAATAAGAGGTATAAAGATACGTCTTATTTAGAAAAATTGGCTAAAAAACAAGGAGTAAAAGTAGAAAGGGTTAAGGGCTCTTTTATTAAGGAAC
>VENA01000041.1 GCA_009711785.1 Bacillota bacterium
TAAGATTATAGGAGGTGTAGAAAGTGAAAGGTATATTAGGAAAAAAGATAGGAATGACTCAAATATTTAAGGAAGATGGAACTGTAATACCAGTTACTGTAGTAAAAGCAGGTCCTACTTCTGTAGTGCAAAAGAAAGTAGAAGAAAAAGAAGGATATAATGCAATTCAGATAGGTTTTGAAGATGTTAAGGAAAGTAAGCTTAACAAGCCTATGAAAGGACATTATGAAAAAGCAGGTATTGACTATAAGAAGTATGTAAGAGAGTTTATAGTTGAAAATGCAGACGATTATGAGATAGGACAGGAAATTAAAGCTGACGTATTTGAAGAAGGCGAAAAAGTTGATGTGACAGGAGTTTCTAAAGGTAAGGGATTCCAAGGTAACATTAAAAGACATAATCAATCGAGAGGTCCAGAAACTCACGGGTCTCATTATCATAGAAGAGTAGGTTCAATGGGAGCTTCAGCTTCACCTTCAAGAGTATTTAAAGGTAAAAACCTACCAGGACATATGGGTCATGAAAAAGTTACAGTACAAAATTTAGAAGTTGCAAAAATTGACGTTGACAAAAACTTACTTTTAATAAAAGGTGCTGTGCCAGGACCTAAAGGCGGATTATTAACTATTAAAGAAACAGTGAGAAAATAATAAGTTTGAGTAGAAAGGAGGAAATAAGATGCCTAAGGTTGCTTTATATAACGTATCAGGTGAGAAGGTAGATGATATAGAATTAAAGGATGATGTATTCGGCGTTGAGGTTAACGATCATGCATTATACGAAAGTGTTAAAAATCATCTAGCTAATAGAAGACAAGGAACTCAATCCACTAAGACTAGATCAGAAGTAAGAGGTGGAGGTAGAAAGCCTTGGAGACAAAAAGGAACAGGACGAGCGAGAGCAGGAAGTATTAGACAGCCAAACTGGGTAGGTGGTGGTGTTGTATTTGCACCAAAACCTAGAAATTATAAGTACAGTTTGCCTAAAAAAGTTAGAAAGTTAGCTATGAAATCTGCTTTCAGCACTAAGGTTAACGAAGAAGAAATGATTATATTAGATGAATTAAAAATGGAACAACCTAAAACAAAAGATATGAGTAACATACTTAAAAATTTAAAGTGTGAAAAGAAAGCTCTTATTGTTTTAGATAATAAAGATGAGAATATATACAAATCAGCTAGAAACATACCAGGGGTTGAAGTTAGATTAGTTAATACATTAAATGTATATGACATTTTAAACCATGATATGTTTATAATTACAAAAGACGCTGCTAAAAAAGCAGAGGAGGTGTATGCATAATGCGTAGCCCACAGGATATTATAAAAAAGCCGGTAATCACTGAGCAAAGCATGGAAGACATGGCTGAAGGTAAGTACACCTTTGTAGTTGATAAAAAGGCTAATAAAACTGAAATTAGAAGCGCAGTTGAACAAGTCTTTGATGTTAAAGTAAAGAAAGTAAATACTATGAACATGACAGGAAAACTTAAGAGAATGGGTGTTCATATAGGAAGAAGACCAGGTTGGAAAAAAGCTATTGTTCAATTAACTGAAGATAGTAAGTCTATAGAATTCTTTGAAGGAATGTAAGAATCTATACTAAGTGAGTAGAAGGAGGGAACCGTAATGGGTATAAAAAAGTTTAAACCCACTTCCCCAGCTTTAAGACAAATGACAGTTTCTACTTTTGATGAAATTACAAAAAAGGAGCCTGAAAGATCATTGTTAGCACCTTTGAGAAAGAAGGCAGGTAGAAACTCTCAAGGTAGAATAACTACTCGTCATAAAGGTGGAGGAGTTAAGAGAAAATATAGAATTATAGATTTTAAAAGAAAGAAAGACGGTGTAAAAGGTAAGGTAGCTGCTATAGAGTACGACCCAAATAGATCAGCTAACATAGCTTTAATATATTATACTGATGGTGAAAAAAGATATATATTAGCTCCTAACAAGTTAAGCGTTGGAGATATTATAGAATCAGGAGAAAATGTAGATATTAAAGTAGGAAATGCTTTACCACTAAAAAATATACCAGTAGGTACAACTATCCACAATATAGAACTTAAAGTAGGAAAAGGTGGACAGTTAGTAAGATCTGCAGGTAATGCAGGACAGCTAATGGCTAAAGAAGGTAATTATGCTCAAGTTAGACTTCCATCTGGAGAAGTTAGAATGATTAGAATGGAATGTAGAGCTACAATTGGTCAAGTTGGAAATATAGATCATGAGAATATAACAATCGGTAAAGCTGGTAGAAAGAGACATATGGGCGTAAGACCTACTGTAAGAGGTAGTGTTATGAACCCTAACGATCACCCACATGGTGGTGGTGAAGGTAGAGCTCCTATAGGTATGCCATCTCCAGTAACACCTTGGGGTAAACCTACAATGGGTTACAAGACACGTAAGAAGAAGAAGAAATCAGATAAATATATCGTTAGAAGAAGAAGAAAGAAGAGAAAATAAATTATTAATATAATCATACGATAGTATCGGTATGAAGGGAGGAACCGTAATGGGTAGATCATTAAAGAAAGGACCTTTTTGTGATGAACATCTACTAAAAAAGGTGAAAGAATTAAATGAAAGTAAAGATAAAAAAGTTATAAAGACATGGTCACGTAGATCAACAATCTTCCCACAGATGGTAGGACATACAATAGCTGTATACGACGGAAGAAAGCATGTACCAGTGTATATAACAGAAGATATGGTTGGTCATAAGTTAGGTGAGTTCGCTCCTACTAGAACGTTTAGAGGACATGGTGAACACACTGAAAGATCAACTACTCTTAAGTAGTTATAGTCACTTATGCTTTGAAAATAGATAATAAGGAGGGAACATAAGTGGAAGCTAAAGCTATAGCAAAACACATACGCATCTCACCTAGAAAGGTGCAGATAGTTGCAGATTTAGTTAGGGGTAAAGATGTACAAGAAGCTTTAACAATTTTAAAGTTTACTCCTAAAAAAGGCGCTAAGGAATTAGAAAAAGTTATGAAATCAGCAGCAGCTAATGCTGAACACAACTTAGATTTAGATATAGATAACTTATATGTATCAGAAGCATATGCAAATCAAGGACCAACATTAAAAAGGTTTAGACCAAGAGCTCAAGGAAGAGCTTTCGAAATAAAGAAAAGAACAAGTCATATCGGTGTAGTAGTAAAAGAAAGAGAATAGGAGAAGGAGGGGAATAAATGGGTCAGAAAGTAAATCCGCATGGTATGAGAGTCGGAGTTATTAAAGACTGGGACTCTAAATGGTATGCAGACTCAAAGAATTTTTCAGAGTTATTAATAGAAGATCATGATATTCGTAAGTATGTAAAAAGTAAATTATATATAGCGGGAATTTCTAGAATTGAAATAGAAAGAGCAGCAAATAGAGTGAAATTAAACGTATATACTGCTAAGCCTGGAATGGTAATAGGAAAAGGCGGATCAGGCGTTGAAGCTTTAAGAAAAGATTTAGAAAAGTTAACAGGAAAGAAAATAGTAGTAAATGTAGAAGAAGTTAAGGTTCCAGAAAAAGATGCTCAATTAGTTGCAGAGAATATTGCTTCACAGATTGAGAGAAGAATTTCTTTCAGAAGAGCTATGAAGCAAAGCATTCAAAGAGCTATGAGATCTGGAGCACAAGGTGTTAAGACTGCTGTAGCCGGAAGATTAAATGGAGCTGACATGGCTAGAACTGAAGGATACAATGAAGGAACTATACCTTTACAGACATTAAGAGCAGATATAGACTATGGATTTGCGGAAGCAGATACAACATACGGTAAAATCGGAGTAAAAGTATGGATATATAAAGGAGAAGTTCTTCCTACAGTAGAAGAACAAGATAATAAGAAAAAGAAATAACTAATCCCGTAGGAAGGAGGAAAAAATATGTTAATGCCTAAAAGAGTTAAACATCGTAAGCAACAAAGAGGTAGAATGAGAGGTAGAGCTAATCGTGGTAACAAAATCTCCTATGGAG
>VENA01000063.1 GCA_009711785.1 Bacillota bacterium
TCCTGTTGTTAGACAAAATGGCGCTCCTAGAGTTGTAGCTCCATTGGTACCAATGGGTGCAAATGCAGGAGAACCTAACAATATTGAACAACAAATGGCCATTACTAAGGATTCATTACAACAATTAGTTGACATAGAAACTCCAGGAAGAATTGTATCTCTTCCATATGAGTATATAGCAGAAGTTTAAATAAAAAACCTCTTACCCTTTTAAAAGGGTAAGAGGATATTACAAAAATTTACCTTAATATGAGTTGGTGAAAAAATGTGTAAAGAAGATATTTTAAGAAAGTTAACTATTAAATGTTTTCATATTAAAGAAGTTGAATTTGGAAATAAAAGCAATATTAATGATGGAAAACTTATATTAAATAAAGATTCATTTAAAGAATTATCAAATGAAGAGGATGTAATAGATGAAATAAAGATACACATAATAAAACCAAGAGATCACGATAGATATGTAAATAGTATTATGGACTTTATACCTATTTCAACTAAAGTATTAGGGAAAATAGGTCAAGGTATTACACATACATTAACTGGTGTATATGTAATGTTAACAGGTGCAGATACGGATGGAAAACAAATGGCTGAATTTGGGTCATCAGAAGGTATATTGAATGATAAAGTTTCTTTTGGAAAGTCAGGAACACCTTCTAAAGATGACTATATTATACACTGTGATGTAACTTTAAAGAGCGGACTTGAATTTAATAGAAATTTATCCCTTACAATTCATAGACTTTGCGATAATTTCATACAGGATATTAGAAATATACTAAAAAGTAAAGACGGAAGAAATGCAGACGAAAAACACGAATACTACGACAGATTAAGACACGGTAAGAAAAAAGTATTAATAGTTAAACAAATAGCAGGACAGGGCATGATGTATGACAATCAATTATTTCCTAATGAACCTAGTGGATTTACTGGAGGAAGGTCAATAATAGATTTAGGAAATGCACCTGTTATAATATCTCCAAATGAATATAGAGATGGAGCCATAAGGGCAATGACATAAAGGCGGTGATTTTATGGGTATAGGACCATCCACTAAAGAAACAACTCTACATCACTTTAGAGATCCATTATTAGATGTAGTTTCTGATGATAAGGATATCGATTTAGTAGGAATTGCTGTATTAGGAACTCCACAGGATAATAAGGAAAAATATTTTGTAGGTGGACGTGTAGCTCAATGGGCAGAAGCATTAAGAGCAGATGGAGTAATAATTTCAGTAGATGGCTGGGGAAATTCCCATGTTGACTATGCTAATACCATTAAGGAAATAGGAGAAAGAAATATTCCTGTTGTTGGTCTTAGTTTTATTGGAACCCAAGCAAATTTTGTAGTTGATAATAGGTATATGGATACAATAGTTGATTTTAACAAATCAGAAGAAGGTATCGAGACAGAAATAGTTGGAGAAAACAATGTTAATAATATAGATTCAAGAAAAGCGTTAGCCTTTCTAAAATTAAAAATGAATAGGGAGTGAGACGATGAGTACTACAAGAAGAATTCATACAGTTGATTCACATACAATGGGAGAACCCACAAGAATTGTAGTTGGCGGTATGCCGAATATACCTGGAAATAAAATGTCAGATAAAAAAGAATATTTACAAAAGAATTTAGATGATATTAGAACAGCTTTAATGCTAGAACCTAGAGGACATAATGATATGTTTGGTTCTGTAATAACTGCACCAACAAATGAAAATGCAGATTTTGGAATCGTATTCATGGATGGTGGAGGATATTTAAACATGTGTGGTCATGGTTCTATAGGGGCAATAACTATGGCAATAGAAACTGGCATGGTCGAAGCAACAGAACCTATTACTAAAGTAACAATGGATACTCCAGCAGGTTTAGTTGAAGGACAAGCTAAAGTAGAGAATGGAAAAGTTAAGGAAGTATCAATAGTAAACGTACCAGCATTTCACTATAAAGAAGGTGTTGAGATAGAAGTACCTGGTATAGGAAAAGTAACTCTAGACATATCCTTTGGTGGAAGCTTTTTTGCCATAGTGAATGCTAAGGATTTAGGACTTAGAGTTGATGTTAAATATTCACAAGAATTATTAGAAACAGGACTTAAAATAAGAGATATTCTAAATGAAACAGTAGAAGTTAAACACCCATTATTAGGACATATAAACACAGTTGATTTAGTTGAAATATATGATGAACCAACTAATGAAGAAGCAGATTATAAAAATGTTGTTGTATTTGGACAGGGACAATTAGATAGATCACCATGTGGAACTGGAACTAGTGCTAAGTTAGCAACATTATATTCTAAAGGGCAATTAAAAGAAAATGAGACTTTTGTTTATGAGAGTATATTAGGAACAATGTTTAAAGGTAAAATAGTAGGTACTACTAATATAGGAGAGTATACAGCTATATATCCAGAAATTACAGGATCAGCATATATAACAGGTTTTAATCAATATGTAATAGATCCAGATGATCCAGTAAAATATGGATTTGCATTATAATTTTTTTACAGATACAGATTTAATTTTTTATAACTTAATTTGACAAAAAATTGTCAATAGTAAGTGGAAAAGTAATATTATTGATTGATTTCTTAAGATTTCCTAAATTTCAAAACAAGACTAATACTAAATAATACTACTTTAATAAATAATGAGAAATCTTTTGAAATAGATTAAACTTAAGCTAAAAACTTACCAAACTAAAAACAAGGGGGAAATAAAAATGTTAAAATTAGTGTTAGGAACATTAGCGTTATTTGGCGTGTGGTTTGCAGCGGTATTTGTTAAGGACTTTATAGACAATAAAGATAATTTAGAGGATAATAATTGGGGTAAAGTTTCAATTATAGGGTTTATATCTAACTTTTTCGATACTTTAGGTATAGGTTCCTTTGCTCCTACTACAGCAATGTTAAAGGGTTTTAAACAAACTAAGGATAGAAAAATACCTGGTACTTTAAATGTAGCTTGTACTATTCCTGTAATTTTAGAAGCATTTATATTCATTTCAGTTATAGAAGTTGAAATGGTTACATTACTATCTATGTTAGCAGCAGCAACATTAGGAGCTTGGATTGGTGCTGGTATAGTATCTAAATTACCAGAAAAAAAGATACAAGTAGTAATGGGTGTTGCATTATTTGTAACTGCATTCTTAATGTTTGCAGGTAAAGTTGATTTAATGCCAAGTGGTGGAGACGCTATAGGATTAACTGGTGCATCATTAATATTTGCTATTGCAGCAAACTTTGTATTAGGTGCATTAATGACAGCTGGAATAGGTCTATATGCTCCATGTATGGCTTTAATATACTTCTTAGGAATGTCACCAAAGGTTGCTTTCCCAATAATGATGGGATCTTGTGCATTCTTAATGCCAATAGCATCAATTAAGTTTGTTAAAGAAGGTGCTTATGATAGAAGAGCCGCTATGGGTATTACAATAGCAGGGTCTATAGGAGTTTTCATAGCTGCTTATATAGTAAAAGAATTACCTCTTAATATATTAACATGGTTAGTTATAGGAGTTATATTATACACTTCAATAACAATGTTAAGAGCAGCGAAGAAGAACAAAGGAAATGAAAAAGAAGAAGCTAGCAGTGAAGTAGCATAAATATATATAGGCAAGCCCTGAATTCAGGGCTTGCCTTTAATTTATATGTTGGATTAAACATTATTAATATGATATAATTTCTTTAAGAGTAAAATATTACTATTTAAGTAATTGCAAAACTAAAAGCTTATAAATGAAAAAAAGAGTTGTTTTTACAACACAAACTGCAATGTATAATTTTATTAATAAAAAAGTTATAGATTGAGTAGTTGTAGGAAAAAAAGAGCATG
>VENA01000077.1 GCA_009711785.1 Bacillota bacterium
CAGCTGTAGGGTACCAAGGTATTTCTAATAAAAATCGATGTAAAGAAGATTCGTTGATTTTTTCATTAGGACTTACATCTACTACTGGAATAACTGAGCCAATTTTAATTAACATAGAACCTTTACCGTCCCAAAATAAATCCCTGCCATTGGTATTAATTATTGGAAGCATAGGAAGGTTTACATGCCATAAATAGGAGGGTTTATCTACCCTTATATATTGTTTTGCTTGAGGTATAAACCAATCTTTTTGATCCGGCTTTAATTTCATTTTTCCGGTTTGTTTAAAGTGAAGGGTTTGAATAGGTTTTTTACCCACAACTCCTGTGTTTATCATCCACCTCTTAACTGGAGCAGGAAGTTTTTCAAGGTCTTTTTCAGTGATTATTTCTCTATTAGACTCACCTTTATTTTCTATTAATAAAGCTATTTCTTGCTTTATGGATTTATTCATCCTCCATGTACCTAAAGATATGATCAATATAACTAAACTAATAAATCCAACTAAACCAATTAAAATTTTAATTAATAATTGATTTTGTAACACATTCATTTTACTCATCTCCTTTTTTAAATCCCTGAATTATCATTTCAAAATGCTGATTAATTAATCTTTCTTTCTGATTTTCAGAAATATCCTTCTCTATAATTAATCTTATTATTAATCCAAACATTGAAGTCCAAATGATTTGAGCAGTTAATTCAGAATCTCCCTTTTTAAACTCTCCATTATCCATAGCTTTTTCAATGAGTTTTTTTAAATAATTTAATGCTATTCTTTTCTTTGTTATACCTTTTTCTAATACACTTATATTTTTTAGAATTTCTGGATTTTCATTTAACATAATAGCTTTATAATAAGGGGCATTTTTTAAAGCAATATTTATATAGTTAATATATCTAGCTTTTATCTCATCCTTTGAATTTTTAAATTCACCTAAATCCTTTTGTAATTCAGCTATCATTGCTTCATAACTTTTTTTTACAATACTACCTATAATGTCATCTTTGCTTTTGAAATACTGATATATATTTCCAGGAGAATATCCTACAGCATTTGCTATTTTACGAATAGATACTTTTTCGATTCCTTCTTTTTCTATAATATTTTTAGCAACTGTAAGAATTGCTTCTTTAATGTTTTTTTGCTTTCGTTCTTCTATGGCTTTTCGCATATTATTAGTCCCACCTTTTAAATAACGTTTTATATATTAAACACTGTTTAATATATAATAACATATGTTTTTTTTATTGTAAATATGATAAAAGCCCATTATAAAGAAAGTATGACTAAAACCAGGGATTTGTTGAGGATTATGATGCAGCATGTAGTTTATATTAAAGAATAACTTAGGTTTGTGTAGAAAGAAAGATAATCCAGTTAGAAGATTAAGGCGTTAACTAAATTTTTACGACCAGAATAAATATGTGTAATCATAGGAAGAAGGATTTCTCTATGTAATATTTGAAAGTATAAAAATAAAATAATTTAACTTTAATATTTATTTTAATAAATTCAAAAAAAGTAAATTTTGTTAAAAAGAAGTAAACCTGTGATATAATAAATTGAAAAGGGGGTTTTTATGGGTAAGAAAAATGAGTATTTGATAAAATTTGTAATTATTTTATTAAGTTTATTCCCCACAGTGGCTATTATACATATTTCTGATATTAAATTATATTTAATATTTATTTTTATATATTCAATTAATATCAGATTAAGAAAGTTAATTACTAATGAAAAATTTTTTTTAACATCTTTGATACTAGATATTATAATAATTTATTATATATATAATAAATTCTATGGCTTAATATATTTATTAGTACTTATAACGGTGATAGATTGTATATTTCATTTAGAAAAATATAAGTTAGGAATTATAGTACTCTCATCTATTTTTTTCATTTATATTATTAAGGATAGTAATATATTAAATATAGCATTAAATATTTTTATAATTTCAACTTTTATTTTACTTACAGTAATAATAAAAGAAAAGTTAAAGGAGATATCTCAAATTGAATATCTCTATGATGATGTAAGAAGGTATAGTTATGAGCTAGAAAAGGCTAAAAAACAAGTAGAAGTATATTCTAATAGAGTTGAAGAACTTACACAAACAGAGGAAAGAAATAGAATATCTAATGAAATACATGATACAGTAGGTCATAGATTAACAGGTTTATTATTTCAAATGGAAGCAGGTATTAGATTAATAAATAATAATGATAAAAAGGGTGAAAAACTTTTAGAAACGTCTGTTGAAAATCTAAGAGAAACTATAGATGTATTAAGGGATACTGTTAGAAAAATTAAACCTAAAGAACATAAGGATGTTTTATCATCAATTAAAGAGTTAATTAAAAGATTTAAAAGAGATACACAAGTTAATGTTACTTTTATAGTTAAAGGAAATAGGGTAAAGTTATATCCAGGTGCAGAGCTAATAATTTATAAAAATGCCCAAGAAGCTTTAACTAATGCAATTAGGCATGGAAAGGCTAAAAATATAGAAATAAAGCTTATTTTTAAAGAAAGGAATGTAGTATTTAAAGTTAAAAATGATGGATTTGTACCTAAGGTTATAAAAAGGGGAATGGGTATTGATGGAATGGAAGAAAGGCTTAATTTTATAGGAGGGAAATTAAATATATATAATAATGAGGAATTTATAGTAGAAAGTATAGTTCCAATAAGAAAATCTAACTTGGGGGGATAATTTTGAGTATTAAAGTTCTTTTAGTGGATGATGATAAAATAGTTAGAGAAAGTATGGAGATAATCTTATCAATGGATAATGATATTGAAGTTATTGGAACTTGTTCAAATGGGGATGAGGCATTTAGATTTGTAAAGGAAAATAAAGTAGATGTAATATTAATGGATATAAGAATGCCTGTTTGTGATGGAGTTTTAGGAACAAAGAAAATAAAAGAAGTTTTTCCTAATGTTTCAATAATAATACTTACTACCTTTAACGATGATGAATATATTATAGAAGCTTTAAAAAATGGTGCATCAGGATATTTATTAAAAAATATATCACCGGATAAAATAGTTGAGGATATAAAAGTAGTACATAGAGGGGATATGCTTTTGCATCAGGATGTTGCATCTAAAATAACAGGATTATTTAATAAAGAAAATAAAAAAGATTTTTCTAAATTTAATTTAAATGATAAAGACATTGAAATTATAAAATTAATATCAGATGGATATACAAATAAAGATATAGCAGATAAAATTTATTTAAGTGAAGGAACAATTAAAAATAAAATATCTAATATACTTAGAAAACTAGATTTAAAAAATAGAACCCAATTAGCTATATTTTATCTAAAGGGTGGGAAAATTTAAGGTGCTTAAAGGCATCTTTTTTTATTGTATAAGAAAGTATAAATTTTTTTGATATAATAGAGTAGGTGAAAGTCAGATGATGTCTATAGCACAGAATTTATGCAAACTATTTACAGTAAAAATATGGTTGCAGCTAAGGAGGTAACTATGGGCTCTGGAGTAATCAAAAAAATATTGATAGATCATTGGGATGAATTTTACAAACTTTATGACTACAAAATAAGAAAAGTGGTAAAAGATGAAGTTGAAAAGATAAAAAAATGTGGTTCTTTAGAAAATGGGTTTATAGAATATAAGTGTCCAAATTGTGATGAAACTAAAAAAGTTGGTTTCAGATGTAGAAGTAGATTTTGTAATTCATGCGGTAAGGTTTATGTTGATAACAGAGCAGAAAATATGGTTTCTAAATTGGTAAATTCGGTGCATAGACATATGGTATTTACTATACCTCAGGAAC
>VENA01000050.1 GCA_009711785.1 Bacillota bacterium
AATCATTAAAAATTGAAACTAAAAATACAGAAAATCTTGATAATGTAATAAGGGATATAAAAAAAATAGTAGCAAAATATGAACCAGATGTTATAGTTAGAGAAAAAATAATATCATCTTCTAATAAGAAAAATCTAATACTTATGGGGCTTATCTGTACAAGTTGCGCATCTAAAATAGAGGATAAAATTAATAATTTATCCGATGTCAAAAATGCATATATCAATTTTACTTCACAGAAATTAGTCTTAGAAGTTTATAAAGAAAAAGACTTAGAAAGAGTTATTAAAAAGGCAAAGGAAATAGTTAATGAAATAGAACCTGATGTAAAAGTAATTGATGAAAGTAAGAATGAAAAGAAAATAGAAAAAACAGAACCTAAAAATAAAATTAAACTTATTCGTATTTCCACTGGAGCTATAATTTTTTTCATTAGTCTTTTATCTAATTTTTCATATGAAATAAAATTATTACTATTTCTAACTAGTTATATTTTAATAGGTGGAGATATTTTAATAAAATCTTTTAAAAATATATTAAAGGGTCAAGTATTTGATGAAAATTTTCTTATGAGTATAGCAACCATAGGTGCTTTTTCCATAGGTGAATCACCTGAAGGCGTTGCAGTAATGCTTTTTTACCAGATAGGAGAATTTTTTCAAGATTTAGCAGTAAATCGTTCAAGAACATCTATAAAATCACTTATGGATATTAGACCTGATTATGCTAATTTAAAGGTTAATGAAAATATAAAAAAAGTATCCCCTGAAGATGTAAATATTAATGATCATATTGTGATAAAACCAGGAGAAAAAGTACCCCTAGATGGTACTGTTATTAAGGGAACATCATTAGTAGATACATCAGCCTTAACAGGAGAATCAGTACCAAAAAAATTAGAAGCTGGTGAAGAAATATTAAGTGGATTTATTAATAAAGACGGTGTTATAACTGTAAAGGTGACAAAAAAATACAAAGAATCAACTGTATCTAAAATTCTAGACTTAGTAGAAAATGCCAGTGGTAGAAAGGCCCCTACTGAACAATTCATAACGAAATTTTCTAGATATTATACGCCTGTAGTTGTAATTTTAGCTTTATTGATAACTATTATCCCTTCAC
This sequence comes from Bacillota bacterium, assembly GCA_009711785.1. GTDB lineage: Bacteria > Bacillota > Clostridia > Tissierellales > MES13 > MES13. Next base: position 1,123 of record VENA01000050.1, read on the forward strand.
TTATTTTTGGAAATTTTAGTACTTGGTTATATAGAGCTTTAATTTTTCTAGTTATATCCTGTCCATGTGCATTAGTAGTTTCTATACCACTAGGTTTCTTTGGAGGAATTGGTGCAGCAAGTAAAAATGGAATCTTAGTTAAAGGTGGTAATTATCTAGAAGCACTGAATAATGTGGATATATCTGTATTTGATAAAACAGGAACATTAACTGAGGGAAATTTTAGCGTTACAGAAATAAATTCTAAAATTCCTAAAGATGAGCTACTTAAATATGCGGCACTGGCAGAAAGCTATTCAAACCATCCAATTGCAACTTCTATAGTTAAAGCCTTTGATAAAAATATAGATAAAACCTTGATAAAGAATTACAAAGAAATTTCAGGCCATGGTATTAAAGCTGATATTATGGGAAAAGAAGTTTTAATAGGTAACCATAAATTAATGGAAGAATTTGATATAGCCTATGAAAAAACAGAAGATATAGGTACAATCATATATGTTTCCATAGATAAAGAATATGTAGGTTATATTGTCATATCAGATAAAATTAAAAAAGATTCATATAAAGTAATGTATGATCTTAAAAATGAGGGTGTAAGAAAGAATATAATGCTTACCGGTGATAATAAGAAGGTAGGTGAAAAAGTATCAAGCCTTCTTAAACTAGATAAAGTATATTCAGAACTGCTCCCCCATGAAAAGGTAGAAAAACTAGAAAATATACTTAAAGAAAAGAAACCTAATAAAAAACTATTATTTGTAGGAGATGGAATTAATGATGCTCCTGTTTTAGCTAGGGCTGATATAGGCGTTGCTATGGGCGGATTAGGTTCAGATGCTGCCATAGAAGCAGCAGATGTAGTATTAATGACAGATGAGCCATCTAAATTAGTTACTGCAATAAAGATAGCTAACCGTACTAAAAAAATAGTACTTCAAAATATTGTCTTTGCTTTAAGTATTAAAGCAATAGTCCTATTACTTGGTGCCTTTGGTCAAGCGACTATGTGGGCTGCCGTATTTGCAGATGTAGGTGTAGCTTTAATTGCAATACTCAATTCTTTAAGGGTATTAAAAACTAAAAACATCTAAAAAAGTGGGTAGTTAAATTTTAAATTTAACTACCCATTTTTAATTAAACTTTTTAATGCTTTTATTAAAGTATTTATATCTTCTCTAGAATTAAAATATCCAAGTCCTATTCTAACAGCACCTGTATTTATTGTTCCCATAACCCTATGAATGCTAGGTGCACAATGTAAACCTGACCTTAACATAATATTGTATTTACTATCTAATTTATATACCAATTCATCTGGCCTGAAATTTTCTACATTAAATGAAATAACATTTGTAATTAAATCAGAATTTTTAGGTCCATATATAGTCACTTTATCAACTTCATTTAATTTCTTAATTGTATAATCAACTAGATTTTTTTCCTTCTTTCTTATATTTATAATTCCTTCATCTAATAAAAAGTCTATTCCTTTTTTTAATCCTGCTATCCCAGCTACATTAGGAGTACCTGCTTCATATTTTGAAGGAATACTCTCAGGTTGATATTCAAGTTTTGAATCTCCCCCTGTACCGCCAAACTTTAGTGGAGAAATATCAATATCACTATTAATTAATAAACCTCCAGTACCCATAGGCCCTAAAAGACTCTTATGCCCTGTAAATGTTAAAATATCTATATTATCCCTATTAATATCTATATCAATAGCCCCAGCTGTTTGAGCTGTATCGACAATAAAAGGAATATTATTATCCTTAGCTATTTTACCTATCTTTTTAATAGGCTGTATTGTACCTATGACATTTGATGCATGATTAAATACTATCAGTTTAGTATTTTTTTTAATTAACTTATTTATATTATTAGGATCAGTAACCCCATATTTATCACACTCTACAGTGGATATTTCAATACCTCTATCTATTTCTAAATGTTTCAATGTCCTCCATACACTATTATGCTCTAAACTACTAGTTATCACATGGTCTCCTTCTTTTAATATTCCATTAAGTAAAAGATTAATTGCTTCAGTTATATTTAACGTAAAAATTACATTACTTGTCTTTTTAAATTTAAATAACTTACATATCGATTTTCTTGTTTCATACATCATTCTATCTGCCTTTAATGCCCTTCTATATGCTCCTCTTCCAGAGGATGCTCCTATATCATTCATAAAGTCATAAACTTCATCTAAAACTCTCTTTGGTTTCGGATAAGAGGTTGCTGCGTTATCTAGATATATTCCCATTATACCTCCCCTTTCTATAGGTGTATATGAATATAATAAGATATCGTTATAATTTTGTCAATCTATTTTTAAATATTAGAGTTTCCCCAAAATACAAATTTAAAATCGCCAAAGCACAGTTAAACAAAAGCTTTAGACATAATTAACTGTTGTGATTGCTTGATTTTATACAAGGGCTTAGGTATGAAATTTTCTATACC
>VENA01000019.1 GCA_009711785.1 Bacillota bacterium
CAATAAAAAGCTTCTCGCTCGACTTGCATGTGTTAGGCGCGCCGCCAGCGTTCGTCCTGAGCCAGGATCAAACTCTCAAATTTAAAAGTTTACCTGTTACTCATAGTAACACTAACGTGTTGATTTAAAAATCAACTTGGGATAACTCAAAATGAATTATCTATAATTGTTTAATGACTTCGCACTGTTCAATTTTCAAAGATCAAATTCTTGTGCCGTCTTTTGTGACGACTCTTATAATAATATCAGATTTGTCGAAGTTTGTCAAGATCTTTTTGAATCTTTTTAAATGAAATTTTATTTCGTCTCTTTCGACCTTTAATATATTAGCATATGGAAATGATAATGTCAAGTAACTAATTAAATGTTTTCCTTCTGTAATTAATTTTATACATTTTTTATTCCTTTATTATCATTTTTACTTTTGAATTTACATATATACTGTTAGGACTTTTATTTATTAGTTTTTTCAATAACTCTTTAGCCTCTTCTTGTTTTCCAGCTCTATACAGAATTAATCCAGTTTTATATAAAGATTCTTCATAATAATTTCCTTCTTCATATTCGTTAATATACTTTTTAAAGTATTCTACTCCTTTTTCTACATTATCTATTTTTATATAGCTATTAGCTGCAAAAAATATTGCTTCCGGTATTAAATACTCTACCGTTCCATAATTAATAAGTTTATTAAACAAAATAACTGCATCATTATGTTGTCCTTTTTTATATAACTCTAAGGCATTATTAAAAATACTCTGTTCATCCTCTAATTTTATATCCACTTCTTTTACTTTCTTTTGTTTAATTTTTTCATTTGTATCGTTATTTTTTACTATCATATCATCCTTTTTAAATTCTGATTCTTTCTCTGGAATTTTATTTTCAGTGCTTTCAGTAACAGTGTTTTTATTTTGGGTTTTTTTAAATAAATTAAATTTTAATTGATAAATACCTCCAACACTTATTGTAATTAATAAAATAATTATTATGCTTTTTATATTATTTTTTTTATTATTTTCTTCTTTAACTTCCATCATTGATATCTGTGCATCATTAATATAAGATTTAATTTTCAAACTTCCCTTATCCTTACTTTTAGCCTCTTCCCAATAATATATAGCTTGACTATAATCTTTCAATTTGTAATTACATAAACCTACTAAAATGTAAGGTTCAACTAAATCTTTATTTCTCTTTATAATTTCTAAAAATAAAGCTATAGCTTCCTTATATTCTTGGTTATCTATCTTTGTTACCCCCAAATTATAATACTTTCTCATATTTATAAATTTTTTATTATTTAGTCTTTCTAGATAATATTTCGCCTTATTATCCTCTTTTTTAATTTGCATGCTTCTTTTCCATTTATTTCTAGCTGATCTGAAATTACACTTTTTAAAATAACAGAGTCCTAATAAATTTAATATTTCAATGTTATTAGACTCTGTATTAAGTCCTTCATTTAAAGTTTCTATTGCTTTTGTTAAATTATCATTCTGAAAATAATTTAAAGCTATATTATAATGGTAACCACCATTTTTATTCATTTTCATAATTTTTCATACCTCTCTATTTAAATATTTCATTCAATTTATAGCCGTTTATTTTTATGTGTTTTATAGTTTATATGTAATTACGTAAATTACTACCTAATTTTACTACAGTAACTATCTTTCTATTTTATAAACTTTTATTTTACTTACAAAAGATTTTTTATAAGTAAAATTCTATGATCTATAATAATATTACTTCAACTATATTATATTAAAACATTAGTTCAGTGTAAATAAGTTCGATGGTTTACTATATATCAATTTTTATCTAAAACTAACAACCATAAAAAATTTGCACTTTCTAATTATTAACTAAAAATAATTAATAGATTTTATGGAATTAAAAAAGAGTAAAAAAACTATTTATACTCAATAAAAAATTACCGATTTAACACCCATTTATGGTTCTAAAAAATGGATGTTAAATCGGTAAATGTTAACTATAAAATAATGAAAATTATAGTTAATTACTAAAACATAAATTTAAAATCAAGTTTATTATATTCATTAATGTATTAATTATAACACAACTATCGTTTTTTCTCTAAGATATATACAAATTTTCACCCTTAAAGGATGTTAAGTCTATAAGATCATTCCTAACGCTCAAATTTTAATATTGTTTCGACTTTTTTCACTGTTTTAGATTATTTAACCCTTCATAAAACTATATAGTTAAATTTGCTTATATAAACAAGTTTGATGAGTCCATATAATACAAATCCCTCCGTATTAAGTTTTACATCTTCTTTGTCACTTAATATTCTATGCAAATTATACCTATATTCACATATATAACTTAAATATTTATTACCATGATCTTACATAGAACAGTATAATAAATGTAGCAACCCTTTAAGTCTAGTTGTATTAGTAAATACTATTAGTATAAACACACCCTAAATTCTTCTACTAAATCAAAGAAATACCTTAAACAATGTGTTTTAAGTCGCCTATTTATCAGGAGTACGTAAATAGGTGTATTATTATAGGTGATAGAGGCTTCTCACGTTTTTTTCACTTATACCTTTAAGTATTTTATATTTATCCTACTAATGTTTCTTTCGCTATCCAAAATAAGAGCATATAATCGACCGCTTCAATATGAATCGCCACTCTAATATTTTATGTTAAATGTCCATATATAAAAGAATAAGTATCCCCTCTTTACTATGACTATTCTTGGTATTATAGTTAACTTATAACCTATAGAAAGGATTATATACAAAATCAACAATACATATTAGCACAGTCTATAATTTGATTGATTGACATTAAAGTATAACTATAAGCTTTGATATTCATATCTTTTCTTTTTTCACAATAAAAATAGCAATGCATTGAACTAGTTCAATGCATTGCTATTATGACGTTTGTTTCTGGTGCGCCCAGGAGGACTTGAACCCCCAACCTTCTGATTCGTAGTCAGACACTCTATCCAGTTGAGCTATGAGCGCATACAAAAAAAAGTGGAGGCGGCACCCAGATTTGAACTGGGGAATAAAGGATTTGCAGTCCTCTGCCTTACCACTTGGCTATGCCGCCTTAATTTATGTTTTGGCTGGGGTAGCAGGACTCGAACCTACGCATGCCAGGATCAAAACCTGGTGCCTTACCGACTTGGCTATACCCCAACATATTATTTGATTTAATGGGGTGAGTAATGGGATTCGAACCCACGGCCTCCAGAGCCACAATCTGGCGCTCTAACCAACTGAGCTATACCCACCATAGTATCTAATTTAGCTTTTTAAAATGGAGCGGGTGAAGGGGATCGAACCCTCGCAACTGGCTTGGAAGGCCAGGGCTCTACCACTGAGCTACACCCGCGCAATATTTAAATGGTGGAGGGGACTGGGTTCGAACCAGTGAAGGCAGTGCCAACGGATTTACAGTCCGTCCCCTTTGGCCAACTCGGGAACCCCTCCATAATGGAGCTAGCGATGGGACTTGAACCCGCAACCTACTG
>VENA01000070.1 GCA_009711785.1 Bacillota bacterium
CAAGGGTTATGTATAGTAAATGATAATGTAAAGTAAGTTGGTAAACTCATTGTACTAACTAAAGTATTTATGTATTTACTTTACATTATTATAACTCTATAATTGATATAAGCATATGCTAAATCATTTATAGGAGGTTTTACAAATGGATGAAAATAAACAATTACAAACTTTTGAAGATTTATCAGAAGGATTTATTAGCTATTTAAATCATTTATCGTATTCTAATGGAAGGATTCAAACTTATCAAAGTGGAATTAATTTAATTTTAAAATTTATGAAAAAAGAAGGGATGAATCACTACAATTCAGAGATTTGTTCTAAATATGTGAATAGCGTCATTGGTTCAGAGTCATATGCTTCATTGAGTAGAAAACATAAAGATTATGTAAGGATTGCAACAGCTTTACTTGAATATCAAACAACTGGAACAATTAGCTATCGCTTCAAACAAAAGAAACATAAACTTTCTGGAGAAATAGGAGCTTATATTAATGAATTTCTTGCTTATAGACAATCACGAAATTTTTCAGAAGATACCCTTGCAAGTAATCGTCTTTATTTATCAAGGTTTCATACATTTCTTGAATCTAAAGGTATCAAACATTTTTCGGAACTTGAACAGCAAAAAATTTTAGATTTTATTAATAGTTTAGGGTTCTATTCAAAAGCCACAATTCACTGTACCTTAAGTAGCATACGTGTATTTTTCTCTTATCTGAATGAGATTCAAGCCTTGGATAATAATATTTCTTATGTGATACCTAAGGATAACTACCGAAAAGAAACTAAATTACCAACTACTTATACAAAAGAAGAAATTAAACGTCTTCTATCAGCTGTTGATAGAGGAAATCCTAAAGGAAAACGAGATTATGCAATGTTGCTTTTGGCCGCTAGGCTTGGACTTAGGGCTTCTGATATTTGTGGAATGATATTTTCAAATATCATATGGGAAGAAAATCTTATTGTATTAATACAGCAAAAAACAAAAAAAAGAATTGAATTACCTTTGCTAGAGGAAATAGGAAATGCAATTATTGATTATCTTAAGTATGGAAGACCATCTTCCCAACTCCCAAATATATTTCTAAAATTGTGCATTCCTTATAATAAATTATCAGAACCCACATTACACAGTATAGTTAGCCAATATCTTAACTTAGCAGGAATTGATAATGTTTCTACAAAGAAGCATGGCCCACATGCCCTTAGACATAGTCTTGCCGGCTTTCTTCTTGAAAAGAAAACACCACTTCCAGTAATTTCCGAAGTCCTTGGACATAGTAATACAGAAAGTACGAAATCTTATCTTAGAATTGATCTAAATGCCCTAAGTCAATGTGCTTTAGAAGTTCCTCCTTTAAATACTTCATTTTATAAAAATGAGGTGACGAAATGTTAGAATTTTATGGAATATATTCACAATTATTACGACAGTACATTGATTTCAAAAGAAATCTTGGATACCGTTATGAATCAGAGTATTCATATCGTGACTTTGATAGATTCACTCAGAATCAGGGTTGTAAATCAATTGGTCTAACAAAGGAACTTTGCCAGTTATGGAGTTCAAAAAGACCAAATGAATCTAATTCTAATTGCTATCGCAGAGTTAGTAATATTCGCAACTTTTCGTTATATCTCAATAGTCTTGGGATAAAATCGTACGTACCTAGTCAACCTAAGAAATTTAAAACAACATTTATTCCCTATATATTTAGCCATGATGAAATAAAGCAATTTTTTAGTGCTTGTGATCATCTCCCAATTACTGGATATTCAAACCTCACATGGATATTACCGGCTGTGTTTCGTCTTATTTATGGTTGTGGTCTTCGTGTAAATGAAGCACTTTATCTTAAATATGAAGATGTCAATATAAAAAAATGTTATATTATTATTCATAATACAAAAAATGGTCAAGATCGCATGTTACCATTTACTGATTCTGTTGCAAAAGTACTTACAGAGTATTTACAGTATCGTGAAAAACTAAATACTTCTAGTGAATTCTTTTTTATTAAGAAAAATGGAGATCATTGCAGCAGGGATGCTATATATCGATGGTTTCGCAAAATTCTTTATAGAGCAAGGATTTCACATGGAGGCCGTGGATATGGACCACGTCTACATGATCTTCGACATAGTTTCAGTGTACATTCTTTAGCTTCAATGGCTGAAAAAGGGTTAGATTTATATTATTCACTCCCCATCTTGTCAAAGTATCTTGGTCATAGTTCATTAAAAGCTACCGATAAATATGTAAGGCTAACTGCTGATATGTATCCGGAAATTATGAATGGAATAAATAGTTTATGCACTTATGTATTTCCGGAGGTAGATACACATGAAACCAAATGATTTTGCATATTACTTAACAAATTTTCTTACTAAATATTTACCTGATGACGTTGGTGCCAGCATTAACACTATAGCTTCTTATCGTGATGCCTTTATGTTATTTCTAAAATTCATGCGAGATGAAAAGAAGATCAAGGTGGAAAAATTAACACTATCCAAAATTGACAAAGATGTAATCAATGATTACCTTAACTGGTTGGAAACTAGCCGAAAATGTAGTATATCCACTAGAAATGTAAGGCTTGCCGCTCTACATTCCTTTTTCAAATATCTTCAATATGAAAATCCTGACAATTTATTTCAATGGCAAAGAATTTTAACTATACCAGTAAAGAAAGGAGAAAAAGGTAAATTGAATTATATAACCCTTGATGGAATTAAACTTCTTTTGGACATGCCAGATCAAAAGACACAGTCAGGAAGACGTAATCTTGCATTATTATCCCTTATGTACGATACAGGAGCTAGAGTCCAAGAAATCATAGATCTTACTCCATCTAGTGTTCATTTAGACCAACCATACACAATAAAACTTATAGGAAAAGGGAATAAAGCTAGAATTATTCCTCTAATGGAAGCACAGATATGTATTTTGAAAAAATACATGATAGAGAATAACCTTCTAGAGATATATAAAAACCAGTATCCTTTGTTTTCTAACAAGCGAAAAGAAAAATTAACGCGAGCTGGTGTAGGATATATATTGAACAAATATGCATGTATGGCCCGTAATGAGAATGATTTATTAATTCCTAAAAAGGTTTCTTGCCACTGTCTTCGACATTCAAAGGCAATGCATATGCTCCAGGCAGGTGTGAATCTTGTTTATATTCGAGACATACTTGGGCATTCTTCTATTCAGACAACTGAAATATATGCAAGAGCTGATTCTAAGCAAAAACGTGAAGCTATTGAAAAAGCTTATATAGATGTAACACCTAACGAACAACCTCTTTGGCAGACAAATAATAATCTTTTAAAATGGCTTAAAAATTTCAATAAATAATCTTATATGATAATGTAAAGTAAATATATGAATCCTTAGTTAGTACAATGAGTTTACCAACTTACTTTACATTATCATTTACTATACATAACCCTTG
>VENA01000056.1 GCA_009711785.1 Bacillota bacterium
CTAATTCTCCGGCTTGTTTAGCTAGAAGCTTGTTAGTTGATATTCCTATATTTACAGTAAAACCTAATTCTTTAAAAATTCTATCTCTTATCTTATAAGCAGCTTTTAATGGATTTCCAAAATGTTTCTCCATATTAGTATAATCAAGGAAACATTCATCTACACTAAATACCTCTATAAAAGGAGAATACTCCTTTAAAAGTTTTCTAAGGGCTCTACTACTCTTTATATATAAACTATAATTTGGCGGTACTATAACTAAATCACTACATTTCATCCTAGCTTCCATAATGCTTTCTCCAGTCTTTATTCCAGCCTTCTTTGCTGACTGTGATTTGGCTAAAACTATTCCATGTCTTGTATTTTGATTTCCTCCTATAACAGAAGAAATATCTCTTAAATCCCTTTTAACACCTAATTGTTTTTCATAAGCTGCTTGAAAGGATAAAAATGCCGAATTTACATCGATATGCATTATGGTAGAATCTTTATTTTCCATTTGTAAACCTCCATGATTATATTATTCGAACATTTGTTCGCATAATATATTATATCACTTTAATTTAATTTTTAGAAGTAGTTTTGAAGTTTTTCAAGAAAAAGTAAATTTATTTTTACAAAAAAATAAAAAAACTGGGTTAAGACCCAGTTTTTTAAGAGGGGGATTTATATTTAAATCTATCGGTTATAGATAGTAGCTTTAATATTTCCTTCTATATATATATAAACATATTTTTAAATTCTTTTCATTAACTTAGTATTATTAAAATGTTATATATTTGTTAAATCTAATTAAATAGGGGATGAAGGACTGATAAACAGTCCTTCATAAGGGGGATTTCTAAATGATAGAGTTTATTATCTTCTATCTTATTATTAACATACCCCCGCAATTTACTCTGTAAACATTTTTAGTGATATTCTATTATTTTTCTACAACTTTATACAAGGATATTCACATCTGCTAAATAATATATGTCTCTTTTAGAAGTCCTTTTTTCATAATTAGCTAAAATTCTGTTTTCAATAAGATTATAAAAAAACATAACATCGCCTCCTAATTGATAATAGTTTTCATTTTCTTCTTATTTATAATTTACCCTCACTAATTATATATAAACATATTTTGATAATCTAATTGTTAATAAAAGGTAGTTTTTTTGTTATGTAAAAGTTAAATTTATCTCTATTAGGGTTATTTGGTTTATTTTCTTTTTCTCTTTAAACATAATACTCTTTTAATAATTAAAATTTAGGAGTATAATATTAGATGGATAATATTAAAAATAGGAGGAATTAAAATGTCAAAGGTTATTAATAAGTTTGTAAATTACATAAAATACGATACAAAGTCTGATCCTAATTCAGATACTTTTCCAAGTACAAAAAAGCAATTTAACCTTGCTAATTTGCTTATTAAAGAATTAAAAGAAATGGGACTTAAAGATGTTTCTTTAGATGAGTTTGGATACGTTTTTGCTACCTTACCTTCTAATATAGAAAAAGAAGTTCCTACAATAGGATTTATTGCCCATATGGACACAGCCCCTGATATGTCTGGTGAAAACGTTAAACCTCAGTTTGTTGAAAATTATGACGGTGAAGATATTATTTTAAATGAAAAGAAAAATATTATTCTATCTCCTAAGGATTTTCCTGATTTAAAAAACTACATAGGTAAAACTTTAATAACAACTGATGGAACTACTCTCTTAGGCGCTGATGATAAAGCTGGTATAGCGGAAATAATGACAGCTTTAGAATATTTAAGTAATAATCCTGAAATAAAACATGGAACTATTAAAGTTGCTTTTACTCCTGATGAAGAGGTTGGACAAGGGGCAGATAAATTTGATGTAGAAAAATTTGGAGCTGATTTTGCCTATACAGTAGATGGCGGTCCTATAGGTGAACTTGAGTATGAAAACTTTAACGCTGCTGGTGCTAAAATAACAGTAAATGGTAGAAATGTCCACCCAGGCTCTGCTAAAAATAAAATGATAAATTCAATGTCAGTTGCCATGGAATTAAATTCTATGCTACCTGTTTGTGAAAAACCTGAATACACAGATAATTATGAAGGTTTTTATCACTTAATTGATTTTAAAGGTGAAGTTGAAAAAACGACTCTAAACTATATAATAAGAGATCATGATAAAGATAAGTTTTTAGCTAAAAAAGATAGAATTAAAAAGATTACAGATTATTTAAATGATAAATATGGTAATAATACAGTCAATCTACAACTTAAAGACCAATATTTTAATATGAAAGAAAAAATAGAACCTGTAATGCATATAGTTAATACAGCAAAGAAAGCTATGGAAGAATTAGAGATAACCCCTGATATTAAACCTATACGTGGTGGTACTGATGGTGCAAGACTTTCATATATGGGACTTCCTACACCTAATTTATTCACTGGTGGCCATAACTTTCATGGTAAATTTGAATACATTCCTACTGAATCCATGGAAAAAGCAGTGGAAGTTATCATTAAAATAGTTAATCTTAATTCAAAATAATAAAGGGCCCTTTAAAGGGCCCTTTTATATCTCATTATGTCTAAAACAATCTACTACATGATCATTTACCATACCTACAGCCTGCATATATGCATAACATATTGTAGGTCCTACAAATTTAAATCCTCTCTTTTTTAAATCTTTACTCATTTGCTTTGATTCTTCTGTTTTTGTAGGAACCTCTTTAAGACTTTTCCAACTATTTTTTATCTGTTTCCCTCCTACAAACTGCCATATATATTCATCAAAACTTTTAAATTCCTTTTTTATTTTTAAATAGGCTTTAGCATTTTCTATAGTTGCCTTTATTTTTCTTTCGCTCCTTACTATACCTTTATTATTTAATAATTCATTAACTTTATCATTATCATATTTTACAATTTTTTCAGCATCGAAATTATCAAAGGCAATTCTATAGTTTTCTCTCTTTTTTAATATAGTAATCCAACTTAATCCTGCTTGAGCCCCTTCTAAAATTAGATACTCAAAAAGTAATCTATCATCATGCACTTCAACTCCCCATTCATTATCATGATAGTCAATATATATCTTATCATTTGATACCCAACTACATCTTCTCATTTTTTTCCTCCTCAAAAGTAATATATATTATCTTTTAGTAAATACTTTCTATATATAGGCTTTAAATCCTTTATGTATAATACTCGAAATTTTAAATAAGAATATATAAAACAATAGGAGGTATTTTATGGTTACAAAATGGAGTTTAGATGAATTATATACATCCTTTGACTCTGAAGATTTTAAAAAGGACATGGAAATGTGTGATAAAT
>VENA01000061.1 GCA_009711785.1 Bacillota bacterium
GGTTCCTGCTGTCAAGATTTTAATTGTCTAAAAACTAAATTAACCTATATAAAAAAACTAAAGCACCAACTAAAAAGTTGGTGCTAATGATTTAAACTTTATGGGACATTTTCATAAATGCTTGACAACAATAATAAAAATTAAGTTTAAAAATGATATAATATTATTAAATTAGCAATAAAATGGTGTTGTTTATAATCAGAATAGGAATATTTTTCAAGTAGAGCCATAGATAAGGAAAAAGAAATTGATAAGAAATCACATAAATAAATTTTAGAAAGGAGTAATAAAATGAAAATAAATGTATTAGTTGATAATCATGCTTCTAGAGACTACTCTTCTGAATGGGGATTATCTTTTTTCATAGAAAGTAGCAAAAAAATACTATTTGATTTTGGAAGTAGTAATATGTTTATGGAAAATGCAAAAAAATTAGGAGTAGATATTTCATCTTTAGATTATCTAGTATTAAGTCACGGTCATTGGGACCATGGAAATGGATTAGAGTATATGACAAATAAAAAACTTATTTGTCATCCAGATGTATTTATTAAACGATATAGAAAGAATAGAGAATATATAGGGTTGCCCTTTAGTATAAAAGAAGCTGAAAAAAGATTTGACCTTATATTAAGTAGAGGGCCCTTTAAAATAGATGAAAATATAGTATTCCTTGGACAAATACCGAAAATAGTTGAGTTTGAATCAAAGGATACTAATTTTATTAAGGAAGATGGTAGTAAAGATTTTGTTATGGATGATTCAGCACTAGTATTTAATACTAAAAAGGGATTAGTTATTATTACAGGTTGTGCCCATTCAGGTATTTGTAACATTATAGAGTATTCTAGACAAATTACAGGTGTTAGTAAAATATATGCAGTTATTGGTGGATTTCATTTAAAAGGGAATGATGAATTAACAACAAAAACTATTAATTATTTAAAGAAATTAGATATTGATATAATAAGAACTAGTCATTGTACCAAATTCGATGCATTAGTTGAATTTTACAATGTTTTTAAATGCAAACCCTTTGCTTCTGGTAGTATAATTGAACTTTAATGTGTAAAATATCATTAAAGTTTTACTATTATTTAAAGTATATTAGTTTAACATCCCAATTCGGAATATATTAAAAAAACAAAACACCCTTGACCTTAGCCTAAGGCTAAGGTTTAAAATATAAGTAATAAAACTTAAGGGGGATTATATGAATAAAAGATATACTATTAAAGAGGTTTCTGAGATTTTTAATATAACTAAAAATAAAATAAGATTCTATGAAAAAAAGGGTTTAATTAATCCTGAAAGGGACAAATTTAATAATTATAGGTATTTTAAAGAGAAAGATTTAATTAAATTACAAACTATATTAATGTATAGGGTCTTAGATTTATCAATTCATGATATTAAAGATATATTTAATGATAATAGGAAAGACAATGAATTAGACCACTTTTATAATCAATGGGAAGTAATAAATAGTAGAATGCAAAAGATGAAACTTATAAGGGATGCTCTTAAAGAGCTTATGGATATAATATATATATCTGATAGTAAAGAGTATAAAGGGAAAATGGTTGATATAATAAAGGATATGAATGAAATATATAAACTAAAAGAAGATTGGAAAGATAAATGGGATTTTGATACATGGTCAAAGACTTATGATGAAACAGTAAAAAATGATCCTAGTAGTTTAAAAATCTATGAAAATTATGAAAAGATATTAAATAATACATTTAAAACTGCAACTAAAGATAAAACAAAGGATATAAAAATCTTAGACATAGGTGTAGGTACAGGTAATCTTTCTAAATTATTTTTAGAAAGAGGGTATGATATTTTAGGGTTAGATCAATCTAGGGAGATGTTAAATGTAGCCAAGAATAAATTTCCAAATCTTAAGCTACGTCCAGGGGACTTTCTTAAAATCCCCTTTGAAAATAATAGTTTTGATATTATAGTTTCAACCTATGCTTTCCATCATTTAAATAATGAAGAAAAAAAGGTAGCTATTAAAGAAATGATTAATGTCTTAAATAAAAATGGTAGAATAGTGATAGGAGATCTAATGTTTGAAGATGATAAAGAAAAAGAAAAGATAATGAAAAGTTTATCTAAAGAAGAGATATATGAAATAGAAGATGAGTATTATTCTAATATTAAGTTTTTAGAAAGAGAATTCAAAAGCTATGGTAAAAAATTAGAAAAAGTTAGAATAGATAAATTTAATTTTATAATTGAAGTAAACTAAAAGTTAGGTGTTATAATAGTAAAAAAGGAGGAAGGTATATTATGAAAAGAGCAGTATTTCTTGATAGAGATGGTGTATTAATTGAAGATAGAGGCTATATAGAGACTTTTAAAGAGATAAAAATATATCCATATACTATTAACGCCTTAAAAAAATTAAATAAATATTTTGAACTTTTTATTGTAACTAATCAATCTGGTATTGGGAAAAACTTAATAACTGAAAAGGGAG
This sequence comes from Bacillota bacterium, assembly GCA_009711785.1. Classification (GTDB taxonomy): domain Bacteria; phylum Bacillota; class Clostridia; order Tissierellales; family MES13; genus MES13. The sequence goes on from VENA01000061.1 coordinate 2,492, forward strand.
TAAAAAAAGTAAATGATTATATATTAGAAGAGTTTAAAAAACATAATATAAAAATAAATCAGCTATATTGTTGTCCCCATACTAAGGAAGATGATTGTGATTGTAGAAAGCCTAACCCTTATTTTATTCATCAAGCTATAAAAAAGCATAATATAGATATAGAAAAATCTTATGTTATAGGAGATCATCCCTCAGATGTGGAATTTGGGTTAAATGCAGGTGCAAAGGGGATATATGTTTTAACAGGCCATGGAAAAAAACATATAGATGATCTAAAAAATAAAGATTTAATATTTGATTCTTTAAAAGAAGCAACTGAATGGATACTTGGTAATGTGTAAATAATAATTATAATTTTCACCTTCTTAATAGTAGCGTTATTTAATTTACTGCATATATATATATTAAGGAGGTGATTGTATGACTAGTAAAGGTATATTAGGATGTGGTGATGATTATACGTGGTTATTTTGGATCATAATTTTAGTAATTATATACATTCATTATCCTATGTTTGGATGGGGATGTAAATAAGTTTAGCTAGTCATAATTACTTTTCTAAA
>VENA01000075.1 GCA_009711785.1 Bacillota bacterium
ACAAATGGAAGGAAAACAATAAAGAAAATATTTCAAGATAAATGTGCTAGTTCACTAGAATTAAGATATTAGAGTAAAAGTTGGTTGAATTATAGTTTATAGGGGAAGTATGTCTTCATGAAAAAAAATGATAATGAAATAAAAGACATCAATTTTACTATTGTTAAACTTTATTCATCAGAAATTCAACTATAAAAATAACAAATAATGGGTGATTCTATTTAAAGATTAATATTTGCCAACAATTACTTGACAGAAACAGAGTGGGTTAAAATCTTGATTTTTAACTATCAAAATGATACTATAACCTAATGAACGTATTAAACTTGAATTAGAGGAGATATTATGGAGCTAAAAAATATTAATGAAAATAAAAATATTATAAGTTCAGTTAAAGAGAACAGTATTGCAGAGGAATTAGGTGTTGAAAAAGGGGATAGGTTACTTACTATTAATGATAATGCTATTAAAGATATAATAGATTATAAGTTTCATATAGCAGATGATTTTTTAACTGTGAAGATAATGAAAAGCGATGGTGATGTGTGGCAATTAGAAATAGAGAAAGATTTTGATGAGGATATAGGCATTATATTTTCCAATCCATTAATAGATAAAGCAAAAAGCTGTAATAATAAATGTATATTTTGTTTTGTAGATCAATTACCTAAGGGAATGAGGGAAACTTTATATTTTAAAGATGATGATTCTAGGTTATCTTTTCTTCAAGGCAATTTTATAACTTTGACTAATATGAGTGAAGATGACATAAAAAGAATTATAAAGTTTAGGATAAGTCCTATAAATATTTCAGTTCATACTACTGATGCTGAATTAAGGTCAAGAATGCTAAATAATAAAAAAGCAGGCAGAGTATATGAAATAATGAAAAGGTTTAAAGAAGCAGGAATAATTATGAATTGTCAAATAGTATTATGTCCTGGAATTAATGATAAAGAAAATCTTAATAATACAATTAAAGATTTAAGAAAATTATATCCAAGTGTAAAGAGTGTTGCTGTTGTTCCTGTTGGTTTAACGAAACATAGGGAAGGATTAGCTAAGTTAAAAGAATATGATTATAAAAAAGCTAAAGAACTTTTAGAAAGATTAAATTATTTTCAATCTTTATATTTTGATGAAATTGGGACAAAATTTGTATATGCCTCTGATGAATTTTATATTTTAGCACAAAAGAAAATACCAAAGTATGAGGAATATGAAAATTTTCCACAATTAGAAAATGGTGTGGGCCTTTCAAGAAAGTTTAAAGATGAGTTATGTAGAGAACTTAATAATATGAAACCAATTGATACAAATAAGAAATTTACATTGGTAACAGGATGTTTAGCTAGTGACTTTATGAAAGATATAGCAAAAGAAATAATGAAAAAGGTAAAAGGGTTAACATTAGAAGTTAAACCTATAAAGAATAAGTATTTTGGTGAAACTATAACTGTATCGGGATTAATTACAGGACAAGATATTATAAAGCAATTAAAATCAATTGATATAGGAGATGGAATTATATTACCAAGTTCTATGCTTAAAGCCAATGAAGATATTTTTCTTGATGATATAACCATTAAAGATATTGAAAACAAATTAAATACAAAAGTAATAAAATCAGATGTAAATAGTAAAGAATTTTTAAAAAACATAATAACTAATGTGAGGTGATAAATATGGGAAGACCAATAGTTGCTATAGTTGGTAGACCGAATGTAGGAAAGTCAACTTTATTTAATAGATTGGCTGGAAGAAGAATTGCGATTGTAGAAGATAAACCTGGAGTAACAAGGGATAGAATTTATGCTGAAGGAGAATGGCTTAATAATTACTATACTTTAATAGATACTGGTGGTATCGAACCAAAGAGTGATAATTTAATATTATCTAAAATGAGACAACAGGCTGAGATAGCCATTGAGACTGCAGATATAATCATATTTATGGTTGATGGATCTGAAGGTTTAACAGCAACAGATAGAGAAGTAGCTGATATGTTAAGAAAATCTAATAAAAATGTATTATTAGTTGCCAATAAGGTAGATTCTCATTTAATACCAGAATCAATATATGAATTTTATGAATTAGGATTAGGAGAACCTGTTACAATATCAGCAGGACATGGCCATGGGATTGGTGATATGTTAGATAGAGTAATAGAATATTTCCCTGAAGATAAAGATACTGAATATGATGATGATATTGTTAAAGTAGCTGTTATAGGAAAACCAAATGCTGGGAAATCTTCGTTGATAAATAAAATACTTGGTGAAGAGAGAGTTATAGTTAGTGATATTCCAGGAACTACAAGGGATGCTATTGATACTCCATTTGAAGTTGGAGAAGATAAATATGTGTTTATAGATACTGCAGGAATGAGAAAGAAAAAAAGAGTTAATGAAAATGTGGAAAGATATAGTGTAATTAGGTCTCTTGCAGCAATTGAACGTGCCGATGTTTGTTTAATTGTAATAGATGCTAAGGAAGGGTTAACTGATCAAGATAAAAAAATTGCAGGTTATGCCCATGAAAATGGTAAAGCATCAATAATAATAGCAAATAAATGGGATCTTGTTGATAAAGATAATAATACTTATAGAGATTATGAAAAGGAAATTAGAAATGGATTATCCTTTATGTTTTATGCTCCATTTTTAATAATATCTGCACTTACAGGACAAAGAGTAAATAAAATAATAGATTTAATAAAACTAGTAGCAAATAATCACTCTTTAAGAATAACTACAGGTATTTTAAATGATATTATAGGAGAGGCAGTTTTAATGAATCAACCTCCTTCTGATAAAGGAAAAAGACTTAAAATATTCTATGGGACTCAGGTAAGAGCGAGACCTCCTAAATTTGTAATCTTTATTAATGATAAAGAATTAATGCATTTTTCATATCAAAGATATTTAGAAAATCAATTAAGACAGTCCTTTGGATTTGAAGGAACACCTATTAGATTTGAGTTTAAAGAGA
>VENA01000055.1 GCA_009711785.1 Bacillota bacterium
TAATTACCATTTTATTAGGTTCTTTATTAGCACTACATCAAGAAAATCTTAAAAAAAGGTTAGCATACTCAACTGTAAGTCAGCTTGGATATATATTATTAGGACTTGTTATGTTAAATGAAAATGCCTTCACAGGGGGGATTTTGCATTTAATAAATCATGCTGTTATAAAAATAACTCTCTTTTTCTGTGCTGGTGCTATATATATAAAAACTGGAAAGAAAAATATTAGTGATATTAAAGGGATAGGAAGAAAAATGCCTACTACCATGGTTTGTTTTGGTATAGCAAGTATTTCTTTGATAGGGATACCACCAACTAATGGATTTGTAAGTAAGTGGTATTTAGCCCTAGGAGGCTTAGGTGCAAATAAAATATTATTTCCTATAATACTTTTAGTTAGTGCTTTACTTACAGCAGGTTATTTAATACCAATTATAGTAACTGCCTTTTTTCCAGGGGAAGAGGAAGAGGAAAAACCAAAAAGAGATGAAGCACCTTTAAAAATGTTAGTACCAATTGTAATACTAACATCTATAGTTGTAATATTAGGCTTATTTCCAAATCCAATATTACATTTTATAGAAGGTATAGCTACTAAGTTAATATAGTTAACCATAAAGGAAGGTGATAAACGTGGTTAAAATGAGTTTATTAGTAATTTTATTATTACCAATGGTTGGTGCAGCTATTGGATATATTATCGGAAAAAAAAGTGAATATTATAGGGATGTATTTAATGTAGTAATGACAGGGGTAGAACTTTTATTAGTTACACTTTTATACAAAGAAGTCTCAAGGGGTGTAATAGAGTTATTTATTCCAGATGTTATGGGGATAGGATTATATTTAAAGCTTGATATGCTTAGATATGTATTTGTTTGGTTATCAGCCTTTATATGGTTTTTAAGTACGATGTATTCAACCCAATATATAGTTAAATATAAAAATAGGAATAGATATTATGCTTATTTTATGCTTACATTAAGTAGTTCAGTAGGAATATTTTTATCAGAGAATATATTAAATCTCTTTACATTTTTTGAAATTATGTCCTTTACTTCCTATGCTTTAGTTATCCATGATGAGGATGAATATGCCCATGAAGGTGGTAGAATATATTTAGCTATGGCAATAGCAGGAGGACTTGTAACCTTAATGGGATTATTCTTATTATATGATTATACAGCTACATTAAATATAGAAGAACTAGCTCCGTTGATGACTAATCTTGGAAATATTAAATATGTAATTAGTTTTTTAATTATATTTGGATTTGCAGTTAAAGCAAGTTTATTTCCACTACATGTATGGCTTCCAAAGGCATATCCAGCAGCTCCTACACCGGCTAATGCCATACTTTCAGGCGTTTTATTAAAGGCAGGTATTTTTGGAGTAATGGTAACTAGTTTATTTATAATGGATGGAGATATAATAATATCTACTATTATATTAGTTTTAGGGCTTATCAATATGATATTTGGAGGTTTTTTAGCAATATTTCAAAGAAATATAAAAAGAATATTAGCATATAGTAGTATGAGTCAAGCAGGATATATATTCTTAGGTGTTGGACTTATAGGTTTATTAAAGGGACACAATTTAACAGCTGTCTATGCTACAATATATCATATAATAAACCATGCACTATTTAAGGTATTATTATTTTTAGCAGCAGGATTAATATATATGATAATTAGAGATTTAAGTATAAATGTTATAAAGGGATTTGGAAAACATAAATTATTATTAAAAGTATTATTTCTAATAGGTGCCTTTGCAATTGCTGGTATGCCTGGATTTAATGGTTATATTAGTAAGACCCTTTTACATCATGCTTTATCCGAAGCACATCATATATATCATAGCGAACTTTTTATAGTAGCTGAAATTATTTTTAATATAAGTAGTGGTTTAACTGTAGCTTATATGACAAAGATATTTATTGCTGTATTTATTGAAAAAAATGAAAAATATAGAGGTCAATACAAATCCCATATGAGTAAAAGAGCACTTTTTCCTTTGATAATATTAAGTGGTTTAATTATTTATATAGGACTAAGACCAAATATAATAATAAATGTTATAGATAAGATAGTAGAAAGTTTCAATATAAAAGGACATTTACATGTTGATTTTTATACATTTGATAATTTGAAATCGTCATTTACCACAATTATTATAGGTTTAGGAATCTATGTTTTATTTATAAGAAGGTATTTAATAGATACTAAGGAAGGTAAAAAAGTATATAAAAATCCATCCATAAACTGGTTTAGTTTGGAAGAGGATTTTTATATACCAGTTATAAAATTTACTTTTAAATATAGTTCAAAAATATTTCATATAATAGATAAAGGGATTATAGATACAGTTAAGTATGTTAATAATAAGGTTAAGAAGCTTGGTAATATTAATATAGGATGTATAAAAAGAAAGATTATACCTATAGGTATAAAAAATATAAAAATAAAAGATATAAAAATAAAAGATAAATCAATAAATAAAGATATAGATTTTAAATATAATCTTTCAGATATTATAGATAAACTTAGAAGTAATATGAATAGTTTAATGTATTCTGTTTTTATATTTGCAATCATGCTTTTATTTGCATTGATTATATTAGTATTATAATGGAGTGGAGACACTCCTTTTTTTTATTTTAAAAAATTATTTACTTTTCTTAGAGTAAAATTATAGTAGGCAAAAAACAAAAAATAAATAAAGGTGCCCAATGAAGGACACCTTTATTATACATGAATCATCCAATATAATAGTAATTGACGAGAAAACTATGAAAGGATGATT